>JAFDVS010000073.1 GCA_018268935.1 Acidobacteriota bacterium | reverse complement strand
TGCCATGATCACAAGTACGATCCGATTCCGCAGCGCGATTATTATCGCTTCAGCGCGATTCTGCAATCGGCATACGATCCTTATGATTGGGTGAAGCCGACGGAGCGGAATCTGAAGATCGCGCTTGAGGAAGAACGGGCGGCGGTGGCCAAGTGGAATACGCCGATTGAAGCGGAGATCAAGGCGTTGGAGCAGGAGGGGGAGAGGGCTGCCAAGCCTGTGCGGGAGCAGATACTCACGCAGCGTTTGTCGGCGCTTCCGGAGAGTGTTCGTGCGGACTTGGCGAAAGCCGCTGCTACGGCGGAGAAGGATCGCACGGATCTGCAGAAGTACCTGGCGGAGAAGTTCGAGAGCGTGCTGAAGATCAGCGATGAAGACTTGGGGAAGGCTTCGCCCGAGTATGGGCAGGGTGCGGCGAAGCGGCGGAAGGAGCTTGCGGCGTTGCGTGCGCGGCTGAAGGCGAAGCCGGAGATTCGCGCGTTGTATGAAATGGGTGGTGAACCGTCGCCTGTTTATTTGTTGCGCCGTGGCGATGCGAATACGCTTGGGGAACCGGTGGCGCCGGGCACGCCTTCGGCTCTGCGTGTTGGATTGAAGCCGTATGTTGTGTCGCCTCCTTTTGAAGGCGCGACGGGGCGCAGGCTGGGGCTTGCGCGATGGCTGACACAGCCGGAGCATCCGCTGACTGCGCGGGTGCTGGTGAACCGGATGTGGATGCATCACTTCGGGCGGGGGATTGTGGCCAGTGTTTCGAATTTCGGGAAGACGGGGGTTGCTCCGTCGCATCCGGAGTTGCTGGACTGGCTGGCTACGGAATTCGTGCGCGAAGGGTGGAGTTTGAAGAAGCTGCACCGGTTGATGGTGACTTCACGGGCCTACCGGCAGAGTTCGCAGGTGTCGCCCGCCGCGCATGCCGCCGATGCCGACAACCTGCTGTTTTCGCGAATGCCGCTGCGGCGCATGGATGCCGAGCAGTTGCATGATTCGATTCTGGCGGTGAGCGGGCAGTTGGATTTGAAACCGTTTGGCGAGCCGGTGGCTGTGGAGACTGCGCCGGGCGGAGAGGTGATGGCTAAGGCGTCTGAGCAGGGATGGCGGCGGGCGATTTATGTGTTGCAGCGGCGGACGACTCCGCCGACGATGATGGAGGTTTTTGATCAGCCTCCGATGACGCCGAATTGCATCGAGCGTTCGTATTCCACGGTGTCGACGCAGGCGCTACAGATGATGAATTCAGAGATGATTCGCGAGCGGGCGCGGTTTCTGGCCGGGAGGCTGATTGACGAGCATCCCTCGGATCGTGCCCGGCAGGTGGAGAGCCTGTATCAGCGGGCTCTGGCTCGAAAGCCCAGTGCGGCCGAGTCTGCCGCGGCGCTGGCCGATCTGGACCGGCTGACGACGTATTGGCGCGAGCATCTGGATACGAAGCGCAGTGCGGGTCCGCGCGAGTTGGATGCGCGCTGGTCGGCGCTCGGCAGTCTGTGTCATGCCATTCTCAGTTCCGCGGAGTTTCTGTATGTCGAATGAAGTGACGCGCCGGAGTTTTTTTCACCGGTTGGCGAATGGGGTCCATGGGGCTGCGCTGCTGTCGCTGCTGCCTTCGGCGGTGGGGCAGGAGGGCAAGGTTTGGGATCTGAAAGTGCGGCAGCCGCACTTTGCTCCGAAGGCGAACGCCGTCATCCACCTGTTTCAGAACGGCGGGATGAGCCAGGTAGATTTGTTCGATCCGAAGCCGACGCTGAAGAAATTCGCGGGGGCCGCGCCTAGCCGCGATATTGTGAACGAGATTGAATTCGCGGATCAGATTGGCACGATGCTGCCGTCGCCGTTTGAGTTCAAGCGTTATGGCAAGTGCGGGATGGAGATGAGTGAACTGCTGCCGCATCTGGGCGAGTGCGCGGACGATCTCACTTTGATTCGTTCGATGTTCGGCGAGCATTTCAATCATGAGCCCTCGCTGTATCTGATGCATACGGGGCGCACGCTGCCGGGGCGGCCGTCGTTGGGTGCGTGGGTGACGTACGGGTTGGGGACATCGAATCAGAATCTGCCTGCGTATATTGTGTTGGATGATCCTAAGCAGTTGCCGGTGAACGGCATTCAGAACTGGCAATCGGGATGGCTTCCGCCGGTGTATCAGGGCACGCGGTTTCGCTCCGAAGGCGCGCCGTTATTGAACTTGAAGCCGCAGGGCGGGTTGCCGGAGAAGCTGGAGGAGACGCAGCGGGCGTTGTTGCGGCGGCTGGATGAGCAGCATAAGGCGGCGCATCCGGGCTATCCCGATCTGGATGCGCGGATCGCCAATTATCAGCTTGCGGCGCGGATGCAGATGGAGGCTACGGACGCGCTGGATCTGTCGAAGGAGAGCGAAGCGACGAAGGAGATGTACGGGTTGAATGATGAGGCGACGGCTTCGTATGGGAAGCGTTGCCTGATGGCGCGGCGGCTGGTGGAGCGCGGTGTGCGCTTTGTGGAGATTTATATTGAGCGGCAGATTTGGGATAACCATTCGGATTTGGAGCCGGGTTTGCGGTATTGCTGCAAGAAGACGGATAAGCCGGCGGCGGCGTTGATCAAGGATCTGAAGCGGCTGGGACTGCTGGACAAGACGCTGGTTTTTTCGACGGGGGAGTTTGGACGCATGCCGATTTCGCAGTTGCGGGAAGGGCAATCGGCGGGGCGGGATCATGGTCCGAGCGGGTTCAGTTTATGGATGGCGGGTGGGGGTGTGAAGGGCGGGTGTGTGCATGGGGCCACGGATGAGATTGGGTATAAGGCGGTGGAGAACCGGGTGAGTGTCCATGATTTTCATGCGACCATGCTGCATTTGCTGGGGATGAGGTTTTGGGATTTGGTGTATGAGCGGCATGGGTTGAAGGAGCGGTTGACGGACCAGTTTCCGGCGCAGGTGGTGAACGGGATTCTTGCGTGATAGTTGTGGGGGCCTTCTGAGGTTGAGCTTCGCGCTGTGGATGGAACGGTGTGGCTCACCCAAGCTCATTTGGCCCGCGGGGAAACTCGCGGCGGAGACAACTTGTAAGAGTTTCTTACAGGTTCGCTAGGAATGTGGTGTGCGTTATGGTTCGGCACTCTTTGGGGGGCACCGATTCGAACCGATGCGCGCCGATATACACCGATTTTTGAGTCAGCTGCTGGATTGACCACGCCCCGAAAGTCTCGCGCGCCAGCGCCGATGCGTGCGGAAGGGCCATGTCACCGCGGCCAAGTACTAATCACTCCAGATTGATCTCCTTGATGACCAGCAGGTGGAATACTTCCGCGACCGGGGTCAACCCGAGCACCTTGCCTCGGCGCTAGCTATGGGTCGAGATGAGCGACGATCATTGAGATGCCCCCGAAGATCAGCATCAGAGCGCCTTGGACGCGCACTTCGGATAGCTCGTGTTCTGATGGATCGGCATTACTCAGCCGCATGCGCATCATGAAGACGCAGTGCTGCGGCGCGATCACCATGGCGAGGCAAATGGCGAACCAGGCAATAAGAAAGAAGTAGACGGGGAGTGGCATCTGTGGGTCTCAACATGGCCCGATTGTAGCGCGTACCATTCCCGCCATCCCGGTTAGGCTCAGTAGGGTGAAGATTGTTCGCCATCCTACGTATATTCGCCCTTTGCGATGACTCGCCGGACGATGAGCCATGTCCAGGTGTCACGTTGCGTCATGTCGCCCTCCACGGCGTTACAGGAGGACGGTGTAGTTTCCGCCGAAGAACAAGATCGATGCGAGGGTGGCTCGCTCTGGCTATCTCCTTTGGAATTAGAATTAGACACGTGCCGAAACAGGTGAACCAGGAGAACACCATACCGAGGAACACCCAGCCAGACCCCTGTGCCTTTGCATTGAGCCCTTATCGAAGGAAGACCGCTTGCTGACGCGCGCGGCTCAGAATCGCTTTTCAGTCGAGATGGAATACTTCGGTGAGGGGGGCCATGGCGCGGTCGGCGTGTTCGCCTTCGAGGTCGAAGAACTCAGCCATTTGCGTTTGCCAGCGGTGATTCACTTCACGGCTCGACATGCCTTGCAGGGCGGCCTGGAAGTCGTCGGTCTCGAGATATCCCACTAGCAGTCCGTCTTCGCTCAGGAAGAGGGTGTAATTGTGCCAGCCGGTCTCGCGCAGGGCTTCTAACATTTCCGGCCAGACTTGTTTGTGGCGCTCGCGGTATTCCGGTAGCCGGTCTTTCTTCACCCGCAGCAGGAAGCAGATGCGCTGCATCAGACCAGCACCGTGAAGGTGGTTTCCGTGCGCTCCACGGGGCGATAGAGCGTGTCGCGCTCCACGGGTTCGCGGCCCGATTCGCGAATCAGCCGCAATAGATCGCCGCGCCGCATCGACTGGCTGGTGGTTGCTCCGGCATCGTGGTAGATGCGTTCCTCCACCACCGTGCCGTCAATATCGTCGGCGCCGAAACGCTGGGCGATCTGCGCGATCTTTTCCGTCATCATGATCCAGTAGGCCTTGATGTGCGGAATGTTGTCGAGCATCAGACGCGCCACGGCGATGTTCTTCAGGTCGTCGAAGCCAGTGGTCTTCGGAATGTGGTGCAGCGGCGTATTGTCGGGGTGGAAGGCGAGAGGGATGTAGGTCACGAAGCCGCCCGTCTGGTCCTGCAATTCGCGCAGACGGATGAGGTGATCGACACGATCCTCGGCTGTTTCGATGTGGCCGTAGAGCATGGTGCAGTTCGATTTCAGGCCGATCTGGTGCGCGATGCGGGCAGTGTCGAGCCATTCCTGCCCGTCGATCTTGTGATCGCAGATGATGCGGCGCACTCGCTCAATGAAGATCTCGGCGCCGCCCCCGGGAAGGGAATCCATGCCCGCGTCGCGCAGACGTTCGAGGGTCTCGCGGATGGAGAGCTTGGAGCGCTGGGCGAGGAACGAGACCTCCACCATGGTGAAGGCTTTCAAATGGACCTGCGGGAAACGCTGCTTCAAGCCGCGGAGCATGTTGCAATACCAGTCGAGGGTTAATTCGGGATGGAGCCCGCCGACGATGTGGAATTCGGTGGCCGCTTCGCTGTAGCCTTTGCCCGCCGATTCCCAAACCTGTTCGAGCGACATGGTGTAGGCTTTCGGATCACGGGCCTTTTTGCCGAAGGCGCAGAGGCGGCAACTGGCGACGCAGACGTCGGTGGGGTTGATGTGGCGATTGACGTTGAAGTAGGTGACGTTGCCGTTCATCCGCTCCCGCACGATGTTCGCCAGGTAGCCCACGGCCAACACGTCCGGCGATTGGTAGAGCGTTACGCCGTCGGCGAAGGTGAGCCGTGCGCCGGCGCGGACTTTGTCCAGCAGCGGCAACAGGCGTTTGTCATCAAATATCGGTTCCAGATGCATGTTCTCAGGATTTCGAAAGGAAGAGAATATCGGCGGCCCAGAATACAAAGAATAGCATGCTGACCCACCCGTTTACGGTGAAGAAGGCGGCATTGACGCGGCTCAGATCGTGCGCTTTGACGATGCTCTGCTCATAGGCCAGCAGGCCGCCGACGAGGGCAACGCCGAACCAGCTTACCGGGCCGAGGTCGAAGGCGAGGACGAGCGCGGCGAGGGTTGCGAGCATGGCGGCGTGCAGGAGGCGCGAAACGGTGAGTGCGCCGGCGATGCCGAATCGGCGGGGGATGCTGAACAGCCCGGCGCCGCGGTCGAATTCGTAATCCTGGCAGGCGTAGATGATGTCGAAGCCCGCGGTCCAGAGGGTGACGGCCGCGGTGAGCCAAACGATGCGCGCGTCCAGAGTGCCACGGATGGCGATCCAGGCGGCGGCCGGCGCGATGCCCAGCGCGAAGCCAAGCACCAGATGGGAAAAGGAGGTGAACCGCTTGGTGAACGAATAGAACAGGACCACGCCGAGCGCCAGCGGAGAAAGCTTCAGGCAAAGGGGATTGAGTGCGGCCGAGGCTGCGAAGAACGCCGCCGCCGATACCAGGGTGAAGCCCCAGGCGAAGCGCTTCGAGAGCAGGCCCGCCGGGATGTGGCGGGTTTTGGTGCGCGGGTTCTGCGCGTCGATGGAGGCGTCGAGCAGGCGGTTGAAGGCCATTGCCGCGGAGCGTGCTCCGACCATCGCCAAAACAATCCAGACCAGTTTTGTTCCCAGCATGCCGGAGGGGAATCCGGCGTCGCGCCAGGCCAGCAGCGCCCCGGTGAGAGCGAAGGGCAAGGCGAACACCGAGTGCTCGAACTTGATCATGTCGAGCGTCATGCGCACACGTGTGAGGAAAGATTCCATTTCAGATGGAGAGCCGAAGGCTGTTACCATTTTATTTCATGCTCGTACGTGTTCTCATCTGGATCGCCGCCTCCCTGTTTCTCGCCGGATGTGGTAGCCAGCCTAATGGAAAAATCGATGCCATCAATATGCGGCAGATCACTATGCCCGGCGGGCAATTGGTGCAGGCGGAAGTTCTGACGCGCCGGGAGCACATGATGAGCGGGATGATGTTCCGCTCCAATCTTGCTCCGGACCGCGGGCTGCTGTTCGTGCACGTCAAACCCGGCAAGTTTTCTTATTGGATGCATAACGTCAAAGTGCCGCTCGATATTATTTGGATGGATACCGAGCACAACATTGTGGAGATTTCGGCCAACACGCCGCCGTGCCTGGAAGCGGACCCCGTGCGCTGCCCGCATTTCGGGGGCGCCGAGGATTCGCAGTTTGTGCTGGAACTGGCTGCCGGCATGGCGGACAAGTATGCGCTGCGGAAAGGAATCAAGCTGAGCTTTTAAGCATGGATCAGGAACAACTGCGTCAACTTCTGGAGAACGTCAAGACAGGCGCCGTCGATGTCGATGCCGCGCTCGACCGCATGCGGCACATGCCGTTTGAAGATTTGGGATTCGCCAAGGTGGATCACCATAGGGCGATTCGCAACGGGGCTCCGGAGGTGATCTTCGGGAAAGGCAAGGCGCCGCAGCATGTGCTCGCCATTGCGGAGAAACTGATGGAGCGCGGGGCCAATCTGCTGGTGACGCGCGCCGAACCAGCGGCCGCGGAGTTGCTGAAGGCACGCTTTCCGGAGGGCGAGCACTTTCCGTTGAGCGGGGCATTCCGATTGTGGCGTGACAAGACGATGCGCGGGAAGGGCAAGCTGGCCGTGATTTGCGCAGGCACCAGCGATATTCCCGTGGCCGAGGAAGCACAGGTGACCGCGGAGGTGATGGGCAACGAGGTGGTGGCGATTCATGATGTCGGTGTGGCGGGCATTCACCGGCTGATTCATAACCTGGACAAACTGCGCGAGGCGAAGGTCTGCGTCGTGGTAGCGGGTATGGAAGGCGCGCTGCCGAGCGCGGTTGGGGGGCTTGTGGCTTCCCCCGTGATCGCGGTGCCCACCAGCATTGGCTATGGCGCCAGTTTCAATGGGCTGGCGGCTTTGCTTGGGATGCTGAATTCGTGTGCCAGCAACGTCACCGTGGTCAACATCGACAATGGGTTCGGCGGCGGTTACGTGGCCAGTATCATCAATCGCGTTTAGTTTCGGCGCAAAAAGACAATCCCCCAGGCTTTCGTCCGGGGGATCGGCAAAGGAGGCAAATGTGCGGAACTTCAGTGGCCGGCTATCGGCGGCGAATCCATGCCAAAGCCCCAAGGGCGACAGTGCTGAGGAAAAGCGTGGAAGGTTCCGGAACATCACCAGTTGGTGGTTCCGCAAACCCCGACACCCGGAGCACTTCATTCCCTGACCCGAACGTCGAGAACAGAAAGTCGTTGGTGACCGGATCCAGAGTCGCACCCTCAGCACCGGAGAGCCCGGAAATAAACGTTCGGCGAGTGGCTAGAATTGGGTTTCCGTTGGCATCTAGTTCATAGGAGGATACCCTACCTAGAGAGTACTCCGATACCAATATCGAGGGATTCGTGAATAGCGCAGACCCCAGTGGTACATAGAGGATACCTTCGGGTCCACCTCCGATGTTGGTAATCGTGCCGCATGTGCTCAGATCGTAGGTGCCAGCACCATCGGCGGTAAGATCCACCAAACAGAACTGACCGGAACTATAAGATGCCAGCGCCAGTTTGCCGGCGCCTGGATACCCAGCCGGTACGAACTGTAGAGTGCCCAACGATGAACCGATGCCCAATGTGATGGCATTAATGGACTTGCTCGAAGAAATGTCTCCCGGTTTGATCTGCTGGATCGTATGGTTCGAATATGTCGTATAGAACAGGACATCATCCAAACTGAAGGCAAGACCGCCGTCGATGCTGGGCGCGCTCGCAAACACCGAAGACGAGCCAGAGAATCCTGTAATGTGCCCACTGCCGTCACGCGTGACGCTAATTTGTTCGATGGTTCCACTCACTGCGTTAGCCCCGCCACCAATGAGTAGTGACGAGGTGTTGTTCGGGTTGATGGTGAGTCCACCTAAGGGGCTGGGCACTCCGCTTGGGGTCCCGAGGTTCACAAAGGAATAACTACCTGCATAGTAGGGGTCAATAACAGCGCCAGTCCCAGGGCAGGCTGCAACCAGAGAAAACACTACAAATCGCTGAACGAAGTTCACGGGGTATCCTCCAGAATTAAAGTTTTCTCAAGATAGGTTAGCATGCTCTGGACTGATCTGGTAGGTTCTGTTTTGGGTTCTGTTTTGAGTTCTGTTTTGAGCACGGCCCGGCTTGCCTCAATCGACGCTCACACGGGATGCGCAACACAGGGAACGTATAATGGCCGAATGACCTTTCGTATCACTGCGGCGCTGCTGTTTCTTGCGGCGCTGCTCCCTGGGCAGAGTGACTGGAACGAACCTTTCGACCCGCATCGCATTGCGGACAACCTGTATTACGTGGGCTCGCGCGGGCTTTCCACCTACCTCATTACGAGCCCACAGGGGCATATTTTGATCAATTCGAGCTTCGATGAGACGGTGCCGATTATCAAGAGGAATGTAGAGAAACTGGGATTTCAGTTTAATGACGTGAAGATTCTGCTCACCAATCATGCTCATTCGGATCATGTGGCCGGGCACGCGCTGGTGAAGGAATTGACCGGGGCCAAGATCTACGTGATGCAGGGTGACGAGCAAGTGATTGAGAAGGGCGGTGCAGGGCAGTACCTGTACGACCATAAATGGAAGCCCGTAAAGGTGGACAAGGTGCTGAAGGATGGCGAGAAGGTGACGCTGGGCGGGATGACGTTGACCGCGGTACTGACGCCGGGACACACGCGGGGCTGCACGACGTGGACGATGAAAGCCAAAGATCGGGGGAAGACTTACGATGTGGTGATTGTCGGTTCGCCGAATGTGAATCCCGGATATCAGTTGGTGAAGAATCCGCAGTATCCGGAGATGGCGCAGGATTTCGCGAAGACGTTCCGGGTGCTGAAGAGCCTGCACTGCGATATTTTCCTGGGCGCGCACGGCGGCTACTACGATATGGAAGACAAGGCGAAGCGGATCAGTGCCGATGGGCCGAATCCGTTCGTCGATCCTAAGGGCTACGCGGCGTATGTTGCGGACCGGGAGCGGCATTACCTCACGACATTGGAGAAACAAAAGTGACCCGTTTTGTTTTATTGCTAGTGCTGACCGGGGCTGCCATGGCCCAGAAGCCGAACCCCGCGGTGAAGGTGCATGGGAAGCCGAAGCCGCTGCCCGCCGGGGCCGTGACGCATGACTGGACATCGTTTCTAGGACCGACGCACAACGGGCATTCCACGGAAACGAAGCTGGCGAAGAGCTGGCCGAAGAATGGTCCGAAGCTGCTGTGGGAGATGAAAAAGGGCACGGGTTACAGCTCGCCGGCGATCGCAGGGGATTACCTGGTGTATATGCATCGGGAGGGGGATCAGGAGAAGGTGGAATGCCTGCATCCGGAGACCGGGGCGAAGTATTGGGAGTTTGCGTACGCGACGGATTTCCAGGATCGCTATGGATATAACAACGGACCGCGATCGAGCCCGGTGATTGACGGGGACCGCGTTTATACGTATGGCGCGCAGGGCCGGCTGCATTGCCTGCGGCTGCAGACGGGGCAGGTGGTGTGGTCGAGGAACATTGCCTCGGATTACAAAGTTCCGCAGGACTTCTTTGGCGCGGCCTCGACGCCTTTGCTGGAAGGGGATTTGTTGATTGTGAATGTTGGGTCGCCGGGTGGGCCGTGTGTCGTGGGATTGAATAAAACCACAGGCAAGACGGTTTGGGGCGCGGGGAAAGAATGGGGGCCGAGTTATGCGTCGCCGGTGCCCGCGACGGTGCACGGGAAACGGCGGGTGTTTGTGTTTGCGGGTGGCGAGAGCAATCCGCCCACTGGGGGGTTGTACTCGATTGATCCGGCGAATGGCGCGGTGGATTTTCAATTTCCGTGGCGTAGTAAGAGCTATGAGTCGGTGAATGCGGCGTCGCCTGTTGTTGCGGGGAATCAGGTGTTTGTGTCGGCGTCGTATAAGACAGGCGGAGCGCTGCTGGATATTTCGCCGGCGATGAAGCATAGCGTGGCGTGGACGTCGCCGGAGATTGGGACGCACTTCAACACGGCGATTGAGAAGGATGGTTATTTGTATGCGTTCGATGGGCGGAATGAGCCGGATGCTTCGCTGGTGTGCGTGGAGTTGAAGACGGGGAAGGTGATGTGGCGCGTTACTCCGGAATGGGACGAGACGATTCCGGTCAACGGTGAGTTTCGCAAGCAGCGGCTGGGGACTTTCCGCGGGACGCTGCTTTACGTTGATGGGCATTTCCTGGTGCTGGGGGAATTGGGGCATTTGCTTTGGATGGACCTTTCGCCGAAGGGACATAAGGAACTGGCGCGGGCGTGGTTGTTCGCGGCTCGGGAGACGTGGTCGCTGCCGGTGCTGAGCAGAGGGCTGCTGTATATCAGCCAGCATTCTCGGGATACGATCAATGGGACCACTCCGCGGTTGTTGTGTTACGATCTTCGAGCGGAGAAATAACCACTCCCTTACGGTCGTGGCTCTGAATGTTGTGAAAGTAGCTACGATGTAGGCATGATCGCTGCCAATTGCCCGCCTGTAGCGGAACTGATTCGGGATTGTGGCAAACGTGCGGAGTACGTGGGTGGCGAGGTTTGGGAAAAACCGATCCCAAATGATCTGCACGCCGATTGCCTGGTGATTCTTGGCGCAGCCCTGCTGGCCTATGGCCGTACGCATAACGGCGGCCGGCCGCATTCGGAATGGCACCATCGCTTCGGTCCGGAAGGCGATGTGCGCGTCTATCTTCCGGACATGGCGTTTCTCGTTGGGCCGAAGGAGATCGGTGAGTGCGCGGAGGTGCCCTCGGAGATCATGATCGAGATTCTGTATCCGGAGATGCGATTCAACGATCTGCTGGACCGGGAGCATTTTTACTTGCGCCATGGGGCGCGGAGTGTGTGGATTGTGGATCCGGAGGGCCGGAGTGTGGATGTGTGCAAGCCGGATTGGAGTGTGTGCCGGTTTCGTGGGGTGGATGTGTTGGCGGACCCGCTGCTGCCGGGGTTTGGGTTGCCGCTGACGGAACTATTTGGTTAGCGTGCGGCGACTATACTAGGGCAATGAGAACCCTAGCTGTCCTGATGGTGGTCTCATTTCCAGCACTCTCCGCCGAACGGCTGACAGCCACGGGGACGGTGGTGGACGACGCAACCAAACAGCCCGTTGCGCATGCTACTGTCCTGGTGCATGCAGCCGGTGTCCGTACCGGGTATGACCAGTATCAGTTCGCGATGGGTATTCGTCCGCGTTCATCACCAAGCACGATCCCAAGGCGGGCCCGGCTTCCGCGTCATTGAAGCAGCGGTCCCAACCGCCTGATCCGAAGCAAGTGGTTCACGGCAAAGTAGTGGATACGATGGGCAAGCCGGTGCGGGAAGCATTGATCTCGCAGCAGGGCGTGTTGTTCGAGCAGGGTAGGCGTTTCGGCGACATCGACTGGATCGATCTGGTGGCAGTTTCGAACCGGGAGGGAGAATTCGAGATCGCGTACTCGAAACCGGTCACTGGGATGATTCTGGAGGTCACGCCGAGAGGGATGGCGCCGGTGTTGACGACCCTCACAACCGGCGCTGAGCGGCATACTGTTGTTGTCACCGAAGGGGCAACGATTCGCGGGTGCCTGGTGAGCAACGGAAAGCCGGTGGCCAATGCTGAGATGATTCTCAATACACACAGCCGCTACTCGGGTACGATTTTCAAAGATGTTCGGATCGGGACCAATGAGGACGGGGAGTTTGCGATCACGAACGTTCCGGCGGGGCGCATATGGGATCTGGCTGCAAGGATGGAATCGCTAGCTCCTCGCGGTTTGGCCACACCCAATATCTACGTCGAGACTAAGGACGATGGCGAGGAAGTGAACGCCGGTGAAATCGAGGCCCGTCCCGGCGTGGTTCTGCGTGGCAGGATTGTGTTGTCCGATGGAGCGCCAATTCCGGCGGATATGCGGGTCAGTATCGGTTCGGATCGCGGGGTGGACCGGCAGGTTCTCGTGCTGCCACCGGATGGGGCCTTCGAGTTCAAGGGGCTGGACAAAGGCGTCTATGCGCTGCAACCGTCGGTGAAGGGATATCGGGTCCGAAATTCCGAATTCGGTGTGGAACTGCTGATGCAGGCGAATCGCGACAATCTTGTGGTCACACTCGATCCTGTGAAGCCGCAGGCGAAGTAAGAGTTGCTACCGGTTGGGGACACTGCGGTCGGCGGTCTTGTATTTTTCGAGCAGTGCGCGCATGGTTTTGGCGCGGTCGGGGAATTGGGCGTAGAGGTTCTTCTTTTCGCGCAGGTCGTCGCTGAGGTTGTACAGCCCGGCCGGTTGATCGTGGTCCGGGATGTTGTGGTTCTGGCGGTACCACTCGGGCTCGGCTTGGCCACCGCCTCCGTTCTTCGATTCGATGAAGACCCATTCACCCTGGCGGAGTGCGTACTCGTTCATGTAGCTGTGATGTACGGTGGCTTCGCGGATGGGCTTTGATCGCTTGCGGCCGAATAGCGCAGCGCTGATGTCGTAGCTATCCTCGGCGGCGTTGTTGGGCAGCTTGTAGCCGGTGATCGAGGCGAAGGTGGCCATGAGATCGGTGAGGCAGATGATCTCTTTCTCCACACCGCCGGCGGGGACTCGGCCCGGACCCCAGGCGAGGAACGGTACACGGTGGCCGCCTTCGTAGAGCATGCGCTTGGCGCCGCGCAGTGGGCCTGCACTGGCGTGGCCGAATTCCTTCTGCACGGGGTAGGTGAGATTCTCCGGGCCGTTGTCGCTGGTGAAGATGACGATGGTGTTGTTCGCTTTGCCGGAGCTGCGAATGGCGTCCATGATCTGGCCGACGGAGTGATCCACCTGGAAGACGAAGTCGCCGTACTTGCCTGCTTTGCTTTTTCCGATGTAGGGATCGTCGGGGGCGATGGGCGTGTGGGGGCCGGTGAGGGGGATGTAGACGAAGAAGGGCGTGGACTGCTTGGCGCGGGCTTCGATGTGGCTGACGGCGCGGCGCGTGACTTCGGGCAGCACGTCTTCGAGGCGCCAGCCGGGTTTCATTTTGCCGGGCCAGCCGAACATGCCTTCGGGTTTGTCGGCGGTGGGTTGCGCGAGAAGGCGATCGTTTTCGATGAAGGTGTAGGGCGGGAAGTTGGGGAGGTCGACGCCGAAGTAGTAATCGAAGCCGCGGGTGGTGGGCCCTTCAGCGATGGGCTTGTCGAATTGGACTTTTTTGGCGAACTCGTTGCGGATCTCGCGCTGTGGGTCGCCGATGCGGACCTGCATGTTCACCTTGGAGCCGTCGGTGGTGGCCCAATCCCAACCGAGGTGCCATTTGCCGAAGGCCGCGGTGTGATAGCCCTGGGCCTTGAGCATCTTCGGCACGGTGAGGCGGTCTTTGTCGATGAGGGGTTTGTCCCAGGGCCAGAGCACCTGCGACTTGAGTTCGGTGCGCCAGGGATAACGGCCGGTGAGCAGTCCATAGCGCGTCGGCGAGCAGACGCCGCAGGGGGTGTGGGCATCGGTGAAGCGGAGACCTTCGCGGGCCATACGATCGAGGTTCGGCGTGGGAATGCGCGAGTCGGCGTTGTAGACGCCCACGTCGCCGTAGCCGAGATCGTCGGCGAGGATCACTACGATGTTTGGGCGATTGGCGCTCTGGGCGGAAAGGCCGAAGGCTGGGGCTGCGGCCGTGGCTTTGAGGAATTGGCGTCGGGATAGTGGCATGGCTTCTTAGTTCTTGAGGAAATTGACCAGCCAGGCTTCCACTTCGGCTACTTGCTCGGGCACATTGTTATGGCCGGTTTCGAGCGCGAGGAGGAGCTTTTTCTGGCCGGGGATGACGTTGTAGGCCGAATACATCGAGGTTGGGGGGCAGGTTTCGTCGTTGAAGCCCCAGGTGTAGAGGCCGGGGACTTTCACGCGGCGGGCGAAGTTGACGACGTCGTAGTAGCGCGTGGTGGCGATTTTGTCGGGTGAGCGATGCATGAGCGGGCCTTCGGTGGCGCGGAACATGTGCGGCCAGCCGCCGGCGCGGTTGTGGATGTAGCCTGTTACGTCGGAGAGCGCGGGGTAATAAGCGGCGAGGCCTTTCACGCGCGGGTCGAGGCCGGCGGTGACGATGGAGAGCGCGCCACCCTGGCTGCCTCCGGTGACCGCGAGATGCTGCCCGTCCCAGTTGGGATGAGCGACGAGGAAGTCATTGGCACGGACGCAGCCGAGATAGACGCGGCGGTAGTAGTAGCGGTCGCGGTTGTCGAGGCCGAAGGTGTTGTAATTGGCCAGCGCGCCGGTGCCGAGCGAGTCGTAGAGTTGCTGTTCGAGGGTGACGGGGATGCCGTGGATGCCGACCTGTAGTGTGATGATTCCCTTGGAAGCCATTTCGACGAGGCCGCGATAGGGACGCACGCCGGCGCCGGGGACGCTGAGGAGGGCCGGGTATTTGCCGGGGGCCTTGGGCTCGCAGAGGATGCCGTAGAAGCGCGAGGGCGTGGCGCTCATGCCGACGTTCTGGAGGTTGACGTGGAAGCAGGCGACGGACGCGTTGCCGTATTCGGGGAGTGGCGTGACCTTGGCGTCCATGGGGATCTTGGCGAGCGCCGCTTTGCCCGCGGACCAGAACTGATCGAAGTCATCGGCGTCATGCTGGGTGGGCTGGATCTTTTCGGGTTGGAAGGCGGCGGTGGAAAGGCCGCGGTAGGTTTTGCCGTTGCGCTCAATGGTGGCGATGGCGCGGAGGAAGCCGGGTTCTTTCATTGTGCCGCCATCGACGGTGAGGCCTTCGGCGGGGAGCGTGACGGTCTGGTCGATGGTGGGAGGCATCATTTCAGGGCCGATGCGGTAGTGGAGTTGCACGCCGCTGAGCGGCTGGCCGTCCTGCACGGCGGTGATCTTGAAGTGGACGGGTTGGCCGGGCTGGTAGCGCCAATCGGCGTGGTCGGTGGAGACGCGGACGAAGATGGTGCCGGTGCGTTCCTGCGCGGGCAGTGCAAAGGCAAGAAGGGAGAGCAGAGCAAGTCGGAGCATGAGAGTTTGACTTATCAAGATATCGCAGTCTGGTTCCTGGCTACCACGTTGGGCCGGGGCGTGTGGTATATATTCGCGATATGCTTTTGCCGCTGATTGGTTTGTTTTCGCTGGTTGCGGGCGCGGAGATGCGTCCGGTGACGCATGCGATTCGGATGGAGTCGAATGTTGTCGTGCCGATGCGGGATGGCGTGAAGCTGTATGCCGATGTGTACCGGCCGGTGGCGGAAGGCAAGTATCCGGTGCTGGTGACGCGGACGCCGTATGGGAAGCAGCGGGATGGGATTCACGCCAATATCGTGGACTTCGCGCGGCGCGGGTATGTGGTGGTGGCCCAGGATGTGCGCGGGCGGTTTGAATCGGATGGCGCGTGGGATCCGTTCCGGTATGAGGCGAAGGATGGTTATGACACGGTGGAATGGGCGGCGAAGCAGAGCTGGTCGAATGGGAAGGTGGGGATGTATGGCGGGTCGTATTTAGGGAACGTGCAGTGGCAGGCGGCGGTGGAGCAGCCTCCGCACCTGGTGGCGATTTTTCCGGCGGTGGCTTCGACGAGCCTGTATCACAACACGTTCTATCACGGCGGTGCGTTTAAGCTGGGGTTGTCGGTGGGCTGGGGCGTGGTGCGGAATCCGCGGCGGACGATGTATCCGATGTATCTGCACACCGAGGCTTTTGCGCCGGAGGAATGGAAGTACGAGAACCTGTTCTGGGGTTTGCCGGTGCGCGGGTTGGATGTGGCGGCGAACGGGGAGAAAGTGCAGCATTACCGCGATTGGGCGGATCATTCGGCCTATGACGACTACTGGCAGGCGATTAGTGTGGAGGAGCGTTTTGCGAAGGTGAAGACTCCGGTGCATGTGCATGGCGGGTGGTTTGATTTGTTGCTGGGTGGGACGTTGAACGGGTTCATGGGTGTGCGGAAGGAAGGCGCGACGGAGCAGGCGCGGCGCGAATCGAAGCTGGTGGTGGGGCCGTGGGGACATGGGCCGAGCCAGAAGTTCGGGGATGTGGATTTCGGGCCGACGGCGAACCGGTCACTGTTTGAGCGCAATCTGCGCTGGTTTGACCGGTATCTGATGGGTATGGAGAACGGGATGGATCGGGAGGCGCCGGTGGAGATTTTTTACATGGGCGTGAACCGCTGGGTGTCGCATGAGGATTGGCCGGTGCCGGGGGCGAAGATGACTCCGCTGTATTTGGGGGGCGGAGGGAAGGCGAATTCGGCTCGGGGGGATGGGCGGTTGTCGTGGAAGGCTGGGGCAGAGGGTTCGGACACGTATACGTATGATCCGCGGAATCCGGTGCCGACGCTGGGGGGGAATGATTGCTGCGGTGCTCCGATTCCGGCGGGGCCGGTGGATCAGCGGCCGGTGGAGGCTCGGGGGGACGTGCTGGTGTATACGAGTGAGCTGTTGCGGGAGCCGGTGGCGATTGCCGGGCCGGTGAAGATGAAGCTGAATGCTTCGACGGATGCGAAGGATACGGATTTTGTGGTGAAGCTGGTGGATGTGTATCCGAACGGGTTTGCGATGAATGTGGCGGAGGGGATTTTGCGGGCCCGGTTTCACAAGGGTTTGGGGAAGGCGGAGCTGCTGACTCCGGGGCAGACGTATCAGTTTGAGATTGATATGCGGGGGACGGCGAACGTGTTTTTGCCGGGGCACCGGATGCGGGTGGATGTGACGAGCAGCAACTTTCCGCAGTATGACCGGAATTTGAATAATGGGGAGGCTCCGGGGGCGTCGGAGAGGGTGGTGGTGGCGCGGCAGAAGGTGATGCACGGGTCGCATATTGTGTTGCCGGTGGTGGTGGCGCCGAAGTAGAGATGGCCGTCCGCAGGCGAAAGCGCCTGCGCCACAACGGATAGCGCCAGCTGTGGTAAGTTGGGTCTGAAATGCGAATTTTGCTGGCAGGCGCTTTGAGCGCCACGCTACTCTTGTGTGCCCAGAGTCAGGAGACTCCGGCAGTGTTAGGGATTCCGCCACGGGCGGCGCCATCGGATTATCAGGTGAGTGCGAAGGCGGGTCCGGTGACCATTGCGGCGGAGTTTCTGGGACATTCGATTCCATCGGATCAGGGCTCGCTGATCGCGGAAGAATACGTGGTGGTGGAAGCCGCGGTATTCGGTCCGGCTGGCGCACGCGCCACGCTGGCGGCCACCGACTTCACGCTGCGCATCAACAACCGCAAGGTGGAACTAACGGGGGCGCATTTCGGGCTCGTGTTCGCTTCGTTGAAAGACCCGGACTGGGGTCCGTCGGAAGCAGAGAAGAAGGGTTCGAAGACGAGCGTGGGTGGAAGCGGCGGCGGCCGCAACCCTGGCGATCCTCCTCCTCCGCCTCCGAAGATGCCGATCGGGCTGCGGCGGGCGATGGAACAGCGGGTGCAGAAAGCGGCGTTGCCGGAAGGCGACCGTCCACTTCCGCAAGCCGGACTGCTGTTTTTCCAGTATCGAGGCAAGACGGACGGTATTCATCAGGTTGAGTTGACGTACAACGGGAAAGACGGCAAGGCGAAGCTTACGCTTCAATAACGGCGCTTCAGAGCGAGGGCGCCCAGGGCCGCGGCGAGCAGGAGGGTGCTGGATGGCTCGGGGACATCGGCTATTGGCGCCAGGGTGACGGACACACCGGCAGCGCCGGGCTCACTGAGTTCGGCCTCATTAAAATCCGAATCGAGCAGCAGGATATTGGCCAGCGAGATGACGCCGGCGCCTTCGGTGCTGGCGGTGAAATCGAGCAGCACGAGTGTGTCGGGATCGGGGATGGGGCCGGGGCCGATCAGCGCGTCGAAGATGCCGGTGACCGTGCCTGTGCCGGTAGTGCCGGGAGAGAATGTGACGCCGTTGGCGGCGAAGAAGCCGGATTCGGTGACACCATCGAGGGTGAGAAATTCCGGGAAGAGCACGTCGAACTGGAAGGCGACGATATCGGGCAATCCGGACAATTGCACTCCGACCTGGAAGCTTTGGCCGGTGAAAACGTTGACCGGTGTGGGGGTGATGGTGAGGACGGCAGCGGCTTGAGCGGCCGGGGCGCAGACAAGGGCGAGGGCAAGGAATAGGGAACGCATGTTGATCCTCCGTTGTATTTACTGGCAGCGGGTGCCGGCGGGCAGCCGCGATGAAACGAGGGCAATGTCCTTGAGGTCGACTACGCCGTCGTTGTTGATGTCCGCGCGGAAGACGTAGTTGGCAAAGCCGCGGCGGGTGTTGAGGGCGGCGCGCACTACGCTGACGTCGGTGCAGTTGACGGTGGTGTCGCTGTTGACGTCGCCCATTTTGGTAACGATGAGGGTGAAGGATTTGGTAGCGGTGGGCGGTGCGCCGTTGATGGCGGTGAGGGTGAGCATGTAGGCGCCTTCGGCGCCGGGCGCGGGATTGCCGCTGAGCAGACCGACACCGGAGTTGAGGCCACTGGGAGTTTTGCTGTTGAAGGTGACGCCGTTGGGGAGCGGACCGGTGGCGGTGAAGCGCATGCCGTCGCCCCATTGCGATGGGATGTCGGCGACCGGGGTGCGCGGATAGCCGACGGTATCGATGTAGAGGGCGTTGTTCATGCCGGTGTGGAAGAGCACGGCATCCTGGCCGAGGATACGCGGGGCTTCGAGCATGTGCCAGTTGAGGAGCTGGCCGCCCTGCTGGCCGTTGTTGTTGATGGAAAGCGTGAGGGGATAGAAGCCGCCCTGGCCGGTTTGCGGAGTGCCGTAGAGATCGGCGGCGCCGTTGCCGTTGTCGCGGAACTGCATGCCGGGAACGATGGGGCCCAGGGCGGTGATGACGCCGGCGGATTGATTGGTGGTGATGGGGAAACTGTTCAGGGTTCCAGTAAGACCGAAGATCGTGCTGACGCTGGTGAATTGCGGGTCAGGCGTGATGTTGATGGTGAAGTTGTTATTGGGGACGAGGGTGCCACCGCCGAAGGGGCCACCTCCGCCGACGATGATGGAGCATTGGGGAATGGTGATGGATGCGGCGGTGTAGTGGACTTCGACACGGAGCTCAGCGGGGGCGGTGGCGCCGGCGGGCGGTGTGCCGGTGAGGAAGGCTGTGCCATCGCCGTTGTCCACGATGCCGAGCCAGGGTGGATTGGTACAGGGCAGGCTGAACCGGACGGCGGGTTTGTTGGTGCTGGCGCGCAGCATGGCGAAATTCGGGGAGCCGGCGTTGAAGGTGACGACATTGGGCGTGAAGGTGATGACGGGTTGGGGCAGGACTTCGATGGAGAAATCCTGATAGGCGGTGGAAACCGCGTTGGAGGCGATGAGGCCGCAGGGCCGAGTGGGATTGCCGCAACTGCCGCCGCCGCCTTCGGTGATTCCGGAGAGGGTTGCGGTGCCGTCGTTGTTATTGGTGAGGGTGAGACCGACGGGCTTGGGGGCCTCCAGAGTGAAGTCGACGGGAGTGGAGCCGGTGGTGGTGAAGGTGAAGGACCCGAATTCATAGGCGCGGAATGTGGCTTTGTTGGGGGATGTGATCTGGAGTGTAGTGCCGACGATGAGGGTGAAGTTTTGCGTTGCCGTGCCCTGCGCGTTTTGTGCCTGCAAGGTGATGGGGAAATTGCCGGTGGTGCCTGTGCCGTTGAAGATGAGCTGGGCCGCTCCGGCGCCGGCCGGGGCGAAGGTGATGCCGGAAGGGAGCGAGCCGGTGAAGGAGAGGCTGGCGGCGGGGGCTCCGCTGGTGGTGATGGTGAATGTTCTGGCGATGCCTGTTGTGAAGGCGACGCGATTGAGGGAGGTGAACTCGGGGGCTTCGGCCATGCGGACGGTGACGTTGTTGCCGGCACCGTCTTTGGTTTCGAGGTAAGGCAGGACGAGGGTGCGGCAGGCGGAGATATTGGACGGCGTGCTGATGCCGGTGAGCGAGTTGGCGGGGCAGTTGATGTCGGAGGAGGCGGGGCTCTGTTTGGTGATGAGGAAGTTGGGGCCGAGGCGCGAGCCGAAATATTTCACGCCGGCCCAGTTCTTGAAGCGGAAGGAAGGGGTGAGGGTGCTGTAGGCGCCTTTGGTTTGGATGAGCCAGGCGCCGGAGCTGGTGGCGAACCAGGCTTCGTCGTTCCAGTCGCGGTAGCTGAAGGTGGGGGTAGCCGGGCCGGGGAAACTGCCGGAGGGGGTGATGAGGAAGCGGGCGTCATTGCCGGCGTTGGGAGGCGGTGTAGCGGTGGACGGGAAATCGGGGAGCGTCATGGCGGTGAAGACCTGAGCGATCTTGTAGACGCCGGTGGGATCTTTGGTGAAGGCGCGCAGATCGGGAGGGGTGTTGTTGGCGTTGGCGGCCATGCTCTCGAGTTTGGCGAGGTCCTGCTGGACCTTTTCGGCCTCGGTGGCCTGGACGCCGGCGGTGATGCCGACAATGAGGGCGAAGAGAACGATGCCGGCTGGTCCGGCGGCGGCGCTGGCAGAGGCGACACCGGCCGAGGCGAAGGGGAAGAGCGCTTTGGCGACAGCGGCAACGGTGAGGACGATGGTGACCCAGGCGGCAATGGCGGCGATGCCCGCTCCGGCGCTGATGCCGATGGCCTGGTTGACGCGGGTTGCGGTGTCGGTGAGGATACGGGAGGCGTTGGGATCGGCGAAATCGGCGCCATAGGTGCGCTTCATGGCGGAGGCGAGGTAGTAATCGCGAGTGGGGGCGCTGGGGTAGTAGCTGAGGAGGGCGGTGAGGCCGCGGTCGGTGCAGAGGGCGGAGCCGTCGTAGTGAAGGCCGTACTGTTCGGCGACGTCCTTGTCGATTTTCCATTTGCAGGGATCGGATTTCCAGGCGCGGTAGTCGGCGACGGCGGCGTTGTAGAGGGCTTTTTCCTTGTCCCACATGCGGGTGAGGAAGTTGGTATAGATGAACTGCTCGTCGGCGGTGCGGGTGTTGGAATTGATGAGCGAGATGAGGCGGGCGAGCATGGTGGCGCGGATGGCGCTGCGCATTTCCGATTTGCCGTGCTGGTAGACGAGCGGCTCATCGGCGAGGGGGATCTGGTGAGCCTGGAGGTAGGATTGAACCACTTCGCGCTCGAAGTCGGAAGGGGAGGTGGAGGTGGCGCCGCAGCGAGCCTGGAGGATGCGGTTTTGGGAGGGGCTGCAGATGGTTTGGGCCGAGGCCAGGATGGGCAGCAGCGCCAGGGCCAGGATGGCGGCTTGGGGGGAAAGGGTGGGTTTCATCGATTCGCTCTTCTGTTAGGGAAGCGTGAGGAGGGTTTGGAAAACTGCCAGTGAAGGTCAGGAAATTTTGGTGAGGGTTAGACCGTTGACGCGCGCGGCTCTGAAGCTGGTTGCGCAGGCGTTCGAAGCGGCGTTGTTTAAAATAGGAAGAAAGAATGACCACCATCTCCAGCCCCGACCATGTCGCGGTGCTCATGGGACGCTTTCGCCAAGGCGATCGCGCCGCCGCGGGCGAACTGGTGGATTTGTTTTATC
Source organism: Acidobacteriota bacterium (assembly GCA_018268935.1). GTDB lineage: Bacteria > Acidobacteriota > Terriglobia > Bryobacterales > Bryobacteraceae > CADEFT01. The sequence continues at coordinate 3,628 of JAFDVS010000073.1, read as the reverse complement.
CGGAGCTGCGGCGGATTGCGGCGGCGCGGATGCGGGATGAGAAGCAGGATCATACGTGGCAGCCGACGGTGCTGGTGAACGAGCTGTATTTGGAGCTGCTGAAGATCAAGGCGTTGCGGGCAGGCGATGGGGACGGGGAGGCGGAGCGGCAGGCGTTTCTCAATCTGGCGGCGTATCTGATGAAGCGGCTATTGATCACGCATGCGCGGCGGCTGAACAAGCGCGTGGTGAAGACGGGATTGTACGATGGGCTCGAGTCGGGAGAGCAGGGGATGGAGACGGTGGCGGCGATTGATTCGTGCCTGGACCGGTTGGCGAAGGTGAATCCGCAGATGCGGACGCTGGTGGAGCTACGGGTGTTTGAAGGCTTGCCGGTGAACGAAGCGGCGGAGCGGATGGGTGTGAGCCCGCGCACGGCGGCGCGCTATTGGGCTTTTGCCCAGGAGTGGCTGGCGGTGGAACTGGGAGGCGCACCGGAGGCGTGACCGATCAGAACTGGCAGCGGACGTGGGAGGTGTTTGAAGCAGCGGCGGAACTGCCGGCGGACGAGCGCGCAGCCTTTGTGCAAGCGGAACTGAAGGACGCGGAACTGGCGGAGCGTGTGTTTGAAATGCTGCGGCGGCTGAGCGGATCGGGGGAATCGGCGGTGGCCACATTGGCGGAGCCGGGGCCGGACGAGCCCGAATGGAGCTGGTTAGGGCAGACGGTGGGGCGCTTTCGCATCACGGGCACGTTGGGGCGCGGCGGCATGGGGGAAGTGTATGAGGCGGTGGATACGGAGCTGGAACGCAAGGTGGCGATCAAGTTTCTTGCCTCGGGGCGGTTTGGGAGCACGGGCGGCGTGGAGCGCTTTCAACGCGAGGCACGGGCGGCGTCGGCGCTGAATCATCCGGGCGTGGTGACGATCCACGAGATTCTGCGGGTAGGCCAAGATATGGCCATCGTGATGGAACTGGTGGGTGGCGAGCCGCTGCGCCAGTTGTGTGGCTCGGCGGTTGCTGTGGCGGAAGTGAAGCGGTTGGGGGCGCAGATTGCGCAGGCGCTGGGCGTAGCGCATGATGCGGGGATTGTGCATCGCGACATCAAGCCGGAGAATCTGATGCTGCGTCCGGACGGGCTGGTGAAGATTCTGGATTTCGGGCTGGCGCGGCAGGTTGGCAATGAGAGCCAGAATTCGGCGGCGGGCCTGCCGCTGGGGACGTTGCGGTACATGTCGCCGGAGCAGATTCGGGGAGAGAAGGCCACTGCGGCGAGCGATGTGTTTTCGCTTGGATTGGTGTTGTATGAGCTGAGCACGGGGAGGCACGCGTTTGGGGCGGAATCGGCGCTGGCGACGACGCACCGGATCGCGGGGGATGAACCGGTGGCGCCTTCGGTGCTGATGCCTGGTTTTGATGCGGGACTGGAGTTGCTGCTGCTGCGGATGTTGGATAAGGATCCAGTGCGCCGGCCTGGGGCGGCGGAAGTGGCAGCGGGGCTGAGGGCGGATGAGGGTGCAGCTCCGCGGCGAGGTGCGTTGCGATGGAGCTTAGTGGGTGTGAGCGCGGCGTGCCTTTTGCTGGCTTCGTGGGTTCTGTTGCGGCCGGGGCCCGCGGTGCAGGAGACGAAGGGGGCCACCGTGGCGAAACTTTCGTCATTCACCAGCCTGCCCGGCGATGAGATTGATCCTGACTTTTCGCCCAGTGGCGACCGGATCGTCTATGCGTGGAATGGGGGGAACGAGAAAGAGGGGCACGATATTTATGTGCGCCGGGTAGGCGTGCATGAACCGGTGCGCCTCAGCGCTGACCCGGAAGATGAGTTTTCGCCGGTGTGGTCTCCGGATGGGAAGAAGATTGCATTTCTGCGCGGAAGCGTGGCCGGAGTGCGGGTGATTGTGGCGGATGCGGATGGACGGAACGAGCGCATTATCACGGCGGGGAGCGGGCAATCGGCGGTGAAGAAGCGCCTGGCGTGGATGCCTGACAGCAAGGCGGTGATTCTGGGCGATGATGCTCCTGGGCGGGGAGATGCGTTGACGCTGTACCGGGTGTCGATCGACACAGGGGAGCGGACACGGTTTTCGAGCGAACCTGGCGGGGATGAGGATTTATCGCCGCTGCTTTCGCACGACGGGCATTATCTGGCGTTCATCCGTGCCGAGGGAGTGAACCGGAATGTGTGGATTGCGCGCCCGGATGGAACGGGGTTGCGGAGGCTGGTGGAATCGCAGGCGAACATCCACAGCATTGCGTGGGCGCCGGACAGCGGGGGCGTGTATTTTGTGAAGGCGGACAAGCCGCGGCTGATTCAGCAGCGGCGGCTGGATGGGAGCGAGGGCCAGGGGATCCAGGTGGAAGGGATGATCCGGCATGTGACGTCGTCGCGGACGGGGCGGCAGGTGGCGTACATGCGGGCAGTCTCCGAGAGCAATATTTACCGGCTTGCGGCTGGGGGCCGCGAGTTTGTGAAGGTGCTGAGCACGACCGCCAATGAGGAGGACCCGCGCTATTCGCCGGACGGCAAGCAGATCGCCTACACGTCGGACCGCGATGGGAACGGCGCGGTGTTTGTGATGCGGGCCGATGGCAGCGGGAGCCGCCAGATGACGTCGTTCCACAGCTATTCGGCGAGCGCCAGTTGGTCGCCCGATGGGCAGTGGATCGCCTGTGATTCGGCGCCCGCGGGGCACACGGAGGTGTTTCTGGTGCGCGCGTCCGATGGTGTGCTGCGCACGTTGAGCAGGGGCTACATGCCGCTGTTTTCGGCGACGCGCCCGTGGGTATATTTCACGCGGAAAACGAATGGGCGGAATGAACTTTGGCGGGCGGGCGTGGATGGCGGTGAGGCGGTGCAATTGACGGCGAATGGCGGGCTGGAAGGACGGGAATCGCCGGATGGGAAGTGGCTGTACTACAGCAAGCCGGCGCAGGCGGGGATTTTCCGGCGCGCGGTGGAAGGAGGCGCCGAGCAGTTGCTGGCGGGGTTGAAACCGTTCGAACGGTACTGGGACGTGGGGGCGCAGGGGATTTACTACATTGGCGAGAACAGGCTTTGGCTTTACGATGTGGCGACGGAGCAATCGCGGGAGCTGGCGCAACTGAGCCGGCCCGCGGTGCGAGGGCCGCGCGGGTTGTCGGTGGGGCCGGATGGAGCGGTGCTGTTGGTGCAGTTCGATGCGTTCCGGCGCGAAATCGTGTTGGGCGAACTGTGAGCGGTTCAGCGCCGCAGGTCGAGCGTTAAGGGGAACTGCCGGTTTTCTTCTTTGGCCGGGATGGGCATTGGGCCAGGTGTGTGGCCGTAGGGGAAAAAGCGCGCACCGCGGCGGGCTTCGGCTTCATTGGCGTTGACGGGGAATGTCTGGAAATTACGTCCACCGGGATGGGCGACGTGATAGGTGCAGCCGCCGATGGAGCGGCCGGTCCAGGTGTCGAGGATGTCGAAGACGAGGGGCGTGTGGACGGGGATGGTGGGATGCAGGCAGGATGCCGGTTGCCAGGCGCGATAGCGGACGCCCGCGACCCATTCGCCTTGCGTGCCTGTGTTGTGGAGGGGTACGTAGCGGCCGTTGCAGGTGATGATGTGGCGATCGCCATAGAGGCCGCTGACTTTGACCTGGACGCGCTCGACGGAGGAATCGACGAAGCGG
>JAFDVS010000072.1:7165-8022 GCA_018268935.1 Acidobacteriota bacterium | reverse complement strand
TTTTCGACGACGGCGGTGTAGGAGGCGCAGGTGTCTGCTACCGGATCTCAATGGCTCCGGCCGCAGGGCCGATCTGGTCGTACAGCAACTGAACCGTAACCTTGCCGGTGGGCGCGTCGCTGGGCACCTTTGCGTTCACCTGATACAGCCCCACCAGACCGGGTGTTAGCCCGCTGAACAGAACGTCGCCCTGGATACCGCCAAAGGCAATCCTCGGCATTGTGATAACACGGCTAGGCGGGTCGGCGGGAGAGGCGTAGCCATCTTGTACCGGCGGATCGACTGGTCCGAGTCCCGTGGCAAAGAGGATGATCACTTCCTCACGCCGCGCCGGATTGTCCTGAGTCACGAGCGTGCCGTCGCTCAGGTGCACAGCCAGCACGTCGCTGTTTCCTTGCAGAAAGAATCGCGCCGTGATCCTCCGCTCCGGTCCGATCTCTAGGATTGGCCGCAACAACGGGAGGCTTCGGCTCCCGTTGTTGTCAACGACAACATCCACATACTCTCCCCCAGGCACTGCAGCGAGATCCCAAGGCAGTTGAAAATTGATCTGCTCTACTCCATTCACGTTGGCGACGGCATGTAGCGGTGCCAGGTGGCCGCCCACTTCCACCGAAACTCCGTCCAACTCCGTGGGAAGAGGAATGTTGCTCGCCGCAACAATCCCTTCCCTCAGTGTGATGTGCTGGCCAAAAAGCGTGGCCATCAGGCCGCCGATGGCGGCGGCAGGCCTAAACGCGGCGGAGTCCGTCAGCCAGTCGTAGCGGATCAACGGTGACCTTCCCTCCATTCCGATCTTCGTCACGAAATGTCGCCTGCCCCTGAAACCCGGAAGCGGTACCGCTGGGGCCGGGTAG
>JAFDVS010000072.1:0-7032 GCA_018268935.1 Acidobacteriota bacterium | reverse complement strand
CAACGTCGTCCCGCCGGCTACCCAAATGAGTCGAGAACTGCAGCTTCATCTCCGCGGCATCGAACACCGAAAGGAACAAATCCCAACAGTACCGCAATGGGATACTCAGATCGCCGCAGCGGATCACCACTCCATTCGCAGCACGTTCGTCTCCCCGGCCGGGCTGCACGGGGTTCAACTCCGGGAACCGCAGCGTTGCCGAATTGCCCGCCACATAGACCTTCCCGCCCGACACAGCCAGGAAGACCCCTTCGTCATCCCACATCCTTCCGCCGTGCAGAAACGTCGAATATAGGAGCCGGGAACCGCTGGGGTCAAGTTTGGACACGAATGCGGCCCGTGGGCCCCGGGAATTAGGGGGGTCCAAAGATGGCAGAAGGGCATCTGCCGTCGTCGGAAAATCGACCGTGTTGGTGCGTCCCGTCACATAAGCATTGCCAGCGTCGTCAACGCCGATGCCTCGGGCATCTTCAACCCCTTCGAGATTTGTGCCGCCCAAGTAGGTGGCATACACAAGTGCCGTCCCAGTCGGGTTGACCTTGGCCACAAAGCCGCGCCAGCAGGACACACAATAGCCAGGGTTCCGATCCTGGAAAGCCCCAGGCGTTGCCGGGAAGTCCGGGGAGTCCGTGACACCTGCCAGAAATGCGTTCCCCTGCCTGTCGACGGCAAGACCGAGCACATCCGTGAGGCGTGCGCCGCCGATATAGCTCGCGTACGCCAACTGCCCCGAAGGCAGAAGCTTTGCTACGAAGGCACTTCCCACTCCACGAGCTTCTGTTTGGAACGCATCCGGGCTTATCGGAATGCGTCCTGGGAATCCCCCGAAGTAAACGCTCCCGGCATCGTCCATTGTCACTGCGTGGATTTCCCCACCCAGGAATCCATACGAGAACACCACGGATGCCCCGTCTTGGCCGATTCTTGTGATCACGCTTCGCCAGAGACCTGACTGAAGCCGATCATCCAGTCCCGGATAGTCAGTCGAGTATGTTTGGCCGGCGACATAGACATTTCCCTCCGAGTCTACGGCGATCCCGTTTGCGAACTCCTCTGCCCGGCCTCCCAGTAGCGTCGAGAAGATCAGTCGCTTGCCATCGCGGTCGATCTTGGAAACATAGATATCGCTGGTTCCTTTCCGTTCCCGCTGAAAGGCACCTTCGGTAGTGGGAAAGTCCGTGCTTCCAACGGTTCCAGCGACATAAACGAAACCTTGCGCATCCATGGCGATCCCGGCCATCTCCTCGCCTCCAGATCCTCCCAGGCTCGAGGAGTACAACACGACCGGGTCAATCACCAGTTCGTGCGCAGGATCGTGTGAACCGATGCGGAATCCTGCTTCATTACTACCCAACAACACGAATTCCGCGGCGACCGCAACTTCACGGCCACGGATCATCTGAAAGGCACGCGGCTTCGTGTGGCGGATAGGCCGCCCCGCTCGTTGGATTACAAGTTCCCCAGCGCTGCCAAGATGCAGTGAGGCGCCAGCGAAGCGCATTCGAATCGTTTCCGGTTGAGCGCCGGGAGCGATCAGCCAGTCGTATTCCAGGCCCAAAGGGTGTGCGTACACGCGCAAGGAGACGCCGGCGAACAGATCGCGGTGGAGTGCCGGCGTTTGGTGGAGAAGCGCTTCCAGTTCGACCGCAGGTCGTACGAAGGGATGCAACATCTCGGGGCACTGCATCGCAAAGATACAGGTGGCGCCGATTCGTAGCGGCCAGTTTGCAGACAACGTCGGGGTTCGCCGCGCCCGAGTTCCCCTCATTGCACACTCAGCCGCACCGCGGTTTCACCGGAGGTCGGCAGCGTGATAGGCTGACTCGGTGCACGGTTCTGCAGCAACTGTGCCGATTCGTTTCGCACCTGCACATCCGCATCCAGAAAGAGTCTTATCGAAGCTTCCTTCGGTACTGCCAGAGAGTATGTATATTCGTTTCCCGATAGTGTCGGCGGATTGGCATGGTAATACGCCCCGCGATCCGTGTACACGCCGATCCGGAAACGTCTGCCGGCTCGTAATCCTCCCCCCAAGTCCTGAACGACAAAATTCACCAACACGCCCGTCCTCACGTTCAGAGTGACGCCCGATGCAATTCGCCCATTAAAGACCTGTACAGGAGAGAATGGCTGCATCCATTGGCACGACTTGAGGTGCTGCTTACCGGGTCCCCTTGCACACAAGGAATAGCTACCCGGCCTCAGATTCGCGAAGGTGAAGTCCCCGGCTGCATTGCTGATCGCTGTAGCCGTGAGCGGTGGCTCAGTAAAGACAACGCGACCCTGCCCATCTCTGGGCATGTCCCGGATCTTTCTCAGTGAAATCGTAGCGCCGGCAAGACCGGGGCCACCGTCGAGAACGACTCTGCCCTGCAACCCAGTACTTTGGCAAAGGCAGTCGACCGCAGTTGCGGCCAGGAGACATCCGATGAGCCAAATCTTCCACATGTCAGTATCCCCCAATCTCATTTACGGCGCGAACGGATTGTACGGAGTCAGAAGTGCTGGACTCGTGCCACAGTACTCGTAATCTGAGACCAAGTGCCAGGCATTGACGAACAGATTCGGCATGTAGCCGGACAATCGCATCGTGCTAGCTCGCAAGCCGTCGACGGTGTGCCGTGCGAAATCAGGCGTTTGGTCGGCGCATCGCTGTCCCATTGGGGCCTCTCCAATACGCAGCTTCGTATGGCTATAAACGTCCATAAACTGCTTCAGCGCGTTAAACGCCGCGGTGGCTACTGGTACCGCGTGGAATCGCGTGCAGGTAAGATCGGTGGGCGCGTCCAGAATGCAATCCTGAATCGTGCCGCAACTGTATCCGTCATTGCCCGCGTTGCCATTCCCGTCACCGCCCGCGCAGACACCCAGGTGGATATCCCGCGTCTTGAGTTGTCCCCACTCGGGCGTTGCGGGGAGTTGAATACCATTGTCCACATTGCCGTTGCAACCAAGCCCGTCCACGAAGTTTCCTCCGTAGTCTTCATTTCCGAAGCTGTGGCCTGCGATAGCTTCGTTCAGTGAGGCGGGCGTGTCGAGAATGGCAGGGAGACCATATGCACCAGTGCAGTAGGAAGTGTCGGATCGGAGAGGGCGATCCCACGGTGTGGACAGTGTGACGATGTCACGGCTGTATCCCTCCTCAAAAGCGATATTGCGGAGCGATCCAAGAACGTCGACCGCGCGTTTGTTGTCGTAAACGTACCTCGCTTGGACCAGAGTGGCGGACACTTGAAGCTCATTCTCGAGGTCAAACTCGCCGATCTCCATGTTAACGTTGACATCCTTGGCGGCTTTCAGGATTTCCCGGAACAGGTTGAAAAAGTTGGTCCAGCCATTGAACCCTGTGAATGTAGGGGCGCCAAAGTCGGCAAGGGAGGCGCCACAATTGTACGCGTCCGGATGCCCCTGGCCGTCTCGCTGGAAGTTTCCACCGTTCTTTCTCATCCCAAAGGGCATCCAGGGGTAAAAGTACTTGAGCTCTTGTGCCGGAGTGCATGTTGCGTAAGTCGCAGACTTGTAGGCGATGCACCCATCGCAACTATACTCGACTTCTCCAGTCCCAGACCAGCCCTCCCATACCGGCGTCGGTATGACTCTCTCCACGCCGTACGACTTGAGATCGATAAAAAACTGCTTGAGCCGGTTGATCCAATCCATGTCCACACTTCCCGCCGTACCAGATGTTGTGTGGAATGGTGTGCTGCTGGGTCTCCCATCGGGAAGAAGAATCGTACGCCCTTGATGCCCTGCTGTACGTAGTTGCTGGCACGGTAGGTTGGCTCCGAGGCGTCGGCGCCAAAGAATCGTTTGATGCATCCCCGAACTGTGAGCGCGGTATCCCGGCATGTCGTCATTCCTTCGGCGACGCCATAGTGGAGATCATCGTATTTGCCGAATGGAATTGGACCAAGGTTCGTTTCTGCCCTTCCAGGGCTAATTCCAGCTACATAGCCAAATGGAGTGAACGTCTGCGGGCTATACGGATCGAATACACCCATCGCGCCTCGAACCACAAGGTAGGACGCATCCCCACGCGAGATCGGAAAGGCGGTGCAGTAATTGCCAACGCCTTCTTGCCCGGGAGGAGGGCGACTGCTGTTCCTGGGCTGCTGGAAACATCCGCCATACGACTTCCCCCCTGGGACGAGGTCTACCAGATTCGCATTGATTGCCTTCTGGATATAGTTGTGAAAGACATGATCTGTCGGGACATCGTTCGGAAAATAGACGGGGGTCGCCCGCGCCGGGACGAAGTTGTCAAGGCGTGGATTCGTGTTTGGAATGCAAGCAGCGGTGTAAGGCTTGCTTGTACAGTAGGTATTCGTAACTTGGCCGCGAGTCCGGTATTCCCACGCACGCACGCCGAATGTGGTCATCTGCCCCCACGAGAGCGTGTCGTCGGGGCAGTACGTACTGGTGGTACACCCGCCTGTAATCCCTAGCTCTTTCATCTTCTGAATGTATTTGAAGAACGGATGGCTCGTTGGGACGTCGGTGAAGTACGGCGAAGTCGAGTAGGCGAAATTCTCAGGGGTTCCCGTAAGCGCCCACTGCAGTGCCCTGACCACAAACACGGCCATTTGTCCACGTAGAATCGTGTCATTCGGACAGAAGCTTGTTGTAGTGCAGCCGGAGGTAATGCGCATGTCCCTCATGAAATGAACCAAGCTGTAGTAGGAGGCATTCGCAGGGACGTCGGAGAACGCCAAGGACGGTAGGATTTCAATCGCATTGATAATCGCGCTGGAAACCTTTGGAAGAACTCAATAGTGATCACGCCGCTGTTGACAACCACGGGATACGTGCGGTCAACAGCGGTATTGTACGCGTTCGGGCCGGAAATGTAGACGCTTTGATTCTTGATCACCTGGCGGCCATTGATGATCACATCGAAACGCCGCGGCCAGTCGCCTGCAAGTTCCGCCCATTTCAGCGTGAACGCCGTATGAGCCATTGGACACACCAAAAGTATAGATCAACGGAGTTGAACTGGTCGTGTAGCGCTGCGCTTGATATAGCGGTTGGGCATTTGTGTTGCCAATGGAGGCTCCTGAACTCCACGCGCTACTTGGACCACTGAAACCGAAATCAGCAGACCAATAGTTCCCTGCCGGATCGGTGTAAGCGGAGCCGCCGCAATTCACGCGAATTACCGATTGAGCTTCAAGTGAGGCTACACCGAAGAGGCAGAGGGCAAGCACGATTCCGCCAACACGGCACATGGCAGATGCTGGCTTCAGAGTAAGAGGGGGGGCAACAGCGAAATTTCTTCATATGTTCACCTCCGTCGGAATCGACCGGAACACAGATCACAAGTGAAGACGAACTATCCGAATTCTATCGACTCAGCTTAGAGTAAGATCGATAAGTTGAATTCATTACCACTGTTCGATGACAACTCTACCATGAAATGGAATACATTTGCAATCCTAAAGAATGTACTTTTGGAAGCAGATTTCATAGGATCTGAGCCAGAGTGCCCGCAGATGCTCGCCGTTTCGCCTTTGTATCGTACTCTCCATTCGACCGAGCGCGGCTTCTCGATACTTCTTTTTCGGAAGGCGGATCTGAGGACAAACGGAGCCAACATCAACCCACTTGCTGACTGAGGTTGAGCGGCTAACCGTTCATTTCGGCGAGGACATTGAGGTCGAGGCGGCCGGTGTAGATGGCCATGCCGAGGGCGGCGTGGATGTTGAGTTTCTGGAGTTCGCGGACGTCGTCGTAAGTGGTGATGCCGCCGGCGGCGGTGATTTCGTGGGTGGTGGCGGCGCGGAGACGGCGGAACCAATCAAGATCCGTTCCTTGCATCATGCCTTCCTTATCCACATAGGTGCAGAGGAAGCCGCCGCAATAGGGTTCGAGATCCTTGATCACCGTTTCGGCGGTGAGTTGGGTGGATTCGCGCCAGCCTTTCACTACGATGCGGCCGTCTTTCGAATCGAGGGCGATGAGGATTTGCTCTTTGCCGATCTTCGCGGCGATGGATTCGAGGAGTGTGCGGTTGATGCCGTCGTTTTGAAATGCCGCGGTTCCGACAATGACTTTGCGCGCGCCTTGGCTGATGAGTTTGGCGGCGCGCTCCGGGGTGCGGACTCCGCCTCCGACTCGCGTGACGGCGCGGGCGGCGAGGAATTCGACGAGCGCGTCGTTTTCGCCTCGGCCGATGGCGGCATCGAGGTCGATTACTTGGATGACTGGGAAGGCGGAAAATGTTTGGAGCATTTGTTCGGGCGTGCCGCCTTCGAGGGCTTTGTCGCGGCCCTGGACGAGTTGCACCACTTTGCCGTCCATTAAATCAATGCAGGGGATAATCAAGCCATTTTCCTTACGGGGATGCCGTTCTTTTCGAGGAATTCTTTCAGATCGTTGACGGTGTAAGTGCCGTAGTGGAAGATGCTGGCGGCGAGGGCAGCATCGGCTTCACCGTCGGTGAGGACTTTGAGGAAATGCTCGGGAGTGCCTGCTCCGCCGCTGGCGATGATGGGGATTTTTGTGGCGCGGGAGACGGCTCGGGTGAGGTCGCAGTCGAAGCCGGTCTGGACTCCGTCGGTGTCCATGGAGGTAAGCAGGATTTCGCCTGCGCCGAGTTCTTCGCCGCGCCGGGCCCATTCGACGGCGTCCATACCTTCATCCGTTCGGCCACCGTGGGTGTAGACATTCCAGCCTCCGCCGGGGCGGCGTTTGGCGTCGATGGCGAGGACTACCGCTTGGGCTCCGAATTCTTCGCTCAGCTCGGAGATGAGCTCGGGGCGGCGAACGGCGGCGGTGTTGACGGAGACTTTGTCGGCTCCGGCGAGGAGGATTTTTCGGCCGTCGAGGACGGTGCGGATGCCGCCGCCGACGGTGAGCGGGATGAAGACTTTGCGGGCGGTGCGCGCGACGACGTCGACCATGGTTTCGCGATGGTCGGAGGAGGCGGTGATGTCGAGGAAGACGAGCTCGTCGGCAGACTGCTCGTTGTAACGTTCGGCGAGTTCGACGGGGTCGCCGGCATCGCGGAGATTGACGAAGTGGACGCCTTTGACG
>JAFDVS010000071.1 GCA_018268935.1 Acidobacteriota bacterium | reverse complement strand
CTGATGTGAACTTTATCAGTCACACTGATAGCAAAACATCGAGGCTCCGTGAGTTCTAAGATTTGGTAGGTAACTGCGGTTTAGACAGTAAGGTTTCCTAAGCAATCAAAAGACCAAACCCGCGACAGGAACTGAAATTATTCATTTACATATACATACGTTCGCCACACCGCCCCCCAGGCCCAACCCCCTGGGTGAAATAACCCCACAACACCCCCCCATCGGCGTCTATCGGTTCGTATCATCCGAATCGGTGTCCCAAATGTAGTCTAATAAGTGCAACGCGACATGATCTCCGCACGAGCCCGCCTCCTCCTCCCCCTTGCCCTCTCCGCCCGCGCAGCCACACCCCTTCCCTTCCGCATCCGACAGGAGACCCCGCTCCAGCACGCCGGCCCCGATTTCTGCTGGTTCCACCCCCGCGTCGCCGCCATCCCCAAAGCAGGCAAGAACGGCCATCCCCGCGTCGTCATGACCCTCTGCCAGCACCTCGATGCCGACGACCACTACTCCGGCCTCTGGTACATGTACACCGACGACCTCGGCGTCACCTGGAAAGGTCCCTTCGAAGTGAAGCATCTCGCCGCCCAGCCCGAGCCCGGTGGACTCCACTCCTCCGTCCACGACGTCACTCCCGGCTGGCACCCCCACACCAGAAAGTTGATCGCCATCGGCGGCCGAACCTTCTACAATGCCCAAGGCAAACACATCAGCGGCGACATCAACAAAGGTGGCACCGCTTACGCCACCTACGACCCTAAAACCGATCACTGGCAACCCTGGAGCCCCCTCGAATTCCCCAACCAGCCCATGTTCGCCAACTGCCGCAGTTCCTGCTCGCAATTCCTCACCAAGCCCGACGGCTCCCTTCTCGTCCCCGTCTACTACCAGAAGGTGGGCACGCCCTACTGGGCCGTCACCGTCCTCGCCTGCACCTTCGACGGCACGCGCCTGCAATACGTCCGTCACGGCACGCTCCTCGAAGACAACACCAAACGCGGTCTCGCCGAGCCCTCCATCGCCTTCCACCGCAACCGCTACTACCTCACCATCCGCCACGACGATCGCGCCTACGTCGCCACCAGCCCCGATGGCCTCACCTACGAGCCCATGAAACCCTGGCGTTTCGATGACGGCGCCGACCTCGGCAGCGTCAACACCCAGCAACACTGGGTCACCCACAGCAAGGGCCTTTTCCTCGCCTACACCTCCCTCCGCGACGACAACCGCAAACTCGCCCGCGGCCGAGCCCCCCTCTACATCGCTCAAATCGATCCCGAAAAACTCCACGTCCTCCGCGCCACCGAAAAAATCCTCATCCCCAACCGCGGCCTCCTGCTCGGCAACTTCGGAGCCGCCGAAATCTCAACCTCCGAATCCTGGGTCACCGACGCCGAATTCCTCTGGTACAGCCACGGCTACAAACCCACCCCACAAGGCGGCAACGGCAGCGTCTGGGTCGCCCGAGTCCAATGGTTATGATCATCACCTTCACCGCAATCCTCATCACCGCGCTCACCGCGCAGCAACCCACCCACCAGTACTTCCTCTCCGGCAACCCCGCCAACGTCGACGTCCCCACTCAACCCGGCTTCCTCATGCTCGGCGGCAGCACCGACGTCGACGAAGCCTTCCGCTGGTTCCTCAAAAAAGCAGGCCACGGCGACATCGTCGTCCTCCGAGCCTCCGGCGCCGACGGCTACAACCCCTACCTCATGAAGCTCGCCCCCATCGACTCCGTCGAAACCATCCTCTTCCGCGACAAGCAAGCCTCCTACGACCCCACCATCCACGCCAAGCTCAAACAAGCCGACGCCATCTTCCTCGCCGGCGGCGACCAGTGGAACTACTTCCGCTACTGGAAAGACACCCCCATCGAAACCCTCATCCACGAAGCCGCCCAACGCGGCGTTCCCATCGGCGGCACCAGCGCCGGACTCGCCGTCCTCGGCCAATTCTCCTTCACCGCCAAACACGACACCGTCACCAGCCCCACCGCCCTTGCCAATCCCTACGACGAAAAAGTCGATATCGACGCCGATTTCCTCGAATTCCCCCAATTCCGCTGCCTCATTACCGATTCCCATTTCTCCAAACGCGAGCGCATGGGCCGCCTCCTCGTCTTCATGGCCCGCATCCGCCAGGAATCCCCCTGCACCACCGTCAAAGCCATTGCCATCGACGAACGCACCGCCGTGCTCTACGAACCCAACGGCCAATTCCGCGTCGTAGGCAGCGAAGCCGCCTTCTTCCTCACCCTCAAGAACAAGCCCAACCTCAAACCCGGCCAACCCGCCACCATCCCCAACATCTCCGTCCAACGCATCCCCGCCAACGGCGCCACCACACGTTACAAACTTGCAGTCCACAACGGCACACTCCGGCAAGCGCAGTGACGCGGGCCTCCGGCCGGCGGCTAAAAAAGGCTATATTCAAACTAATCTTCCATCCTATGCACCTCCTCTTCCTCCTCACCCTCCCACTCCAAGCCCAAGGCCCCGCCAACTTCATCCCTCCACCCAACAACGCCGCCCCAGCCTCACCCGCCATCGCCTGCAAAAGCCTCATCGCCCAAACCACCTACGAATTCACCATCGAGTCCGCCATCCTCACGCCCGCCGACGCCGAAACCCCCGAGTTCTGCCGCGTCATGGGGATGATCCTCCCCGAAATCCGCTTCGAGCTCGCCCTCCCCACCCAATGGAACCGCCGCTTTCATCTCACCGGCAGTGGCGGCTACGCCGGCGACTCCCTCGATTCCCCCCAGCGCCTTCGCCTCCGCACCATCGCTCTCCGCCGCGGATTCGCCGCCGCCGTCACCAACACCGGCCACGATTCCCGTACCGAGCCCCTCGCCACCTTCGCCACCAATCGCCAGAAACTCTACGACTACGCCTATCGCTCCCTCCACCTCACCACCGAAGTCGGCAAGAAACTCACCGCCGTCTACTACGGCTCGCAACCCGTAAAATCCTACTACCAGGGCTGCTCCACCGGCGGACGCCAGGGACTCATCCTCGCCCAGCGCTTCCCCAACGACTACGACGGCATCGTCGCCGGCGCCCCCGTCCTCAACTTCTCCATGACCATGGCCGGCTTCGCCTGCCGCGAACAAGCCCTGCTTGAAGCCCCCATCCCCTACGCCAAAATCGCCACCCTCTCCGATCGCATCTACGAAAATTGCGACGCCATCGACGGCCTCAAAGACGGAGTCATCGACGACCCGCGCCTCTGCACCTTCCAACCCGCCCGCGACCTGCCCCGCTGCCCCGCCAATCAGGACACATCTTCCTGTTTCACCGAATCCCAAGTGAAAGCGCTCGAAAAAATCTACGCCGACATCTATTCCAACGGCAAGCGAGTCTTCCCCGGCTGGCCCCTCGGCGCCGAAGTCAAAGGCGCCGACGGCAAGAGCGGCTGGGACCAATGGATCATCCGCGAAAACGGCGAAAAAACCATCGCCTGGGGCTTCGCCGAAAGCTTCTTCCGCCACATGGCCTTCCCGCGCAAGGAGCAATCCATCGAACTGCGCGACTTCGATCCCAACAAACACATCCCCCAACTCGACTGGATCCATCCCATCCTCGACGCCACCGACCCCGATCTCACCCCCTTCCAAAAACGGAACGGAAAGATGCTGATGTACTTCGGTTGGGCCGACCCGTCATTAAACGCAATGATGGGAGTCGAATACTACGAAAGCGTCCTCAAAATCACCGGCCCCCGCACCCCCGATTTCTTCCGTCTCTTCATGCAACCCGGCATCTTCCACTGTGGAGGCGGCCCCGGAGCGGGCACCTTCGATCCCCTTCTCGAAGTCATGGCATGGGTCGAACAAAACAAAACCCCGGACCGCATCACCGCCGCCCGCATCATCGACGGCAAAACCACCCGCACCCGCCCCTTGTGCCCCTACCCGCAAATCGCCAAATACAAAGGCGCCGGCAACCCCGACGACGCCGCCAACTTCGAATGCGCCGTGGCGCGGGCCTCCAGGCCGGCGCGTAACTAGGCTAACCAAAGGAGAGAAATGCTCCCCCTCCTGGCGCTCCTCCTCACCACGCCATCTCAAGCCTGCCTATGTAACCCCGGTCCCCGGACCCCCTGCGAGAAAAACATGTCCGCGGAAATCGCCTTCACCGGCCAAGTCAAAGAGATCCACCGTTACACCATCGGCGAGTTCGAATTCCTTCGCGTCCGCATCGAAATCGACGAAGCATTTAAGGGCATCACTGGCAAAGAAGCAGTAATCCACACCAGCACCAGTTCCTGCGGCGTCCCCTTCGAACTCAATCGGCGTTACCTCATCGACGCCTGGATCTCCGACAAAGGCCAACTCACCACCGGAGCCTGCTCCCGCACCCAGTTCCTGGAGTCCGCATCCGAGGACTTCGAAAACCTCCGGAATCTCAACCGCACAGATGGGCCGGTCAAAGTCTTTGGCTTCGCAACGGCCAACCCATTCGGCTTAGTGATCCCATACCGCGCCGCTGCCCCCGCACCCAATCTCACCATCACTCTTAGATCCGGCGAACGCCAATGGCAAACCACCACTGACACTAACGGAGAATACGCCTTCACCGGAATCCCACCAGGCGAATTCCAACTCACCATCAACCTCGCAGATCTTCCGGAAAAACAGCGCACCCATTCCTTCACGCTCAAGTCCGGCGAATGCCGCGGTGCTTATTTCATCACCGTACCGGCCGCCAACATTTTTGGCCATCTCCACGCATCGCCGTAGCCCCAGTCCCAGGCAAACGTTTCCGCATGCGTCGCCTCGCGATGGGCTCCTACATCCTCTCGTCCCCTCACACCAACGTGTATCCCCAGACCTTTTGGCCCAACGCCTCCCAACCCATGCCATACTGAATCCGATGCTAGGCCTGCTCACGGCATTGCACCTCCTCATCACTCCATCCCAAGCCTGCGTCTGCCTCCATACTCCCCCACTCCGCCCCTGCCGCGCTATGCAAGACGTCCAGATCGCCTTCACCGGCCGCGTCCTCTCCCTCGACAACCTGGGAGACACCCTCCGCGCCCGCATCCGCATCGACGAAGCCCTCCGAGGCATCCCTAGCAACACCCAAGTCGACGTCTACACATCCAACAGTTCCTGCGGCATCAGCTTCCAAACCGGCAAAGCCTATTTCATAGAAACACGGCGCAACAACATCGGCCGCCTGTTTACCGGCGGTTGCGGCTCCTACTCCACCACCATCCAAGATGCCACCGAATACATCGAAGCCCTCCGCACCCTCAACAACCCGCAAAGCCCCGTCCAGATCTTCGGCTTCGCCACCGCCGACCCCACTGACCTCCGCTGGAAGCCCCTCAAAGCCACTATCCCCACTCCCGGCATCCGTCTCCAACTCCGCAGTGGCGAACAGCATTGGGAATCCACCACCAACGCCAAAGGCGACTACGCCTTCACCGGCATCCCGCCAGGCGAATTCCAACTCACCGCCTCGATCTCCGGACTCGCCGAAACCTACAAACATCGCACCTTCTCCCTCACTCCTGGCCAATGCCGAGACGAAGCCTTCATCACTCAGCCCTTCGCCTCGATCTCCGGCAAACTTCTCGACGCAGCCGGCAATCCTGTTCCCAGGAAGCCTGTCCACATCTCCGCAATCCCTCCCACCTCAAATCCCCAACTCTTCCAGAACCCCGCATCCAGCGATGACGGCAGCTTTCGCTTCGACAACATCCCCATGGGTGCCTACCAACTCAGCTTCAACACCGATCAGCCCCCCGACCAGCGCGATTGGGCCGGCACTCGCAACCCCTATCCCCTCACCATCTCCCCACCCATCACCCTCAAAAACGGCGAAAGCGTCGAGAATATCGAATTCCGTCTCCTCCCCATCCCCACCCGCAAAACCATCCAAGGCTTAGTCACCACCCCCGACGGTACCCCAGCCTTCGCCCGTGTCACCCTCTTCGACCCCGGCTTCCCACCCCGCAAAGCCCAAGTGGACACCGTCCGCACCAACAGCAACGGCCGTTTCCAACTCGAAGTCCAACAAGGCCGCCGCTACCTGATCTTCGCCCAATCCGGCACCCTCCCCCGCACGCAACACTCCGGCCTCATCCCCCACATCTTCGATTCCGACACCCCACTCCACCTGATCCTCAGCAACGATGTCCTCCGCATCAATTGCAAGGAATGCCTGGAGTACGAAGTCTGGGAATCCCCGCTCTGGAAAGACAGGCCTCCCCAATAACCCGAAGCGTTTACCAGATTGTCGTGATCCCCGAACTCCGAATCCGCCCGTCCCGGCTCAATACCGGAATACCTCGCAGTAAGGCCGTTGCCGCAATCACACGGTCGGGCAAATCAGGTATCTCTTCACGCGGCACACCCGTCATTTGCATCGCGACTGCTTCATCGACAGCAACTACTTGAAAAACGGACTTCGGGTCAGAAAGCGCAGCGTAAAGATCCCGTATTGAAGTTGGCGGGATGCGTCCCTTCTCCACCAGGTAAACCATCTCAGCCAGAGTGATCGCCGAAACCCCAATGTGGTCACCCTTGGCTCGGGTCTCTTCAATCCACCGAGAAGCCCCGCTCCCCAATCGCGGATCAGAGAACAGATACCAGATCGCTGCGTGTGTGTCTGCGATCGCAACAATCACTCAAACATCCGATCGCGGAAAGTCCGCGAACATCTCCGCACGATTCCGGTCGATCTCCTCTGCCGATGGTGCAGTGCCATACCCCGCCAAGAGCCCGCGCAAAGACCGTGTTGGCTCTTTTTCAGTAACTTCCTCCGACGCCTCGGCAAGGATATCGTCTAAAGCCGCTCGTACCAAGGCATCCGCGGAAAGTCCTCGCGCTCTAGCCACGGCCAGCAGCCGTGCTTCCTCTCGCGGTTCCAAAGGCAAGGTGATTGTCATTGGGGCCTCTCTTTCAAAGGTACCCAAATTTCACCGCTCTGTCATGCCCGCCACTCCCGTCCTCTCACCAAACCCTTATTCAACACATCGCAGAACAAATTCACATCGTCCACAACCTGAAAATCATACATCCCCACGCACAAAAAATCCGCCCCGCTCTCCAGCGCATACCGGAACCCGCGCTTCGGATCAATCGCCCCCGCCGCCAGCACCTTGAACGCAATCCACGGCTCCGGCCGCTCCTTCATGAAAGCCACCGTATCCTCCGGCTCCGTACACCAGATATTGTCGTGCTGCTGATCCTTCCGTGCCGACCAGTAATTGCACTCATGCAGCGTCTTCATCCAGAAATCCGGCGCCAGCCCGCGTCCCACCACGCCCTTCACCGTCGCCAGTTCATGCGCCCCGATGCCCGCCGGAATCCCGTTCTTCCGGATCAACTCCAGCCCCTTCGCAATCAAATCGTAATTCCCGTCCTTCACCAACTGATCCGTCACCGCCCCCTGAATGTAACAAGCCGCCGCCCCCTTATCAATCGACCGCTGGATCATCTCCAGCACATTCTTCCCCCCGCAATCGGAAATAAACTTAATCCGCCCGCCATTCCTCCAGTAATCATTAATGGTCTCGCACAGCATCGGATTCGTCAGAATCGCATTCACCCCGCACGACTCGGCCAGCGCGAACGTCTCAAACACCTTGTCCCGGTGATGATACGCCTTCACCAGCTTCGACACATAAATCAGATCCCGAGCATGCGCCCATCCCCCAATCAGATTCCCGCCCAAAATCAGCCGGCTGAACTGCACTTTGCCAATCTGAGCCATCGGAGGCCGCGCCCGCAAATCCCCCACCTTCGCGAACTGAAAACTCCGTATCGTCGGATTCGCCACCACCCGGTTCGGCCCCGGCCCCCGCATCCGCAGATTCATCTCCTCAAAGCTCCGGTACCCATGCTTCCGCAGCACCGCCAGCAGAAACGCCCCCATCACCGGCAACCCCGCCGCCGCCGCCAGCATCTCCCGCCGCGACGCCTGCGCCACTTCATCCACCACCGGCCGCCACGCCACAAAGAACCCCAGCGTCAGCATCTCAATCAGATTCCGGTTCACAATCAGGTAGCTCCCATCGCTCCCCGCCACCGGCAACCCAAACAACGGCGGATTCGCCAGGTAATACAACCCCAGCAACACCATCCCGCCCACCGACGCCCACCGGGTCAAAACCCCCAGCATCAACCCAAGTCCCACCGCAATCAAGCCCCAGATGTTGAGAAAATCAACAACCGTCACCGCCACCGAATTCCCACCAATCGCCCGGAACACGCCCGCCAGCGGCCCCGTGCTCGCCTGCAAAAATCCCGCCGAACTCCATCCGGCGTAGATCAATTTCACCAATCCTTCATACAGGAAGTGCCACCCGATGGCAATCCGCAACACCGGCAGCAGATAGCGAAACGAAGCAGGTTGGGAATGGGACACAAAAAGCCTCCGATTCCCCCAAGCAATCCAACACCCAAAGCCCACGGTGGCGCGGGCCTCCAGGCCGGCGCGCTCACTCACTCCCCCCGGAACCAAGCCCCCAACCGTACCCGCAAAATCACCTGCGCCCCAAAGCTGTTCACCCCAAACACCGGCGCTAACCGCTCCGGAGCCCGAAACCAGGTCACCTGCCCGCCCAACGAAGGACTCAGCCAACTCACCCCGCTCCGCAACTCCCGGCTATACCCCGCCGTCACCAACTGCACCCGCGCATACCTCTGCTCATCCACCAACAACAAAAACGGAGCCTCCTCAAACAACAGCAGCGTGTCTTTATCCGTATTCTCCACCCGCCCCCAAACCCAATTCCTGCTCTTGAACCGCAGCGTCGACTCCGCCAGATACGAATTGTATTTCTGCCCCGGAATCCGCGTCGGCACCGACACAATATGTTTGAACTCCGAATCCACCGGCAGCACCGGATTCAGCGACGGCAACTGCGTAAACGCGAGATCATGATTCCGCCCCCACACCAGCGTCGAAGCCCAATGCCCGCGCCGCAATTTCCGCGCATATCCCAACGAAGCAGTCGTCCGCAACGTATCCCGAATCGGATGCGTCGTCTCCCGGTTGTTAATCCGACCAATCGAAAATTGCCCCGTCCATCGCGCCGTCGGTGACACCGTCAACCGTGTCGACACCGAATCAATTCCCCCGCTCTCCATCCCCCACCGCTTCTCATCCGGCTCCCGCCCGTGAAACCCCGACACCTCCCAAGTCACCGGCCCATACGTCACCCCGCCGGTCACGACATTCCCCGAAATATGCGTTGAATCCTGGTGATGGTGCGAAATCACCGCCAGCGGATTTTCCGACGCCGACATCCGGTGCGGAAACGCCGGCGGTCCCAGCGCCGGATCCCCCCGAGGCCCCCCATACAAACTCACCGACGTCCGCGCGCTCAGCTTCACCTGGTACGCCGCCGCCAGTTCCATCACAAAATCGTGCGGATGCTGCCCGTTCACAATCGGCACCCCATTCGCCGTCTCCCCCGTCTGAAACAGCAGCGGATACCGCTTCCCCGTCACCGTCAACGGCTCCAGCGTCACCATCGACCGCAGCGTCAACACCCCCGGACCCACCTTGTGCGACGCCATCCCCATCAGCCAGTTCGCCGCGAATATCTTATCCCGCCCCCGAGGCCCCGTCTGATTGATATGCGTCAACATCCCCACCCCATGCAACATCACATTCCACCCATGACCATCCCAATTCGTCATCAACTGCGGCGTCTCGCGCGGAACCTGGCTCGTCCCCGACGCATACCATCCCCCACCCGCCGCCGGACCCATCGCCGCCATCATCAAATCGTTCTCGTTCCCACCCCGCACCCGCAAGGCAAACTCCTCCGTCCGCCCCGAAACCGTCAATCGCAGCCGGAACGCCCCGCCATGCGGAAACGTATGCCCAATCCGCACCACCTCCCCCGCCGGAGCCGCAAACGAATACCGAGCCACCGCCATCCCCGGCATCGAAGGCATATCAATCGCCGCCTCCAACCCCGCCCGCCCATCCCGCAGCCGCACCACAATCGCAGCCTCTCGCCCAGCCACCAAACCATCCGCTTCCACCCGAGCCCCCGGCTCCGCCCCAAACACCATCATCGTCGCGATCAGCAGTGGCGCGGGCCTCCAGGCCGGCGCGTAACTCAAGGTTCCACCACCCGAAACGCCACCAAATCACTCCGCCCCACCCGCAACGTATGCACCCCAACCCCCAACCCATCCGGCAGCAATATAGTCACCCCTGTCTCCGAAACCGCCTCCACCGTAGCCGGGGCCCCGTCAATCTCAACATCCCCACTCATCCGGACCCCAGCCACACTCATACTAACCGTCCCCAAAACCACCGCATCCTTCACCCCCGCAATCACCGGCCGGTCCCCAAACACAACCTTCCGCACCCGGTGATTCTGCCAATCCGTGAAATACAAATCCCCCGCCCGATCCACCGCCACTGACGACGGATGATCCACCGCGCTCTCCGCCGCCGCCACCAGATCCTCCCCACGCCCCGGCTCCCCCGTCCCCGCCACTGTCGTAATTACCCCCGCCGCATCCACCTTCCGCACCCGGTGATTCAAAGTATCCGCAATATACAAATTCCCCTCTAAATCCACCTTCACATCCATCGGATTATTCAGCGATGCCTCCACCGCCGGCCCGCCATCCCCGCCAAACTCCGCCCGTCCATTCCCCGCCACCGTCGTAATCAACCCCGCCGCGTCCACCTTCCGCACCCGGTGATTCCCGCTATCGGCGATATACAAATTCCCCGCCGCATCGAAAGCCATCCCCGTCGGCCGCCGCAGCGTCGCCGCCACCGCCCTTCCCCCATCTCCCGAAAACCCTGGAAACCCGACGCCCGCCACAGCCGCCAGCCGCCCATTCGCCTCCACCCGCCCCACCCGGTTGCTATGCATCTCGCTGAAGTACACCAGCCCCGCCGCATCCACTCCCAGCGCCGTCGGCCAATCCATCGGCGATGCCGTCGCCGGAATCCCCGGCGCAAACAAATTATGCAGCCCGCTCCCCGCCAACGTCGAAATCTGCCCCGCCACAACCTGCCGCACCCGGTTATTCATCTGATCCGCCACAATCAGATTCCCATTCCCATGCATCACCGCCATCGAAGGCGTAAACAGCCGCGATTCCAGCACCGGCCCGTCCCCGATCCCCGTAATCGCCTCGCACCGCAGATTCACCGCCGGCCGCGTCCCCGACCCCGCCACCGTCTCCACCACCCCATTCGCCCCAATCCGCCGGATCCGGTGATTATTCGAATCCGCCACATACACGTTCCCCTCGCCATCCACCGACAAATGAGAAACCTGTTCAAACCGCGCCGGATCGCACGGATTGGCCACACTCGCCAGCGAAAACTGAGCCCCAGCCCCCGGCCCGCCATCGCCCCCATACCCGCGCTCCCCGCCCGCAATCGTCACCACCACCGCCGTCTGCGCAAACGACAGCGCCGCGAAGAAAAGCAAAGTAATCCACATGTACCAGCCAGACCCCTTTGCCTAACAGTGTAGCCTCAATCCCGGTCCCATACCCACCTGCCTTGAATCAGCCGCTTGTTTATCTGATATTGGTCTGATGGCAGACACGACGCATCCTCACCCGCGTTCGTTTCCAGGCGTCATGATCTCAGGCACCTTTGAGGACTTGGCCCATTGCCGGCTCGCCTTGATGAAAGCCGCGCTCGCCACCAAGTTCTTCCCCGTCGCCATGGAGCACGACCCCACCAAGCCCGCCACCGACTTG
Organism: Acidobacteriota bacterium; assembly: GCA_018268935.1. Lineage (GTDB taxonomy): Bacteria > Acidobacteriota > Terriglobia > Bryobacterales > Bryobacteraceae > CADEFT01. The sequence goes on along the minus strand of JAFDVS010000071.1, from coordinate 147,177 downwards.
ATTGAAGCATCCTTGTCCATGGTGAGAGAGGCTTCTGCCTACATCGGCGTCATCGGCCGCCGCTACGGCCACGTCCCTCGATGCCGCAACCGCAATCCAAAAAAACTATCCCTGACCGAATTGGAGTTCAACGAAGCGCTCCGCCTCAACCTCCCCACCATCCTCTTCGTCATGGGCCCTGAATATCCACAGGCCGACACCCATCGCGAACAGAATCCCTCCAAGCAACGCCAGTTGAGCGCCTTCCTCAAACGCGCCGAACGCCTCTTCGTCGTCCACCGCTTTGCCGATGACGAGGAACTCGAAAGAAAGGCCGTACAGCTACTCGGCAACTTCGCCCGCGGCGCCCTCCGCGAAGAATTAGTCCTCTGCGTCCCACGCGATGCCACCGCCTGCGACTCTTTCAATATCGACCTCGAATACCACCTCATGCGCCGCCTGCGCGATCACGGCATGTTTCTCAGGCCTTGCCCCACATTTCGCAGCCTCCCCGATTTCCGCTCCGTCATCCGCGACTTGGCGCAAGGCCCAATTCCGCGGTATTTATTCCTCATTTGGCCGGAAATCGTCAGCGATAGCCGCTCCGACTCCGTCCTCGAACAATTGGAGATTCTCGGCAACGCCGGCTGCCGCATCGTCGCCTTGAATGAGTTCCCAAAACCGAAGCCCGGCGCCCGCTCGCCCAGCCCCAGAAATCTCTTCATCCTCAAGGCCACAAGTAGAAACGGAGTGAATCTTCTCTGCGGGGAGGTCGCCAAATACGCCAAACCCGGACAAGTCCTCCTCGTTCATGCCAGCCAGCTCTATCAATCCGCCAAAGACAGAAAGCTTTTCTTCGAGCAGCAACTCAGCTCCCTCGGCTTGATCTCCGGCAATCTCGACGAGCACATCACCCTCGACACTTGGGATCGCGACGATGCCTATGTTGCCGTCCGCAAAAAAATCGAATCCTTCAGCGCCTCCGGAAAACCTTGGCCCTATCGCGTCATTGTCGCCGCCAACGACGACATGGCCCTCGGCGTTGCCGACGCCCTGGATCGATACCAGCACAAACTCGAAAACGCCCCGAAAACCAAAGTCGTAGGCTACGATGGTCTGCGCGAGGTCCGTCACAGAATCCTCAAAAAGCCCGCCGACAGGTTCGTCGCCACGCTCGATGCCGGCCCCATGGTCATCGCCGAGCAGGCCTTCGACCTCCTCACCAATACCTCCCGCCGCACCCGCGTCGTGGCTCTCTCCGTGGACCGCAATCGCCTCATCACCAAGAGCCTCGTCCATGATTAGCCCCTACCGCTACAACGATGCCTGGGATGACACCATCTCCCTCTTCATCCAATCCCACAACCCCTATGACCATTACTGGTCCCGCTCGGAAGAGTATGCCCTCGCCATCGTCAGACAACAGGCCGAAACAACGCCCCGCCGGCGCTTCCTCGACCTCGGTTGCGGCCGTGGCCGCCTCCTCAGAAAATTCGCCCCGCTCTTTGCCACATCCATCGCCCTGGAGCCCGATCCCGCCCGAAGTCAGATCGCCCGGCATGCCGCTGCATCGCTGCAAAACGTCCGCGTGGACAACTGCTACCTGGAACAATCCCCGGAATCCGGCTTTGACTTCGTACTCTGCTCCCACGTCCTCCAACATGTCCCCGTGGGCCACGAGCAAGCCCTCCTCAATCGCATCGCCGCAGTCCTCAATCCGGGTGGCATGCTCGCTCTCATCACCTCGCACTCCATGCTCCCCCACGATGCCTTTAAGCTCTGGTCCCCGGAAGCCTCCGGTGTCGTCGAACAATCCACCGATCAAATGACATTCGACGATTTGGCCTCACGCGGCTCCGGAGCCGTTGTCCCCACTCATGCTTTCTCTCTGCAGTCCCTCCACACCGCCCTATCCGCCTTCCAAATCGTCCGCGTGCACTGCTTCCACGCCCTCCATAAATGGAATCCCTCCGACTTGGTCTTCCGCGATCGCTGGATCAACTGGCCTGGCCTGCAAGGCTCATTTGGCATCGACGTGCTCTTCCTGGCACGCAAGAGATAATCCCTCTACATCCCCCGAAACAGCCGCTCCGTCTCTTCATCGGCCGGAAACATACTCTCAATCCGCAACTCTTCCGCCGTCACATCCTGCGCTGTCCCAAACGTCGCAATCACCGTGAACAGCGAAATCCGCACCCCCTGCCAGGCAATATTCACCGGCAATACCGGAAGCAGCGGCGTATCCTCAGCCATCCGCAACACGCTCGCATCCTGAAACGGCCGCAACTCACCCAGCACGGCCTGCATATCCTCCCCGCCCGCAGCCTCCGCCTCCCGCTCCGCCCTGCACCACAGCAACGGAGCGATCGCCGCCCAATTCGTCACCATCGGCCGTATCCCCTCCGGATGAAAGAACAGCCGCATCAGATTCCGCCCCCCTCCGATCTTCCCCCAAACATCCGCCCCCAGCATCGCCGTCAACCGTTCAAACGCGCCATTCGCCAGGCGTATGTTCCAGGCCCGGTCCACCGCCAGCGCCGGAAACGGCTCGTGATTGCGCAGCATCGTCCGCACCGCCCCCATCACCTGCCGCATCTCCGGATCCTCCAGCCTCCGCGCCCGGAACAGCGGAGCAAACCCCGCCGCCACCAGCCACCCGTTCCGGTCCCGCAGCGGCACCTCCAGCGTCTCACTGATCTTCAGGATCATCTCCCGGCTCGGCATCGCCCGCCCCGATTCGAGAAAGCTGATATGCCGCTGCGATACCCCCGACGTCAACGCCAGTTCCAGTTGCGACAGCCGCCGCCGTTGCCGCCACGTCTTCAGCACATCCGCAAACACTTCCACAACCGCAATTCTCACCTGCCGCCTTGCATCAATTCAATAACCTCACAGGTAATTGCGGCAATGCACCGTCTTGCCGCATTCTGAGTTTCGAAAACCAAGGAGGTTTCTCATGCTTCGCCCACTCTTCCCGCTCGCCGCCGTAATCCTCGCATTCGGCGCCCTCACCACCACCGCCCTCTTCGATGCCGGCTACTGGGGCATCATCAAACCCCACTTCCAAAGCTGGGGCGCCGCCCAGGTCCTCGCCGACCTCGCCATCGTTTGCATCCTATCCTGCTTCTGGATGGCCGCCGACGCCCGCAAGCGCGGCATCGCATCCTGGCCCTTCATCGCCCTCACCCTCGTGGCCGGCTCCTTCGGCCCGCTTCTCTACCTCCTCACCCGCGAACTCCGCTCCCCTACTGCACCGTAAACGCGCTCAACTTAAACGCATCCTCCGACCCCGTCCGCACCACCACCGGACGCGGTCCCTTCCGCGCCGTCGGCGATACCGTGATATTCGCCAGAATATGCCGCGTGCTGATCAACTGAATCGAGTTCACCGTAATATCCGGGCCCATATTCAGCACCGACGTCGCATCGAAATGCGTATTCTGCCCGCTCACGGCGATCGTCAGCGATTCCCCCGTCCCCAGCACCGACACGCTCGACAAATACGGAGTCCCCACCGGCAAAAACAGCGGATTAATCGCCCGCAGAATAAACAGCGCCATCTGACCCCGGCTCACATTCGGATCCGGCGCAAACAGCGGCGGAGCAAACGACGTCCCCAGCGTCACCCCAATCTGCCGCAACTCCTGAATCCAGCGGTAAAACGCATGGTCCGGCGCAACATCGTCGAAATACCGCACCGCCGGTACCCCGAAGTCGTGCCCCTCCGGGTACACCATCGACACCAGAAACTTCGCCATCTGATACCGGTTCACCGCCCAATCCGGCGAAAACAGCGGCGGATTCACGCTCGTCCCCGACGTCACCCCCAACTCGCGCAGCTTCTGAATCCACTTGAACTGCGGATGCGTTGACGGCACGTCATTGAAGTACGGAGTCCCCAAAAAACTGAAATTGTCCGATCCCCCGTAAATCGCCCGCACAATAAATACCGCCATCTGCGCCCGCGTCATCGCCTCGTCCGGAAAATAGCGCAGCGGATTCGTCGCCGTCCCACCCGGAATCCCCATGCTCGCCAGCACACTCACCGCATCGAAATACACCCCGCTCGGATTCACATCGCTGTACACCCGCTGCGTCGCCCGCTGCACCACCATGCTCTGCGCCGAGCCCGCATAAACGAACCCCGTCCGCTCATATCCCGTCTGATTCGCCGCCGCCTGGAACGGCACCGCCCCCGATCCCGTCTGATACCCCGTCGTCGTCAACCACGTCGAGTCGCTGAACGGAGCCCACAAACACCCCGCGCTCGCATTCACCGTCCCCGCCCCAGTCCCGCCGGCTGCGTCCAGGTACGTCACCTCCGGCGTAAACGTGAAGTTGCAGTTATACGTAATCTTCCGCAGCACATGATTCCCGCTGTCCACCACATACAAATCCCCATTCGGCAAAGGCAGAATATCCCCCAACCCGCCAAATGTCGCGCTCAACGCGTTCCCGCCATCTCCGCTGTTCCCCAACGCCCCCGTCCCCGCAATCGTGTTGATCGTCCCGTTCGGGGTCACCTTCCGGATCCGGTTGTTCGTCTGGTCGCTGATGTACAGATTCCCCCCGCGATCCACCGCGATATACTCCACCCACGACAGCTTCGCCGACGTCGCCGCCCCACCATCGCCCGAAAATCCGAATTCCCCCGTCCCCGCATACGCCGAAATAATCCCCGTCGGACTCACCTTCCGCACCCGGTTCGCGCTCCCCTCGGCGATATAAAGGTTCCCTCCCCCATCCACCGCCACATCAATCGGCCCGTTCAACTTCGCCGTCGTCGCCGGAATATTATTCCCGTTAAATCCCTCGTCCTTCCACACCCCGGCTACATTCAATATCGTTCCCGAAGGAGTCACCTTCCGCACCACATGATTCAACGAATCGGCAATATAGAGGTTGCCTTCATTGTCCAAAGCCAGCCCACGCGGCCAGCTCAACTTCGCCTGCGTCGCCGGGCCCCCGCTGCCATTGGTATCGGACAGCGCGTTCTGCGTCCCCGCCACAATCGTCGACGTCCCATTCCCATTGATCCGCCGCACGACATCGCGCAGGGTATCCGCGACATAAATCGTGCCCGACGGTGAAATCACCACGCTCGACGGCCGCCAGAAAAACGTGCTCGTCGCCGCGCTATTATCCGGCGCGTCCTTGAATATGTCCCCCGTCCCCGCAATCGTGCTCACCACGCCCGCCGCCGTAATCTTCCGCACCCGGTCATTCACCGAATCGGCCAGGATCAGATTCCCCGCCGCATCCAACCCCACCGCCCGCGGACTGGCAAACTGCGCCGCCAGCGCCTGCCCCCCATCCCCCGAAAATCCGGACGTGCCCGTACCGGCAACCCGCGTAATCGTCTGGCCCCAGGCCAGCGATCCAATCAGCACGCACAGAGAAACACGAGACAGGTGGGGAGACATATTACCCTTCTATCGGCGAACTCACACCCAACCTGCACCCCGCAATATAGGTTGATACACTGAGGTACAAACGGGATGCTTCCTCGGGTCTGCCTGCTCGCTGCACTCATCTTCGCCCCCCACCTCCACGGGCACGCGCCCCCCATCCCCACGCCCAAAGCACCTTACACCGTCCGCTCCGCCAACCTCCTCGACGCCGACCGCAACCGCTTCCTCCTCAACGGCGTCGATCTCCCCTTCCCCCTCGCCAATCGCCAGATCTTCCGCATTCTTCGCCAGCGTTGGAACCTCAACGCCGTCCGCCTCACCATCCCCGCCGAAACGCCCCTCGATACCATCCGCGCCACCGTCCAACTCGCCAACGAAGAAGCCCTCGTCCCCATCCTTGCCTCTTCCCCAACCTTCCTCCTCACCCTCGCCGCCACCCTCAGAGACAACCACATGGTCGTCTTCAGCCTCTACTCTCCACCCGACCCCGCCGAACCCCGCCCCGATGACTGGCCCGCCTGGCATGACGCGATGCAAATCAAAGTCAACGCCATCCGCGCCACCGGAGCCCAGCAAATCATCGCCATCCCCAGTTTCCGCGACAAACTCGGCTTCCAGGGCTTCACCCAAGCCGGCGAAATCCAAGGCGAAAACCTCATCTACGAGGCCTACGCCTACTTCGATCAAGCCACCACCGACGAAGAGCGCGACGCCGCCTTCGGCTTCCTTACCGCCCGCTACCCCGTCTACGTCGCCGGCTTCGGAGCCCAATTCGGAGCACCCCTCGACAACACCCAACTCTCCGAAGCCCTCCAGCGCCTCCTGCTGTATCTCCTCATCAAGCAACTCTCCTGGACCGCATCCGAGTTCCGCCCCGGCGGCCTCATCACCGACCCCGTCACCGCCGAAGCATCCACCCTCGAAGGCGACCAGCCCGGCATCGGCCAGCTTCTTCTCCTCTATCAAACCGGCGACCCGCACGGTTTCGGATCCCTCGCCGCCGATCAAATCGCCAGCGCCGCCGGTGGCCCCGCGAGCCCCCTCGTCCCCGGCCAAATGCTCAGCATCTACGGCCAAGGCCTCGGCCCCGACACCGAAGTCACCGGCCCAGCCGAAACCCAAGTCACCATCGACAACCAACCCGTCCCCATCTTCTCCAGCGGCTATTTCCAGCTCAAAATCCAAGTCCCCTACGAAATCGCCGGAAAAACCGAAGCGACCATCCAAGCCACCTACCGCGGAGTCCCCTCCAACGCCCTGCGAATGCCCGTCCAGGAATCCGCCCCCGAAATCTTCCTCCGCCCCGCCACCGTCAACGAAGCCGCCGCCTTCGACATCGCCAGCCGCCCCAACACCCAATCCAACCCCTTCGCCCCCGCCGATCTAATCGTCATATTCGCCACCGGCCTAGGCCAAACCACCCCCGCCAGCCAAACCGGCCAACCAGCCGCCGCCCCCCTTCCTATCCCAACTCTCCCCGTCACCCTAACCATCTCCGGCCAACCGGCCAACATCGAATACCTGACCCAAGCCCCCGGCCTCATCGGGGTCACCCAAATCCACGCCCGCCTCCCCGCCCTCCCCGGCACAACCCTCCGCCAAGTCCCCCTCATCCTCACCGCCGGCCCCAACAAAAGCCGAGGCGACGCCCGCATCTGGCTCCGTTAAGTGGCGACGGGCCTCCGGCCGGTCGCAGTTCAGCCTGGGAAGGCTGAACAATCCTACAGTGGTAGGATACTCTCATGCCGCGCGGCAATCCCTCACCGAAGCTTGCGATCACCGTGGATCCCGACATCCACCAAAACATCCTAGCCACTGCCGCACCCGATGCCCTGCAGCGGCGCGCCGGATTGGCGGCCGTCGCCGCATGGGAAAACCAGCACGGTCCATTCACCCCTGAGGAAATAGAAACCGCCCGCCGCAACGTGAAAGCCCAACTCCGAGCCCCAAAAGCCCGCCGTCCCGCATGAACAACTGTGTCTACGACGCCCCGCGCCTGGGCGGAACACAGAGTCCGGCTGGAACTCGGCATTTGCCCGCTCGTTCCCGCACCGGTGGTCGCCCAAGTCAGTCGATCCCCCCAACAGGTCCAACTCCGCCGCTTCCTCGCCGGCTGCACCATCGTCCCCCTCGCTGAGAAAGACGCTCACGCCGCGGGCAGCCTGCTGGCAAAAACCCGAACCACCGACGTAGTGGACGCCGTTGTCGTAACAGTCGCCCTCCGCAACAAGGCTACAATCCTAACCGGCGACACTGCCGACATCAAACGCCTGGTTCAAGCCTCCGGCCACCAAGTTGCAGTCCTCACCGTCTAACCCCTGGCGAGCCCTGCCTACATCCGCCCCGCCTTCCCCATCGCCACAGCCCCTTCCCGCACCTTCACCAACCCATCCTCCGTCTTCTGCCACAAATTCGCCAACTCCTCCACCTTCCCCGGCATAGCCCCCGCCAAATTCCGCATCTCCCCCCGATCCTTGCCCAAATCGTACAACTCCCAAGGCCCGCCCTTCCCCGCCGACACCAGCTTCCAATCCCCCACCCGCACAGCCCGATTATCCAAATGATGCCAATACAGCATCTCCCTCTTCAGCACCCCACTCCGCGCAAACGCCGGAGCCATACTCACCCCACTCAACCCCGGTGCCCCCGCAGGCACCCCAGAACCCACGCTCCCCCCACCCAAATCCACCATCGTCGGCAGCAAATCCACTAAATGACACGGATCATGCCGCAATTTCCCCTTATCCCGAATCCCCGCCGGCCAATGCACGATACAAGGCGACGAAATCCCCCCCTCATGCACCCACGACTTATGCAGCCGAAACGGAGTATTCGCCGCGCTCGACCACCCCGGCCCCAAGCACAAATGCGACGCCCCCGACCCCGCCTCGGCCTTCGGATCATGCCCATCCCCCCGTATCAATTGCTCCGCGCTCGCCCCGTTATCCGACACAAACACAATCACCGTGTTCTCCAACTCCCCCATCAGTCGCAACTGATCCAGCACCCGCCCAATCTCCCGATCCATCCGCGTAATCATCGCCGCATGAATCGCCATCTTCGTCCGCTGCAACTCCTTCTGCGCCGCCGTCAACGAAGCCCACGCCACCGCCCGAGCCACCTCCCCTTCCCCAATCCGAGCCACCAACTCCGCCGCCGGCGTGTTCCACGGCGGATACGTCTCCGTCTCCAACGGCGGCAACGCCCCATTCACCAGCCCCATCTTCTTCATCCGCGCATACCGCCGCTCCCGAGCCACATCCCACCCCTCCGTAAACCGCCCCTTGTAATGCTCGATATCCTCCCGCAACGCATGCAACGGAAAATGCGGCGAAGTAAACGCCAAATAAAAAAAGAAAGCCCCGCCCCCCGACGCCGCATGCCCCTTCAACATCCGCACCGCATGATCCGCAATCGCCACCGTCGCATAATACCCATCCCCCGCCTTCACCGCCGGCAATTTCTCACCATCCAGCAAATGCGACTGCGGAGTAAAAAACCGGTTCTGATCCATCAGCGTGTACGAATGCTCGAACCCCGCCCCCGCCACCGGCTGGAACCGCATGTGCCACTTCCCCGAATGATACGAACGGTACCCCAGCGGCTTCAGATACTGCGGAGCAAACCGCGTCCACTCCGGAATGTTCCCCGGCGTCATCACATCCGACGCCGTCTGCTGCGCATAGCGCCCCGTCAAGATACAACTCCGCGATGGCCCGCAACGTGCTGTCGAATAGCATTGCGTAAATCGAAGCCCATTCGCCGCCAGCCGGTCCAGATTCGGCGTGTCAATCTCGCCGCCGTAACAGCCGGCGTCCGAATACCCCATGTCATCGGCCAGGATCACCAGAAAGTTCGGCTTCTTCCCCACCGCGCCCTGGGCCAACGCCGCCCCTGCTGTAGTCGAAAAGAACTGTCTGCGGGTCATCATAGAGGACTCCGATTCTATCGCGCCGAACCACTCCATTGCGATATATTCACTTTCATCAAGGAGCAATCCTACATGCCCAACACCCCCATCTCAAGGCGCAGAGCCGTGCAAGCCGCCGTCGCCGCCCCGCTCATCATTCCCGGCTCCGCCCTCGGCCTCAACGGAGCCACGCCCCCCAGTGACCGCGTCACCCTCGGCGGACTCGGCATCGGCGGCCGAGGCACTACCGACCTCCGCTCCTTCCTCGCCCAACCCGATGTCCAGATGCTCGCCATCTGCGACGTCCGCAATGAGCGCCGCGAAACCATCAAGTCCATGGCCGACCAGAAAAACGGCAACCGCGATTGCGCCATGTACTCCGATCAGGAAGAGCTCTGGGCCCGCCGCGACATCGACGCCGTCCTGATCGCCACCGGCGACCGCTGGCACACCCTCCTCGCCACCATGACCGCCAAAGCAGGCAAAGACGTCTATTGCGAAAAGCCCTGCTCCATGACCATCGCCGAAAGCCGCCACCTCGCCGACACCTTCCAGCGCCTCGGCCGCATCTACCAGGCCGGCACCCAGCGCCGCAACGGCATCAATTTCAATAAGGTCTACCAACTCGCCCACACCGGCAAACTCGGCAAGCTCCACACCCTCCACGCCGAAGCCGGACCCGGCGAACGCTGGGCCCCGCTCACCACCCACAACTGGCTCCCCGAAGAGCCCCTCCCGCCCAAGCAAGTCCTCGACTGGGATCGCTGGCTCGGCCCCGCCCCCTGGCGCCCCTACCACCCCGACTACGTCCGCGGACGTTGGCGCGGCTACTTCGATTTCCACGGCGGCGGCATCCTCGAATGGGGCTCCCACACCATCGACCTCTGCTCCTGGGTCGGCCACCTCGACGAAACCGCGCCCATCGAATACATCCCTTCCGGCATGGGCGCCATCTCGCCCTACGCCATCCACTGCCGCTACGCAAACGGCATGAAGCTCGTCATCCGTGACAAAGGATTCATGGGCCTCGGCAGTTGCCATTTCCGAGTCGAAGGCGACGCCGGCTGGGCCGAAACCGCCGACTCCGGCAAAATCGAAGTATCGGAGAACCTTCGCAACGAAGATCTCGCCGTCACCCGCGAGCAAGCCTCCGAAGCCACCACCCGCCACGTCCGCGACTTCCTCGATTGCGTCAAATCCCGCAAACAAGCGCGTTCCAACGCCCTCGCCGCCGCCCAGGCCCACATCACCGCCCACGCCGCCTACATCGCCTTCCAACTCGGCCGCAAACTGACATTCGATCCCGCCACCGACACTTTCATCAACGACTCCGAAGCCAACCGCATGCGTTCCCGCGCCATGCGCGAACCCTGGCGCATCTGAAAGGACACCCGTCACCATGCAAGCCACCGAACAGGCAAAACTAACCGCCACCCTCAAAGACCCACAAGCCTCCATCTTCGCCAAAGCCAAAGCCTGCCAACGTCTCGCAGTCATCGGCGACGAACGCGCCGTCCCCGCTATCGCGCCACTTCTATCCGACGAGAAACTCTCCGTCTACGCCCGCTTCGCCCTCGAGCCCATGCCCGGCCAAGCCCCGGACAACGCCCTCAAATCCGCGCTCCCCAACCTCCAAGGCAACCTGCTCATCGGAGCTATCAACTCCCTAGCCAATCGCCGCAGCCCCCACAGCATCGACGCCGTATCCAAATACGTGCACGACAAAGACCCCGCCGTCGCCCGAGCCGCCATGGAAGCAATGGCCAAGCTCCGGCCACCGCTGTAGATTCAATCCTCAAATCTGAAGACGCAGTCTTTTGAACAAACAATAAGTGAGCCCTTAACTGCAGAACCCTGGTTACATTGGATGAAAAACCTATGGTCAATCTCTTTTTCACCGCATCCCGATCAGCGTACCAAAGGATAACCGAAACCTTCGATTTTGTATGGCCGACATCGGTTGCACTCTGGAACCTCAGAAGGAACGTGACGAGACTGGCTAGCGTAACACAGGATTTGACGGTGGGGGTGCTCGATAGGCACTTTGTCGATGGGAGTGGAATCCGCGGTGCGAATTTGAAGCGTGCATGCCTGGAACTCACCTGGGACGCTCAACAGGAACAGTTCGCCACAATCCTTCTCGTTCAGGCCTTCGGCATTTTTGAAGGTTGGCTTAGGACTGTTCTCGAATGCATCGGCCATGCCCGGCTCGAGAAAGCGCTTCAATTCCCAACCCAGATCGGTAGTGTCAACCTGGACGCTACTCAAGCAATTGCTCAGATCAAGGCCACCCCCTCCGCCATGATTCAAAATTGCATTTATCCAAAGTTGATACGGCATCCTAAGAACAGCACGGCCAGTCTGCAACACCTTCTTCGCGCGTATCGGTGCTTTAAGGAGTGCCGCAATTCACTAATGCACAACAGCGGCATGGCGGATCTCAAAACCTTCGAGGCTTGCCAAGCCTATCGCATCTTGACTGCTGCGGATCTGGGCGTAAGTGAGATCCCGTCGTGCTCAGTCGTAGCCCCAAGCTCTCCCGTCAGCCTCTCATTGCGAGGGGTTGTTGGATTCACGGACATCATTCTGCGTCTAATAGCCACATATGACGCGGAGTTTGCCTGTGCCTCCAACGCCGAGCGCGAGTTTCAGACTCGATGGAGACAGAAGTACAAGTCGCGGCCTGTGCTGAAATCAAAGGACCTCGCCAAGCGTGAAAGGCAAATTGTCCGGCTCGTTGAGAACGCTGGCTTCCCCCGACCGGCCGCCATTACTGTTATGCAACAGTACTTAATAGACCATAGACTGGCGAGCAATTGAATCCTTCACCCTTCAATCACATTCTGCAATAGGATTCACTCGCCCGACTCAAGCCTCTACGACGCACGGCGCTTCCTCAGCCTCAGCGATCATCGCCGATACCAGTGGATGAGACTCACGCTTTCCTGCCGGTTCGCCTTGCCGCCGCTCACTCATTCGATTTCATCATCCTTGACGGATACGCCCCAACTTGGCTGGCTACAACAGTGCACGAAACTCCTGCTCCGTAAGTCCCGCATCGCGAACGATACTTGCCATTCTGTGTGCGTCAATGGGATTGTGACGCGGAATCGTCAGGATGCGTTTGCCGTCCGTCATAACGATATGCTTGCCCTGCGGGCGATGCTCAGCCCAGCTTTCTCCAAAGCTTTGACCGCTCTGAGATGGGAAATGCCTGGAATCTTTCCCACAGCTACGCAGGAATCTCCACTTCGCGCAGATCAAGGTCACCCGCAATCTCACGGGCGACCGCCAGATACTCCTGTATCGCGTCTTTGATGTTCGCCAAAGCCTCTTCCTCTGTCCGCCCCTGCGACCAGCAACCAGGCAGCCCCGGGCACGAGACGCTATACCCCTCTTCCGTTCGCGTTAACGCGACTGCATACTTCATAGAACCAATGAGACCGCTACGCAGAACCAGGCCCACACCACCGCTCACGCCGCGTACATAGCCCCCACAGCATCGACGCCGTATCCAAACACGTCCACGACAAAGATCCCGCGTCGCCCGAGCGCCATCGAAGCCCCCGCCAAATCTCCGGTCCTATCACAATCTTGATGCTATGATGCCGCCATGAGAACCACCGTTACCCTCGACCCCGATGTCCAGGCCCTCATTCAACGGGTCATGCAGGAACGTGGCCTCTCATTCAAGGAAGCCCTAAACTCCGCCGTCCGCTCCGCTCTCACAAACCCACCTTCCAAACGCCCACGCTTCGTCCAGAAAACCTACGCCCTCGGCGCCGACCAGAATTTCCGCTGGGACAAAGCTCTCGCCGCCGCCACCGCCATTGAGGACGAAGAGTTAGGCCGTAAACTCGCCCTGCGCAAATGAAAATCATCGATGTCAATCTCCTCATCTACGCCGTAAACCAGGACGCCCCCGCCCACGGCAAGGCAAAGAAGTGGCTCGAATCAGTCCTCACTGGAACCGAAACAACCGCCCTGCCGTGGATCGTCCTTCTCGCCTTCCTCCGCCTCACCACAAGACCGGGACTCTTTCAGAAACCAATACTTGCAGCCCTGGCCATCGAGCACAACGCCGAACTCTGCTCAACGGACAACGATTTCTCCCGCTTCCCTCGTCTGCGTTGGTCCAACCCACTTGCTGGCTAGCCAATCCGCGTTTATCTGTGTCCATCTGTGGCCACAACAGGAATCTTCGCTATCCCGTCGCTCCACATCAAAAGAAGTACTTCAAAGCCATCTGCATCTGCCGGTTCGGGTTCAACCCCCGTGTGCTCGACACCACCCCAAACGCCCCAGTCCCCAGCGTATTCCCAGGATTATTAAACTGCGGCGTATTAAACGCATTAAAAAACTCCGTCCGGAACATCAGCGTATGTCCCTCCTTCCACGGCATCTTGAAATTCTTACTCACCGACAGATCCCAAGCATTCGCCCCCGGCCCGATCAGCGTATTCCGCCCTGCGGTCCCATACCCGCCAGACCCCGGCAAAAACACCCCATTCGCCGCCGGAGCACCCTGATACGTCGAGCGCACAAACGCCGTCGTATCGAACCACCGAGCCGGATCCCGCTGCCCGCCCGGCAAATTCGCATTCACCCCCAGCGTGTGCGGACGCGATGCCTCATTCCCCCCCTTGTTCTGCGTATCCCCGCTCTGGCTCACGGCAAACGGCTGCCCGCTTTCCACCGTTGCCAGCCAGCCGCCCTGCCATCCTCCCAGCACCGCGCCGGCCACCCCCTTCAACTGCTTGCCCCACGGCACCTCCCAAACACCACCCAGCACGAAGCGGTGCCGCACGTCCTCCACGCTGTCCCCACGCTCATACGCACCACGCAGCCGCGCGCTCTGGCACCCGCACCCGCCACGGTTGATCGTCTCCGTCACATCGTCGATCATGTGGCCCCACGTATACGCGCCCGTCACATTCAAACCCTTGGAAAACCGGTGCTCATACCGCGCCTGCATCGAGTGGAACAACCCGTTCCCGTCCGACGCCATCATCCGGATCGTCGCAAATGCCGGATACGGCCGCCGCTCCTGCACCGGTCCCGGCCCTGGCTCCGGCTGATTAAAGTTGCGCAAACTCGTGTCCACATTCGCGCTCTTGCTCGCCACCCACGACACTTCCAGAACATCCATACCCGTCAACTGGTGAGCAATCGTCGCATTGTAGTTCTGCACATACGCGTTCCGCCGTTTCCGATCCACCGGCACCGACACCACATTGAAAATCGGATTCGCCGGATACAACTCCGGCGGCACCGGCCGCTGAATCGTGGCAATCGGAGCAATCGGCCGCCCCGCCGTATCCACCAGTTCGTTCCGCACCGTCAGGCTGCCCCCGGCCGGCGGGTTCAATTGCAGGATGTTCATGTTGTCGAACTGCGCCGCCGTCCGAAAAATCCCGTAGCCCGCCCGAAACACGGTCCTGTCCGTGATGCGGTACGCCAACCCAAAGCGCGGCCCGAAGTAGTTGTACTCCGGCAGATACGGCTGCAGAAACTTCGTCGGATCATCCGGCACCAGCCGCAGCGGCCCGTCCAACCCGAAGCTCAGGAATCGCGTCACCCGGTTCACTTCGTTCGGCAGCGTGAAATAGTCCCAGCGCAGCCCCAGGTTCAACGTCAGCTTCTTCGTCACCTTCCAGTCATCCTGCGCGTAGAGTCCATAACGCCAGTTGCGAACATTCGAAAGCGGCACACCTTCCGGCGTCAGCGTCTCCCGAGGAAACCCCAACATATACGCCGCCGCCCCTAATCCCGAAATGTCCCGGTTGAACGTGATCTGCCCGAACGGCCAGTTGTTCGTCGTCGCCTCATCCAGGTGATAACGAATGTCGCCGCCGAACTTCAGCGCGTGCCGCCCCTTGATCACCGTCACGTTGTCCACCCACTGAAAAGTCCGTGAATCGTCGATATTCGACGAAGCCGCAATCTCCCCCAGCCCTTGATACCCTTCGATGTTGATCGTCGGGAATCCCTGTTCATCGTTGCGCAGCGGGCGCCCGCCCGGCCCGCCTACCAGCATCCCCGTGATGCCCAGATCCTCGATCTTGAACCCCGTCCCCGTGCGTGGCCCAATCCGGCGTATATCGCCAAGGTGAAAGCCGAAACGAAATTCATTCAGCACCGACGACGAAAACGTGTGTACGTGCTGCACCCCAAAGCTCGTATTGGGGAAATTGCGGTCAGTCTGATAGAAGCTCGGGTTGATCCCAATCGTCGGGAAATACCGGCTCGAATACATGTAGTGAACGCTCACCTGATCCTTCGCCGTCGCCGAATAGTCCGCCCGCCCCATGAACTGATTGATCCGCAAATCGTCCTGCACCACGCCCGCGTAATTTTGCGATCCACCCTGGTTCGGCGCAGGCATGTACGTGTTGATCAGGTTCACCGAAACAGGATTCAGCCGCGACTGCGGGATGATATTCCCCGTGAACGGCTGCTGGTTCAGCGGATCGATCACCGGCGTCGACACCGCCGAAAAATTCCCCGCCCGCATGGCCAGCGGCATCACAATCGCCGTCGCCGCCGATTGCCGCCTTTCCCGCACACCCTCATACCCGCCCATGAAAAACAGTTTGTTCCGGATCGCCGGACCCGTCACCACCGCGCCAAACTGGTTCCGCCGCAGCACCGGCTTCGGCAGCGGAGCCGGCGCGAAAAATCCCCGCGCATCCATCGCATTGTTCCGCAGAAACTCAAACATCGAGGCGTGCCACTCATTCGTCCCCGAACGAAGCTGCACGTTGATGTTCGCCCCCGATTGACCGCCGTACTCCGCCGAATAATTCGAGCTTTGTACCTTAAACTCCTGAATTGCGTCCACCGATGGGTAGAAGTTCACGAACGGTGCGCGGTTATTCACCGCCGTTATCCCGTTGATGTTCACCTGCATCCACACATCGCGATTCCCATTCGCCACCACGCGCGTGCGCTCCCCATTCGCCTCCTCCTTGATGCGTACTCCCGGAGTCAAAATCGAGAGCTGCAGAAAGTTGCGGTTGTTCATCGGCAGGTTCACAATCCGGTCCGCGCTCACCACATCGCCCACCACCGCGCTCTCCGTCTCCAGCAACGGAGCCAATGAGCTCACCTCCACCGTCTCCTGCACATCCCCCACTTGCAGCGTCACATCAATGCGCGCTTGCTGATTGACTTCGATCACGATCCCCGTCCGCCGCTCCGTCCGGAATCCCGGATGCGCCAACTCCACCGTATATTGCCCCGGCCGCAGATACCGCACCTCGTAGAGACCATCACTGCTTGTCTCCACCGCCCTCACCAAACCCGTTGCCGGTTGCTGGATGGTGACCTTCGCCCCCGCAATCACCGCGCCCGTCGATTCCGTGACAGTGCCCAATATGGCAGTGTCGGCCGATTGCCCAAATGCAGAGCCCGCCGCCAACAGCGGCAGGAAGAATGAGAATAGAATACGGCCCACGCCGTTCTTCTGACTTTGCATAACCCCTCCAGAATTCGAGTTAGAAAGCTCAGGCAAACGTGGCAGCTTTGGAGAGAGTCTATCAGACTTATTCCACCGGCGTTCATCTGCGTGGATCCGCGGCCCACCCCATCACACGGCACAAAAATAAATAACTCCACCCATTCCAACACCATTTGGATCAATTGACACTACTACTCATCCCCTCGGGCGTATCCTAAAGCCAGCCATGAAACCCTTTACCGTTTCCCAAACCACGGTTATCCAGGCCCTCGCCGCAGGCGCCACCGTGACTTCGGCCGCCAAACTCGCCGAAATCTCCCGCCCCACCATCTACCACTGGCTCCAGGACCCCGCCTTCCAACAAGCAGTAGCGTACTCCGAACAGGAGTTCGCCCTCACCATGCACGACCGCATCCAAACACTCACTGCCAAGGCCCTCGATAAACTGGAAGCGCTCCTCGATGACCCGCGTTCCAGCCCCAACGTTATCCTCAAAGCATCCCTCGCCATCCTCACCCGCAAAAATTGGACGCTCCCCTCAAAATCCATCGAAGAATGCGCCCCCGCCATCCACGCAGCCGCCGAACGCATGGAATCCAGCCCCGAAATCATGCAGGAAGCAGCCGCATACCAACACCAATTGACAAAACTTTACACAAATTCACAACCCGTCAATGCAAACCAAATTCCCCGCGGAGCCCCCTGCCCCTGCGGCAGCGGCCTCAAATACAAACGCTGCTGCGGCCACAATGCCCCGCCAGTCCTCAATAACAAAGCGGCCTGACCACTTTACAGATCTTTACACCGGATGCCAGAACGTCAAATACGGCTTCTCCTCGGCCACGCGCAGCAGATAAAGCGCCAGTTCCAGCAGGTGGTAGTCTCCCCACATGCACGACTCGCCGGCCGGCACGGAACCGCCCGCCGGAACTGCGTCCCAACCATTCGGCCGGTGATAAACCGCATGCAGCAGCAGACCCTGATGCCCGGCATCCCTGCTCAAATAGGGCTCCGCGCACAATGTCCGGGCCACGCTCAAACCTGCCTGCCAATACCGCGCATTGCCCGTATACCGTCCCAACCGCAGCAGTCCCTGCGCCGCAATCGCCGATGCCGACGAATCCACCGGCTCATGCGCGTTGAACGGATCCCCCGCCTTGCCTCGCCAGTCGCCCATCTTCTCCAGCCCCGGAGCACCCGTGTCCCAATACACCACCCCATCCGTGGTCGAGTTCTCAATATAGAAATCGCAAGTGGCCTCAGCCGCCCGCTGCATCCAGCCGACCACAGCGGCCCGGCCGCCATGGGCCGCCAACTCCCCATCAGCCACGGTCTCCAAAAACTCCAATTCCTCAGCGAACCCAAGCATCGCCCAAGCCAGCCCGCGAGTCCACGTGCTGAACGGCGAATACCCCTGCTGCGAGTTCGGACAACGATAGTTCCCATCGTTCGTGTTGAACACGCTCTCATGCGCCACGCGCCCGCGAATATCGTAAGCATCCCGCCCTTCGCCATAGTAAACCGAGTACATCGCCGTCGCCTGCGCATGCTGCAACAACCGGTCGAGCAGCGAAAACCGCCGGTCATTCTCCCCCAACAGCGCGTGCCCCAATCGATGCCCGCAAGCCAGCGCGCGCACCGTCCGGATCGTATCCACAAACAACGAATGCGGCCCATTGAACGAATGAATGAACCCGCCATCCTTCACCGGCGTCCAACGTGCCGCCTGCACGGCGCCAGAACACTTCAACGCCAGTTCGTAAAAGTGGCGTTCCCAAGTTCCGCCCTCAATCCGCCCCTCACACAGCAGCCGCAGCAGATTGCCGTACGTGCTGACATTGTTGAACCCGTGATCGTGCACGCCGACATGCGTAATATGAGGAGCCATCACCGCCACCGTGCGCTCACGCCCCATTTCGAGAAACGAAGCATCGCCCGTGGCATCGAACTGCAAGACCGCCGATCCGAACTGAAAGCCCTGCGTCCATTCCGTCCATCCGCGGCTCGTGTACTTGCCGTTCACCGTGAACACCGGCGAGCCTGCCGACGCACTCCATCCGCGATCGAGCGATCGAATCTTCACCGCCGCCTGCTCAAACACATCATGGAGGCGCGCGAGCAGCGCCTGGGCCGTCAATTGGGAATCAATTTGCATGGGGGACGAATCTTTATTGTACCCACCCTGATACAATCGAAAACTTATGAACCGCAGAACATCGCTGCAGGTTATCGCCGCCGCGGCGGCAGCCACCCACGGAGAAAGCGCCATGGCCGAACCTATTCAACTCCACGTCGAACTCGAAGTCGATCCGGCAAAAGAAGCCGAGTTGGTGAAGAACTTCAAAACCATCTTCAAACCAACCATCAGCCGCCAACCCGGCTTCGTAGACGTCAAGCTGCTCAAACTCCGCAGCACGCCCAAAGGCGATGCGCCCAAATCCAATTGGCGCCTCCTCATCAGTTTTCAAACGGAAGAGCAGCGCCTCAAGTGGGTCGCCAACGACGACCATCAGCGCGCCTGGCCCACCATCGAAAAGAATCTCACCGGCAAGAAATTTTCCGCCGTCCTGTACGACATACAATAGCCGGAATGAGCTTTCTGCTGCTTCTCACCGCCACCCTGCTGGCGGAGGATTGGTCCCGCTTCCGCGGCCCTAACGGTTCGGGCATCGCCCCCGGCAAAGGCTACCCCATTGAGTTCGGCCCAACGAAGAACCTCGTCTGGCGGACGCCCGTGCGTCCCGGCAAGTCATCGCCGGTCCTCACAAAGAAGCACATCTTCCTCACCTCCTACGAAGACGGCAAGCTCTACACCGAATGCTTCGACCGCGCCACCGGCAAGCGTCTCTGGGAACAATCGGTCCCCCGCGCTCGCACCGAAATCCACAACCGCCTGAATCACCCCGCGGCCATCACCCCAGCCACCGACGGCGAAAACGTCTACGCGTTTTTCAAAGACTTCGGCATGGTGTCCTACGACATCACCGGCCGCGAGCGCTGGCGCGTTCCCCTCGGCCCCTTCAACAACTCCATGGGAGCGGGCGCTTCTCCCATCCTGTTCGGCGACCACGTCGTCTTTGTCGCCGACCAGTTATACGACTCCTACATCGCCGCCTTTGATCGCAAAAACGGCGAAATCCGCTGGAAAACCGCGCGCGAAGAAGCCGAAGGCTGGGGCACGCCGCTGGCGTTTCAAACCCACCTCATCACGGTCAGCCGCGGCCAGTTCGGAGCCTACACACCCAACGGCAAACGCGTTTCGACGCTTCGCAATCTCGGCGCCGCAATCGTCGGCAGCCCCATCATCCATGGCGATATGCTCTACGTCTTCGGCTACGGCGGCGACCCGCAGCCCTTCTCCACTCGCACTTCGAAACTGGACAAGAACTCAGACGGCAAATTATCCCCCGACGAATACCTCGACGACCCGTTCCTCCACGGCATCGCCAAATTCTCCGGCAACAAAGACATGATCATCACCGAAGACGAATGGGACGAGAAACAGCGTGCAGTCGGCGGCCCCACTGCTCTCACCGCACTGCGCCTCAAGAACACGGCCACTGGCGTCGAAGCCACCGAAGTCTGGCGAGCCGAAAAAGGCTTCAACGGAGTCATCCCCACATCTATCCTTGTTGGCGATGTCCTCTACGTCGTCAAGAACGGAGGCATTCTCACTTCCTACGATGCCGCCACCGGCAAAGTCCTCAAAACCGCACGCCTCACCGGAGCCATCAGCGGCTATTCGTCATCGCCCGTATCCGCCGAAGGCCGCGTCTATTTCGGCTCCGAAGACGGCAAAGTCTCCGTACTCCGGTCCGCCGGCGATTGGGAGATCCTCCAGGTCAACGACCTCGCCGAACCCATCTTCGCCACGCCGGCACTAAGCGAAGGCAACATCTACGTCCGCACGGATGCAGCCATCTACCGCTTCGGATCACCGCGCTAATCGCCGAGCCAACTGATCTTCATACAAAGACCAAGGCTCTAACCGGTCGCCAGAACCCACACCCTCGACAAAATCCTCGGGGGCCGTATCCACTGAACTAACCACCGGACTCGTATACCGGAATGCATACGGCGCAGTCCGCACAGCAGAAGCATTCCCACGAGTGCCAATCACATACCCCCAGCCGAATTGCTGGGAATTGATCAGGTAAGCGCGCCCCGTCATATACCGCACGCCTTCGGTATTCCAAAACACCGACTGCGTCGTGGTCACCCCGTGATAATCCGGCGTCCCATAAGGCCGCACAGTGGCATCCGCGTAATCGCCGTTGAGCGACACGTTGTCCCACAGGTTCGCCATCGAAAGGTGCATATGATAATCCGAAGCAAGCGATGGATTCACACTCCGGCACGACGCAATCACATTCCCCGAACCAGCCATCGACTTGAAGTCGAAGCTGTGCCGTTGCGCCACCGCCGTCAGGTTCCGCAGCAGATTCTCATTCCCCGACAAAGTGAACCCGTAACCATTGCCGCCGCCGCCGCGATACTGCGGCTTCTCAAATGTCGAATCCTCCACCGTGATGCCCCGCGTCTGATTCAACAGCACGCCATTCGAAACCAGGTGATACCCGCGGGCATTCCCTTCCGGCTGGAACGTAGTCACTCGCCGCATCCATCCAAACAGAGCCTGCCGGAAAGCCACCGCGTGCGCTCCATGTACTTCATAAGCGCCCGTGCCCTGCGTGCTGTAATCCTCTTCGCCAAAGCCCGAAAGCACACTCTCAGTGCCGCCAATGGAGAAATCCTCAAGCCCCACACCCTGAACCTGTGCCCGCGTCTTGTACACCCGCGCATTGTCCCGCATACGCAGCGCATACCGCGTCGGAGCATCCAGCGTAATCACCCGGGCATCGGCATCCACAGCCACCACCTGCCGGTAGAAGATCGGGCCCGTCTGCCGCGCCGGCGTCCACCAGTTCGTCATCTGATGCTCGGCAATGAACTCATTCGAAGCATCGCTCCGCACAAGGATCCAGTCACCGGCTTTCAGGCTCGCCGTATCGCGCACCTTCAACTGCAGCGTGGGCTCAGGATAATCCTCCACGATCGTCACCGTGCTATTGGCGATCACCGTGGTCCAAGTCCCGCCACCCAGCGGAGCCACGCGGATAATCTCTTTCCCTCGCATCGCCGCCGTGCTGTTGTGCAGAAACGTGACGCCGGCTCCAGCGCCGCGCAACACGACGTGGTCGTATTTCATCCACAACGCAAAGGCATCATTGCCGCGAGGCGCAACCCGGTACAAACCCGCGGGCAGATAGACAACCCCGCCGCCGCTGCTGCCCACTGCATCGAGCGCGGCCTGAATCTGTGCAGTGCTGTCCGAAGCCCCGGAAGGATCGGCCTGAAACTCAGCCACAACATCGACAATCCTGCCCGCAACATCCGGTACCGGCACTTCCCCGCGCTCGTACCCCGCATAGCTGAAGTCATGCAGAAAGCGCCCTTGCGCATCGCGAAACGAGGGAGTCCAATCCTCGGGATACAACGCCGATCGCCACGGTTCCTGCGCCAACCCGCAGGATGCCGTCAACATCAAAGCAATTCGAAGCAACACAATCTACAGCTCCAGGTGGCCCTGATACTGCATGGCCGAAAGCTTGAACTTTTCCTTGAACTCCATCACCTGGGCGTCACCGCTGATCTCGATCTCGCCATCCTTCACCGTCAGCGGGTTTGCCCGCGAAAAATGGATCCGCACCGTCATCTCGTTAGCCGAAACAACAGCCTCAGTCTTCACCGGGCGCAGCGTCCGCCCCGACCTCGTTCGCAGCGTAGTGCCCTGCCGGAAGATCGATTCAATGCTCCCCGTACCACGATGCGCCATCACCACAGGCAGCCCGAACACTTCCAACACGTAGTCTTCTTCGGGAGCACCAATCAGCCCATTCAACCGGCCCGGAGGCAGCTTCTCATCGCGCAATTGATACAGCGCCTTGGCATGCCGCACAGGCAACGCGCTGGCCCATCGGAAGATCACATCCGCTCGATCGGGCAGCGTCTCCCGTGGCTTTCCCCCGATGCCGCCAACCGGACTGCCCACCGGGATTTGGCGCGAATGGTCCGCCCCTGGAACGTCCTTATACGTAACGGGCGGCAGGTCCTCGGGCTTCCGCCATTCCAGCTTCACCGTACGCGGATTGGCCCACGGCGAATCGGTCAGCAACCGCAGAACCGTATCGTCTTTCCAATTGGGAAAAGGCTTGCTGCTCCAATCCGCGGCACTGGCCGCCGAAAGGCATAGCAATGCAATCTGAGTACTTCCGAGTCGCAAATTTCAGGATAGCGAATCGCGCCTTACGCCTTCATCTGCTTCGAGTACTCGCGCAGAATGTAGTCGCAGGCCCGCACCGTGATCGCCATCATTGTCAGCGTCGGGTTCTGGCATCCGCTCGATACCCAGGCCGCGCCATCGGTGACGAAGATGTTCTCCACATCGTGCGCCTGGTTGTACTTGTTCAACACGCTCGTCTTGCGGTCGTTGCCCATACGCGCGGTGCCCACTTCGTGAATACAGAAGCCGGGAATGGAGAACTGGCCCGTCATCGAAACGTTGGCCGCCCCCGCCGCCTTCAGCATTTCCACCGCCTGCTCGCGGCCGTCGTGCCACAGTTTCTTCTCGTTATCGCCCCACTCGGCCGAAATGCGCAACGCGGGGATGCCCCAGGCGTCCAGCTTGTTCCTGTCGATTTCGACGAAGTTCTCTTTGCGGGCCAGGCACTCTCCCCACAAAGAGATATTAATACCCCAAAATCCTTTTCGCACGGCGTCCTTGTAGCTTGCGCCAAACCCCGGAGCCCCCATGCTGAACGACGGGCTGCTTCCCCCCTGATACCCGTACCCGCGGATGAACCCGTTCGTCTCCTTCTCCTTGATGTTCCGGAAGCGTGGAATGTAGATGCCGTTGGGCCGGCGCGGCATGCCTGCCCAGGGCTTCGCCTCCAGCGTCGGCATGATGCCCGATGCCCCGCCCTGATAGATGTGGTCCATCAGGTACTTGCCCAGCGCTCCGCTCGAATTGCAGATGCCCGAATTGAGCAGCAGCCGCGTCGATTCGAGCGTCGAAGCGCACAGCACCACCACCTTCGCCATCGCTTCCCGGGGCTGCCGCGACACACGGTCGATATAGGCAATCCCGGCGGCCTTGCCATCCTTCATCACCACGTGGCTACCCACGGCATCGGTAATCAAAGTCGTGCGGCCCGTCTTCAAAGCATCGGCCACCGTCGTGAACGGGCTCGCAAAGTAAGAGTGCGTCACGCACCCGCGCTCGCACGGTCCGCAGTAATGACAGGCCGCGCGGCCATTGTGAGCCTTGGTCAGAATCGCCGTCCGCCCGATGGTCACCGTCCGCCCAAGCTTCGCCTTCACCGCATGCCGCAGCGACAGCTCCCCGCAAGTCATATCCATCGGAGGCAAAAACAAACTATCCGGTAATTGTTCTAAGCCTTCTTCCATCCCGCTGATGCCGACGTATTTCTCCACCTCTTCGTAGTACGGCTTCAGATCGGCGTAGGAGATCGGCCAGTCGTCGCCATACCCATCGCGCGAAGCGGCCTTGAAGTCGATATCGCCGTGCCGGTAGCTCTGCCGCCCCCAGCTCAGCGACCGCCCGCCCAGCACCCGCTGCCGGATCCACATAAAGGGCTTGTCCTGCACATACGGGTTCTCCACGTCGTTCACGAACCACTTGTAGTTGTGCTCCGTACAGGCATAGCAGCGGCCCTGTATCGGCCGGTCCTTCATGACGCTCGGCGACATGCCCAGCGAGGGCAGTTGCCACGACTGCTTGTGCTCACTGTAATCGGCCGTCGTGATCTTCGGCCCCGCTTCGAGCAGCGCCACGCGCATGCCCCCTTCACTGAGCTTCTTCGCGGCCCATCCCCCGGTTGCCCCGGACCCTAATACGATGGCGTCAAACGTTTCCCTACGAGGTGCGACTTGCGGCATTAGGGCCAGTATGCCACGCTTTGGTAGTATGAGGCTGCTGCTTACTCTTCTGCTCGTTGCACTGCCTGCCCTGGCGCAAAAAGACTTCCTCACCGCCGACGAAGTCGATCAGGTCCGCGAAGCGCAGGAGCCCAACGACCGCCTCAAGCTCTACGTCAAGTTCGCCCGCCAGCGCATCGCCATGGTCGAGCAGTTCCTCAGCAAAGACAAGGCCGGCCGCTCGGCGATGATCCACGAAGCACTCGATGAGTACAACAAGATCATCGAAGCCATCGACACCGTCTCCGACGATGCCCTTCGCCGCAAGGTACCCATCGATCTCGGCGCCGTCGAAGTGGCCAAGGCGGAGAAAGACTTCCTCGCCAAGCTCGAGAAAATCAAGGGCGCCAAGACCCGCGACTTCTCCCGCTATGAAGACGTGCTCTCCAACGCCATCGAGAACACTTCCGTCAGTCTGGAACTCGCGCAGACCGACGCACAGGCCCGCAGCAAAGACGTCATGACCAAAGACCAGCGCGAGAAGAAAGAGCGCGAAGAGATGATGACACCGGCCGAGAAGGCCGAGAAGAAAGCCGTCGAAGCGAAGGAAGCCGCCAAGCCCGTGCGCAAAGCCCCGACACTGCGCCGCAAGGGCGAACTGGAGAAGAAGCCCTACTAGCCTTCGGCCATCATCTCCTTCCACGTCACATCGTGGTTGCGATCAATCGCCATGCGCCCCAGAATGCAGGTCAACGCGGACTCCGCCGACCGCACCAGCGTGTTCTCCGGCTTGCCCGCAGCCACTCGCACGATGAACTGTTCGATGGCCGACTCGGTGATGTTCTTCTCAATCTTCTCGACAGTCTGCTCCTTCTCATTGCGGTAGATGGAGAGGGTTTGCCGCGTCGTCTCGATCACACCTTCCGCGGCGATGAAGCTCTCGTTCACCACCCTGTATCCATTGGGTCCGAACTGCGATGCAGCCAGCATCGCCCGTACCCCATTCGGATATGTGTAGGTCACGTTGAGGTGATCCATCACGTCGCCATAGGTCCTCAGGATACGGCCGCCAGTGCCTTGCGCCTTCACCGGCACAGCACCGATGAACCAGTTCAAGACATCGACACCATGGATGTCCTGCTCCACGATGATGTCTCCGCTGTACTGCCGCCAATCGGTCCAGTTCACCAGCTTCTCCCGCTCCGGCGGCGCGGGGATGCGCTTGCGTTTGCCGATGCCCGTCGATGCGATCCAGTTGCTGCGCGCCATCTTGATCGGCCCCAGCACGTTCTTCCGGATCATCTCCTCGGCCTTCAGATAGCCCGGGCCATAGCGGCATTGAAAGCCTACCGTGACGCATTGCTTCGCACTCACCTTTGCCGCGGTGCGGATGATGCTGCGGCATCCGGCCACGTCCACACCCACGGGCTTCTCGCAGTAGACATGCTTACCTGCAAGCACCGCCGCTTCCACATGCTCCGGATGGATGTAGGCAGGCGTCGTGATGAGCACCGCATCCACATCGCTCTGTAGCAGCTCGCGGTAATCCTGGAACCGCCGCGCCCCCTTCTTCGTCATCTGTTGATCGAACTGCGCCATCTGCGCCTCGCGGATATCGCAGATCGCAGTGAAGCGCACACGGTCATCGCGATCGAAGATCTTCGCATCGCCCGTCCCACGATCGCCGCAGCCGATGATGCCCATCCGAATGGCGCTGTTTGCTTGCGAGCCACGCACCAGTTGCGGCTCCATGGCGATGACGCCCGTAGCACCGGCGAACTGTCTGCGCGTCATGCCGCACCTCCCGTGAATCGCTTCAGATACTGCGCACTCAGCCGCACGCTCTCTTCTACTGGCATCACTCCGGCGAAGGCCTGATGCACGGTGACGTAGCCGCCATAGTGCATCTTGCGGAACGTATTCATCACCAGGTCGTAGTCAACGCCGTCCTTCTCCCAAATGCCGATGTGATCCACACGCACCGGACCCTTGATCCACGTTTGTACCGGCGATACGCCTTGCGGATTCAACCGGTGGTTCTGCACATACACATTGAACAGCCACGGCTTGATGCGCTCAATCACAGCGGGCCCATACTCCTGTCCGCAGAGGAACCAATTGGCCGCTTCGTAGATCAATCCGAAGTTCGGCCGTCCGATGGCCTGCAGCGTCTTCACCGCATTGTCCGGCGTCTCAAACAGGCTCGATGCATGCGATTGATGAGCGAGTTTGATGCCGCGCTCCGCCGCTTCATCAGCAGCGCGTTGCGCCCAGTAGATGTCCTCCTGCTGCTTCATGCAAACACGGATCAGCGGCGCCCGCAGTTCCGCGGCAAGGTCGAGATAGGGCTTGATGTGGCGCAGCCCGTCCGGACCATTGTCGTTGTTGTTGGGCACCGCGAAGTCGCCGGTGATCATGCTCACCTGCAGCTTCGCTGCATCCAGTTGCGCCCGGTAGTCCCGCACTACTTCCAGCGGCGTATGGATGCCCGCCACCGAGGCGCGGAAGCACATCGCCTGGAACCCATACTTCAAGGCCAGTTGCAGCATCTCGCCGAACGGCATGTTGCTGCGCTCCTTGTTATCGAAGGCTTCGGCGATGCGGACAGAAAGGGAAAGCTTCATGGCTACCTCACAACCTGGAGATGATGGCTTCGCGCACTTCGCTCGACGTGCTGCTGCCGCCGAGGTCGGCAGTCTTTACTGCGCCTTCGCGCAGTACGGCGCGGATGGCCTTGTCGATGGCCATAGCGGCCTCCGCTTCGCCCAGATGATCGAGCATCATCGAAGCCGAAAGAATCGCCGCCAGCGGGTTCGCAATTCCCCGCCCCATGATGTCCGGCGCCGAACCATGCACCGGCTCAAACAACGAAGGGTTCTTGCGAGTGGGATCGATGTTGGCGCTCGCCGCCAGGCCGATCGACCCGGCCACAATCGCCGAAACATCGCTGAGGATATCACCGAACAGATTCGAGGCCACCACGACATCGAAGCTATCGGGCCGCCGCACAAAGTTCATTGCCGCGGCATCAACAAGCAAAGACTCCGTCTCGATGTCGGAGAACTCATCCGCCACTCGCTGGAACACGCGATCCCACAGCACCATGCTGTAGGCCTGTGCATTCGACTTGGTGACGCTGGTGACCTTCCGCTTGCCGTTTCGCTTGCGCGCCAGCTCAAAGGCAAAGCGGATCACGCGCTCGCAGCCATGGCGGGTGAACACCGATGTCTGCACCGCCACCTCATCGGCATGATGCTGATGCACGAAGCCGCCCACCGGGGCATACTCGCCTTCGGTGTTCTCGCGCACGACGATCATATCGATCTCGCGCGGCGGATAGCCTTTCAATGGCGATGAGACACCCTGGTAGAGTACGGCAGGGCGCACGTTGGCGTACTGATCGAAGTTGCGCCGGATGGGCAACAGAAGCCCATGCAGCGTGACATGATCGGGAATGTCGGGATGACCCACGGCGCCCAGCAGAATCGCATCGGCCTTGCGCAGCGTCTCGATACCATTCGCAGGCATCATGCGCCCATGCTGGAAGTAATACTCCGAACCCCAGTCATGCTCTTCGAATGCAATGCCGAAGCCGAATCGCGCGGCAGCCTTCTCCAGCACGCGCATGGCGCACGAGGTGACCTCTTCGCCAATCCCATCGCCGGCAATCGTTTGGATCTTGTAGTTCTTCATCTCGAAGTGGAGATTGTATCGCGAATAGCGGCCCAGCCTTCCAGTTCCAAGCGCTCTCCATCGTAGCCCTCAGGCCAATCGCCGCTCCGGAACCCCGAGACCAGAATCGTACCGCCGGGACGGCACACACGCACGAGGTCGGTATGCAGGTCCTCCGCCGCCACTGAGCTGATGTTGGCGATGACCACATCGAAGCTCGCATCGCGCACCGAGCGCAGCGAACCCGTGAACAAGACGGCCTGCGGAATGACCTGAGCCGCGATGACCACCGAGTCATGATCGATGTCGCAACCCATCAGCGCGCGCGCCCCTAGCTGCTCGGCGGCCATCAGCAGAATGCCCGAACCAACGCCGACATCGAGCACAGCACAGCCCGGCCGCACAGCAGTTTCCAGAGCAGCCAGACACAGCCGCGTGCAAGGATGCACTCCGCTGCCGCAGGCCATGCCCGCCTGATATTCAATGCGCAGCCGCCCTTCCGGCGCCGGCGTTTCATCCCACGGCGCGGCCAGCCAGAAGCGCTCGCCAACGGGCTGCGGCTTCCACTGCGCCTGCACCTCGGCGACATAGTCCCGCTGGCCATGATCCACCCACTCGGGGCTATGAGCCGCGAAGGTCTCCGCCGCCGCCCGCCCTTCGGCCTCGGTGTCGAAGAAGGCTTCGAGGAACGAGTCCTCCTCCACGATGCCCGTTGTGCCGGCAGCGTAGAGTTCGGCGATCAACTCCTCCTTCGCATCGGGATCGCAATGAAGCTTCAGCGAGATCACTAGCCCTGCACCCGCTTCTCGCGGCCGGCCCAGAACTTCTCCTTCAAGATCAGCTTGCGGATCTTGCCTGTGCCGGTCTTCGGCAATTGCTCCTCACGAAACTCGATGATCCGCGGAAGCTTGAACCGGCCGAGTGAAGCAGAGAGGAAGTCGGTAAGCGTCTCGGCATCCAATTCATGCCCCGGCTTCAACACCACAATAGCCGCCGGCACTTCGCCCCAGCGCTCATCGGGGGCCGGCACCACCGCGCATTCATACACCGCCGGATGGGCGCCGATGGCCTTCTCCACTTCGATCGACGAGATGTTCTCGCCGCCGCTGATGATGATCTCTTTCTTGCGATCGACGATGTGAATGTAAGCTTCCTCATCCCACACCGCCATGTCGCCGGTGTGGATCCAGCCGTTCTCGATCGTAGCCGCGGTGATGTCCGGCTCCTTGAAATAGCCGCTCATGATTTGATCGCCGCGAGCGACGACCTCGCCAATCGTCGTGCTATCGCGAGGCACAGGGACCATGTTCACATCAACCACCCGCACTTCACATCCAGGGATGGCCCATCCCGCCATGGCACGGCGGCGATGGCGTTCCTTCGGGTCCGATTCATCGACAGTAGCCTTTGAGCGAGCCGTAGTGAGCACAGGCGCGGTCTCCGTCATCCCGTAGCCCGAGAGGATCTCGCAATTGAAAGCCGCTTCCATGCGCGAGACGAGATCCGGCGATGCCGCGGCCCCGCCCAGCATGATGCGCTTCATGCTGGATAGATCGAACTGCGTGCGATTGGGCGCATTGATCAAGGCATTGGCCATGGTGGGCACCAGGCTCATCTCCGTGGCCTTGTGCTGCTGGATCAACTGGAACACTCCTGTGGGTTCAAAGCGCCGCACCATCACCTGCTTGCTGCCCACCATTGTCGATGTCTGCGGACGGCCCCAGCCGTTGGCGTGAAACAGCGGGATGGTGTGGAGATCGACCAAGTGATCGGCATCGGAGAGCAACGTCGCCACGGACAGTGCATGCAGATAGAGCGTGCGATGGCTGAGCATCACGCCCTTCGGTGTGCCTGTGCTGCCGCTGGTGTAGAACAGTTCAGCGGCGCTGTTCTCATCGATGTCCATGAAGTCGATGTAATCGGGCCCGGCAGTGGCCAGCAGCCCTTCGTAATCCTGCATGTTGAGGAAGCGCTGCACATCGCCGCAGCAGGCCTTCAACTGCTCCACGATGGGCAGGAAGTCGTCTTCATAAATGACGAACTTCGCACCGGAGTGATTGAGAATCGGCACGAGTTCCTGAATGGAGAGGCGCACGTTTAACGGCATGACGATGCCGCCCGCGATGGGGACACCATAGTAGCCTTCCATCAACTGATGATTGTTGAAGCTGAGGAAGGCAACGCGGTCTCCCTTCCCGATTCCAGCCTTGCGCAGAGCGTTGGCGAGGCGCAGGGCGCGTGCGCCGAACTCGCCGTAGTTCAAGGTCACGTCGCCGGAGACAATGCCTACCTTGCGCGCGAACAGGTCCATGGCGCGGTAGAGGAATCGGATAGGTGTTAACGGTACATTCATGGGCAGCAAATGTTTAATAGTTTACAATCCCAGAATGCGGCTGGGAATTCTGCTGGTGATGAGTTCGGCGCTGTTCGGCCAGGAAGGCGCGATGTCCGCCGAGGAACGCGCGTGGCTGAAGGAGCACATGGAGACGTCGCGCAGCAATCTGCTGGCCGCGATTGAAGGGGTGACCGCGGAGCAATGGAACTTCAAACCCGATGCGGCCACATGGTCGATCGCCAACGTGCTGGAGCATCTGATCCTCACCGAGGGCTACTTCCAGGAAGCGACGAAGAAGATGCTGGCCGGGCCAGAGCGGCCGCGGATCGCCACCGCGAACCCGGATGGAGACAAGGCGTTCGCGGCTCGCATCACGGACCGGAGCAAGAAGGCGAAGGCTCCGGAGATGCTGATCCCAACGAACCAGTGGCCCACGCTGGAGACGGCCGCGGGTGAGTTTCTGGTACGGCGGCAGAAGACGCTCGACTACATCGGGCAGACGCAGGACCCGTTGCGGTCGCGCTCCTCGGAAGGAGCAACACCCACCGATGTCTATCAGTACTGGATTCTTGTTTCCGCGCACTCCATGCGGCACACGGCACAGATCGAAGAGTTGAAGGCGCACCCCGCGTTTCCCAAGAAGTGACGCAGCGTTGGCCGCTATAATAGTGCACGATTCCCATGACCGGCACTATTGAAACCTACGTCCGTCAAAACGAGGCGCGGTTCCTCGACGAGCTGAACGAATTCCTTCGAATCCCCAGCATCAGCACGCTTCCTGAACACAAAGGCGACGTGCAGCGCGCCGCCGAGTTTGTCGCGGCGAAGCTTACAGCGGCGGGGCTCGACCATGTGGAGATCATCCCGACGGCGAAGCATCCGCTGGTGTATGCGGACTGGCTTCATGCTCCGGGCAAGCCCACGGTGCTCTGCTACGGGCACTACGATGTGCAGCCGCCCGATCCGCTGGAGTTGTGGCACACACCGCCGTTTGAGCCAACGCTGCGCGATGGCAACATCTATGCGCGTGGATCGGCCGACGACAAGGGCCAGATGTACATGCACATCAAGGCCGTGGAAACGCTGCGCGCGCTGCATGGCGGCAAGCTGCCGGTGAACGTGAAGTTCCTCATCGAAGGCGAGGAGGAAGTGGGCGGAGCATCGATCGCGAAGTACGTTCCGCAGCACAAAGAGAAACTGAAGGCCGACGTGGCGCTGGTGTCCGATACGGCTCTCTATGCGGAGGGCATTCCGACACTTTGCATCGGCTTGCGCGGGCTGATCTACACGGAGGTGGAGTGCACGGCGACGATGCGCGATCTGCATTCGGGGCTCTACGGCGGCGCCGCTCCGAACGCAGTGTTCGCGCTGGTGGAACTGCTGGCGAAGGCGAAGGATTCCAACGGTGTCATTCAGATTCCGGGCATCTACGACGACGTGAAGCGGCCGGATGCGACGGAGTTGGAGAGCTGGGATACGCTGCCGTTTGAGGAAGCATCGTTTTTGAAGAACGAAGTGGGATCGACGGCACTCACCGGAGAGCCGGGCTATACGGTGTTGGAGCGCATCTGGGCGCGGCCGACGCTGGAAGTGCACGGCATCGCCGGAGGCTTCACCGGGGCCGGTTCGAAGACGGTAATTCCCGCAAAAGCGACGGCGAAGGTGAGTCTGCGGCTGGTGCCCGATCAGGATCCGGGGAAGGTGATAGAAGCATTCCGCAAGTTTGTGGAAGCGAATGCGCCGGCTGGAACAAAAATGGAGCTTCGTGTTTTAAACGGCGGGCCCGGACTTGTTGTGAATCCGAGCCACCCGGCGATTGCCACGGCGGCGGAAGTATTCGGCAAGGTGATGGGACGGCCGACGGTGTTCACGCGGTCCGGCGGCTCGATCCCGATTGTCGGCGACTTCGCCGAGCACCTGGGAATACCCACGGTGTTGATGGGCTTCGGCCTGCCCGATGACGGGCTGCATTCGCCGAACGAGAAGTATTGCCTGAAGAACTATTACACGGGCATTGTGACGATCGCTCATTTCTTTGAGCGGTACGGAGCGTAGCCACGCCCGCCAAACCCACAGATTCGGGCACTTCCCCTTCGGAACAGATCGTGCGTTCGGCGGGGGTGGCCTCGGTCGCAATCGCGACGAGCCGCATCACGGGATTGGTGCGGGAAATCGTGATGGCGCGCCTGTTTGGCGCGGGTTTGGCGTATGACGCCTTCCTGCTGGGCTTTCGCATTCCCAACCTGACGCGGGATCTGTTCGCCGAAGGGGCGCTCTCTTCGGCGTTCGTGCCGATCTTCACCGAGTACCTCTCCAAGCGGAGCAAGGAAGAGGCTGCGGCGCTTTCTAATCTGGTGGCGACGGCGATCATTCTTGTGGTGGGCGGGTTCTGCATGTTGGGTGCGATCTTCGCGCCGGCACTGGTGGATCTGATGGCGCCGGGCTTTCATCAGATCCCCGGCAAGTTTGAGCTGGCCGTCACCATGACACGGATCATGTTCCCGTTCCTGCTGCTGGTGGCGCTGGCCGCACAAGCGATGGGCGTGCTGAATTCGTGCGGCATCTTCGGTGTGCCTGCGCTGGCGTCAACGATGTTCAATGTGGGTTCAGTGGGATTCGGGTTGTTCATCGGAGTATTGCTGGGGCCATACATCGGCCTGAGCCGGATTGAAGGAATGGCGTATGGCGTGGTGCTGGGCGGAGCGCTGCAATTGATCTGGCAGATCCCGAGCCTGCTGCGCACGGGGTTCGGATTCCGGCCGATGATCGACTGGAACGATCCGGGCCTGCGGCGGATCATCAGCCTGATGGGGCCGGCGATACTGGGGTCGGCGGCGGTGCAGATCAATGTGGTGGTAAACACGAACTTCGCGTCGTCGCTGGTGGACGCAGTGCGCGGGGCCAATGGGCCGGTGAGCTGGCTGGGATGCGCATTCCGCTTCATGCAATTGCCACTGGGCTTATTTGGCGTGGCGATGGCGACGGCCACTCTGCCCGCGATTTCGCGCAGTGCGGCGAGCGGCAACTTCGATGAATTCCGGCGCACGTTGTCGCGGGCGCTGGCGACGGTGCTGCTGCTGACGGTGCCGTCTTCGGTTGGGTTGACGGTGCTGGGCAAGAGCATCATCGGCGCGATCTACCAGGGCGGCGAATTCGAACTCTATGACACGCAGCAAACCGCGGCCGCGCTGTCGTACTTCGCCATCGGGCTGCTGGGCTATGCCGGGATCAAGGTGTTGACTCCGGCGTTCTATGCGTTGAATGACGCGCGGACACCGATGCTGGTGTCGATGGCTTCGGTGGTGATCAACTACCTGGCGGCGGCGTACATGATTCATCGCGCCGGGGCGGGACATGCGGGGCTGGCGCTGGCTACGTCGCTGGTCGCACTGTTCAATTTCCTGGTGCTGTTCCTGATCCTGCGATCGAAGCTGGGGGGCATCTATGGGCGGGCGTTGGTGGCGAGCGTGTGGAAGGTGGTAGTGGCGGCGATGGCGATGGGGATCGTAGTGGCAGGCCTCAATGCGTTGGTGGCGGAGTGGCTGGGCGTGACGCGCACGGCTTACCTGGCGGACCTGGCGCTGACGATCCCGGTTGGCTTGATTGTGTTTTATTACGTCGCGAAGCTGCTGGATATTCCGGAGTTGGAGCCCGCATTTCGAGCACTGGGGAATCCTGTGATGCGAAGGTTGAGGCGCAGGGGTGTTACAATCCAGTAGATTTACGATGAGTCCCGATCTTTCCCTAGTCCTCAAGTTGCAAAGCCTCGATTCCCGCACCGTGGAGCTCGAGCGAGAAGTGGCGGCGCTGCCGAAGCGCATCGCTGAAATCGAAAAACAGCTCGACTCCCACAAGAAGCGTCTGGAACTGGACCGTGCGGCGCTGGCCGCCAACGGAAAGGAGCGAAAGAGCCGCGAAGACGATATCAAGGTGCAGGAACAGAAGATCTCGAAGTTGAAAGACCAGATGGTGGCGGCGAAGACGAACGAGCAATACCGCGCTTTCCAGCACGAGATTGATTTTTGCGAGAAGGAAATCCGGCGCTTCGAGGATCGGATTCTCGATCTGATGACCGAGTCTGAGCGGCTGGACAAGAACGTGAAGGCAGCGGAAGCCGCGCTGGCCGGGGAGTCGAAGCAGGTGGAAACAGAGAAGCAGGCGGCGAAGCAGACGACGGCGTCGCACATGCAGGAACTGGCCACCATCAAGGCGGAGCGCCAGCAGATTGTGAGCCAGGTGGGCAAGGAATACTACACGCAGTATGAACGGCTGCGGAAGCGCCCGGGCGGCATCGCGGTGGCGGAAGCGGTGGATGGAAGCTGCAGCGTGTGCCACATGATCATCCGTCCACAAGTAATGCAGGACCTGCGAGGCGGCGGCGATGGTGTAAACTTCTGCGAGTCCTGCAAACGGATCATCTATTACAACCCGCCGGTGAGCGCCGAACAATCCGCGTGATGGGTCTGCGATTTGTGCTGTGGCTGGGTGCGTTGCCATTGGGCGCGCACGTCATCAGCATGTCGAGTGGGGATTTCCGCATTGAGGGCAATCGCGCTACCTACGAATTACGCATGCCCATCTACGAGATCCAGCATGTGCCCGCGCCGGAGAAGATGCTGTTTGAGAGCATCCGCTTCTCGAGTGGAGGGGCGGACGCGAGGCTGGTGGAGAAATCGTGCGCGGAGGATAAGAACGACGCGTCGTTCCGCTGCAAGGCGGTGTATGAGTTCCCTGCCCCGGTGGAGCAACTGGACGTGGTTTGCAACTTCCACAGCGTGACGGTGCCGAATCACGTGCACCTGCTGCGAGCGTATCTGGGCGATAAAACAGATCAGGCGGTTTTTGATTTTTCGGCTCCAAAGGCGACCATCCGGTTCCGGCCACCGACGGGGTTTGAAACATTTGTGACGGGATTTGGTTCGGGATTCGCGCGGGCATTTTCGAGCGGCGCGGCGGTATTGTTTCTGGCATGCCTGGCGCTGGCGGCGCGGCGGAACACGGAGTTAGTTCTGATTTCGCTGTCATTCCTGGCAGGCGAGATTGCCTCGGCGTTGATTGTGCCTGCGACGGCGTGGAACCCGGTTCCACGATTCGTGGAAGCGGCGCTAGCGTTAACGATCGCGTACCTGGCGGTGGAGATATTGACGCTGCCGAACGCGGGGCAGAGGTGGCTGGTGGCCGCCGTGCTGGGATTGTTTCACGGGCTTTCCTACGCGCTGTATCTGACGAGTACGGGGTATGAGGCGATGCCCGTGCTGTTGGGGATGGCTGTAGCGGAGGTACTGGCGATTGCGGTGTTTGCGATGCTGCTGGCGAGGTTGGGGCGGATCTTTTCGTCGATTGCTCCGCTGGCCTCGCGGATTACGGCCTGCTTCCTGCTACTGACCGGGTTATCGTGGTTTTTCTTGCGTCTTCGGGCCTGACCGGTGTATAAAGAGATCTGAGGCCGGGGTGAAACTCTAATCATAAATTCCACATTGCTCGCATGACGAGCGGTTTCCTGCCGCAAGGCTGGAGGAATTTATGTCCGTCCTTTCCGTCCACAATCTTTCCTATTCTCATGTCCTTGGTGTGCCTCTGTTTGAGGGCGCCACGTTTTCCATTGATCCTGGCGACCGCATCGGTCTGACCGGGCCGAACGGTTGCGGGAAATCGACGCTACTGAAGCTGCTGGCCGGCGAACTGGAGCCGGTGAGCGGCGAGATCATACGGCGGCGGAATCTGCGAATTGAGATACTAGCGCGGCCTGATCGCGAGGATCGCAGCAGCGGGCAACGCACACGCGATGCAATCGCAGCATTGATGCGAGAGAGCGCCGGGCTGGTGATTCTGGATGAGCCCACGAATCATCTGGACACGGCATCGCGCGAGTGGCTGGCGAATTGGCTCTTGCGGGAGAATGTGACCGCGATTCTGGTTTCGCATGATCGCGATTTTCTCAATCGGGTGACGAATCGCACGATTGCGATGGAGCGCGGCCGGGTCACTGCGTATGCGGGAAGCTTCGATCTGGCGATAGCGCATCGCACCATGAACGAAGACCGGCAATGGCAAGAGTATGGGGCACAGCAGCGCCGCATGGAAGCGGCTGCACGCGCGGCGGAGAAGCGCGACCGGCTGTCGGCGAAGGTGGCGAAGGCTCCTCCGGGTATCAAGAGCTGCCAGGATTTCTATGCGCGGAAGGCTTCGAAGGTGGCTCGCACAGGGCGGCTGTTGCGGGAGCGGGAGAAGCTGGAGCCGACGGTGGAGAAGCCGTGGGAGGAGCAAGGGATTTCGACGCTCGATTTTTCGAATGTGCCGGAGTGTTCGCCGCTGGCGTTGCATGTGGAGCATGTGACGGTGGGGTATGGTTCGAAGAAGCCAGTGTTGCGGGATTTGTCGCTGGCTGTGCATCGCGGGGAACGGTGGGCAATCGCGGGTCCGAATGGCAGCGGGAAGACCACGTTGCTCCGGTTGTTGTTGGGCGGGCTTGCTCCGGCTGCCGGCGCCGTGCATTGGGGTTCGGGGATTCGGATTGGGTACTATGCGCAGGAGCATGAGCAGTTGACGGAATGGGAGACTCCGCTGGAGGCTTGTTTGCGGATATGCCCGAATGAAACCGCGGTGCGGACGATGCTGGCGTGTTTGAAGCTGCGGCGGGATTTGATTGGGAATCCGATTTCGACGTTGAGCCTGGGGGAGCGGAGTAAGACAGCATTGGCGCAGTTACTGCTGGGTTCGAATAATGTGCTGCTGCTGGATGAGCCAACGAATCATTTGGAGATGGAGGCTCAGGATGCGCTGGCTGGGGCTTTAAAACAATTTCCGGGGGTTTTGTTGTTTGTGTCGCATGATGGGTGGTTTCGCCGGGAAGTGGCGACTCATGAGTTGTTGATGAGTTAGCCGCCGGCCGGAGGCCCGCGTCACTGCGGACCGAACGCAAGGAGGACGTTGCCGGGCATGCCGCCTAATGTGCCGTAGCCGCTGTTGACGAACATCATGCCGTTGGCGAGCACGGGTCCGGTGGCGGAAAGAGAGCCGCCTTTGGCTTTGACGCCGTTGATGGTGTCGAAGTCGCGGGCGGTGTTGAACTCCCAAACGATCTTGCCGGTGGCGGCGTCGTGAGCGCGGAGGACGCCGTCCATGGAACCGGCGAGGACGAGGCCGGGGATTACGGTGAGCGGGGCCATCAGCGCGGGAGTGCAGCCGTTTTTGCCGGCGCAGGGAGGCTCGGGCGGGGCGGCGAACCAAACCTTGGCCCCGGTGGCGAGATTGAGCGCGAAGAGGCCACCGGCCTTCGCTCGGAGATGGATATCGGAGAGGGCGACGTAGGCGTTGTTGTTGTCGGCGGCCATGCCCCATTGCACTCCGCCGAGCGCTCCGCCCTGGCCGATGCGCGTCTGCCAGAGGATCTTGCCTTCGTTGTCGGGGTCGAGTCCGTGGACGACGCCCGACTTCTGACCAACGACGAGGACGCGCTTGCCGCCGGAGAGTGTGCGGAGGATGGGCGATGCTCCGATGTCGACGTCCGGGCCGTTCTTTTCCGGGCAATTGGCTTTGTTGGGACTGACGCAGGCGAAATTCCAGCCGTCGTTTTCGGCGAGCTGGCGGACCCACTTCATGGAGCCGGTGTCCATATCGAAGGCGATGACCGCGTCAGTGTATTTGTTGGCCGGGTCGGAGTAGCCGTTACCGGTGCCGACGATGACGAGGCGTTGCTGCAGGTCGAGCGTGGGCGAGAGCCAAACGGCTGCTCCGGCGGGTCCGTAGAGTTGGATGCCGGCGGAATTCTTCTTCGTTGGCTGCGGCGGATCGGGGATGGTGTATGACTTCCAGACTTGTTTCCCGCTTTCGACATCAATGGCGACGACGCTGCCGCGAAACTTACAGCATTCGTATTTGACGGAACCACCGGTGACTTCTTCGATGCTGGAGACGGGCACATAGAGGCGCGAGCCGTACATCTTGGGTGCGCCGGTGATGCGGGCGACGGGGTGATTGTCGACTTTGAGCTTCCAAACAAGATTGCCTGTTTTTGTACTGACGGCGTAGACGTTGGCCTGGGTGTCGCCGAACATGGCGGCGGGATTGGCGTTGGAGACGACGCCGATCATGATGGCGGTGCGGACGGAGGCAGCGGCTTTGAAGGTCCAGAGGAT
Organism: Acidobacteriota bacterium; assembly: GCA_018268935.1. Lineage (GTDB taxonomy): Bacteria > Acidobacteriota > Terriglobia > Bryobacterales > Bryobacteraceae > CADEFT01. The sequence continues at coordinate 108,335 of JAFDVS010000071.1, read as the reverse complement.
GCAGCCGGTCTTGGCGTCGGTGGCATAGACGGTGCCGTCGTTGGAGCCGAAGAAAAGGCGGCCGGCGAAGAGTGTGGGTTGGCTTGCAGCGACAGGCGAGTTGGGGATGCCGAAGGCCCATTTTAATTGGAGTTTGGGAACGTCGGCGGCAGTGAGACCGGCCATCTTCGCGGGTTGGAAGCGGGAGTTTTCGGGATCGACGCCCCAGCCGTTCCAGAAGGAGGAATCGGTGCGGGGTTCATAGCCTGGGGCGCAACGGCCTGCATCAGCTTTCACGGCGGCGGCGCGGGAAAGGTGCGCGGCAATGGCGGCTTTCTGTTCGGCGTTGAGGGCGGCGCTTTGCTCCTTCATGGAGCCCGAGTCCATGGACTGGCGGATCTGCTCGCCGGTCAACTTCATGAGCGCTTCGGGGAGCGGGGCGCGATTGACGGGCGGGTCTTTGTGGCACAGCGCGCAGTGTTTTTGGAAGAGCGCGGCGCCGTCTTCATCGGCGGCTGTCAGGGCCGCGGCACAGACAAAGACCAGGAACAGAATATGTTTCATGCTTCGCCACATTATAATCGACAGTAATGAGACGAAGGGACGTTTTCTCCTCAGCGGCGGCCGCCGCGATGTTCGGATTGCCTGCGAACGCGGCCATCACCGCACCGCCCGCGTTGCCGGACGAGAAGCTGCTTTCGCGCGATCCGGACCGTTATTGGAAGCGCGTGCGGGAGGAACAATTTCTCTTGCCGAACTGGCGTGCGTTCCTGAACAACGGAAGCTTGGGCATTGCGCCGCGGCCGGTGGTGAAGGCGGTGGCGGATTACCTGCACGCTTCGGCGGCGCTGGAGATGGATTACTATCCGCGTTGGGGTTATGAGCTGTTTGATGAATACCGGCAGGAGTTGGCGGATTTTTACGGGTGCAAGCAGGCGGAGATTGCCTTCCTGCATAACGCGACGGAAGCGATGTGCACGATCGCCAATGGGATTGATCTGAAGGCCGGCGATGAGGTATTGCTGACGAATCAGGAGCATCCATCGGGGCGCGGATGCTGGCAGATCAAGGCGGCGCGGTTCGGCGTGACACTGCGTGAGGTGGAGATTCCGATTCCGCCGAAAAGCGCGGCGCAATTGGCGGATGTGGTGACGAACGCGATTGGGCCCCGGACGAAGGTGATCAGCTTCAGCGGCGTGTTGACGACGACGGGATTGATCATGCCGGTGAAGGAGATCTGCGATTACGCGCGTTCGAAGGGCGTGATCAGCGTGGTGGACGGGGCGCACATGCATGGACAGATTCCGTTTCGCATTTCGGAATTGGGTTGCGATTACATGGCGGGGAGTCCGCATAAGTGGGCGTATGCGCCGGCGGGGTGTGGGTTGTTGTATGTGCGGGAGGAGAATCTGTCGAAGCTGTGGCCGTCGATTGCGAGCGGGTCGTGGAATGAACAGAAGTTGAATGCGGCGCGGTTCATGAATGTGGGGACGAACAACCGGGCGATCTTTGAAGGGATGATGGCGGGGCTGCGGTTCCTGAAGCAATTGGGGCCGGAGCGTGTGTATGCGCGGATTCATGAGCTGGCTCGGTATACGTATCAGAAGGCTTCCGAGTCAAAGCACGTGGAGTTACAGTCGGCGGTGGATGACCGGTTGTATGGGTGCTTGATTAGCATCAAGCATAAGCGGACGGAGCTGGAACCGTTTCATGAGGCTTTGAAGAAGAAACGGATTTGGGCGGTGCTGGGGCCGAAGCCCCGGTTGAGCTCGCATATCCACACGCGGAAGCAGGATATTGATTTGTATTTTGAGACGATGAATGAGGCGTTTGGCTAAGGGTTGCGCATCAAGGGAAACACGAACATTTGGCCGGCTCGGGTGAAGGCAGCTTTGTTTAGCTCGTCGGCGCGGGCGCGGGCTTGCTTCAGTTCGTCGTTGGGATAGGGTGCGGGGATGGTGTTGCGGATGGCTCCGTGTTTGTCGATGAAGAACTGGCGTTCGATGGTGGCGCCGTTGGTCTGCTTGTAATAGAAGATGGCGTTTTTGTGAAAGTAGTAGCGGCGAGTGACGGCTGGGGTGGGCTGCTCTTCGATGAGTTGCAGATCCATCTGTTGGAACCAGGCTTTGTAGGGGGAGCCGGAGAAGTCGCCGGTGATGTGGCGGAGTGAGTCGAGATTGGCGTCAATGGAACGCATGCGGCCCTCGCCCATGGAACCGAGTTCACAGGCGGTGAATAGCAAGGGGGCGAGCAACAATAACGGGCGGAACTTCGAGGTCATCATCTCTACTTCCAGAGTATGATAGTGGACATGAAATCAGGGTTTCTGCCTGCTTTGGCCGCCTGTGCTTCGCTGGCGGTGGCGGCGGACTTTTGGGTAACCAAGCCGGCTGCGGATTGGAATGAGAAGGAAGCGAAGCGCATCATGACTCGTTCGCCATGGGCGAAGGAAGTGAGCATGCAGATGGGAGGCGGTGGCGGCGGCGGAATGGGTGGTGGACGAGGGGGGCGCAAGGGCGGCGGTGGTGGCGGCATGGGTGGAGGCATGGGCGCCGATGCGAGCACCGGCGCTGGTTCCGGCATGGGTGGTGGCGGCGGCATGGGCGGCGGTGGTGGGATGGGTGGCGGCGGTGGAATGGGCGGAGGAGGGATGGACAGCGGCGGGGCTCCAGCGATGGTGGCAACGGTGGTCTGGGATAGCGCCGGTCCGGTGCATGAGGCTCGGGTGAAGTTGGAACAGAAGGATTGGGCGGAGCTGCGGGCGAAGGATTTTTACGTGGTGAGCATGGTGGGATTTCCGATACGCGGGCAGCAGGCGAATGCCGAGCAGATGCGGAAGCGCCTGGCCAGCGGCGCGATGATTGAGCGCAAGGGAAAGGATCCGATTGCCGCTGCCGACGTGGGATTTGTGAAGTCTGGGGAAAAACTGACGGTGGTGTTTTTGTTTCCGCGCACAGCGCCGATTGAGGCTGCGGATAAGGAAGTGACGTTCCACTTCAAAGGCGGGCCGATGGAGGCGAAAGCGAAGTTCGCTTTGAAGGACATGATGTACGGTGGGAAGCTGGCGCTGTGAGGCTGGCCGGCGCACTGCTGGTGGTTACGGTGCTCACCGGCTGCCATGTGCCGGAGGAAAAGCCGCGGCGTGTAGAAAGCAAGCCGGCACCACCGCCGGCTGCGCCCGTGGAGACCGTGACCATCGTGGAATTTGGCGAAGACGGAGAACCGGCCGGCGCTGCCGCGGTGAGCAAAGTGGTTCTGCCCGATGAAGCATGGGCGGAGCGGTTGACGCCGCTGGCATTTTCAGTGACGCGGCGGAAGGGGACGGAACTGGCGTTCACGGGGAAATACAACAAGCATTACGAGGCGGGGATCTATCGCTGCGTGGCGTGCAATACCGCGCTGTTTCATTCACGGACGAAGTTTGATTCAGGGACCGGGTGGCCAAGTTTTTACGACGTGATTGCGAAGGAGAATGTGTACACGGGGGTGGATGGGAGTTTGGGGGAGGCTCGGGATGAAGTGCTTTGCAGGAGATGCGATGCGCATCTGGGGCATGTATTTCCGGATGGGCCGGAGCCGACGGGGTTGCGGTACTGCATGAACTCGGCGGCGCTGGTGTTTCAGGCGATGCGGTAAGGTGTGTCTCTTTTTGGTGTGAGTTGGCGCTGCTCTGACGCAGTTGGCCGCACTGGGTGTGCTGGTTGCGGCTGCGGCGCTTGCGGCTATCGCAGGCGTTCGTAGAGCTCGGCTTGTTTGCGGCCGATCGCATGCCAATCGAATTCACGTTCGACAGTGACGCGGGCGTTTTGCTCCATCCGGCGGCGGGCGGCGGGGTCATGAATGAGGCGGCTGATTTCGGCGGCCATTTGCGGCCCTGTTTCGACGACCGAGACATCGTGGTTGTGGGTGAGGTTGAGGCCGTTGATGCCGGCGGGCGTGCTGACGATCGCTTTGCGCATGGCCATGGCTTCCATGATTTTGATGTTGGTGCCGGCGCTGGCGACTAGCGGCGCAATGACGATGGCGGCGCGCTCGTAGGCGGGGCGGACGTCGGAGACGAAGTCTTCCACTTCGATGCCGGGCTGGTGGAGGTTGATGCGGACGATGTCCTGGTAGCGTTCGAGGAAGTACTGGTGGCGGGAGCCGGCGATGACGTGAAGCGTAGGGTTGGTGGCGGCGAGCAGGGGCCAGCACTCGCGCAGGAAGAAGTCCATGGCGAGGATGTTGGGGAGGTGGGCGAAGGAGCCGATGAAGAGGAGGCGCGCGGGTTCGGGGTCGCGGCCGGTGGATTGGAAGCGGGTGAGATCGACGCCGTTGGCAAGGCAGGTGACTTTCGCTTCGCCGATGTCGCGGGCAGCTTCGAGGCGATCCTTTTCCGACATGACGACAACCGCGTCCACATCGCGCCAGGCTTGCTTTTCAAAGCGCAGCCAGCGTTCATATTGGCGGCGGGTTTCCCAATCCTCGTTCTTTTCGAGCATCTGCTGCTGCAGGTCGTAAGTGATGTCGTGCTCGATGAGGATGGTTTTGGCCGGAGTGCAGTCCGGCGCGTACTGCGCCATCTGGGTGAATTCTAGTTGGGCGATGGCGGGGTTCCACTTGGCGATCATCTGGCGGATGACGGCGCGCATGGCCTCGGAGTTGTATTCTTCAACGACATCGGGGCGGCCGCGGTCCGCGAGCAGGTGCGTGGCGTGGCGCTTCACCAAAACAATTTCGGTGGTAATGTTTTTGAGTTCCCGGGGGACGGCGGCGAGGTCGTCGACGAAGGCGATGAGGATCTGATCGTAGTCCCGAGCGGCGCAGCGCATCATATTGAAGATGCGGACGGCGCCCCCGTGGGAGAGCGGGAATGGGATGTAGGGGCTGACTACCAGGACTCGTTTGCGGTTGGTGGGGGCGGCGCCGGGGAAGACGGCGATGGCTCCGCTGCCGAGGGCGAGGATGTGTTGCTCGGGGAAGAGGGGCTCGGGTTTGGGTTGGAGGAGGCGGGTGGCTTTCCAGGCGAAGCCGAGCGATTCGAGAGCCCAGGTAGTAAACCAGCCTTGATCGACGGCGAGCAGATTGAGGCGGGTGATGGCGTCGTGCCAGAGCTGGCGGAAGATTTGCGGATCGGCGACGCGGCGGGCGAGGAAGCGGAGGAAGTTGTATTCGACGAAGCTTTGCAGCATGTCGGGCTTGAAGTAGCGGGAGGTGGTGCTGCGGTGGAAGTGGGTAACTCGGGCGCCGCCAGTGTAGACAGTGGGCCAGCCTCGCTGCCAGCCGCGCCAGCCGATGTCGAGGTCTTCGACGTAGGCAGGGGCGAGGAGCTCATCGAAGCCGCCGATTTGCTGCATTTTGGCGGCGTCATACATGGAGCAGCCGCCGCTGCCGTATAAAACGTAAGTGCCTGTTTCTGTTTCGAATGGCTCGATGCAACGGACGGGAAAATCCTTGAGGCCGCGATCCTGCTGTTTCGACCACCAGACGGCCTTCCCTGTTTCCTGGCGGCGCATGCCTTCGGGGAAAAGGATCTGCGCGGTGGAGCAAAAAAGGTTGGGGACTTGATCGAAAGCGCGGCGGAGCGGGGCGAAGAAGCCGGGCTCGATGATCATGTCGTTGTTGAGGAGGCAGACGTGGGAGAAGCGCGCAGCGCGGATACCGCGGTTGACGGCTGCGGCGAAGGAGAGAGGCGTGGGGCTGAGTTCGATGCGGACTTGGGGGTATGTGGTGGTGAGGAATTCGGCCGTGCCGTCATCGGAGCCGTTGTCGACGACGATGATTTCGGAATTGGATTGCAGATCGGCGAGGACTCCGGGGAGGAGCCGCGCAACGAGGTCTTTGCCGTTACGCGTGGGAACGACGACGGAGATGCCTTCGGGTTTCGCGATGGGGGCGGGATCGGGGCGGCCCGTGCGGAAGCGGCGAATCTGGCGGGCGAACCATCCGGCGGTTAAAGCGGCGCGGTAGTAGGCGGGACGCTTCATGGCGCTGGGATGACGGAGGCGCCAAGCCCAGGTGTAGGCGGCGCCGCCGGGGCGGAGTTGCCAGCGGAGGAAATTTTTCGCTCGCCAGAGGAAGTGCTTCGCCATGGTGGGAAGCGAGCGCGGGCGAAGCATGAAGTGATCGAGATTTTCGTTGAAGGCGATGAAGCCGGTGGGGGAAAGCTCGAGGGCCATGCGGCGCATGGGCCAATAGGGAGTATTGGGTTCGAGGACGCAGGCAGAGAGACGGACGGAGGCTCCGGCGAGCGTGGCTTTGATGCGAGCGAGGTTGTCGGCGGCGCTGCGCGTGGGGTGGTAGGGGATCCATTTGCCGCGCGGAGGTGGGAATTCAGCAACGACGTAGAGCGGGAGATCGGGGTAGAGGGCTTCCATGCGCTCCAGGTAGGGAGCGATGAGGTGATCCTTGCAACTGACGAATGCGACCTTGGCGGTCAAATCAAGTCTCGCCAGCTTTCGCGGATGGCCCCGCCTTCGTGCTGCCGCCACATGTGGAGGGCTTGCAGGCAAAACGCTGTGGATACGGGGTTGGCGTGTGGTGTGAAATGGCCGTCACGCTTCCCGAAGCAGAAGCCGCCATCGAGGCGCGGGTCGATGGACTCCATCTGGAATTGGGCCATAGCCGCGGCTTCTTCGGCGGCCTGCGCGTGGTTGAGGGGCACGGCGATTTGATGGGCGGCGAAGATGCGGACGCGAAGGAGCTGGCCGTAGACATCGGAGCGGGCGAATTCGGGGGCGATGTCGCGAAGGTAGTGGGCCACTTTGTTGATGCCGTTGCGGAGGGCGGCGCGGCATTCGGGCTGATCGGCGACGGAGAGGAGCGCTTCGAGGAAGTAGGAGTAAGCGTGAAGGCGATCCATAACGCGGTGGCGTTCGGTGGCGCCGGGGAGAAATGAGGCGTCGTTGGCAAGGGCGCGTTCGAGCGCGGTTTCGAAGTAGCGGGCGTAGCGCTGTTCGCCGGTGGCGTCGGCGAGCTGCCGCCATGCGAGGGCCGATTTGAGCTGATAGCAGCCGGAGTTATTGGACCAGGTGTTGCCGTAGGGGAGAGGGGTCAGGTGAGGGAGCTGGAGGATGGGGGCGTAATTGCCGTCGTGCTCGTGGACGCGGGCCAAGCCGTCGCCGGCTTGCTTGGCGGTTTCGAGATAGCGGAGGTCGCCAGTGAGGCGGTGGAGAGCGAGAAGGCCGCGGATGATGATGCCGCCATCGAAGAAAAAGACCCGATTTTCTTCCGGGGCTTGGGTGGGGGGCCATTCGAAGGGGAAGACTTCGAGTTCCGGGTGGAAGGCGCGAAGGAGGAAGTCGCCGGCCTTGATGGCGGCGTCGAGGTACTCCTGCCGGCCGGTGGATTCGTAGAGGTAAACGAGGGCGCTGACGGCGTAGCCGGTAATTTCGGTGGAGATACGGTTGTTGCGGGCGAGGTCGATGCGGTAGTAACGCGCGACGCCTCCGTGGTTCTCCTGGATGCCGGAGTGGAGAAACCAGCGCCCGGCGCGTTCAAGAAACATAGGAAAGATCAATGCGGTTTGAGTAGCGGCTGACAAATATTTTATTGTAGCGTAGCGTGGGGTTGGGGGGAATGGGGAACAAGGTTCGCGATCAGAGAGCCAGCCGTTCCCGGGCGTATTTGAGACAAAGGACTACGTTGTCTTCTTCCAGTTGCCATTGTGTTTTGGCGGGCAGAGGGCTCAGTTTGGCGATGGGCTTGGGGTTCTTCGCTTCGCGCACGGTGCGGAGCATGCGGGCCAAACGCGAGGCTTCGCGCTGGGGGAAAGTGGCCCAGTACTTGTCCGTGAGGCAAGGCACCTTGAGCGGATCGCGGGTGATCATTTCGAGCGTGATCTTGGTATTGGGACGCGCGGCGGTGATGACCTTGAGGATTTTGGGGATGTCGAGGTAGCCTGCGCCGAGGGGGACTTCGGCGAGCAGGAAGCCGTCGGGATATTCTTCGAGCGCCATGTCCTTGATGTGGGTGGAGACGGCGTAGGGGGCGAGGCGCTCGACAACTTCCATGGCGTCATCGAGGAGGCTGATATTGTTGCCCGTGTCGAGACAGACGCCGAAGCGCTCACTGGAATACTTCTTGAGGATGGCGAGCAGTTCGTCGATGGTCCAATCCTTGTGGTTTTCGATGGCGAAGGTGACTTGGGCCTTTTCGGCCATGGGGATGGCTTTTTGCAGCGCGGCGTGGGAAGTGGCCACGAATTTCTGCCAATCGTCCATGGTGGCGAAGGTTTCGTAGCGGCGGCCACCGAGGCAGGCGGAGCGGATGCAGAGGGCTTTGACCTCTTTGGCGGCGGCGAGGGTGCGGGCAAAGGCTTCTTCCCCGCCCTGGCGTGGCAGGCCGGACATCACTTCGATCCACATGCCGTAGCTCTCGAGTTTGGTGCGGAGGGTTTTCAAGTATTCGGGCGAGGTGTTGCTGAGTTGGGCCTGGATGCCGCCGGCGCCGAGTGAATGGCAATGCTCCAGGAATTCGAGAGTATCCTTGGGACGGCGCACGGTCATGTAGCAGGTGGTGGCAACGCCCATTTTGGTGGTGGGGGTTTGGGCGAATGCCGCGGCGGAACAGGCAGCGAGGAAGGTGCGTCGTGTGTGCATCATGGCGAATCCGTCATAATGTATCATTTCCACACGTGCTTCAGGTTACGGAGTGGTCTTAAGGAGTTGTAATTTTGACAGACCAAGTGATTTACTTTTTCGGATTGGTGGCAGCCTTTGTCATCGGCGGCGCGCTGATGGGGTTGGTGATGCGGAAATCGTCGGCGAAGACGGTTGCCGATGCGGTAGAAGCATCGCTGAAAGAACTAGGCGAACGGCTGCAAGGGTTCGAACTGGCGCGGGAGCGCGTGAGTACAAGCCTGAAGGAGCAGATTTCGAACCTGGCATCGAGCGAACTGCAACTGCAGCGGGAGACGGCGCGGCTGGCGAGTGCGCTGCGATCGCCGGGCGTGCGCGGGCGTTGGGGTGAAATGCAACTACGGCGCGTGGTGGAATTAGCCGGGATGGCGGAGCATTGCGATTTTTCCGAGCAGCCGGCGAATGAATCGGATGGAAAGAAGACGCGGCCGGACATGGTGATTCACCTTCCGAGCGGGCGCAATGTGGTGGTGGATGCGAAGACACCGCTGGCGGCGTACCTGGAGGCGAGCGAGGCATCGGACGAAGCGTTGCGGACAGCGAAGCTGAAAGATCACGCGGCGCATGTGCGGACACAGATTGTGAGGCTGAGCGCGAAGTCGTATTGGGACCAGTTGTCGGATACTCCGGAGTTTGTCGTGCTGTTTTTGCCGGGGGAGAGCTTCTTTAGCGCTGCGCTGATGCAGGAACCGGAGTTGTTGGAGTACGGCGCAGACCGGAAGGTGATTCTGGCGACGCCGACGACGCTGATCGCGCTGTTGAAGACAGTGGCGTATGGATGGCGGCAGTCGCGGGCAGCGGAACGGGCGGAGGAGATTCGCGAGTTGGGCAGTGATTTGTATGAGCGCCTGCGGGCACTGTCGAATGAACTGGCGGTGCTGGGGAGCCAGTTGGAGCGCTCTGTGCACGCATTCAATCGGACGATTGGGGCATGGGAAGGGCGCGTGGTTCCGGGGGCGAAGCGGCTGCACGAATTGGGCGCAGGATCGGGCGAGACGGTGGACAGCACGCGGATTGTGGATACGCCAGTGCGGATCCCGCGGAGCCAGTAGCTAGGGCTGCACAAGCGGCATGGGGTTGCGGATGATGCCTCCGGAGTAGCAGGCAGCCGTCGGAACGGGCGTGGGCAACAGGAATGAGCCGATGCTGCCGCCGACGGAGCCGACGCCGACGGGGAGAATCGTGCTGGTGACCGGTTCGAGGAGCGCAGCTTGTTGCGCCTGGCTGACCAGCGGCATGAGTTTGATGGCGTCGAGCAGAACCTGGAACTTCGTTTTCTGCGCGGTGGTGAGCAGGGCCTGATTGCGGGTGCGCAGTTTGGCGGCTTCCTCATTCATGAGGCGGCAATTGATTTCCACTTCGACGTAGCGCGTGCCGAGTTCGGTGGCGCTGGGGTTTTCGCGGGCGGTTTCAATGGCGATGTCGCGCTGGAGTTCGTAGACGCGTTGCTGGTAGCTCGCCATGGTGCGCTGGTATTGATTGATGTTTTGGAAGATCTGCGCGTACTGCGCGTCGGTGAGTTCGAGGAACTGTTTCAGTTCGAGCAGCGGCGGGTTGCCTCCGGGTGAGGGCAGGATTGTCTGCGCGAACGCCGCGGAAGTGAACAGCAGGGCGAGAATCCATCTCATCCCATTAGTGTAGTGCGGGTTTTGGGAGAAGATGGAGACTGGGGAACTTTTCCGCGTTGTGCGGTGTCCTTATTGGGCATGTTTAATCGGGCTTTTAGCAGCGCCTCGCTGTGCGTCCTGGGATTCTTGCCTTTTGCGGTGAGCGGATGGGGGCAGAATGGTTCACAAGCACAGGTGGAAATGGCGCGGAAACAAATCATGGCGGCGTACCAAGATGCACTGGAGGCACTGCGGCGTGGTGACGCGGATGGGGCAATGCAAATGGATACCGAGGATTGGATCAGCATCACGGTTGGACAAAAGGCGAGGACACGGCAAGAAATGGAACCGTTTATTCGACGCGACATCGCCAGTATGAAACCACCTCCGGAGTGGTCGGCCACCTGGACGGAAAACTACCAACGGGATGGAACCACGTCGGGGATTCAGATTTATGACATCAAATTGAATGGAACGGACGCGGTCGTACTTGGGCTTGTGGGAAACACAAGAGCGCTAGAGATCGAGGGTGTGCCGCATCGTGTGTGGACCGGATCTCACATCCGCGATACGTGGATCAGAACCGGGAAAGGGTGGAAGCGCCGGATCCATGAAAAGCTAACGGTCAACGAACGCATGGTGGATGGCCTACCCGCCGCTCACTGACTGGCGTCCTGTACCGGGATTTTTTAGTTCTGTCGAGCCGGTTTCCGCCCAATGATGGCCGGCACGAGAGGGGTGCGAAGTTTGTCACGAGGGGAGCGGGAAGCAGACAGTCCGGCACTGCGATTTTCGCCGGGCGAGGTGGGGTAAGGGCGCAAGCTGCAGGAGCCCCCGGGTTCCGGGGTGGGGGTGGATGGGAAATATCCTCCGAAGTAGACTGGATCGCCGTCGATGAGCAGAGCATCCTGCGCCTCGCCGATCTCGGGGACCAGTTTGATGGCGTCGAGGAGGATTTGCAGGCGGCCCTTCTGCGCGGTGGTGAGGAGGGCGAGGTTGCGAGCTTTGAGGCGAGCCAACTCTTCGACGGTTTGCCGGCAGGTGAGCTCGATGTCGACGTAACGCATGCCGAGTTCGGCTGGTCTCGGCTGGGTGCGCGCGGTTTCCTCCACGATCTCGCTGTAGAGCCGATCCATGCGATCATAGGCCTGCGCGGCGATGAGGCCGTACTGGTTGAAGTTGTCGGTGAGTTGCTGGTATTGCGCCTCGGTAAGATTGAGAAATTGGCGTAATCTGGGAATTTCCGGGCCTGGTTGGGCGAAAGCCGCGGAATTTAGGGCGAGAATGAAGAGAAGCCGCTGCATGGTTCCTAGTCTAGCTCTCAAGGGGAGGTCACGATGAAGAAGCGAACACTCGGCAGAAGCGGGTTGGAGGTATCGGAACTCGGATTGGGATGCATGGGCATGAGCTTCGGCTACGGCCCGCCCAAGGACAAGCAGGAGATGATTGGCGTGATTCGGGCGGCGGTGGAGCGCGGGGTTACGTTCTTCGATACGGCGGAGGTGTATGGCCCGTTCCTCAATGAAGAGCTGGTGGGTGAAGCGCTGGAGCCATATCGCAAGGACGTGTTGATCGCCACGAAGTTCGGATTCCGCTTTGAAGCGGGCAAGCAGGCCGGGTTGGACAGCAGGCCGGAACATATCAAGGAAGTTGCGGAGGCTTCGCTGCGGCGGCTGCGAACGGATGTGATCGACCTTTTGTATCAGCACAGGGTTGACCCAGCGGTGCCCATTGAAGACGTGGCAGGCGCGGTGAAGGATCTGATCGCGGCGGGCAAGGTTCGACATTTCGGGCTTTCCGAGGCGGGGGTGAGGACGATCCGGCGGGCGCACGCGGTGCAGCCTGTCACCGCGCTGCAGAGCGAATACTCGCTGTGGTGGAGAGAGCCGGAAGCGGAAATTCTGCCGGTTTTGGAGGAATTGGGAATCGGCTTTGTTCCGTTCAGCCCATTGGGCAAGGGATACCTGACGGGGAAGATCGACGAGAACACGACGTTCGACGCCACGGATTTTCGCAACACAGTGCCCCGGTTTTCGGCTGAGGCGCGTAAGGCAAACCGGGTGGTGGTGGAGTTGATCGATGGGATGGCGCTGCGGAAGAAGGCGACGCCGGCGCAGATTGCTCTGGCGTGGGTGCTGGCGCAGAAGCCGTGGATGGCGCCGATTCCGGGGACCACGAAACTGCACCGGTTGGAGGAGAATCTTGCGGCAGCCGCGGTCACGCTGAGCTCGGAGGATCTTCGCGAGTTGGATATTGCTACGGCGGGCATTGCGGTGGAAGGGGCTCGCTATAGCGAAGGAGCGCAGCGGTGGATTGACCGCTAATAGCGGCTGGGAGTAGACTGCAAGCGGCTGGTTTTATGCTACGCCGCAAATTTTGTTCGCTTCCTTTCGCCGCCCCTCTGGCGGCAGTTTCCTCTCACAACTTGTTCGCATCGGACGGAGGCGCGCCGCGGGCGGCCATCGAACGATGGAAAGATCATCGCTTCGGGATGTTCATTCATTGGGGCCCGGTGAGTATTGTCGGCACCGAGATCGGATGGTCGCGCGGCGGCGAGCGGCGAGGGCGGTCCGATCCGAAGACAGGGAATGTTCCGGTGGAGGTTTATGACAACCTGTACCGGATGTTCAACCCGGTGAAGTTCGATCCGGATGCCTGGGTGCAATTGGCGAAGGATGCCGGGATGAAGTACCTGGTGTTCACGACGAAGCACCACGATGGTTTCTGCAACTTCGATTCGCGGTTGACGGATTACAAGATCACGAGCCCGCGGTGTCCGTATGGGAAAGACATTGTGCGGATGCTTTCCGATGCCTGCCGGCGCGGCGGGATTGATTGGGGCGTGTATTATTCACAGCCGGACTGGCACCATGCGGATTACCGCAATGGGGCGGCGGCGCATGCGCGCTACATCGAGTACTTGCACGGGCAGGTGAAGGAAGTGCTGGGGTACGGGCCGACGCGGATGTGGTTTTTCGATGGATTGGGCGGGAAGGCGGAGGATTGGGATGCGGAGCGGCTGCTCGCGATGATGCGGCGCATGGAACCGGAGTTGGTGATCAACAACAGGGCGGGGCTGCCCGCGGATAACGACACTCCGGAACAGCGCATCGGCAAGTTTCAAAATACGCGGCCGTGGGAGACGTGCGCGACGGTGGGGCGGCAGTGGGCGTACAAGCCGGATGATGATCTGCGTTCGATTGAGGAATGCTTGCGCGGGTTGGTGTGCTGCGCCATCGGTGATGGGAATCTGCTGTTCAATGTGGGACCGCGGCCGGATGGATTGATTGAGGCGTCGCATGCGGCGCGGCTTCGAGAGATGGGCGCGTTTTTGCGGAAGTATGGGGAGAGCATTTACGGGACGCGGGGCGGGCCGTTTGTGGCTCCGGACGAAAGCGTGCGGGCAGCGGGCACACACGGGTTTGCGCTGCCGGAAGGACGCTGGTGGGGCGGGAGCACGCATCGGGGGAATGCGGTGTATTTGCACATTCTGCGATGGCCCGCGGAGGTGATCGAATTGCCTGCGATTGCGGAGCGCATCGTGCGGCATTCGCTGCTGAGCGGGCGTGGGAAGGCAGACGTGAAGCAGAGCGCGGCGGGGATTGCGGTGCGCGTGGCGAAGGCGGATCGCGATGCAGTGGACACGATTGTGAAGCTGGAACTGGAGAAGAAGGCATGACGTCGAAGGAGCGCGTGCTGCGGAATTATTCGTTTCAGACGGTGGACCGGTTCACGATTGATTTCTGCGCGGAGTCGAAGGTGTATGCGGCGCTGCGGGAGTATTTCGGCGTGGCGGATGATTTGTCGTTGATGGAGCGGCTGCATGTCGATTTTCGTTATCCGAAGCCGGATTGGATTGGCTTTCCGCTGGTGGACGACGAAGGCCGGCCGACGGATTATTTCGGGATTCCGCGGGCCGGCGCCGGGGATTTCGGATATGCGGTGGCGCATCCGCTGAGCGGCGTGCGGAGTGTAGCGGAAGTGGAGGCATACGCGAAGTGGCCTTCGCCGGAGATGTGGGATTACGATCGGTACGCGGAGGATTGCGCCCGGTTTGAGGAGTACGCCGTGCTGGGCGGAGCTTGGGGTTGGTTCTTTGAGGCGGCTTGCGAGATGGTGGGAATGGAGGAGTTTTTTCTGCTGCTTCATGATCAGCCGGAAGTGGCGCATGCGATCTTGGGGAAGATTACGGCGTTCATGGAGCGGACATCGGAGATTATGTTTGAGAAGGCGGGGCGGCACATCGATATCTGCTTCACGGGGGACGATTACGGATTTCAGTGCGGGCCGATGATGAGCGCCGGCATGTTTCGCGAGTTTGTCCGGCCGTATTTGCAGCGGATGTACGATGTGGGGCGGCGCAATGGAAAGCTGGTGATGCACCACTCGTGCGGAAGCGTGGCGAAGTGGATTCCCACGTTTCTGGAGATGGGGCTGAATGTGTTGGAGCCGATTCAGGTGCGGGCGGCGGGGATGAATCCTCGGGAGCTTGCACCTTTGTATGGAGGGAAGCTGTGCTTTCACGGGTCAGTGGATACGCAGGGGACTCTGCCGTTCGGCACGGTGGAGGATGTGCGGCGGGAGGTGCGCGAGCGGGTGGAAACGTTCCGGCCGTATGGCGGGTTCACGATTGCGCCGTCGCAACATTTGATGACGGATATTCCGGTGGAGAATATCGCGGCGATGTATGAAGCGGCGTATGAATACGCGTGGATGAATTAGAAGGTCAGGCGCGCTCCGATCTGGACCGTGCGATTTCCTCCGGCTGAGGTGATGCGGCCGACCGCGGCGGCGTTGGTGATGTTGGCGTTGGGGTTGCCGAAGGTCGGGTGATTGAAGGCGCTGAATGCATCGAGGCGCAACTCGAGATTGACGCGTTCGCTGATGGCGGTGTGTTTGGCGAGGCTCATATCCCAGGTCCACTGGCCAGGGCCCCACAGCAGGTTGTAACTGGCGTTGCCGAAGGTGAAGTTGGCGGGCACGGCGAAGGCGGCGCGATTGAAGTATTGGAAGAGCGTGCGCTCCGCGGGGTAGAGTTCAGCGCCCGCAACAACGTTGGGGCGGCCACCGACTGAGCCAACGACTGCGGTATCGAAGCTGGGTGAAAACGGCGATCCGGAGAGGGCCTGGGCGATGCCAGAGAATTGCCATCCTCCCACGATGCGATTCACCATCGGCGAGACTCCGTTGAGCAGGAACTTGTCTTTGCCGATGGGCAGATCGTAAACGTAGCTCATCACCAGAACGTGGCGGCGAAGCCCGCCGAGATTGCCACGGGAGTCCTGGTAATTGGCGGGGCTCATGAAGGTTTCAATGCCGAGCACGCGGGAATACTGGTATTGCGCGGTAAGCAGGAGTCCGTTGCTGTAGCGGCGTTCGACGCCTGCCTGCAGTTGATTGCTGGTGCTCTGGAAGATGGGTGAGTTGATGAGAGAGATGCCGGCGAAGGGTTGATAAGGCCGGTTGGGCTGCACGGCGCCGGGCATGGGCATCGGTTGATTGATGTTGGGATTGCCGAGCGTGCGAAGGTTACGCTGGCCGACGTAGCTGATGCGCGCGGCGAGGGCACGGAAGAGTTCGTGTTCGATGGTGGCGTTCCACTGCAGGTTGTAAGGCGTCGCCATGCGGCTGTACGTATTGGCGGATGGATTGGCGGGAACGGAGCCGGTGCCGAGGAACGGGTTGTTCATGGTGATGGAGGGGATGGCGCCGGTGGGTTGTTCGAAGGTGGCGGCGACGAGGAATGGCAGCGTCATTTCCGCGGATTGCATGTAGTTGAGGTTGAGTTGATTCCAGTAGAGACCGGAGCCGGCGCGGAGCACGGTGCCGCGGCCCAGTTTGTAGGCAAGGCCGAGGCGCGGCGCAAAGTTGGTGCGGTTCTGGCCGATGTAATCCATGACGTAGGTGGGCAGGCCGAGCGATTTGGAGAGCACAACGGGATAGGCGGAGAGTGCCGGTTGCACGGCTTGGGCGGGGAAACTGTCGGCGAAGACGGCGACTTTGTTGGCTGAGGGAATGAAGAGCGAGGCGAGGTTGCGGACCTCGGGGCGGACTCCCTGGAATTCGTAGCGCAGGCCGGCGCTGAGCGTGAGGCGCGGGGTGATGCGCCAATCGTCCTGGAGGAACGCTTGATAGCGAGGGGCAGCGAATTTGCCAATGATGGATGTGGGCGATGGAAGCTGCGTGGTGTTGGGATAGCCGAGGGCGAAGTCGGCGTAGGCGATGCCGGAGTAGCGGCCGGTGAAACTGTACGCGCCGCGTTGTGGAGTGGTGGCGGCGATGTTGTAGTGCGTGGCCCAATTGAAGGTGAAGCCGGTTTTGATAGTGTGCGCGCCGCGCGTGATGGTGACGTTTTCGACAAAGCTGATGTTTTGCGAAAGGTCACTGGAGCCGGCTTCGGACATGCCTACGATGTTGAGGATGCTGATTTGCGGAGCGCCATCGATGCCTTGCGGAGGAAGGCCGGGGATAATGCTGCTGGTGCCGAGGGCGAAATTTTGCGGCTGTCGGAAGATGCGCACGTGGAGGAAGCCGAGACGTGTTTCGCTAATGATGGTGGGGGTGAAGATGTGGTTGAGGCTGAGGTTGGTGTTGACGTTGTGCTCGCCGATGCCCGCCATGCCGCCGAATTTGCTGGTGGCGCCGGCGGAGGGATTGGGGCCGAGATAGCCGAACATCATGGCGAAGGCGAGTTGATCTTTGTCGGAGAGCTTGTGATCGATGCGGTAGGAGCCGCGCTCGACACCTTGCGGGATGCCGATGTTTTCGACGAGATTGACACCGGTGCCGGCGGCGCCCGTGCCGGCGGTGTTGGGAAGCGGATAGAGCTGGCCGAGGCGCGCGGTGACGGGATTGAGGCGCGTGGATGGAATCTGATTGCCGGGGAATGGCGAGGCAGCGAGCGGATCAGTGATGGCGGCGAGTCCTGTGAAGTTGCCCTGGCGCATGGCGGCGGTGGCGACTTGGGTGGATGTAGTTTGCGCCTGGATGAGACGGAAGCCTTCGTAGTTCATGAAGAAGAACGACCGGTTCTTTCCGTTGTAGATGCCGGGAATGGTGATGGGGCCGGAGAAGTTGCCGCCGAACTCGTTGCGGTTGTAGACGGGTGTGGGCAATTGCGTGGCGAAGAAATTTTTGGCGGCGAGGAAGCGATTGCGATTGAACGCGAGCAGGGTGCCGTGGAGTTGATTGGTGCCGCCTTTGGTGACGACGATGACTTGGTTGGCTTTACCGAATTCGGCGCTGGCGGAGGAGGTGATGACTTTGAATTCCTGGAGTCCGTCGAGTGGGGGATACTCACCGAAACCGCGCTCAATCCAGGCGGCGGAGTTGGTGACGCCGTCGAGGCTGAAGGCGACCGAGCCGGTGTTGGAGCCGCCGGAGACCGAGGGAGTGATGCCGAAGTTGGGGATGCCGTCCTGTGAGCCGGCGTTCTGAATGCCGGGTGCGAGGGCGATGAGTCCCTGGATGCTGAGGCGGCCGTTGAGGGGGATGCGGGTGATGGATTTGTTGTCGATGACCTTGCCGATGGCGACGTCTTCGGTGGAGATGAGCGGGATGTCGGAGGAGACTTCGACGCGCTGGGTGAGTTCGCCGACCTGAAGCGTGACGTCGATGGTGGCTCGCTGATTGAGTTCGAGGACAATGCCGCTTTGGGCCCAGGTCTTGAAGCCGGTCTGGGTGACGGTGAGGCTGTAGCGGCCGGGGCGTAGGAGGGGGATGAGGAATTCACCGCCGGGGCTGCTGGTGGCGCTTTTATCGATGTTGGTATCGAGGTTGGTGACCGTGATCTTTGCGCCGGGGATGACCGAGCCGGTGGAGTCTTTCACTGCGCCGGTGATGCTGGCGGAAACGTCTTGCGCGGGGAGTTGCAGGCAGAGAGTGAACAGGAACAGGAGCCGAGACATGGAGCACCTCTTGGTCTAAGAAACTGGGAGGGAGCATATCAAAGAGAAGGGCAAGGTTCAACCACACCATTTGGTGTTTTTTCGATCATTTGGAGACAATTTTTTACAGCGGGCGCGACGGGGTTCGCGCATACTGGAAGCGGAAAGTGAGTTCTTGCCGATGGCGTTTTTCCGGATGGATGCATGGCTGCGCGGATTGGTAGTGCTGCTCTGCGTTTTGCTGGTGGTAGTAGTGGAGGGTGCGATGCGGGCGCCGGTGGTGGAAGCCGGCGATGATGCTCCTGGCTTTGCCTTCCGCGCCGATAATGGCTCCGAGATTACGGATAAATCGTTTGGCGGGAAATTGCTGGTGCTGACGTTCTGGGCCACCTGGTGTTCCACCTGCACGGCGGAGATGCCGAGTTTGGCGGCGATGGCAGATCAGTTGCGAGGCGAAGGCGTGGTGGTAGCCGCGGTCAGCATGGACCGGAATGCGGAGGCCTACCGGCGGTATGTGTCGCAATTGCCGGGCGGGCTGGTAATGGCTCGCGATGGGGAGGGCGATCTGCCGGCGGCGTTTGGGACGTTCCGCGTGCCGGAGACGTACGTACTCGACACACGCGGGCGCGTGCTGCGAAAGTACATTTCATCGCGGGATTGGACGAAGCCGGAAATGATGGCGGAGATTCGGGGAATGCTGCAGTAAGCCTTATTCCAGCGTGAACCGCATGGAATCGAAGTCGAGCGTGACGCGGCGCGCCTGGCCCAGCAGATCCATTCCGAGCCACACGTGGTAGGTGCTGCGATCGACCTTGGAATCCTGAGGAAGCACCTCAGCCGGCGACAGCACCAGATCAAAGTCCCCGGCACGAAACTTCACCTCCGGCAGACGAGTCACCTCCACTGTCGTGCTACCACCAAGCCCACGCAGCTGCGTCGAATCCTTCCGGACAGCCTGTTCCACGGCGCCCGGAAAGTCCTTCGCAAAGCGTGGTGTGAGGGCCGTTCTGCCACTCCCTGTATCCAAGAGGAGACTGATACGCCGCGACTCATGAAAGCCCTCCACAATGGGCGAGCTGTTTTCAGGAACACAGAGATTGGGCTTGCGGCTACTTCGATCCCCACGGAAGCCGATTTGAAATGATCCACCCCTATCCCAGCGCACCGTACGGAAGGCGAGCAGAACCGGGAAGCCGATGATCCCCTGCTTCTCCGCGGGTAGTTGCACAAACGGCATGGCATCATTCGGAACCACCAGAAAGGTTACGTTTCTCAGATCGTGTTCCCCGACGACGAGCCGGGCCACATTCGCGAAACGGATGCCCACGCTGTTTCCTGAAGCCGTATCCTGAAACGCGGCGCCGGCCACCTGATGGATAGTCAGTGCCAACCGCCTGGCTTCGGCTTCGCTCATCATAGAGAGATCCGCGCCGCTGTCGAAACCGTAGTGCGCCGCTTTTCCGTTTACCGACGCGGGAAGGAACATGTCATCGCTCATTGGAATGCGCGAAAAACGCCGTTTGGCGACGGCTGGCTGCGGCTGCCGGCTCAAAGCTCCAAACAGCGCGATTGCACTCTTGAGTCCACCGAAGTCCGGGTGGATCGCCTGCATTGCCTGAAGGTGCGTCAGGGTCTGCCGGTAATGTCCGGCCCGCATGTGAGCCGAGGCGAGCAATCCGTGAGCGTCAAAGCTCTGAGCGGAGCGGGGATTGGCCTGGATTACCTTCTGAAACAATTTCTCCGCCGCTCCCACGTTGTCGAACACGCACGAGACCGCACCGCGGTAGAACGGCGGGGCATCCGTGCGCTCCACTGCGTCACGCAACTCAAACCACCGGCGGGACTCGAAGAGTAACTGGAGATCACTGCCGCGGGGATCGGCGGCGAAGCAAACGGCTGGGAGGCACCACAAAAGCAAGCTTATGCGTACCATGCGATTTCATTATTTCACCCTCCATGAGACTGTGACCGTCTACAATTGATGATAACCTAGGGGTATGGCTAAGCCAACCGACCTGGTGCAGGGCACGCTGGATCTGTTGATCCTCAAGACACTCTCACTCGAACCGAAACACGGCTGGGCAGTTGCGAAACGCATCCAGCAGGTTTCACAGGAAGCGCTGCAGATCCAGCAAGGATCTTTGTACCCTGCGCTCCACAGGCTGGAGCAGCAGGCGTGGATCAAGGCCGAGTGGCGGGAGACCGAGACCGGCCGAATGGCGAAGTTCTATTCGTTGACGCGTTCGGGACGAAGGCAATTGGAGAAGGAGCTGGAGAACTGGGTTCGCCTGTCAACAGCCATCAACATCGTAGTGCAGGAGGTGTAGCTGTGCGGATTCTGGAAAAGGCCCGTTTGCGCTTTCGATCTCTATTGCAAAGGCCGCGGGTGGAGGCCGAGTTGGATGAGGAACTTCGTTTCCACCTCGACCAGCTCATCGAAGAGAACGTTGCCACCGGCATGCCGCTCGAGGAGGCTCGAACAGCCGCACACCGCATGATCGGCGGCATAGCGCAATACAAGGAGGAATGCCGCGATATGCGCCACGTCAATCTCATTGAGGACCTTGCGCAGGACGTACGCTACACCATTCGATCATTGGCCAAGAGCCCGGGATTTGCGGCAGTAGTGGTGGCCACGTTGGCCCTCGGAATCGGAGCGAATACGGCTATTTTCACGATTGTGCATGGAGTTCTGCTGCGTCCGCTCGACTATCCCAAGCCCGATCAACTGCTGTTCCTGACCGCAGAATCCCCGGCGGCCGGGGGAACGCGAAACCCTTTGTCTGCGCCGGAGTACTCTGAGTTCCAACAGATGAACCAGTCGTTCGCGGCGGTGGGCGCCTATTCCACCGGCGGCTCGGCGTACACAACCGGAGAGGTGAACCTCACGGCTGGGGATCGGCCGCTGCGTGTACGTTCCATTTCCGTCGATGCGCAGTTGCTGAACGCGCTCACGCTTCAACCCCAACAAGGGCGGCTGTTCCGCGAAGAGGAAACCGCGCGTTGGACCGGAACACTGCCTCCGCCGATTGCCCTCATCTCACACGAACTGTGGCAAACGGCGTTCGGGGGGCGTCCGCTGGTGGGACAGAAGGTGGAGATCGAAGGGCGCCGTCACGAGATCGTTGGCATTATGCCACCCGGCGCCGACCTGATGGACAACCACACGGAGGTTTGGTTGCCGTTATGGCTGCATCCGAGTATGGCCGGGCAGCGCGAGGCGCACGTCCTCTACGTTGTTGCGCGGCTGAAGGACGGCGTGACGTTGCAGGCGGCACAAACGGAGCTGGATGCATTCGTGAAGGACTGGGGGGAGCGCGCCGGGGCAAAAGGCCATGTGCCAACGAACCGGCCAGTGCTGTCGGGCGACCACACTCTGCAGATGCGCTCACTGCAGGATGCGATCGTGGGCAGCGCCAGCCGGACCATCTGGGTTCTGCAGGCCGCGGTAGGATTCGTGCTGCTCATCGTGTGCGCGAATCTGGCGAACTTGATGATGGCTCGCGCCGGGTCTCGCAGGCGCGAGTTTGTGCTGCGTACGGCGCTCGGCGCCAGCAGCGGGCGCTTGCTGCGGCAGTCCGTGACCGAAGGAGCGGTGATATCCGGAACAGGCGGCCTGCTTGGTCTATGGCTCGCCAATGCGGGTGTGCGATTGCTGGTGAGTGCCTACCCGGACAGCATCCCCCGTACACACAGTTTGTCCGTGGAACTACCGATTCTGCTGGTAACGCTGTGCCTCACCATTGGCACCGCATTGCTTTTCGGTTTCGTGTCCCTCGAACGGGGCAGAACAAGCAGCATGGCAACTGCGCTCAAGGAGGGAGGGCGAGGTGCAAGCGGCGCTTGGCGGCACTTCACGCGCCGTGGGCTGGTGATTGCCCAGGTGGCGTTCGCCGTGATGCTCGTCACCGGCGCGGGCCTGCTTGTGAAGACGGTCTACAATCTCACCACAATGGATGCCGGCTTTGACCGGTCGCGGCTGGTGACTTTTTCGATGACGTTGCCGATGGCGAATTCCGAAGCCGATACCCGTGCACAGGCCTATCAGCGAGTGCTCCATCGGCTTCGCTCCATACCGGGAGTTCTGGGAACGGTTGCCATGACGGGCCTGCCTCCCAATCGAACTCCGGATGCCATTGCGACTCCTGTGGGGAACTTCACCTCAGATGACGGAAGGCATGTTGCCATCGTCGATTACTACCAGCTTGTGATGGGCGACTATTTCCGAACCATGGGCATTCCCATCGTTGCGGGGCGCGGTTTCGAACGCGCCGATGGCGCATCCCAAGGCAAAGTGGCCGTCGTCAATGAGAGTCTCGCCAGGAAGCTCTGGAATGGCCAGAACCCCATTGGCCAGCGTGTGCGTCCTGCCAGCGGCATGTTTGGCGCTACGGAGAATGCTTGGCACACGGTGATCGGAGTGGCCAAGGATGTGAGGCAGCGCGGCATCGAGCGCGCCGCCGGCACTGAGCTCTACTTGTCTCTCGATCAGCACGGCGTCGCGCCACCCAGCATGAATGTAATGCTGCGGACGACGTTGCCTCCGGCGGCGTTGTCAGGAACCATCGAGCTAGCGGTCAGAGAGGTGGACTCCACGGTTCCCATCGTGCGGCTTCGCGACATGGATCGAGTGTTCGCCGAATCCATCCGCCGGCCGAGACTTCTGGCGCAGTTGTTGAGTGGCTTTGCCGGACTGGCGCTGCTGTTGGCAGCGATCGGGACTTACGGCGTGCTGTCGTACATGGTGACCGAGCGCCGCCGTGAAATTGGGATTCGCGTGGCGCTGGGCGCGGCGCGCTCACAGGTGCTGGCGCAGGTAATGCGGCAAGGTCTCTCGGTCACGGCGATCGGTATTGGGTTTGGCTTAGCCGGCGCGCTCATCGTCAATCGTATGATGGCTTCGCTGTTATTTGGGGTACAGCCGACGGATCTTTTCACGATCGTGTGTGTGATCGCGACCATCACCGCGATGGCTGCGCTCGCGAGTTGGCTGCCCGCGTGGCGCGCATCGCGGCTGGATCCGAATGTGGTGTTGAGGGATGAATGAGCGCAACTGCGGCTTATTGCGATAGATTAAGGCGCTATGGGCGCGGGGGGTTGCGTTGAAATGTGCCAACCTCGATCCTTCTGTACTCTCCTGGCTCGGCTGCATCGACGGCAGTCTGGATCAGCGCCAAGCTTTCGCGGATGATGTGCCATTCCACCGCCGACAGAACAAGTACGGCAATTCGCCGAACCGAGAGGTTCTGTTCGTACGAAATGGTCTGGTCTCCGGTGAGGAACACGTCGAAACCGTCCCTCTCCGCGGTTGCCAGGAGTTCCCCGTTCTTCAGACCCGCCCAACCCTGATAGCGGACGGTGAATACCTGATGAGTGCGCAGCGCATTCCGTAACCGATGCGGAAGGTTCTCGTCAAGCAAGACCTTCACGAAACGGGCTGACCTCGCATCGAGTGCGCAAATTCGATGAGGCGGAGAATCTTAGCGATTGTGAGGCCGGGGTAGTCCTCAAGAATCTCTTCTACCGTCGCACCGGAATCGTAGCCGTTTACGACGGCGTCGGGGAGAATTCGCGTACCGCGCACAATAGGACGACCAGACACCTTGCCGGGAATCTGCTCGATCAGTTCGCAGGCCAACCAGTCAATTTCCTTTGGTTCCGTCACGGTTCGCCCTCAATTTCATAATACTGAGGATCTGGGCCTGGTGTTGTTCAGCCCGCGGTGGTGGCGGCGTCGGCTTTCGGCGATCGGCGGGCAAAGCGCGGCAGCAGCAGCAACGCCCCACCAAAGCAGAGCAACGATACGGCGAGCGCGGCGGGCTTGGCTTCGGCGAAATCGACAGCGAGCAGTTTGTACGCCCCGGCGGCCATCACCGGATACACCAGCCACATGAGTTCGTTGCGGAGCCAGTGTGCGCTGGACCAGGCGAGAGCTACCGCCAATCCGATCAGCATCACGGAGCGCACGGCTACGGGCGGTGTGGCGGTGGCGGCGATGAGGCCGATGCTGCACCAACTCCCCAAGGACGCGGTAATCACTGCCGCTTTGCGATCGTCGGAGGTGTGGAGCAGCGTGTAGCTGACGATCGCGGCGGCGACGGCGAGCCACGGAGCGTAGTGCGGCAATGTTGCCGTGCCGTAGAGGAGCCCGGCGGTGGCGGCACGAAGCGCTCCGGACATCAACGCGGCAAGCACCAGGCACACCACTCCGTGCATCTGCAGTGTCGTGCGTTGCCAGCGAGCCCCGGTGTACATGCCGGTGATCGCCATCAGGCTCCAGACGGCTGAGGCGCTCATCGGGCCAAGCAGCAACAGCGTCCCGGTGAGCAGCAGCAGCAGGCCGTAGGTCGCATAGGTGTAGAAATTGCGATCGTGCGCGGTGCGGCGTTCGAGGAATGCGAACGCCACCAGATAGCAGGCCACACCGGCGGCGAGGCAGACCAACGCCACGGGGATGTCGCCGTTTTGCGCGGTGCGTAGAGCTCCACCGATGCCGAGGAGGAAGGCCAGGGCCGTTTGGATGACTTCGAAGGTCGAGATGGGGCGATGCAGGAACAGAGTCCGGTAGGCCGTGCTGGCGAGGTAGATAACCACGAGCGAAGTTTGGATGAGGAACAGCGCCGTCGCGCTCACCGGAGTGTAGCCTTCGGGCAGACCGCCTTTGCGCGAGATGAGATAGGTGGCCAGCAGCACCGCCAGGTTCACGGTCATGGCGACGATGCCGCGCACATCCAGCCAGTGATCGCGGCAGGCGGAGATTTCGATCGCCGCGGCCATGATGAGCAGGCTGACGGTGAACGGCACAATGTTGTGCGTGACAACCAGCAGCGCGATGGCCGTCATCAAGCCGGCAAGCACCGTGACCCAGACGATTTCGCGCAAGCTGCGCTGCCAGGCGACGGCGAGTCCGATGGCGACGAAGGCGGCAAGCAATGCAGCCGCGGCTTCGGCGGGCAGCGTCTGGAAGCGCACCGTGGTTTCCCACACCATGGGATAAATCACCAACACGGCGGTGACGGCGTGGGCGCCGGCGATCATGTGTCCCTTCGCGGCGAGGCGCGCGGAGCTGAGCAGCCACCAGAGGGCGTAAACGACCCCTGCGGCAACCGCGGCCAATTGCGGGATCATGCCGGATTCGGCGATGGCGCGCAGCAGGTAGGCGCCGGCTATGCCGAGCAGGGCACGGCCGACGACGGGGACCATTCCGGCGGCCTGATGGAGAGCCTGGGATTCCACCTCGGCAAGCACAGCGGGTGTTTCGACGACGGGCTGCGGAGCAAGGCTCAGGCGGCGCTCCACAACCTCCAGGCGGGCTCGCAATTCCCGCACCTGTTCCGACAACTCTGCGATCAGTTCAGGCGACGTGACCTGTCTGTCCATGGCGTCCTCCTCCGGAACGCGTGGTTATGCCTTGGCTTCGTGTTCGGACCAGGGCGGCAGAAGTTTTACCAATCCCCACAACAGCAGGAAGGGAAGAATCATCAGGGCGACGGCTGCAAGCAGCCCTTCGCGGTGAGCGAACTCCATCTTGTAGGACGTGTAGCCGAGGAAGCTCTTGGAGAAGAGCTGGCCACCAATGACGACGTTCCAGCGCATGGCGAAGATGCCAATGAGCGTCAACAGGCCGGAAGTAAAGTAGAGCTTGCGGCGAACGGGCTCAGAGAACGTCCACAGTTGCGTGGCGGCGAGGCATGCCAGCGGCACGCCGGTGCCGAGGATGATCTGGAGGATCACCTGCGAGAGGAAGAGGCGCGTGTGGACCATGAAGTCGAGGGTGTGGAACGATTCATCGGCTTCGTAGATGCGGTGAATGAGGTCGAGCATTTCGAGCGAGAAGTCGATGACGAAGGCGTAGAACAGGTACTTGGCGATGGTGTCGACGCAGCGCATGTCGAGAGGCTTTTTGCGCAGCCAGGTGGTGACGATGTAGAGCATCATCACCGCGGCGATGCCGCTGACCATCGCCGAGAAGAGGAAGACGATGGGCATGAGCGGCGTGGACCACCAGGGGTTGGCTTTGATGGAGCCGAAGATGAAGCCGACATAGCCGTGGAGCAGGAATGCCGATGGGATACCGATGACGGTGATGATGTAGCCGATGCGGTCATCGGCGTTGAGCGCTCCGGGGGAGACGTTGCTGGAGCCGAGAGTCAGCGCTTTGTAGATCAGCCGGACGGGGCCCTTCGTGGTCTGCGAGAGCTGGACGATGTCTTTGCGGTAATCGAGCCAGATTTCCAACAGCAGGACGACCATGAGGTACCAGAGGTAGACGAAGCCGAACATCGCCATGGCAGACGACTTGTGCGGCGTGAGATACATTTCGAGCGAACGCTCGGGATGGCCAAGGTGGAGTTGCAGCGGGAGTGGCGCAACCAGCAGGAACGCGAGCGCGGTAAGCAGGGCGAGCCGGTAGGTGGGCTTTACGGCTTCGACCTTGAACACGCGCTCGAGCGATGCCAGGATGAATGCGCCGGCAACCAATCCGGTGATGTAGGGGTAGAGCACGATGAGGATGCTCCACTGCAACTCCACCTCGTTGGGATAAAGGAAACCTTCGACGGCGTGAACTGCTTCCTGCATAATGTTCTCCTTATCGAACCGAGCCATCGAGGCCGCGGTAGTAGACTTTGGAGCCCGTGGCCATCTGGGGTTTCAGAACCTGAATGCTGTTGGTGCGAAGGAAATCGTGCACCGGGTCTTTGGGATTTTTGAGGTCGGCGAGGGTGCGGCAGCCGGTGGGGCAGGCTTCGCAACAGGCCGTGGTGAGCCCTTTCGAGATGCGGTGATAGCAGAGCGTGCACTTGTCCACCGTGTTGGTCTTGGGATTGATGTAACGGCAGCCATAGGGGCAGGCTTGCACGCAGTAGCGGCAGCCGAGGCAATATTTTTCGTCGACCAGCACCAGGCCATCGGGCGTTTCAAACGTTGCGCCGACGGGGCACACCTGCACGCAGGGCGAGTGGGCACAGTGATTGCAGAGCTTGGGTACGAAGAAACTTTTGCCTTTGATGGGCTTTTCGGGGAAGCCGTCCATGCCGCCGTTGGGCGAGTCAACTTCGGGGTGTTCCATTTCCCAGGAGGGCACGTCGTAGCGCTCAATCCAGGTGCGGAAGAAACCCTTGGGCACGCCGTTCTCTTCGGCGCAGGCGCGGACGCAGTTGCCGCAGCCGATGCACTTGTTGATGTCGATGGTCATCGCCCACCAGTGGGTATGCATGTTGTAGGTGGGCGCGGCTTCGGCATTGCCTGCGAGGACAAACTCCAGGGCGGCCTGCGCGGCTGAGGTGAGGAAGAGCCATTTGCCGGATTGGGATAACAGGTCTCGTCGGCTGGTGGACATGGGGTGCAGCCTCCTTCGGAGTTAAAGCTTGGGTTGATGCGGCTGATGGCAATCGCCGCAGGCCATACCGGTGTTGTGATCTTTCGTGGCGACTTGAGGGAAGCCGTGCGGCTTGGCCGAGTTCTTTTCGTGGCAACGGGCGCAGAGGACGGCGGTGTCGGGTTTGGTGGGTTTGAGCGACGGGTCCTCGGCGTGTTTGGCTTGAGCGCCGTGACAGGCTTCGCAGCCAATGTTGACGTGCTTGCCCGCCTTCTTTGCTTCGACCACGGCGTCATGGCATTCGGCGCAGGCCTGGCGTCCGGCGAAGGAGACGGGTTTGGCGCGTATCTCTTCGAGGGCGTTGCCGCGATAGTGGCCGTACTGGCCGAAGCTCTCGGGGACCATCAGAGAACGGAGACCGGCGAAAGCGGCCATCGCAATGAGGACTACGATCACGAGTCGAATCAAGTGCGCGGCATCTTTGAAGGTGATTCGCATGGATCACAACTCCTTGCCAACCGTAACTTGGGCTGTGCTGAAGCAAATGACATGCCAATCCACAAATATGGGCATTTGCGCAGAAAATGCGCTGCGTGTGCGCCGTCTGGCGCAGAGTGGTTGTGTGATATGGCTACATGCGGGCGCGCCAGTCTTTGAGACGGGCGGAGAGTAGGGCGACTTTGTCCGGCTGTGACGGGGCGAGGTCGTGCTGCTCCGTGGGATCGGCCTGGAGATCGAAGAGTTGCTTTTCGCCGGACTGGAGGAACTCAATCAGCTTCCAGCGCCGGTCGCGGATGGCGGCAGCGGATTTGCCACCAAGGAAATGATCCTTCTCCAGGGGGTAATACCAGGCGAGGTCGCGCGGCTTGAGTTTGCCGGCGGGCTTGCGCAAGAGGGCGGCGATGGAGACGCCGTCGATGGTGTGGTTGGCAGGCGGCTTCGCGCCGGCGATATCGAGCAGAGTGGGATAAAAGTCGATGCTGCAGATGGGCTCGCTCGATTGCGTGCCGGCGGGGATGTGGCCTTTCCAGCGGGCAATGAACGGGACGCGGATGCCGCCTTCGTAGAGCATGGACTTGCCGCCGCGGAGGCCGGTGTTGGTGGTGACGTTGAGCTCGCCGCCGTTGTCGGAACAAAAGATGACCAGAGTGTTTTGGGCCAGTCCGAGCTTGTCGAGTGTGGCGAGGATGCGGCCGGCTCCTTCGTCGATGGATTCGAGCATGGCGGCAAGCTGCGGGTTGTTGCGGTTCTTCCCTGCCCCGTCGCGTGCCGCGTATTTCTTTTCAAGCTCGGGTTTGCCGCTGAGGCGCGTGTGCGGAGCGTAGTGGGCCAGGTAGAGGAAGAACGGTTTCCCCCTGGCATTGCGCTCGATGAAATCGACAGCTTCCTGGTTGAGGCGATCGGTGAGGTACTCGTTGGGAGTGCGGGCCTGCACGTCAGGGAGATGTTTATACGGATGCCAATAGTAGCCCGGCCCGATGTAGCTTTGCTCGGAGCAGATCACTTCATCGAAGCCATGGAGCTTGGGATCGCCGGGGCGCGTGCGGTAATCGCCCATGAGGTGCCACTTGCCGATCAAGCCGGTGTGGTAGCCGGCTTGGCGCAGCATTTTGGGCAGCGTGGGGAGCTTCGGGGAAAGGTGATTGGTGTCGTCGGCGCGAAGGTAATCGAGGATGCCGACGCGGGCCGGGGTCTGTCCGGTCATGAACGAAGCACGCATGGGCGAACAGACGGGAGCGGCGGAATAGGCGTGCGTGAAGCGCAGCCCTTCGGCGGCGAGGCGATCGAGGTTCGGCGTGGAGTTGAACGTGTTGCCGTAGCAGCCGAGTTCCGCCCAGCCGAGATCGTCGGCGAGGATGAACACGATGTTTGGCTTTCCCTTTTGCGCGTGGGCGGCAGTGGCCAGCAGTGAGCCCAGAAACTCGCGGCGTCTCATAGTTGCACGGTGACCTTGACCACCGAGGCGGGCGGCGCGGTGAGGCGGACGGCGCCGTTGGCGACGCGCGCGGTGAGTGCGGCTGGCTTCACACGATCAGGCGTTTCGAAGGTGTTGGCGGCGCGCACTTCGGGCGCAGTGAGCACTTCGGCGGTGGCGGATTGGGCCTTGGCCGAGCCGAACCAGAGATCGGTTTCCATGGCTTCACTCAAATGGGTGTTGACGAAGGTGACGGTGAGCGTGCGGTCTTTGCGAGTGGCCGAGCCTGCCGAGCGCAGGACACCGGTGGTGCGGAAATCGACGCGAGGCGATTGCACTTCGGTGCGAATCGCCTGGCCGCCCTGATGATCGCGATACATGCGGAAGACGTGGTAGGTGGGCGTAAGCGCGAACTTGTCTTCGTGAGCGAGGAAAAGAGTTTGGATACAGTTGATGAGTTGGGCGACGTTGGCCATGGCGATCTTGTCGGCATGGCGGTGGAAGGTGTCGAGCGTGATGGCGGCAACCAGCGCGTCGCGCACGGTGGGCACGCTGCCGAACAAGTGATGCGGCGCAACGGCGGTGGTGTCGAAGTGCCAGGCGCCCCATTCGTCGATGACCAGCTTCACTTTGTGATCGCGGTCATACTCGGCCATGGCGGCCCAGTGCTTCTCGATCAGTTCTTCCATGCGGTTCGATTTCTGCATGAGGTCGTAATGATCGTCGTTGGAGTAGGTAAGCGATTCGCCTCGGCCCGCCCCGCTGCAGTAGTAATGCAGCGCCCAGCCCCAGACACGGTTGAGTTGACCCTGGCCTTTTTCCAGCAGGCGGCTGAAGAATTTGTGGGTCCAGTTGTAATCGAAGCTGTTCGGGCCGGCGGGGATGAAGTGGAGCGGTGAGTTGTCGTAGCGCGGAATCCAACTGGTGAAGCGGCGGAATTCGACGGAATATTCTTCGGGGGTGAAGTTGCCTCCGCAGCCCCAGCTTTCGTTGCCGACGCCCCAGTAGCGGACGTTCAGAGGTTCGGGCGAGCCGTGCGCGGCGCGGCGCTGCGCCCAGGTGGTGGAGCCGCGGGGGGAGTTGCAGTAGTCGATCCATTCGCCGAATTGGGCGGCGGGAAGGCTGCGGAGATTGGCGGCGAAATAGGGCTCGGCTTTGATCAACTGGCAGAAGCGGGCGAATTCGAGGGTGCCGAAGACGTTGGTGTCGGTGCGCGCGATGTGTCCGGGATCGAGCTTCTGCAAGCGTCCGGAGGTGGACCAGAAGTTGGTGCGGCGGGGACGCGTGTTGGAAGCACCGATGCCGTCGCGCCAGTCGTAGGAATCGGCAAAGCAGCCGCCGGGCCAGCGCATCGTAGTGGAGCCGAGTTCCCGCATGGCGTCGACCAGGGCTTTGCGGATGCCCTGATAGTTGGGGATTTTCGAGCCTTCGCCGACCCAGATGCCATCGTAGATGACACCACCGAGGTGTTCGATGAAGTGGCCGTGGACGAGTGGGCTGACGGCGCCGATGGGTTCGTCGGGGAAGACGGCGATGGAGGTAGTAGCGGCGCGGGCGGTGCGCGCGGCGGCGAGGCCCGCGGGGAGGAGCTTCAACAGATCGCGGCGAAGCAACTGGGAAGGGTTCACCCCTTCAATGTACTCAGTTTGCGGGTTTCTTGGAAGCGGAAAGAAGCGAGAGCGAACCCGGCAGCATGGAGAAAATGTCGGTCATTTTCTTTTTCTGCTGCATGGGGACAACTTTCTTATCCAGCAGGACACGGGCAAAGCGGGTGAACTCCGCGCCGAGTTCGGTGGCGGCGTCGATGGGCTTGCCGGCCGTGAGGGAGCGGGTGACCTCCTGGTAGTAATTGCCGAAGGCATGCTGTACGGGGAGGCCGAGAATCTCTTCCACGCTCTGCAGTTGGATGGTGGGGCGCTTGGGGTGGCGATTGAGGAGGATCTCGATACGGTCTTTGAGATTCGCTTTGCCGAGGAAGGTGATCTTTTCCCGGCAAAGGTGAAGGCTGGGCACTTCGGGTGTGACGACGAGATAGATTTTCTTGCATTCGCGCAAAGCCTCCATTTCGCGCGGCTCAAAGGTGCCGGGAAAGTCGAGGAAGATTTGCCCGTAGTTGCGGCGGGCAAAGGCGATCAACTGATGGGTGCTGCCTTCTTCGGGTTCGTGGTGAGCTTTGAGCGAGCCGGAATGGATGACATCGAGCGGACCGGTTTTGGAAACGAGTTGAGGCCAGAGGTTTTCGTCCAAGGTCAGGGCGCGGTCGAGCGCATCCTGCAGGCAATACTCATTGTTCAATTGGAGCAGGAAGCGAACCATACCGCTGACGCGATCGACGTCGATGAGCAGTGAGGGCTTGTCCGCAATACGGCTGCTGGCCACTGCTGTATTCACGGCAAGGGTAGTGGCGCCACAGCCGGGCTTGGCGGGAACAAAGCCGTAGACTCTGTCGGTGGAATCGGCGATGACGGGCTTGCGGTCGAGGATGTCTTTTACCCGAACGAGGGATTCAATCAGGGGGCGCTCGTCGAACGGGTAGGCCAGGAATTCGCGCACACCGCCGCGCATCAGTTGGAGCAAGGAAGTGGGATCGGGATGGCGTCCAACGGCGATGAATTGTACCCCGTCGAGCAGGTTGGCGGCAGCCTGAACCAGTTCCATGGCGCGCTGCAGGTCTTCGGTGGAAACAAAGAAGACCTCCGGCACATGCATCCGGATGAGCCGGGCCAGATCTTCACCGGCGGGGTACTCGTGAGACAGTTTGACAATACTGACACCCGATATGGCATCGAGATGCGATTGGAGTTGACGAGCCAGATCTCCATCGGGACTGATAATAGCCGCACGCAACATGACACTTCTCTCCTACTTACAGGCTAGTGGGAATGCGGGTGCCGAAAAATCGAAGCGAAGGGGTAGGGGAGATCAGAAATGCGTGCACACCTTGTGATCAGGTGCGGGGGTAGTACTGAGGGAAATACCTGAGCAAGTAGCGCCGGAAGCGGACCTTCGGTAAGCTACTGTCATGGCTAAGACACCGGCTCCGATTGATGTTACTTGTCCCTGCTGCGAAGCGGCGTTGCGCGTCGATCCGGCGACAGGCGCGGTGCTTCATCACAAGGCGAAGGAGAAGCCGAAGACGTTTGAAGACTTCTCGGCCGCCGTGCAGCATCAGAAGGGCGAAGCAACGCGGCGCGAGGATGCGTTCCAGAAGTCGCTGGCCGACCACAAGGTGCATAAGGACGTGCTGGCCAAGAAATTCGACGATTTGTTTCAGAAGGCAAAAGAGGACCCGGATGCTCCACCACCGAAGCGTGCTTTCGATTTCGATTAGTCTGCTCACCGGCCTGTTGCTGCTGGCGCCGGACGCCGTCGCGCAGGGGAAGAAGAAAGGCGGGAGGGCGAAGAAATCGGAGTCGAACCCGGAAGGTCCGGTGGAAGCTGGCGTGAAGGCCACCTGGGCCGGAACGCTGGGCGGCACCCCTGTGGGCAGTGGAGCGAAGCAGAACGACTTTGCATCGATTGCGGTGGCGCGCGATGGAGCGCTGTGGATGGCGTATGTGGAGTGGAACGATAAGGACGCGGACCGCGTGTTGGTGAAGCGGCGCGATGCGCAAGGCAAGTGGGGCGAGGCGGTGGAGCTGGCCGATGGGAATTGGGATCATTACCGGCCGGCGCTGGCCGCGCATGGCGATGGCGTGGTGGCGGTGTGGAGCGGGCAATCGAACGGGAATTTCGATTTGTTCTGGTCCGAAGTGCGCGCCGATGGGAAGGCAACGAAGCCTGCTCCCCTGACTCGTGCGCCCTATTCCGATTTGAATGCGCGCGCGGTGAGCGATGCGCAGGGCAATGTGACCGTGGTGTGGCAATCGTTCCGGGCCGGAAATTCGGATGTGTTTGCGCGGCGGTTGACGGGCAGCACATGGGGGCCGGAGACGGCGGTGACCAATTGGCCTTCGAATGAATGGGAGCCGGCGGTGGCTCTGGATTCGAAGGGTACGGCGTGGATTTCGTTTGATTCCTATAAGAACGGAAACTACGATGTGTTTCTAGCGAGCTTCGACGGGCGGAAGGTTGGGGCGCCGGTGGCCGTGACCACCGAGCCGAGCGCGCAGTTTCATTCCACGGTTGCGGTGGACGGGCAGGATCGGGCCTGGGTGGCCTGGGACGATGCCGGCATCAACTGGGGCAAGGATTTTTCCCGCGCCAGTTCGGTGGAAGGCAGCCGCGGGCTGCATTTCGCGCGCCACCTGGGGATGCGGGTGGTGACGCCATCGGGCGCGGTGCAAGAAGGCGGGCCGAAGGTGGAATCGAAGTTCACCGGGCGCATGCTGCGCTATGCGGAGCTACCACACTTGATGTTCGATGGCAGCGGCGCGCTGGTGCTGGTGTTCCGGCATTGGACGGAGACGCGGCCACGGGAGATTTTTCATTTTTACGTAACGCGGCTGAGTGGCGGTGAGTGGCAGGCGCCGCATCAGATTTCGGCCAGCGCGGGACACAATTCGCAGCAGGCGTCGCTGGCCCGGCTGCCGGACGGGGCGATCGCGGTGGCGTATTCGAGCGATGGACGCACTCCGGAGAATGTGCCCACCGAGGTGATGCACGCGCTGCACTACAACACGTTTGTTTCCGAGTGGGGCAAGGGCGGCGCGGCGGCGAATGCTTCGTTGACCGCAGCGGCTTTGCCGGCCGCGGGAGTGCCGCAAGCGCGGCGTACGCGGGCGACGATGACCGTGGCAGGCAAGCGCTATACGCTGATGCTGGGCGATTGCCACCGGCATACGGACATCCGCGGACATAGCGGCGTGGACGCTTCGGTGCTGGATACGTATCGCTACGCCATCGACGCGGCGCAACTGGATTTTCTGGGCACTTCCGATCACAACGTGGTGGATCCGAAGTGGACCGACGGCTTGCGCGATTACCAGTGGTGGTACACACAGAAGGCCGTGGATTTGTTCACGCATGCTCCCACGTTCACCGGGATCTATAGTTATGAGCATTCCATGGCGAGGCCGGGCGGGCATCGCAACGTGCTGTTCCTGAAGCGCGGCGCGCCGCTGCGGCCGATTGACCGCAATTCGAAGACGGGCGATGACAATCTGCCGCCCAACATGTGGAAATGGTGGGAAGAGAATGTCTTCACGCAGAAGGGGCAGAAGAGCGTGATTGTGCCGCACACGTTTGGGGCCGGGCCGCTGGCCGATTTCAATTGGCCGAATGCGCGCTTTGATTGCCTGTTGGAGATGTACCAGGGCGCGCGAGGAAGTTACGAAGCGTGGCGGCTGCCGGATAAGGAAAAGCGCGGGCCGACGCAGGTGGACGAAGACGGGCACTTCGCGCAGAACGCGCTGGCGAAGGGGAATACCTACGGGTTTGTGTCGTTCAGCGATCACGGTTCGACGCACAATTCGTGGGCCGGTGTTTGGGTGGAGCAGGTGAATCGCGAAGGCGTGCTGGACGGGATGTATGCGCGGCGGACGTTTGCGGCGAGCGATGAAATCATCGTGCGGGCGAGCGCGCAGGGACACATGCCGGGCGAGGAATGGAAGTCGCAAACGCCGATTCAGATTGAGGCTACGGTGGATGCTCCGGATACCATACTGCGCATCGATGTGGTGAAAGATGGGAAGTATGTGTACACGGCGCGGCCCGATGCGAAGCAGGCCAAATTGAGCTGGCGCGATTCAGAGCCAAAGGCGGGACGATCGTATTACTACCTGCGTGTGTTCCAGCGCGATCCGGAAAATCCGGATGGGGATCCGGAGATTGCCTGGTCTTCTCCGTTCTATGTGAACCGATGAGGATTGCCGCGATTGGCGAGGTGCTGTGGGACGTGTTCCCCGAAAGGGAACGGCTGGGCGGAGCTCCATTCAATTTTTCGGTGCAGGCGAGCCGCTTGGGGCATGAGGTGCGGTTCGTAAGCGCCGTGGGCGATGATGCGCGCGGGCGATTGATTCTGGAGCGCATGGGCGAGTTGGGGTTGCCGGCGGAGTGTGTCGGCACGGTGAGCGAGTTCGCCACGGGCATGGTGTCGGTGCAGTTGGATGAGGCGGGCAAACCCGAGTTCACGTTGCACCGGCCGGCGGCCTACGATGCGGTGCGATTGACGGAAGACGCGCTGGAGCGGTTGCGCGTATGGGCGCCGGACTGGCTGTACTTCGGAACGCTGCATCAGATTTATCCCGAGGTGCGGGAGTTGACGGCGCGGCTGATGCTGATGCTGCCAGGCGCGCGAAGATTCTATGACGTGAACTTGCGGCCGCCGTGTTATTCGCGGGAGTTGATAAAAGCGATGTTGGCTGCCGCGAACGTAGTGAAGTTGAACGATGACGAAGCGGTGGAGTTGGATGCGATGTTCGGGTTCGGGGAGAGATCGATCGCCGCGTTCACAGCGCACTGGATGGAGAAATTGGGCTGGCAGGCAGTAGCGGTGACGCGGGGAGCGAAGGGGAGCGCGGTGCGCATCGGACAGGACTACGCGGAGCCCGCGGGATACACGGTGGATGTGGTGGACACGGTAGGCTCCGGTGATGCGTTTGCAGCGGCGTTTCTGCACGGGTTGTCGCAAGGGTGGGACGCGCGCGCATGCGGCGAATTCGCCAATCGCGTGGGCGCGGTGGTGGCGTCGCGGGCAGGCGCGATTCCGGAGTGGACCATGGAGGATTGCGCGCGGCTGGTGCAAAGGTGCGATTCAACGTAGAGTGCAGGACAGTGATTATTAGTTTCAGAGTCTTACAGATACTGATGCCCATCAGAGCAATGAAAAGGATGCCACCACGATCTCCACACCCACTGGGTTCAGAGCCGTGACAACCATCATGCTCGCCATGTCCGTAAATCGCGCCGCACCAACAGTAAGTATCCCCCGGCAAAGCTGGGGGCTTTATTGTGTGAGCCGCTCAAAGCGGCTATGCGGGGTCGCTGACGCGGCCCCGGTTATCGGTGAGCCACCTCTGCGGTGGCGTTCAGTAATCCAACCTCAACAAACTGGTCCAGTCGTTCGTCCTCCTTTTCTTGCGTGCGAATATACTCGCGGATTACGGCTTCGTCCCGGCCCACTGTGGACACGAAGTATCCCCGCGCCCCACCGCGCCCAGAAATGCTGCCCAACAAAATTGCGTTTCCCTTCTCCGTACACTCGCGCAAGATGGATTGCGCTCTTACCTTTGATGTATCCCACCACCTGCGACACTGAGTACTTGGGCGGAATCGAGATCATCAAGTGCACATGGTCGCTCAACAAATGGCCCTCTTCGATTCGGCTCTCCCGCTGCTTGGCTAACTGCCGGAACACCTCGCCCAAATGCGGCCTCAGTTGCACGTACAGCGTTCGTCTCCGACACTTCGGGAGGAACACGACGTGATATTTGGAGTCCCACTTCGTATGGCTTAAACTCTGTTCGTCCATCGGGCTTTTCCTTTGCGTGTGCTTTGGCTGCTCACGTCCGGAGTTTCCCGATGGACTCCCGGAAATGTCAAACTGCTACTGCCACCCCGGCAAAGCCGGGGGATCTCCTTTTATTGTTTAGGCACCGATTTTCCGCCCGCATGGAGGCATTTAGTAGAATTGAGGACCTGACACCAACTATATGCTACTGTGAAGACTGTGAAGCCGATACAATCAATACGAAAAACCACGAGAAAGACTAAGAGGGCGCTATCCACGGGAGGAGTAAAGAACAGGACGAAGTTACCAAAGGAACTGTTGGACGTGGCTGTTGCTTGGATCAGGCCGTGTGATGTTTGGTCAGCCGCGAACCGCTATATGGATAATCGCTCCAAGGCCTTGGCTCTGTCCCAACTTGTTCTGTCTTCAGATGATCTTGCGTATCTCGGGTACGGCAATTTCGAGCAGCTTTGCGACTCCTTCCTGCAGTCATTCCACATCCCGAGCGATTTTCTACATCTGCTTGAGATCTTAAGAGGTCAGAGATTTAGAGATGAAGCTCGACAATGGCTGCAGACTTTGAAGTTTGAAGGATCCGTTGGACACGCGAATATGTCTCTCGGCCTGAGAGAGCAGCCTCATTTGAGGATTGTCGAGCGCGACGCGGTTGTTGATATCCTTCGGCCCATCATTGGCATGCTTCAGTCTGAATCGATTCGTCTTGCGAAGGTGTGGGGAATGCTTCCTCAACTGCCGTCGAAGGACGTGTACCTTCGGCACTCCTGTTCCAGAAGGTTTGAAGTATCCCTAGAGGCCGCAATTGCGGCCATCTGTGGCTATCCCGGGTCGAACTTGATGGCCCGCCGTGACGTGCGTAAGGTTGAAATTAGATACCGGGCAGTAACGGTTGGAGGAGACTTTCCCGGAGACCCAAAAGTTCTTGAAGTCGCACGGAAGACAGCATTTCGGCAGGCGGAAGAGACATTTGAGCCTGACAACCAGGAGCCGTTGCTGAAAGGATGGTAGCCATGACTTCGCAAGACGGATTCACTATCATCGATGGAAAGGCCGCAACGGCGGACAACGGCATCGAGTTTGTTCGAAACGAGTGCTCACCGTTTGCGAAATCCTTGCCTTCGCGACCTGTTGCAGCTAGCGAGAGCTTTCTTGTGGACACCTACTATGGCCAAGCTTTTGATATTGGGTTGGTCAACAAAGCAGAGGCAGTCTACGGTATCACAGAATCGTTACCTGTCTACGCCATTGACGAGTTGGCAAACGCTGGCTTTTTGCGGCTTCCCTTTCGCAGAGTTCCTCGAATCCATGTACGAAATGGAACAGAACTGAAGAGCCTCTTGAGGTCCATTGGAGCTGGCAAGCCCGATTCCGTGTTGCTTTTCAGGGGTCAGACCCAAGAGTTCACTTTGGAACGCAGCGACAAAGGACGCGAAAAGCTCTACGGAAACAAGAACGCAATTGAACCCTCGCTCGCTTCATCCGCATCCAGGAAGGCCATTGACGCCGACGCCTGCTTTGTCGGGTGGGCGACCGTTTTGCAGGAGTTTCTCGAACGTAGGAGCCAAGCTATTCGGCAATGGGCTTCAGAAGAACGTCTGCATTCAGTTGAGCAGGATCTAGCCAGCCTGCGGAAGTCTTTTCGACTCTCAGCTCTAACATTGGCACTTGCGCAGCATTACGGGTTACCTACGAATGGTATTGACGCAACCAGAGATTTGGGAGTCGCGCTGTTTTTTGCATTCACGAACTTTATTCAGGATGGTGAGGGACTATTGCGAGCGATTCGCCGAGGGAGTGATGGGCCGCCAAGTGTTTTGTATCTGTTCTATGTGGAGGACAGATTTCAGTTGGATTATGAAAGAATAGCGCCTGCGGTGTTCTCCAGTGGTCGCCCCGTCCGACAGAAGGCACGGTTCTTGCATACAGCGTGGGCCTATAGGGCTAACGCAGTTGCGCGAAACTTGTTCGCTGCCATTTATCTGGATCCGCGAGGAGATTTCGGGGATTTATTGAGAGTGAACATGTTATTCCCAGGCCCCGATGATGACGACTTTGGCAAGTTCCTGTCGGAGACGAAGACCAAACCGTTGCCCACTGTCCTGGCAGATTACCTTCGATACTTTCGATGGGTGGCCTAGAGAGGACATTGGCGGATTCTCAGTTAAGGTTCACTAACCTGTGCGCAGACCGTCCCAAAGAGTTCTGCATCTCTGCATGCTCGTCTAATGGAACTGACTTGATGAGCAGCTTCAGAAGTGAGACCGTTCCAGCGCAGCTAATGCGGAAAAGGAACGCGACATGGTTTGTTGAAGTAGCAGTGGTAGCGTCGCGGGCAGGCGCGATTCCGGAGTGGACCATGGAGGATTGCGCGCGGCTGGTCTCGCGCGGCGCGTAGTTACGCTTTGGCGAAGTCCGCGTCGAGCTCCTTGGCGAAGTCTTTCATCCGGGCGAGCATCCGGTCACCGATCTCTTTGTTCTGCTCATAGCGATTGTAGAGTTCCGAGGGATCGACATCGAGATCGAAGAGCATGGGGCCGGCGCCGGGACGCAGGCTGCACTTCCAGGCGCCTTCGCGCAGTCCCTGCAATTGGCGGCCGAGGAAGTAGAAGAACTGTTTGCGGGGACTGGGCGCTTTGCCCTGCCAGTGCGGCATCAGGTCGCTGCCATCGTAAATGCGATCGGTGGGCACCGCGCCGCCGGCGGCCTTGACGAGCGTGGGCAGCAGGTCGAGAGTGGATGCCATGTCCATGCTCACCTGGCGCGGTGGGATGACGCCGGGCCAGCGAACCAGGCACGGCACACGCTGCCCGCCTTCCCAGGTGGTGCCTTTGGCGCCGCGCAGCAGCCCTTTGGAACCGGTGTGCCAGGGCTCGACGCCTTTGGCCAGCATGCGCGGCGGCAGGTCGTGCCACGGCCCGTTATCGGTGGTGAACACGATGAGCGTGTTGTTGTCGATGCCGAGTTGCTTCACGGTGTCGAGGATCTGGCCCACTGACCAGTCGATGGTTTCGATGACGTCGCCATAGAGGCCGGCGCGCGAGTGGCCCTTCAACTTTGACGCGCTGATGGGCAGGTGCGGCATGGCGTAAGGCAAGTAGAGGAAGAAGGGCTGGCTGGCCGAGGCGCGGAGGAATTTGACGGCCTCATCGGTATAGCGCTCGGTGAGTGTCGACTGGTCTTCCATCAGCTCAACCGGTTCGGTGTTGCGATAAAGATGCAGCGGCTTCTTGGTCTGCACCCATGGCGGGATCATGTCGTTCGAATAGAGCAGGCCGAGGTAGTTGTCGAAGCCGCGGCTGGTGGGCATGTACTCGGGCTGGGCGTGGCCGAGGTGCCACTTGCCGATCATCATGGTCTTGTAGCCGCGCTGCTTGAGAAATTGCGGCAGCAGGATCTCGTAGACGTTAAGGCCGTTGGTGGAATCGGGGCCGAAGTTATTGGGCTGGCCGGCGCGAACGGGGTAGCGGCCGGTGAGCAGGCCGACGCGCGATGGCGTGCAGACCGGAGCGGCGGCATAGAACGAAGTCATGCGCATGCCTTCGGCGGCCATGCGGTCGAAGTTGGGCGTGCGCAGGGTGGGATGCCCGTAACAGGCCATGTCGCCGTAGCCCATATCGTCGGCGAATAGAACGATGATGTTGGGAGGACGCGTGCTTTGCTGGGCGAAAGCGAGTGAGGCGCCGCCGGCAGCGCTGAGGAAGCGGCGGCGATTGAGGGAATGGCTCATGCGCCTAGCAGCTTATCATCTCGTCCTGTTCTTCACCAAGAGAAGCAGGCCGGCGGCAAGCAGGGCAAACGTCGAGGGCTCAGGCGTGGCAACGGGATCGTTGAAGAAGAGGTTATCGAGCGCATGGCCGCTATTGTGCGGGCTGACGTTTTCGATCTCAATGCGATGGATGCCGGACATCGCCAGCGAGTAGGGTTGGAAGGAAGTGCCTTCGATCAGTTGCTCGTTGAGCAGTGCATCACCGAGGCTGTAGGCACGGATCAGCACGCTATCGGTGTCGCAACAGGAGTCGCCGATTTGGAAGGAGACGGAGTCCGTCACGCCAGGGGTGGAAGTGCCGGGAACCACGAAGTAGAAGTAAATGTCACCGGAGGCGGTGGCAGGGATGTCGCCCGCGGCATCGAGGCCGACGATGGAGTTGGGCGAGGAATAGTCGAGCGTTCCCACAGTGACGACGGCAACACCGGCGCTGAGGCCGGCGCGGCCGAAGACGATGCCTTGGCCATTGAGCTGGTTGGTAAGCACCGAGGCAACATTGTTCGGTGTGCCAGTGGGAAGGGTGGATGAGGGAAGAATGTCAAAGTCCAGGAACGCTGCCTGGCAGGATGCGGCAAAAAGGAAAGCCGCTAGTGTTTGGAGTGTCATATCCGGATTAGGGCAAAACCACCGCCGGATCGCTCACCGGCTGGCCCGATTAATGAGGTTTTCTGGCGAAGGCCATGACGCAGTGAATGCCTCCGTTCTGCATGAGGCTGAAGCGGGCCGGGATGAGGAAGGCCTGGAGGCCGGAAGGGAGTTGGCGCTGCAGGTCGCCGAGCCACTCTTCTTCGACGCGGGGGAGCCCGAGTGCGGGAAGGAAGAGGCGATTGCCGATGAGCGAAGCGTTGACGTAGCTGATGCCCGGCCACTGGCGTGAGGCGGACTCGCCGGGATCGAGCCAGGGCACGGGCAAGACTCGGAAGCCGAGATCGATCAGTCGGCGGCGCACGGCGCTCATGCGGTCTTCCGCACCACAGCCCGCGATCTGGCGCTCGATGATGGCGAGCAGCCGCGGAGCCATCACCTGGCCGGTGCGGACGCGAGCGGCGATGTCGACCCAATCGAGGAGCAAAGGCCGCTGGGTGTCGAGCAGCCTGGCGAGCGAAGGGCCGCTGATGCAGGCGGCGGGCTGCTGCGGGCAATTGGTCTTCACGTACTCTTCGATGCGCCCACGCACGGTTGGATCCTGATATGCCTTCCAGGCGCTGGAGGCGATCTTCGCTTGTGCCAGGGCACGGGTGAGTTTGTCGAATTTGAGTTCGGCCGATTCGCCGGTATTGGTGAGCAGACGTTCGATGCGAAGCAGTTCGGGTGTGTCCGCGCCGTAGGTTTGGAGGAGTAACTGCGTCGCCTCTTGGGCCAGTTCGATGTTGCCGCACACGGGTTGGGCCAGCAGCGCGACGGGGTGATCGCCGAGGATGGCGAGCGTGTAATCGGCGTGCGGGGTGAGATCGCCGAGGTAGACCGCTTCGCCGGCGCCGAACTCGCGGCGCAGCACGTAGGCGAACTCATCGTTGGTGAGCGCCTGCCCCCAATAGGGTTTGGCCGAGGTGCCGTAGAAAAGGATGCGGCGCGAGGGATCGCGCGGATGGCGGGCGAAGATGAGGTCACCGCCTTCGAAGGAGAGCTTGCTGCGGACGAAGCGGGGTTCGGTGAAGGAATCGAGCAGAGGGGCGAGCGAGGTTGCCACCGCGGCGTTGCCTTCGTAGGCGGAGCGGGTCACAAGGATGCGCGGTTCGCGGCCTGCATGGCCGGCTTTGAGGTAATCCTGAACCCACTGGTCGAGATGCGCCGCGGGAGTCTTCCAGTAGCGGATGCGATGGATGGATGGATCGAAGTATTTCCTGGAGGCGGATTGAAGATAAGGACTGCTTTCTTCGGCGGAAACACCGAGGGTGACGGCTAGCGGCGAATCGAGTTTGGGGAGTAGAGCGCGGAGGACGTCGAGGCTATCGCCGTTGGCCTGTTCGCGCTGGGCGAGAAAAGAAAGATCATCGATATTCAGGAATAATTCCGAAACGGGATCATTTTCGAGGGAGGCTTGAAAACCGTCGATTGTGGGGTGATAAAAGACGTGGCAAAAGGCATCGTCGCGCTGGAGGACGAGGGCGGGTTCGAAGGGCTGCTGTTCCGAGCGAAAGAAATCGGGCAATTGGGCCTGATCGCGGGCACACGCCCAGTAGAGGCTGCCTTCCTCGATTGCCGAGGGAAAGGCATCCGCTACAGGAACCGGAACCAGACGCACGCTGCCGGCGGCTGCGTGCCTGCATCCATCGAGCCCTAACAGGCTCGTCAGGAGGATCGCCGCAAGGGCGGACCGCACATTCGACACCACCTGGAGAGAACGCATTTCCGACAAAAAAGTTACGGTTTAGGAAAAGATTTAACGTGTCCCTTCGTGCCGCTTGTTTCGCGCTTTGATAGATTGGTACACATTCCAAAGAAAGGATGGAGCGGAATGGCTCAACTGACAGGGATTCTTGCGATGTCGGATGGGGAGGCAAAACTGAAGGGCAAAACCCTGGCAGTAGAGGACGATCCGCAGCCGCTGCGCGCCGCGGTGACGATTCTCAAAGAAGCGGGTTGCAAAGACGGGAAAACAGCAACGGTGACTGGAGAAGACGGCATGCTGAAGGGCATGAAAGTGTTCTACATAGTCGGGGCCGTACCCGGCGGCGCCGCCGCGGCGGCCAAGAAAGCCGTGAAGAAAGCCGTGAAGAAAGCCGTGAAGAAAGCCGTGAAGAAGGCAGTCAAGAAGGCAGTCAAGAAGAACAAGTAGAGGGAAGTACCCATGAGGAATCTCTGGTGGGTGGGCATCATCCTGGCTGTGGCATTTGGAACGCCCGGATCATCGAAGGATTTGACCAAGCAGGAGGACTCGATTCGCAAACGCGACAGACAAGGAAACGGGATTTTCGTGGATGCGCCGAAGGTCTATGACGATTCCCTGTTGCAACAAATGCTGCAAGCCGCGCAGGCAAGGCTGGCGGCGTTGCAAGTGATCGACACGGCGGGAGTGGTGAAAGGATTTGGCGCGCTCACTGGCGGCACACTCAATTCGAGTGGGTTCGGGCTAAGCATTCAAGGGGCGCCGATGCCGCAGGTTGTGACGGCGAACAAAGGGGCCACTGGCAGCACGGCGACTACGTCGGGGAATCCAGTAGTTACCACCGCCGTGATTGGGTTCACAGGAGCGACGGGAATGACAGGGCCAGAAGGGAATATTCCGC
This sequence comes from Acidobacteriota bacterium, assembly GCA_018268935.1. Taxonomy (GTDB): domain Bacteria; phylum Acidobacteriota; class Terriglobia; order Bryobacterales; family Bryobacteraceae; genus CADEFT01. Next base: position 64,607 of record JAFDVS010000071.1, on the reverse strand, counting down.
TGGGGGCCACCTATACGGGAAGCAACACAACCGCGTCAACCAAGACGGATCAAACCGTGACAACACTAGGGCAGGCCACGACGGACAGGACTGTCACAGTCCCGCAGTTTAGTGTGCCCACCGCGACGGCACCGACGTCGACGGCGGCGCTGCCGAGCGGTTTCGGCGTTTCCGCCTCCGATCTGCTTAACGAGCAAATGCAGTTGACCTACGAAATCGCCAACCTGCGACTACTGCTGGAAGGGGCGCTCAATGACAGGGTGATTGATACTGACCAATTTCACGCAGTGAAGCCGAGGACGACTATCGGGTTTCCCGTCACGCTGAGGCCGGACAAGCGATACAAGAATGCGGTAGCGGTGGTGGAGGTGGAAGTCGAGACGACGGCGGACAGCAGCGAGTATTACGAGAGGACTGCCCCCGCGGTGACGGCTTTGCTGCCCAGAGAGAAGACATACAACGTAGCCGCAGTGACCGATCGAAACACATCGATCGGGGGTGGGTTGGTGACCCAGGTGATCGGCGTTGGCGCCACATGGACGCGAGGAAGGAAGACGCATTACCTCGTTCAGGATCAGGACACATTGGCGTTACCGGTGGTGACTCGCAAGCCGGCCACATCGAGTTTCGCCTGGTACTTCCGGCCCGTGCTCGGTCAGGAGTATGTCCGCAGCGGAATGAAGCAGACGTTTGTGCAACTGGCCTTCCCTACCAGATGGACGGCGAAATCCTATGGGCAGGTGCGCATCCGCACCTATTGGCGGAAGTTCGATGCCAAGACGGGGTTGGCTGGTGACATCATCGACAAAACACTGCGGGTGAACAGGCTTCCGGCCGAGGGACGAATCCCGACGATCGGCATGGGCCAGTATCCACAAGAGTTTGATTTTGACGCGGTGGAAGACCTGGGTAGCGGACAGTTGCTTATGTCCATCGTGGGGCGGTTTCTCACAGGGACTCAGATCCGCGTGGGGAGCAACTTCCTGGGCGACTCCAGTGGAGCGAACTTCTCCATGCAGCACCGCATGCTCCGGTTCGCTGCCTCAGCCTACTCCCTCGCCACGGAGAAGGTGGCGATTGTGACCCGGGATGGAACGGAGAGGGAACTCACCTTTCCTCTCGCTTGCGCGCACGGCAAGGACCCGGCTGTGTGGGATCTCGAAGCTACTGCTCCGAAAATCGAAAGACTAGACGAGCTTCAGAGTAAACTGACGTTCACTTTTAGAGGAGAACTTCCCGGCAAAACCATCCAACCCACCTACATCATTGTGGTGGGCCGTAGTGCTTTTGGAACCTCCAATGCTCCGTTGTCATGGGATGGAAAGACCATTTCCGTCAACGTGCCGAACACAGTGTTGATAGCGGCGAGGGGCGGAAAGATCAAGCGGCTATTCAGCAAGTCTGGGGAGTGCGAGCTTGCGTTTCGTTTGGATGGGCTGGGCAAGGAGGCGCAACCGGAGCGGTTGGTGCTGTTGACCCAAACCAAAGAAGCCGCCACCTTCGCGCTTTATGGGAGCCGGTTGCAGGACCTGACGGTGCTCAGCCCCACAACGACACCAGGAGAATTGGCAGGCGCGGATAAAAACTCCGTGCGCACGCTGGAATTCAAGGCAAACGATTTCAAGACGCATAAGCAGATCGTGTTGAAGCGCAATAACGAGGGGCCGTTTCTCATTCCCATGCCTGCCCTGGAGTTCAAGGAAGCGGCCAAACCGCAGGCCAAGGCTAAGGAGCGCGCCGTTCTCAATGACGATGAGATGGTGCTCGCCGGCGAGGGCCTGGACAAAGTCGAGCGTATCTTCTGGGCCGACAAAGAGGCGAAATTTGAGAAGTCCGCGGACAAGGGCAAGACACTCAAGCTGGTGAAGTTGAAAAGCCTTGGCGTGACGGCAACTCTCTCGACGAAAGACATCACCCTCTATCTTGATTCCGGCAAGCTGACCGTTCCTATCGAGGTTGTTGCGAAGCGTGTGGAGACGAAGAACTAAGCCGTCTCCACCGGCTCACCGACTTCGGCGGCCGTGAAATAAGCGCAATCGGGATGATGGAAGACGAGCGCGCTGACGCTCGCTTCGGGCTCCATCATGAACCCTTCGGTGAGTTGCACGCCGATTTCATCGGGTTGCAACAGCTTCCAGATGCCGGTTTGATCTTCGAGGTTGGGGCAGGCAGGATAGCCGAAGCTGTAGCGCTTGCCGCGATAGCGCGAGGTGAAGCGCTCCTGCATGGTGAGCGCCGGAGGATCGGGGAAACCCCAATCTTCACGGATGCGGCGATGCAGGTATTCGGCGGCTCCTTCGGCGGTCTCGATAGCCAGCGCCTGCAGCGCGTGCGAATAGAGGTACTCGCCGGCGGCTTTGGCCTCTTCGTAGCGTTCGCGTACTCCGGCGCCGGCAGTGACCACGAACATCGCGATGTGATCGCGGCCATGTTCGGTGGCATCCAGCACGTAGTCGCTGAGGCAGAGGCCATCGGCTTTGGGCTGGCGGCCGAACTGAAAACGGTGGATGGGCTCGGATGCGCCGGGTTCGAAGAGTTGGATCGCGTTGCCCTGGCGCTCGGCTTCGAAGAAGCGCCACACGGCTTTCACTTTGAGGAACTCGGCGGCTTTCTTCTTCACCTCTTCCATTTGGTGGAAGAGTTCCAGCGCCTTCGTTTCGCGCTCATGGAGGTTCTTTTCGAAGTTGCCTTTGTAGCCCAGGTGGCGGCCATAGAGCATGTAGGGATTGATGTAGCTCCAGACCTCGGCGAGGTTGGGAAGCGTGCGCACGCGGCGGTCGGCGTAGGGCGCGGGCGGGATCGGCAGATCGATGCGGACCTTGGCGCTGCGGTGTTCGGAGACCGGCACGTCCATCGCGGGGGGGGCCTGCATGTCGAGGCCGCCTTCGGCGAAGGTGTGGGAGCGCAGCATTTCCTGGCGCTTGGCCGGATCCATGATTTCGTTCAGCAGGCGCAGGCCGGTCATCGCATCCTTGGCGTAAAAGGTGGGCGAGGAATAGGCCGGGGCGATTTTGGAGCGGGTGAACTTGTCGGAAAGCGCCGCGCCGCCGACGAGCAGTGGGACGTCGATGCCCGCGTCTTTGAGATCGCTGCCTGTGGTGACCATCTGCTGCGCGCTCTTCACCAGCAGGCCGGAAAGGCCGATGGCATCGGGCTTGTGTTGCTGGAAAGCTTTGATCAACTCATCGGGTGGAACCTTGATGCCGAGGTTCACCACCGTGTAGCCGTTGTTGGAGAGGATGATTTCCACCAGGTTCTTGCCGATGTCGTGGACGTCGCCCTTTACTGTGGCGAGCACGATCTTGCCGCGGGCGGAGGACTCGGTCTTCTCCATGTACTGTTCCAGGTGCGCGACGGCGGCCTTCATCGCTTCGGCGGATTGCAGCACTTCGGCCACGATCAATTCGTTGTTGTTGAACAGGCGGCCGACTTCGCTCATACCGGCCATCAGCGGACCGTTGATGATATCGAGCGGGCCCATGCCTTCGGCGCGCTTCAACTCCAGGTCGTCGATGAGGCCTTCCTTTGAGCCTTCGATGATGTAGTTGGCAAGGCGCTGATCGAGCGGCAGGTCAGCAGCCTTCTGCTTCGTGCGGGCGGTGGCGCCGCGGAAGTGCTCGGCGATGGCGGCGATGTGGAATTGATTGACGGCGATCTTCTCCTCGCGGGATTGCTCGCGCCAATCGGCAGGCGCGGTCTTCAACAGTTCTGCGTCTTTGTGATCGTCAGGGACGCTTTCCGGAGGCGTGTTGAAGAGCAGGTGCTCGGCGAGGCGGCGCTCTTCGAGCGGGATAGAGGCGAAGCGTTCCAGCTTCTCGGCGTTGACGATGGCGAGGTCGAGGCCGGACTTGGTGCAGTAATAGAGAAAGACGGAGTTGACCACTTCGCGGGCGGCGGCGGGCAGGCCGAAGCTGATGTTCGAAATGCCGAGCACCGTCTTCACATAGGGAATCGCCTCTTTGATGAGGTGGATGGCTTCGATGGTTTCCACCGCTCCGCCGATGTAATTCTCATCGCCGGTGGCGCAGGGGAAGACCAGCGGATCGATGATGATGTCTTCGGGCGCGATGCCGTATTTGGTGGTGAGCAGATCCACGGAGCGGCGGGCGATGGCGAGTTTGCGCTCGCGGGTGAAGGCTTGCGCCTGTTGCGGATCTTCGTCGATAGTGCCGACAACCAGCGCCGCGCCATAAGCCTTCGCAATGGGGCACATGCGCTCGAATTTCTCTTCGCCGTCTTCCAGGTTGACGGAGTTGATGATGCTCTTGCCCTGGCAGTAGGTGAGGGCTTGTTCGACAGCCGCCGGATCGGTGGTGTCGATCATGATGGGGGCCTGGATCTTCTTGATGAGCTGTTCGTAGAAGAACGGAATGTCTTTCGATTCGTCGCGATCGGAAGACTGGAGGCAGACGTCGACGATATGCGCGCCGTTGCGAACCTGGCGGCGGGCGATTTCGGTGGCTTCATCCCACTTTTCGGCAGCCACCAGATTCTTGAAGGCGCGAGAGCCGATGACGTTGGTGCGCTCGCCGACGATGAGGGGGCGGTTGCTGTCTTCGGCTTCGACAATTTCGATGCCGGAGTAGTAGGCGCGATGCGTGGGTGCTTTGCCGGCACGCGGTTTACGGCCTTCCACCATCTGAGCCATGGCCTGGATGTGCGGGGGAGTGGTGCCGCAGCAGCCGCCGATGATGTTGATCCAGCCGTGATCGACGAAGCGCTCCAGTTGGGCGGCGAGCGTGGCCGGCGTTTCGTTGTACTTGAGTTCTTCGTTGGGGAGCCCCGCGTTGGGATAGCAGGAAACGCGGGCGGACGTCATCTCATGGATGGAGCGGAGATGATCGGTCATGAACTCGGGGCCGGTGCCGCAGTTGAGGCCGATGGCGAGCAGATCGACGTGCGAGAGCGAGGCGCAGAAGGCTTCGGCCGATTGGCCGGCGAGCATTTTGCCGAACGTTTCGATGGTGCCGGAGACCATGACGGGGATCTTGTCGCCGAGCTCCTGCGAGAGTTGATTGACGGCGATAAGGCCGGCTTTGATGCTGCGCGTATCGTTGCAGGTTTCCAGCAGCAGGAAGTCGGCGCCGCCTTCCCAAAGACCCTTCGCCTGGCGGTAGTAGCCATGCCGCAGTTCGTCAAAGGTGATGCCGCCACCGATAGAGATGACCTTAGTGGTGGGGCCCATGGAGCCGGCCACCCAGCGCGGTCTGCCGGGTTGGGAAAACTCGTCGGCAGCCTGGCGGGCGAGGCGGGCCGCGGCGGCGTTCACTTCTTCGGTGCGATCTTCGAGGCCGAACTCAGCGAGGGTAACTACGGCGCCACCGAAGGAATCGGTCTCAACCACGTCGGCGCCGGCCTGATAATAGGCGCGATGAATGTCGAGGATCCAGTTCGGGCGTGTGAAAAGCAGGTTTTCCGGGCAGTTCTCAAATTTGGGGCCGCCCCAGTCTTCGATGGTGGGGTTGTACTGATGGAGCATGGTGCCCATGGCGCCGTCGAGAACCACGATGCGAGTGGCGAGCGCGTCAATGAGAGCCTGTCTGCGGAGGAGTCTGGAATCCATGAGATTTTTCTATTTTCCCATGAGTGAGGCGGGATCGGCCTGCTAGACTGAGGAGAATTAGTGACACCCGAACGCTGGCCCGAGGTGAAGAGGATTCTCTATCAGGCGATGGAACTGCCCGTTGCCGAGCGTGAGGTGTTTCTGGAGGGCGCCTGCGGGGGCGACAGCGAGCTGCGGGGTGAGGTGGAATCGCTGCTACAGGCATCGGAACAGGAAGACGTGATTCTCGACACGAGTATTGTGCCGAAACGCGGCAGCGCGATCGAGCCGGGGTCGCGCATTGGGGATTACGAGGTTGGGGCGAAGCTGGGAGAAGGCGGGATGGGGGTGGTGTTTCAGGCTTTCGATGCGAAGCTGGGGCGGCGAGTGGCGCTGAAGGTGATGCATGCCGGATCGCAGGTGGAAGCGGGAAGGCGCGAACAGTTTCTGCGCGAAGCGCGGGCGGCCTCAGCGCTGAATCATCCGAACATTATTACGATCCATGATTTTTTGCGCCATGACGATGCGGACATTCTGGTGATGGAGTTTGTGGAGGGGGACCTGTTGAGCGATCTGTTGCGGAATGGGCCGATGGAACTGGACCGCGTCATTGCGGTGGCCACACAGATTGCGCGGGCATTGGAGGCAACGCATGCGGCGGGGGTGGTGCATCGCGATTTGAAGCCGTCGAATGTGGTGGTGCGGCCGGACGGGATTGTGAAAGTGCTGGATTTCGGGGCAGCGGAACTGCAGGATGCGCCGCGTGCGTTTGCGGGCTCCGTAGTGGGAACGCCTTCCTATATGTCGCCGGAACAGATGAATGGCGGCATGGTGGATCCGCGGTCTGACATCTTTTCGTTCGGATCGATGTTGTATGAAATGGTGGCGGGGCGAAAGGCGTTTTCCGGGAGCACGGTGACGCTCACGGCGAAGGCGGTACGCGAAGAAGAGCCTGCGCCGCTCGATTCGCCGCCGCCGGCGGGATTGAGCCTGTTGCTGTATCAGTGCCTGCGCAAGGACCCGGAGCAACGGATGCAAACGATGGGCGATGTGCGGAAGTCGCTGCAGGATTTGAAAGAGGGACTGGAAGTGGCGCGCATTCTCTCACAGCTTCCGGAATGGACGAGTGAGCCGGGCAAAGGGAGCGCGGAGTAGGCGGGCGGTATACTGGTCCAATGCCCTCTGGAGGAGATGTCACCCTGCTGTTGATGCAATGGGGGGGTGGTGACAAAGCTGCGTTTGACGATCTGGCGCCGAAGATTTACCAGGAATTGCACCGGTTGGCGCAATCGTATCTGCGGCGGGAGCGGATTGAGCACACACTGCAAGCCACGGCGCTGGTGAATGAAGCGTACCTGAAGCTAGTGGATCAATCGAAGGTGGAGTGGCGCAACCGGGCGCACTTCTTCGGCATTGCGGCCCAATCGATGCGGCGCATCCTGATTGACCATGCGCGCAAGGTGCGGCGGGATAAACGCGGCGGCGGCGCTGCGGTGTTGCAGCTGGATGAAGCACTCGATGTAATGGGGAGCCGGGGCGCGGAATTGATCGCGCTGGATGATGCGCTGGATGCACTGGCCAAACTGGATGAACAACAGAGCCGGATTGTGGAGATGCGCTACTTTGCGGGGCTGAGCATTGAGGAAGTGGCTGAGGTGTTGGGGATATCCCGCGCCACAGTCCAACGGGAGTGGGCTACGGCGCGGGCGTTTCTGGCTCGAGAACTCATGCGAAACGGGGAGTAAGGCAGAGGCCAGAGTACAGAATGTCGGTTACTTTGCGGTGAGCTTGTCGCGGTTGTCAATGATGCGCTTCACTTGTTCGCCGAAGGCCGCGGCGATGGAGGCGCGGTCGATCTCTTCGCGCGACTTGTCGTTGTTTTGCTTGGGGGCGAAGGAACTGGCGAAGGCGGCAGCGCTACGCGACTCGGAGTTCCCCTTCACCGTGGCGGAGAGAACCGGAGCGAGTTGGTCTTTGCTGGAAACGCGGAAGTCGAGTGTGGCGGACTTGCGGCCCAATTCCACGATTTCGGTGTAGATGGTGGCATCGCAGCCGCCGTTCATATCGGAGGTGAGGCCGGCGTTCATGCCCACAGACTTCATTTCCTTTACCAGGGCTTCGGTGACGCCGTCCATCACAACGGGCTTCTGACTGTTATTGGAGACGGGCTGCACACAGAATGAGCCCCGCACCACAGGCTGCTTGAGGACGATGGCGCCCTGGGTCTGTTCCACATTCGGGGCGGAGGAAGTGCGGCTCAGGTAAACAATGGCGCCCGCGGCGATGACTGCGCCGGCAGCGATAACGATCAGGGTGTTGCGATTCATGTTTGCTCCTCTCCAGTCTCACCTATCCCACGCGCTGCGAAAAGGGAAAACGCCTCAGGGATACAACAATTTTTTCACTTTTCTTTGAGGTGGTGGATTTCCCAGGTCGATCGGCGCCCGCTTCCGATGAGTGGAGCGATGGCACGGCGGCCCGCCAAACCTACGCTCTGTTCGAGCGCTGACAATCGCTGGAGCTTGACAGGCAGCGCGGGATCGGGATCGATAGGTATGCCATTCTGGCGGAGAATCATTTCGCCTTTGGCCTGGGTGCGCAGTTCGATGTGAATGCGGACCAGGCGGAACAACTCCTGAAGCTGATCGGGCGGAAAGCAGGAACGCAGACGGTGGAGATAGCGGCCGGAATCGGAGTCTTCCATTTCGCCGGTCTGGATCATGTCCCAGACAGCGATGTCTTCGCCGAGATTGGCATTGAGCCATCCGGCGAGCATGCGCTCACTGATGGTGAACACGAGGATCATCAGCGCCAGGCCGGTGAGGATCATTGTAGGCGCCATGACGGTAGGGCTGACCGCGCCGCTGTTATAGAAGATGTGAAGCGCGATGGATGGGGCAAAGGCCAGTGCGAATCGGATGGCGGCGCGGAAGCCGGAACCGGAAAGCGCAAGCGCGAGTGTGGCCACGCAGGCGGTGGCGACTCCGTGGAGCATGGCGGTGCCGCAGCCTCGGATGGCCCACAGCAGCAGGCCGCCTTCGGGGATTGCCTGCAGATAAACAAGGTTCTCAATGAGCGAGAAGCCGGTGCCCACCGCGAAGCCGAGGATTGAAGCATCGACAAGAAAGCCGATGCGGTTCTGCCGCAGCCAGACGAGCAGGATGGCAGCCTTGACGAGTTCTTCCGCGATGGGTGCGCCGTAGCGGAGATAGGCGGCGCCCCAGGCGCCGTGCGCCGCGGTGTTGACGGGCATGATGGCAAGGGCGGAGAGCGCGCCCCAGGCCACGGCAATGAACACGCGCCGCATGCTGAGCAGGCGATAGACATCCAGCAGCCACAGGCCTTGCAGGAAGAGCAGGCCGGGAAGAAGGCTGATGCCGATGGCGAGCACTGGGTTCTATCGCACCTTCTGATAGACCTGCACGCCGTGAATGCCGTTGCGTTCGTAGGCGGTGTAGACGAGGCCGTTCTTGTCGACGGCCGCGGTTTTCACGCCATCCATGCGCCACGACGTGATGTAGGCGCCGCGGGCATCGTATTTCACCACCGCGTTGCCTCGCTCGCGGTCGCGGGCGGCAAGGTACGTGTTCCCTTCCCTGTCGGTGGTCATGCTGTGGAAGTGGATCCAGTTGCGGAAGCCGGCCGGTGCGAACTCGAAGAGGAATTTGCCATCGGCTGTGAAGCGCTGCACGGGACCCCAGTAGCTGGAAACGATCAGGTCGCCGTTGGGCAGGATGCCGAGGCCGTGTGCTTCGTGAAACTCGCCGGTCTGATCGCCTTTGCGGCCGAAGTCGTAGAGCAGTTCGCCGGTGAGCGGCTGGAAGACGCTGACGCGGTTGTTATCGACATCGACGACGAACAGCTTGCTGTGGTCGTTAGAGAATTCCAGACCGTGGGCGCGCACCAGTTGGCCTTTACCGGAACCGCGTCCGCCCCACATGCGTTCGAACTTGCCATCGGCCGTGAACACCTGGATGCGCGCGTTGTTGGCGTCGGAGACGTAGATGTGGCCGTCTTTGTGGACGCGGGCGTCACGCGGTCCGGCGAACTGTCCCGGGCCTGCGCCAGGACCGAGGCCGATCTCGGCGAGCCATTTGCCATCGGGGGTGAAGCGATGCACGCGGGAGGCGATGGAGTCGACCACGATGACGTTGCCCTCATTATCGAGGCACAGCCCGTGTGCTTCCTGCAGCGGGTGTGGCATGCCTTTCGGGTTCAACCAGGAGCGGATGAGTTTGTACTCCTCTTCGGCGGGCGGCTTGGTTTGCAGCGGATCGGGAAAGCTGAGCAGATCGGTTTTGAGCTTGCCGTTTTCGATGATCTTCGAGACGGTGTAGATACGCTTATCGGGGCCAACGGCGATGGCTTGGGCCCACGTGGGGCGGCGTCCGTCATCGAAGGCCAGTGCGCCGTGATCGGTGTAGCGGCCGGTGGGAATGTGAAAGGTGACGAAACGAACCTCTTCGCCCGCGGGGGTTCCGGTGAGGTAGTAGAGCGTGTGGCCATCGGGCCCGAGCGTGAGTCCGAGATAGCCGTAGCGGAAGCTGTCGTAGGCGCCCATTTCGCGGGTTTTCTGTGACGCGATGCGCTCATCGACATACATCTCTTTGCCGCTCGCGTTGTAGCGGAAGAGCGTGCTGGTGGCGCCGTGGATGCCGTAGAAGACGTTGCCGGGGCGATAGAACACGGTCTGGCGCCAGTTGTAGGCCATGCTGCCGGGCTTCGATGGATCCCACTGTCCGAAGGCTTCGCGGCGCAGGCTTACGCCGTCGGCTTTGGCGAGCTGGTTGGTGAGCGGATTGTAGAGGAAGAGATCGCCGTCGGCGGTGGAGAAGGTGGCAGTGGCGACATTGGGATCGACGGCGATGGAGCGGGAGACGACGCGGAATTCGTTGCCTGTGCCGCGTTCGCCTTTGCCCGCGGTGGGCCCGAAGTTCTGCACTTTGCGGGTGGCGATATCGAAGGTGAGGAAGAGGCCGGTGGGCCAGGTGAGCGCGTAAAGTTTTTCGCGGCGCGTGTCCATGGCCATGGTGATGATGCCTTCGTTTTGGGGGGCGAGGCCGAGGTCTTCGATTTTGCCGGTCTTGAGATCGTAGGCGAGGAAGTGGCCTCCTGGGTAAGGTTGGTAGCCGGGGGGCGGCTCGCCGACGATTTCCTTTGCGCCTTCGTGGCGGTAGTAACCGAGATGCGTGGCAAAGTAGAGCTTGCCTTTGTGTTCGTAGAAGGGGACGTGGCTCTTGCCTTGCGGGACGGCTTTGCGGCCCTTTTCGCCGACGGCTTCGGTGAGGTCGGCGATGTGTCTGGTAGCGCCGGTGGCGGGATCGTAGGAGAACATCTGCGCTCCCGTGTCGATCAGATGGGAGCAGATGACGTAGTAGAGCTTGCCGTCGGAGGCGAAGTTGAGTGCGTTGTAGTGGTCGTCGCCTTGGGGAAAGTTGGAGTGGTGCCAGCGCGCGGGTAGGACGCCGCGGTTGTCGGGGATTTGAGCGAGGGCTTGGGAAATGAGGAGTAGGAGGATGAGCATGATGTTGAGTTGAGGGTATCTTGTTTGGGGTGGGGGATTCAAACCCTCGAACGTCATGCAAGAAACTGGAACGCGTAGATCCGCATGTTGCGCAGGCGGAAATGCAGCCGGACGGGCTTGCCGGCCCATGATCCCAGTTCCGCGCCGCCCGGCCAGCGCACCGCGCCATCGAGTTCGTCGGTGGAGACCGGTTGCGATTTGGCGAACTCAAAACCAGGGATGACGGCGTCATCGAAGAATTTGCCGCGCACTGCGTCCTCGCCAGGCGCAATGCCCACGCCGATAAGTTGCACTTGCAGACGGGCGTCCGGGCCCGTCGGCTCGCAGTTGACTACCAGCCGCTTACCTTCAAACACCAGCGGACGCGTGCCGAAGGCGCCTTCCGCGCTGCCTGCCTCGATTCCGATGATGCGATCACGGCGGAAGAGAATGCGGCCCATGCCGGAGACGGGATTAGGGACACGCGCCTTCACACCGGCAACGGCGTTGCTGTGCGGGCGATTGCCGCTGCGGTAGTAGAGCGCCAGTTCGTCGCGGCCGGCGGGCAGGAAGCCGGGCGCCACCGAGATGATGAAGTCATCGAAGCTGCCGGGTTCTCCCAGCGGAATGAATTGCTGGCGCGTGGGCCGGAACCAGGTGAGATTGTCTCGGCTCACGGCCACCTGCACGTGGAACGTGCCTTCGCGCTTGCGATAGGCGGAGGGAAACAGGAAATGGGCGCGGTCGGCGCCGGTGTAGTGCGAGTAGGGCTGGTTGTACAGTTCGACGTTGAGACCATCTTCGAAGTCGGGAGCGATGGCGAGTTCGGGATAGCTCCAACTCTTGAAATCCGCCGATTCCATGCGCCCGATGGAACGGCCGCGCCGTGTGGGTTGCACCGGATGGTCGCCGGTGGCAACGCCGCCATAGGTAGCGCGCTTGTAGCGGATGTAGGCAACGTACTTGCGCAACTGCGGATCCCATACAGCGACGTTCTGCGAGTCCATGTATTGGCCGAGGAAGATGTGCGGATAACGGGTCCAGCGCAGGCCATCGTTGGAATACGCGCCGCGCATCACGCCGGCTTCGGTGGCGAACGGGTGGTTCCTCACCTCTTCCGTATCCCAGGCGGAGAAAAACATTTTGTAGCGTTCCCCAGGCGAGGCGTTGGGATCGAGGAAAACGCTGCCGAGTTCGATCCCGCCGGTGCCCGGGTACCCGTTGAAGACCACGTTGTTCGCTTTTGAACCTGCGATGTCGATTTGATTGAGGACGGGCTTGCGCCAGACGATGCCGTCGTCGGATTCGGCGTAGGAGACGGAGAGTCCCCAACGGGAAGGATGGCTCGAGTTGTACCAGAGGCGGTAGCGGCCACCATCGTAGAGCGGGCACACCCAGGCGAGCCCGGTTTCCGAAGGCTGATCGGCAAGCAGGAGATTGCGCCGCGGGTCTTTGCGCACTTTGCCAAGCGTCCAGCGGATGTTGTGCGCGTAGTCCTCGATCTGGCCGTTGCCGAGGGCGAGGAAGAAATCGTCGAAGAGGAGTTGACGGCGCGAGCCGACGTCGATTTCGGCGCGGGGGCCGGCTGCGATGGCTAAGGAGTGCGTGGCGGCAGCGGCCGTGGTTTGAAGGAAACTGCGCCGGGAAATCGGGGTCTGCAAAGCCTGATTAGTATATATCAGGCGCGCGGCGGGGTTTCCGTTCCTTCATTGAGGATCTGGAGGTAAGAGTTGTAGGCGAAGCGGCGATCGCGCTGGCGGCCGGTGATCTCCCGCACAATGTGGAGAGACTGCAGGTGCTCGACGGCCGCTGCGGCGGTGGGGAAGCTAGTGCCAATGCCTTTGCTCAGGGCAGCGAGCGAGAAGATGGGATGGGTTTGCGCGTAGAGATGGACTCGCAGCACGGAGCCCGCCGGCCGCCCCAGTTCTTCGATTCGCTTTCGATCCTTGTCGAGAAGAGTGAGGATGCGGCGAGCCGCAGCCACCGATTGGGCTGAGGTCTGCTTCACGCCTTCGAGGAAGAACAGCAGCCACGCTTCCCAATCCCCGTGAGAACGGACTCGCGTGAGGTGATTATAATAAGCCTGCCGATGGGTTTTGAAATACAGGCTCAGGTAGAGGATGGGCTCCTGGAGTGCTCCCTGGGCGCAGAGCAGAAACGTGATGAGCAGCCGCCCCAAACGTCCGTTGCCATCGAGAAACGGATGGATGGTTTCGAACTGAACATGGGCCAGAGCGGCCTTGATCAATAGCGGTGCTTCGGGGCGGTCCGCATGCAGGAAGAGTTCCAACTGCCCCATCAGATCGGGTACAAATCCGGGAGGTGGTGGAACGAATGCGGCATTGCCAGGCCTGGCGCCGCCAATCCAGTTCTGACTGGTACGAAACTCTCCCGGTTGCTTTTCGCTGCCCCTCCCGTGGCTGAGGAGCACATGATGGATCTCGCGCAAGAGGCGCAGCGAAAGCGGAAAGCCTTCGCGCAGACGACGTAGCCCGTGGTTCAGGGCCGCGACGTAGCTGGACACTTCTCGTACGTCTTCGATGGGGACTCCCGGAGCCTCGTCGCTTTCAAAGAGCAGGAGGTCAGACAAGGAAGACTGCGTGCCCTCAATTTGAGAAGAGAGGACAGCCTCCTTGCGAACATAGGCGTAGATCAATAGTTCCAGGTCCGGAAGGACGGATGCCAACCCGTCCAGCCGTCCAAGTGCTTGGTTCGCTTGCTCGAGGAGGGTTTGCAGGGGCTCCAGTGCGACGGCGGGAATCGGCGGGAGCGGCGGCGGGATGAATGCCCGAACCCTTTCCCCACTGGTTGTGGTGACGGAGTATCTGCCAAGCCTTGGATTCTGTTGGTGCTTCATCGTAAGTTAAGGGAACTTGAATAAGCCGCCACGCTATTAAAGGATACGCCATTTGTCTTTAATAAGCGAGGCTGGACTTGTTTTATATATCATATTTTTTAACTCCCAATGATCACTTTACTGCTGGTTGGTTGGATGAGCCTGTTTGCCGCCGATACCGGCCGGATTGCCGTCTCGGCCAACGGGCGTTACTTGCAGCATGCCGATGGAAAGCCTTTCTTCTGGCTCGCCGACACCGCATGGTTGCTGTTTCAGAAGCTCAACAAGGAGCAGACGGAGCAGTATCTGGAGAACCGGCGTGCAAACGGTTTCAACGTCATTCAGGCCGTGGTGCTGAGCTTCGGCCCGGTGGAGAATGCCTATGGCGCGAAGCCGTTTTTGGACGGCGATCCTTCGCGCCCGGCGGTCACTGGCGGATATGACTACTGGGATCATATCGACTGGGTGGTGGATCGGGCGGCGGCGAAGGGAATGTATATCGCCATCGTGCCGGCGTGGGGATCGGTGATCAAGCGCGGCGTGATTAATGAGAAGAATGCCGCCGGATACGCGCGGTTTCTGGCCGGGCGCTATCGCGCGCGGCCGAATGTGTTCTGGATGAACGGCGGCGATTTGCAGGGCGATGTGCAGGGCGCCACGTGGCAGGCGCTTGGCCGGACGTTGCGCGAAGCGGATCCCAATCACCTGATCACGTTTCATCCCTTCGGGCGGACGCAGTCTTCCACTTGGTTTCACGATGCGGCGTGGCTCGATTTCAACCTCTTTCAATCCGGGCACCGGCGCTACGATCAGGATTCGACTGCGGGCGCCAAGGGTGAAGACAACTGGCGCTATGTGTTCGAGGATTGGGCCAGGAAGCCGGCCAAGCCGACCATCGACGGCGAGCCATCGTATGAAGAAATTCCCCAGGGATTGCATGATCCGAAGCAGCCGCGCTGGAAGGATCACGATGTGCGGCGGTATGCCTATTGGTCCGTGTTTGCGGGCGCCGCCGGGCATACCTATGGGCACAATGCGGTGATGCAGTTTCGCAAGAAGGGCGAAGCAGCTTCGTACGGCAGCAATGTGACCTGGCAGGAGGGCATCGATTTTCCCGGCGCTGGGCAGATGCAGCATTTGAAGAAGCTGATGCTGTCGAGGCCGTACTTCGAGCGCGTCAATGACGACGGTGCTGTGGTGGAAGGCAACGGGCCGCGCTACGAACGGGTGACAGCAACGCGCGGGCGCGGCTACTTGCTGGTGTATTCGTATCTGGGGAAGCCGTTCGCGGTACGCGGCGGGGCGATTGCGGGCAAGCAGTTGCGGGCGTCGTGGTTTGATCCGCGCAGCGGGAAACAGACGGAGATCGGGCTGATGCAGAACACGGGCACGCTGCGGTTTACGCCGCCAAGCGCGGGCGTGGGGAACGATTGGGTGCTGATCCTGGATGAAGCGGCTCGATGAACTACTGCCGGGTTCTTGCGCGGCGACGGCGATCAAAGGTACAACGGACAAGGCCCTGTGGACACCTTTCAACCATCGAAACGCATCCTGCTCGCTTTGCTCGTGCTGTTGTCGATCATTACATTCCTGGACCGGCTGGCGATCGCCGTGGCCGGGCCGCGCATCCAGCAGGAGTTGGGCATTCCGCTGGAAAAGTGGGGTTGGGTGCTGGGCGCGTTCCTGGTTTCCTATGGCGCGTTCGAAATACCCACGGGGGCGTGGGGAGACCGCTTTGGACGGCGGCGCGTGCTGACGCGAGTAGTGCTGTGGTGGTCTGTGTTCACGGCGCTCACCGGCGCGGCCACGGGATTCGTTCCGCTGGTGGCAATTCGGTTTCTCTTTGGCGCGGGCGAAGCGGGCGCCTATCCGAACATGGCGGGCGTAGTGGCGCGCTGGTTCGCTTCCTCAGAGCGCGCGGCGGCGCAGGGATACATCTGGGGCGCGAGCCGCGCGGGTGGAGCGCTGGCGCCATTGCTTGCCGTGCCGCTGCTTGGCAACATCGGATGGCGGGCCATGTTCTGGGTGTTCGGATTGATTGGCGTAGTATGGTGCGTGGTGTGGTGGTTTTGGTATCGCGAAGACGACGCCGTCGCGAGTACGCCACACTCCCCTGCCCCGTGGGGTTTGTTGCTGCGCTCCCCGCAGGTATGGCTGATCGCAACGATGTATGGATGTTATGCATGGGGCTCGTGGTTTTACTTTTCCTGGCTCCATACATGGCTGGTGAAGGGGCGCGGATTCACGGAAGGCGAAATGGCGGTATTCGCGTCGTTGCCCTTTGTGTTGGGAGCGATGGCGAACGTAGTGGGCGGATATGTGAGCGACGCGGCGGTGCGGCGCTTTGGACCACGCCGCGGCCGGGTGTTGGTGGGATCGACATGCCTGGCCGGAGCAGCGTGTTTGCTGGTGGCCACGGCGTTGACCGCGGACCGGCATGCGGCGGTGATTTTGCTGGCGCTGGGCTTTGGCGTGATGGATCTGATGCTGCCCTCGGCGTGGGCGATCTGTCTCGACGTGAGCGGGCCGCACGCGGGCGCGGTGACGGGGATCATGAACACGTCGGGGCAACTGGGCGGGTTCTTCTGTACAGTGATTTTTGGCTACGTGGTGGGACACACGGGAAACTACGATCTGCCGCTGTTCCTGATTGCCGGAATGGTGGGATTGAGCGCGCTGCTGTTCACACGCATCGATGCCAGCCGGAGTTTGTTTCGCTATGAGTAATCGCATTTACGCACGGTATTGGATAGAGACGGCGTTTCCGCTGGAGCAGGCAGCAGCGGTGTTGGCCGGAGAGCAATCATCGGGCACATTCGTGCGAGTGCCGGGAGAGACGGATGAATTGCGGGCACGGAGCGGTGCTCGCGTGGAAGAGATCGCGGAGTTGGATACGGTGATGTCGCCGTCGTTGCCGGGGGCCGGTGTGCCGAAAGGCGCCGGGCCGGCCGTATATCGCAGGGCGCATCTGCGCGTGTCGTGGCCGATTGAGAACATGGGACCCTCCCTGCCGAATCTGATGGCGACCGTGGCGGGAAATCTCTTCGAACTGAAACAGTTTTCCGGTTTGAAGCTGCTGGATATGGAACTGCCGGAGGATTTCCGGCGCGCCTGTCCGGGGCCGCAGTTCGCCGTGGCGGGCACGCGCCGATTGTCCGGAGTGGCGCGGCTCCCGCTGATCGGCACCATCATCAAGCCGAGCGTCGGCATGTCGCCGGAAGAGACGGCGGCGATGGTGAAGCAACTCGCCGAGGGCGGGATTGATTTCATCAAAGACGATGAACTGCAGGCCGACGGTCCGCATTGTCCCTTCGCCGGGCGCGTGGCGGCGGTGATGCGCGTATTGAATGCGCATGCCGATCGCACGGGCAAGAAAGTGATGTTCGCCTTCAACGTCTCCGGCGAAACGCATGAGATGAAGCAGCGCCATGATCTGGTTCTGGCGGCCGGCGGCACATGCGTCATGGTGAGCGTGAACGGCGTGGGACTGGCCGGCGTGGCGGACTTGCGGAGGCACGCGCAATTGCCAATCCATGCGCACCGCAATGGATGGGGAATGTTCGACCGTTCGCCCCATCTGGGGATGAGCTACCTGGCGTATCAGAAATTCTGGCGCGTGGCCGGTGTGGATCACATGCATGTGAACGGGCTGCGCAACAAATTCTGCGAGGCGGATGAGTCAGTGATTGCTTCGGCGCGCGAATGCTTACGGCCGATGTTTGCCGGGCCGGGGCCTGGGTTCACCATCATGCCCGTGTTTTCGTCGGGACAGACGGCGGCGCAGGCTGCGGATACGTTTCGGATGTTGGGATCGACCGATCTGATTTTTGCCTGCGGCGGCGGGATCGTGGCGCACCCGGGCGGGATTGCGGCCGGCGTTGGCGCGGTGCGTGACGCGTGGCAGGCGGCGGTAGAAGGATGAGGAAGGTTTGCTGGTACGGGGATGATTTCACCGGATCGACGGATGTGCTGGAGGCGCTTGCCCCGCAGATGCCGGCCGTGCTGTTTCTCCGCGTGCCTTCGGCTGCGCTCTTCGCGCGCTTTGCCGGATACGAGGCGATCGGGCTCGCCGGGGAAAGCCGCAGCCAGTCGCCGGAGTGGATGGATGCGCATCTGCCGGCAGCCTTCGAATGGCTGCGCGGACTGGGCGCGGCGCTGTGCCACTACAAGGTGTGCAGCACGTTTGACAGCTCGCCGGAAGTAGGCAGCATCGGACGGGCGATGGAGATCGGGCGGCGTGTTTTCGGCGGTTCGAGCGTGCCGGTGGTGGTGGGCGCTCCACCGTTGGGCCGCTACACGTACTTCGGAAATTTGTTCGCGCAATCGGCGGGCGTGGTCTATCGCATTGACCGCCATCCGGTGGTGATGCGGCATCCGGTGACTCCGATGCTCGAAGCGGATTTGCGTGTGCACCTGGCGGCGCAAACCGCGCTGCATATCGGCTTGCTCGATGCGCTGCACGTAGGCGATGCCGCGCTCTACAGGGAACTGCTGGCCTCGCATGAGGCGGTGTTGATCGATGTGATGAACGAAGAGAGCCTGGCTGCGGTGGGCGCCTTGCTTTGGGACGCCGAGCGGCGGCCGTTCGTGGTCGGTTCGTCCGGCGTGGAATACGCGCTGGGGGCGCACTGGCGGATTGCCGCATCACGGCCCGCGGCGCCGCCGGCGGCCGATCGCATGGTGGTGCTCTCCGGCAGTTGTTCGGAAGTGACAGCGCGGCAGATCGCCTGGGCGGGACGCAACGGATATGCACTTCTCAAGCTGGACGTGCGCGGCGAAATGGCGAACGGCGCGGCCTTGGAAGCGTTGCGGCGAGGGCAGAGCGTAGTGATGTATACCTCAGGCGGAGTGGAAGACCGGCTGGAAGGATTGACTCCGGCTGCCAGGCAAGAGATTGGCGAACGCTGCGGGCGGCTGCTGCGGCAGGTGGTGGATGCCAGTGGCGTGCGGCGCGTCATCATCGCCGGCGGCGATACGGCGAGCCATGCCGGAAGGCAACTGGGGATCGATGCGTTGACGTTCCTGGCGCATGTGGCGCCGGGGGCTCCGCTATGCAAAGCATGGGCGGAACAAGACGCATCACGCGAACTGGAAGTGGTGTTCAAGGGCGGCCAATGCGGCGGGGATGATTTCTTTGAACAGGTAAGGAGCTTGCGATGAAAACCATTGCACTGTTTGGCGCGGGCGGCAAGATGGGCTTGCGGCTGGCGGCGAATTTGAAAGGCAGCCGCTATGAAGTGCGGCACGTGGAGATCGGCGAACGCGGGCGCGCAGCGCTGGCCGAGCGCGGGTTCACCCCGATGGACGCGGACCAGGCGCTGGATGGCGCCGAGGCAGTGATTCTGGCGGTGCCGGATAATCGCATTCACCAGGTGCTGGGCGCGATGGAGAAGAAGCTGGCCGCGGGCACGCTGGTAATTTTTCTCGATATCGCCGCGGCCCACGCGGGGCTGCTGCCGGTGAATCCCGGGCTTTCCTATTTCTGCACCCATCCGTGCCATCCGCCGATCTTCAGCGATGAAGTGGAGCCACGGGCGCAACGCGACTTCTTCGGCGGCGAGCATGCCAAACAACATATTGTGTGCAGTTTGATTCAGGGGCCGGAGCATGCCTACGCCGATGGCGAGGAGATCGCGCGGGTGATCTACAAACCGGTGATGAACTCCCATCGCTGCACGGCGGAGCAGATGGCGATTCTCGAGCCGGTGCTATCGGAAACCGTGCTCGGCACGTGTTTGACGATTCTGCGCGAAGCGACGGATGAAGCCGCAAGGCGCGGGGTGCCGTATCAGGCGGCGCGGGATTTCATTCTCGGCCACATGCGCGTGGAACTGGCCATCGTGTTTCAGGAGAAAGAAGGCGCGGTGTTCTCCGACGGGGCGCTAAAGGCCATTGACCGGGCACGCAGCGTCATCTTCAAAGACGATTGGAAGCGCGTGTTTGAGCCGGAAGCAATTGCCGAGAGCGTGGCGCACATCACCAAGACGGAGTGATTCTCATGCGGTTGCTGATTTTGTTGGTTTGCGGCTGCTTGCGCGCACAGCAGATCACCGGCGAACTGCGCCAATGGCACGACGTAGTGCTCACCTTCGATGGCCCGCCAACCAGCGAATCGGCCACGCCGAATCCGTTTCTGCACTACCGGCTGGATGTGACGTTCCGCAAAGGGGCGGCGAAGTATGTCGTGCCCGGCTACTACGCCGCCGACGGCAATGCCGCGGAAACCAGCGCCAAGGCGGGCAACAAGTGGCGGGTGCATTTCGTCCCCGATGCCGTAGGGCTGTGGAATTACACGGTGTCGTTTCGCAGCGGGGCGGATGTCGCGGTGAACGGCGGCGGTACGCCCTTGCCGCCAGATGGTGTCCGCGGCACCCTCCGCATTGCGCCAACGGACAAGACCGGGCGCGATCACCGCGCGCATGGAATGCTCGAATACGTGGGCGATCACTACGCCCGCTACAAAGGAAGCGGAAAGCATTTCATTCAGGCCGGAACCCAGAGTCCGGAGAATTTCCTCGCTTACGCCGAGTTTGATGACACGGTGGATCATGGCGGCTCGCCGAACCGCCTGAAAGACGGGCTGCACCGCTATGCACCGCATGTGCGCGACTGGCGCGAAGGCGATCCCACCTGGCAGGGTGGCAAGGGCAAAGGAATCATGGGCGCGTTGAACTATCTGGCAGCGAAAGGGATGAACACCTTCTACACGCTGACCATGAACATCGACGGCGATGGCCGCGAGATCTATCCCTGGACCAGCTATGAGGAGCGCGCGCGGTATGACGTATCGAAGCTCGCACAGTGGGAAATCGTCATGTCGCACATGGACCGGCTGGGGATGCAACTGATGTTGATCACGCAGGAAGAAGAGAACGAACAGATCCTGGGAAAGATGACCATGTTGCGCAAGCTTTACTACCGGGAGTTGATCGCACGCTTCGCGCATCACCACGCTTTGCTCTGGGATCTGTCGGAAGAGATGGACCGCTGGCGCTACTACAAGACGGCCGACATTCAGGACATTTGCCGCTATTTCAAAGCGCTCGATCCATGGAAGCACCCGATCCAGTATGTGCAATGGAAGGGCGAGTTGCTGCCGGACGAGAAAGGATACGGCAGACTGCTGGGGTTTCCGCTGTTCGATGGCACGGCGATGCAGCATGATCCGGAGAACACCTACGCGCAGACGCGGAAGTGGGTGGAGGCATCGGCCAAGGCGGGGCATAAGTGGCTGGTGGGAGTAATTGAAATCAACCCCACCAGTTCCGGCGTGCTCTCCGATGCCATGGACTACGGGCACGACATCATTCGCAAGAAATCCATCTGGGGTAATCTCATGGCGGGCGGCTCGGGCTCTGTGTATTTCTTCGGCTACGCCTATCCGGAAAGCGATCTCGATCTGGAGGATTGGCGCAGCCGCGATCACTTCTGGGATCTGCAGCGCCACGCCCACGAGTTCTTCACGCGCTATCTGCCGGTGGCGAAGATGCGGCCCACCGAGGAGCTTGTCTTTGCGCAGCCCGGCGATGTGTACGCCGTGTATCTGCCCGAAGGCGGATCGAAAGATCTCGACTTAACAGGCGCAGCAGGCCGTTTCGAAGTGAAGTGGTATGATCCGCGTCATGGCGGCGAGTTGCAGGATGGATCGGTGCGGGTGGTGGAGGGCGAGGGAAAGCGAAGTTTAGGGGAAGCTCCGAAAGACCGGAAGGAAGATTGGGCGGTGCTGGTGCGCCGCATTGGGAGAAAACAATGAGCAAGACACTGGCGTTTCTGCATACCAGCCCGGTGCTGGTGCCGGCGTTCACTTCGCTGGCCGCGGAATTGTTGGAAGGCATCCGCACGTTTCACATGGTGGACGAATCGCTGATCAAGAACACGATCGCGGCCGGCAGTTTGACGAAAGACACGGCGCGGCGCGTGTTCCGGCATGTGGAGTCGGCACAGATGGCCGGAGCCGATGCCGTGCTGGTCACCTGCTCCTCGATCGGCGCGGCGGTGCCGATGGCGCGGCCTTTGATCGACGTGCCGGTGATGCGCATCGATGAGCCGATGGCGGAGGCGGCGGTGTCGCAGGGCCGGAAAATCGGCGTCGCGGCGACGTTGAACACGACGCTGGAGCCGACACTCGAATTGCTGCGCCAGACCGCCGATCGCATGGGCAGGCCGGCGGAGATGGTGGCCTGCTTGTGCGAAGGCGCGTTTGAGGCGGTGGTGCGCGGCGATACGGAGCATCACGATGCGCTGGTGCGCACGGCAATTGAACGGCTGGTGAAAGCGGTGGATGTGGTGGTGCTGGCGCAGGCATCGATGGCGCGCGTGGTGGCGGCGATGCCCGCACAGCCGGCGCCGGTGCTATCGAGCCCGCGGCTGGCGATGGAACGCGCGCGCGAGGTGCTGGCTTGATGCGATGGCTGCTGGCGGCCACGCTGGCAGTGGCGGCAATGGGGCAATCGCCACGGTCTTACCTGGTGAAGCTGAGCGTGCCGGTGAGCGCCAAAGCGAGCAAGGCCGGCGATGCGGTGCGGGCGGCGGTGATCTCGCCCGAGAGCCTGTTGAACGGCTACCTGGAAGGTACGGTGGTGGAGGCACAGCCGGGGCCGGGGGCGAAGCTGGTGCTGCGCTTCACGCGCCTGGTGTACAAGGGCAAGACCACGGCCATTCAGACGGAGCTGACTGATTTCGTCAACTCGATCGGGCACCGGCTGGTGGATGAAGAGGAGAAGGCGGTGCGGGTGGAGGCAGGCGCCATGCGCGCGGAAGGCGCGGACATCCGCATCGACGAAGGGGCGGAATTACGGGTACGGACAATCCCCTAGCGGCAGCGTAAAGAATCCTGTCACCAGGCGAAGGTGGATCGAATCCTCGATAGAGGAAGGCCACACTCGCCATGTCTCGTATCGTTGTTTTGGGGGCCGGCGTATCCGGCCACACTGCCGCTGCGTTTCTTCGCCGCTGGCTGAGCAAACGCGATGAAGTCATCGTAGTCTCACCCCAGCCCACCTACAACTGGATCCCGTCGAATATCTGGGTGGGGGTAGGGCTGATGGGAAAAGAGCAGGTGACATTCCCGCTTGCCCCCGTTTATCGCAAAGCAAACATCGACTTCAAGCAGGCCCGCGCGGTGGCCTTGTTTCCCGAAGGCAAAGGCGTCGATCCACAGCCGCTGGTGGAGATTGAATACACCGCGCCCGATCGTTCCGGCGGGCATGAACTGGTGAAGTACGACTATCTGATCAACGCCACCGGGCCGAAGCTGAACTTCGATGCGACGCCGGGATTGGGTCCAGGCAAAAACAGTGTGTCGGTGTGCACGGCCGATCATGCCGTGGAGGCCGCGCAGTTACTGGCGGAAAAGGTGGAGCGCATGCGGCGCGGGGAACGGCAGCGCTTCGTGATCGGCGTGGGCCATGGCGGTGCAACGTGTGAAGGGGCGGCCTTTGAATATGTCGTGAATCTGGAATTCGAATTGCGCGCGCGAAAGGTGCGCGACAAGGCCGACATTCTCTTTCTCACCAATGAATACGAAGTGGGCGATTTTGGCGTCAATGGCGTGCACATCAATCGTGGCGGATATGTGACGCCGGGGCGGATTTTCGCCGAGTCGCTGTTTGCCGAGCGCGGCATCCGCTGGATCACCAAGGCGCATGTGCGCGGGGTGGAACCCGGGTTGGCGCATATTGAGACGCTCGATAAAGGACTGGGCGAAGTGGAATTCGATATGGCGATGCTGCTGCCTCCCTTCACCGGAGTAGGGATCCGCGCCTATGGGCGCGACGGGACGGACCGGACCAGTGACCTCTTCGCCCCGAACGGGTTCATGAAGGTGGACGCAGACTACGCCAAGAAGCCTTACCGGGAATGGAGGGCGAAGGACTGGCCGCGGTTCTACCAGAGCCCGGCCCACAAGAATCTGTTTGCGGCGGGGATCGCATTTGCGCCGCCACATCCCATCTCAGAGCCGCACACGAATGCCGAAGGGCTGATGATTTCGCCGGCGCCGCCGCGCACCGGAATGCCATCGGCAATGATTGGCAAAGCGGTCGCGCGAAATATTGCCGATATGGTAAGCGGAAGCCCGGGGCCGGCGCATGCGGCTTCGATGGCGGAGATGGGCGCTGCTTGTGTGGCCTCAGCCGGCGCGAATCCGTTCACGGGCACAGCGGCGTCGCTGACAGTGTTTCCAATTGTGCCGGACTTTGAACGCTATCCGGAATATGGCCGGGATACGGATGCCACCTTCGGCGAAATCGGCCTGGCCGGGCATTGGATCAAGATTCTGTTGCATCACCTGTTCCTGCACAAGGCGCGGATGCGCCCTGGCTGGCAGTGGATTCCAGAGTAGAAAGGACGTTTCCGTTGTGACGAATCAGGAGTGGTTGTACGCTACTAAGCCAACGCGCGGGACGCTCTTCCTGCGCACGTTTCTTCCTTATCAGATGTGGCGTTTCCTCGTGCTGAATCTGAAGATGATCGGCATCATCCGGCGCAGTCATGGAGGCGGCGAATAGCCGTTTCCCGCGCCGATCCTACGGGTTTATAGGTGAACCATGCAGTTGTATTCGTTTCCTTCCGCGGATCCGATTCCCCTCCCCGCTCCGGTATGGTTATTCAAGTTTCTGCATAACCTCACGCTGACCCTGCACCTGGCGGCCGTGGAGCTGCTGTTGGGCGGATTGATTCTGGGGCTTTGCTTCTCGTTGCTTGGCCGGGGCGGACGCTGGCCGGCTATGACGCAAGCGGGTGGTATGATCGCCCACCGGCTGCCGGCGTTGATGTCGATGCTGATCAATCTGGGCGTGCCTCCGCTGTTGTTTGCGCAGGTGCTCTACGGGCGCGCGCTATACACCAGCAGCGTTCTGATCGGCGCGTACTGGATTGCGGTGATCTTCCTGCTGATGGCGAGCTACTACGGGCTGTATGCCGCGGCAAAGCAAGCTTCTGCAAAGAAGCAATGGACAGCGCCTGGATTGGCGGCCCTGCTGTTGGCGCTGACCATTGCCTTCATCTACAGCAACAACATGACGCTGATGCTGCGTCCGCAGGTATGGGGGGAGATGTATGCGCGCAGCCCGGCCGGCGTGCAATGGAACACGGGTGATGCGACGCTGCTGCCGCGCTGGTCGTTCTTTGTTCTCGGCTCGCTGGCGGCGGCGGGCATGGCGCTCATGCTGTTGTCGTTGCGCTCGCACTTTGATGCGGTCCTGCGGCGTTTCCTGTTCCGTGCGGGAGGAGGCGCGGTGGCCGTAGGGCTGCTGTTGCAGCTTCTGTTCGGCGGCATGGCGATGGTGGCGCAGCCGGACGCGGTAGGGAATGGAATCGCCGCCGATGCGCTCTACCGGCCACTTGGCTATGTGTTCGCGGCGGCAGCCGGCGCGGGTTTGGCGCTCGGCCTGTGGGCTTGTGTCAGCCAGGCGCCCAAAGCGGTGACCGCGGTGGGTGCTTCGGGAGCGGGCTTAACCGGTCTGGCGTCGGTGGTGCTGCTGCGCGACGGCATCCGCGATCTGACGCTGCGCGCGGCCGGCTTTGAAGTCTGGAACCGGCAGGTGGCGACGAACTGGCCCGTGGTGGCGCTGTTCCTGGCGCTGCTGGTGGCGGCGGCGGCGATGATCGGGTATCTGATCTGGGTACTGGCCAACGCAAGCCGCGTGGAGGAACGTTATGTCTGAAGCTTCGACATCCGGTAATGCGGTTCCGCTGGAAACGCCGCGGCGTAGAGATCTGCTGCAGGCGGGGATGGGCGCAGTT
This sequence comes from Acidobacteriota bacterium, assembly GCA_018268935.1. Classification (GTDB taxonomy): domain Bacteria; phylum Acidobacteriota; class Terriglobia; order Bryobacterales; family Bryobacteraceae; genus CADEFT01. The sequence continues at coordinate 38,981 of JAFDVS010000071.1, read as the reverse complement.
GCACTCGCCTATCTGGGGGCGTTGGGTTACCCGGTGTATCGCTATCTGGCGACCCCGGCGGTGCGCTCGCGGCTGGAAGGCCAGATCACCTCGGTGGCGATCGCCGAAAAAAGCCTGCCTGCGGCCGGCGCCGCAACCATGTTTCTCTTCGGCACGCGGCCCGCGATGTTGATCCACCACGCCGATGGTTCGTGGGTGGCCTTTGACGCCGTGTGCACGCATCTGGGTTGCACAGTGGGCTTTGAGCCGCAGAACAAAAGAATCTTCTGCCCGTGTCATGGCGGCGCATACGACATGAAGACGGGAGACATTCTGGGCGGGCCGCCGCCGCGCGCATTGAAAGCATTCAAAGTGGAGGTAAGCGATGGCCACGTCATCGTATCCCGCGCCTGAATCGCCGTTGCGGTCGGTTTACCGCTGGGCGGATGAACGCCTCGGCCTGGCGGATCTGGCGGCGTTTGCCGCCCACAAACGCGTGCCCCAGCATGCGCATTCCTTCTGGTATTACTGGGGCGGAATTTCGCTGCTCTTCTTTGTGGTGCAACTGCTCACCGGCATCCTGCTGCTGGTGTACTACCGGCCTGGTAAAGAGGCCTTCGAATCGGTGCGGCAGATCACCTACGACAACGATTTCGGATGGCTGATCCGCTCCGCGCACTCCTGGTCGGCGAACCTGATGGTGTTTGCTCTCTTCGTGCACTTGTTCTCCGTGCTGTTCATGAAGGCCTACCGCAAGCCGCGCGAATTCGGCTGGTGGAGCGGGTTGGGGTTGTTGAGCCTGGTGATGCTGTTCGGCTTCAGCGGGTATCTGCTGCCGATGGACCAACTGGCCTATTTCGCCACGAAGGTGGGGTTGCAGATTCCGGGCATGATACCGGGCATCAGCGGGATGGTGGAGGATCTGGTGCGCGGCGGGCCGCAGGTGGGCGAAGCGACGGTGCAGCGCTTCTTCGCGTTGCACGTGGTGATTCTGCCGCTGGTGTTTCTGCCGCTGTTGGGCTTCCATCTGTACCTGGTGCAGAAACATGGCAACGCCGTGCCGCCGGGCGAGGCGCGGAAGCCGGCAGCCGAGCGGCGCACCATTCCGTTCTTCCCCAATTTCCTCGCCCAGGACCTGGCGATGTGGCTGATCGCTCTGAACGTGGTGACCATTCTGGCGACGCTGTTTCCCTGGGATCTGGGGAAGATGGCCGACCCGCTGGCGCCGGCGCCGCTGGGAATCCACCCGGAGTGGTATTTCATGTCGCAGTTTCAACTGCTGAAAGTGGTGGGAGTGATCGTGCCGGGCTTTGGCGGAGAAATCGCCGGGATGGGATTGTTCGGCGCAGCGACGCTGTTCCTGGCGGCGATTCCGCTCATTGATCCGGACAGCCGCTTCGGGCGCCGGGCGAAGATCGCAGCGTGGGGCGGCGCACTGGTGATGATCGGAATGATCGTGCTCACGGTCTGGGGGTACGCGGCCCTGTAGCCGCTGCGGAGAAAGCGAATATGAATTATCCAACTTGGGATGTCCCGCTGATCGGAAGCGTATGGGTGGTGGGCGCCATCGCTATTTTTCACGTCATGATTTCGCACTTCGCCGTGGGCGGAGGGTTGTACCTGGCGCTGGCCGAGCGCAAGGCAGTGCGGGAGCAGCGCACGGACTGGCTGGAGGTGATCCGGAAGCATTCCAAATTCTTTCTCATCCTCACGGGCGTGTTCGGCGCCGTATCGGGAGTGGGAATTTGGTTTTCCATCGGCCTGGCGAGTCCGGAGAGCACCAGCGCGCTGATTCACAATTTCGTTTTCGGCTGGGCCATGGAGTGGTGCTTCTTTCTAGTGGAGATTGCCACCGCGGGCGTGTACTACTACACCTGGCATCGCGTCGATGCGCGCACCCACCAGAGACTCGGCTGGATATACGCCATCAGTTCCTATGGCACGCTGGTGCTGATCAACGGGATTCTGTCGTTCATGCTGACGCCCGGCGACCGCTGGCTGGCGGCGGCGGGAACAGGAACCGAGCCCGCTTATTTCTGGAGCGCGTTCTTCAACCCGACGTTCTGGCCGAGCCTGGCGCTGCGCACGCTGGTGTGCTGCTCACTGGCCGGCGTATGGGCGCTGGTGACGGCCAGCCGGCTGGAAGAACACCTCGGTGAACTGAAAGCGGAAGTCATCCGCTGGTCGGTGCGCTGGCTGATTCCCTCGTTCTTTCTCATGCCGCTGGCAGTGCTGTGGTACTGGAGCGAAGTGCCGGAGAATAGCCGCCATCTGATTCAGGCCGGAGTGAGCACCATTGGCTCCGGGTTGTTCACCCAGGTGACGCGGGCGACGCTGGTCACGGCCATGACCTCAGCGACGATTCTGGCCATCGCCTACTTCCTGGCATGGCGCAATCCGCGCGATTTCCATCTGGGCCACGCCGTGGCAGTGGTCTTTCTGGCGCTGGCGGCGACCGGATCCACCGAGCACGCGCGCGAAATGATCCGCAAGCCGTTCACCATCGGGCAGTACATGTACTCGGACGGCGTGCGGCGGTTGCAGGTGGCGGAGTTGAACCGGGTTGGCTACACGACAGCGAGCCCGTGGAACCATTCCCTCGATGTGGGGCAATTGATGTTCCGCGGGCAGTGTTTGAACTGCCACACGCTCGACGGATACCGCTCCATCCGGCGGCTGTTGAACGGGCGCGACCGTAAGGGGATCGCCAATATGCTGGCCATCCTGCACGACCAGCCGAAGACTTCGCCTTACAAGAACTTCATGCCGCCGCTGGCGGGAACTCCGGCGGAGATGGACGCGCTGGCGAACTACCTCAATCATCTGGCCAATGAGCAGCAGGCGGTTGCGGGAGTGTCGCGAGGCGCAACACATCCGTAGTGGGTCTCACAATACGAACGTCGCGCCGATAAGAAAGTTGTGGTGCGCGCTGCACCGCTTCTGATGGACGAGGCGCCCTTCACCAAAATCGAGTTTCCGCCCAGCCTGGGAAAGCTGCCGCCGTTTCCGGCCGTCGCCCTGCAAGCGCTGAAAGCGTTGTCGAATGACGCCGCCACGGCGCCCCAGATCGAACGGTTGATCAGCACGGATGCGGTGTTTGCCTCGAGCACGCTGCATTGCGCCAACTCCGCGCTATTCGCTTTGCCGAAGCGAGTGCTCACCCTGCGTCACGCCATTGTCGTGTTGGGGCGCGACCGGCTGCGCTGCATCGTGTTGACCTCGGCTTTGCGCTCCTTCGCCAGCGCGCCGCTGGCATCAAAGCAGTTCAAGGATTGGTGGCGGCACAGCCTGGCCACCGCCGTGCTGAGCGAGGCGCTGGCAAAGGCCAGCCGCAGCAACTGCTCCGGCGCCTACATTGCGGGCTTGCTGCATGACGTGGGACGCCTGGGTCTGATTGTGCGCCTCACGCGCGAGCAATGGCGGTCGTTTGTGGGCATGGCGGAAGCGCCGCGGCGCGCCGGCATGTCGATTGTGGAGATGGAGCAGGAGATCTTCGGATTGGACCACTGCGAACTGGGCGCGCGCATGACCGCCGAGTGGGGATTGCCGGAAGAACTGACGTTTGCCGCCCGTTATCATCACGACCCGGAAGCAGCGGCGTCGGATGAAGCGGCGCTGTTTGCCGCAGCCTCCTGCGAGATCACTTCGCAACTGGGCTTTGCCGCTTTGAAATATCCCCGCTTGCGCACGATTGCGGATTTGACGGCATTGATGCCGGAACCGGCGGCGCCGCTGATCGAAAGCGATCCGGAGAAACTGCGCGATGCATTGGAAACGAAGCTGCAATCGCTCAACGGAATGGGGGCGGCATAGCTATCCGATGAGGCCCTGGCGCAGCGCTTTGCTCACCGCCTCAGACTTCGAATGAACGTGCAGCTTCTCATAGACGGAGCGGATGTAGTTGCGGACGGTGTTGACGCTCACGTTCATTTGATCCGCCGCGGCCTGATAACTGTACCCCTGAGCGAGCAGCGCCAGCAGGCGTTGCTCCTGCGAAGTAAGCGCCGTTTCCGGCGTGGGGCGCCCGGTCCGCTGGAACAAGTGCACAATGTGGCGGGCAATCTCCGGCGAGAACGGTGAGCCGCCGTCGTGGGCGGAGCGGATCGCTTCCAGCAGGCGCGCCGGCGAGGTGCTCTTCAACAGATATCCATGCGCGCCGTTGCAGATGGAGGTGAACAGGCGGTCGCGATCGGAGAAAACGCTGAGCATCAGGATGTGCGTTTCCGGGCAGAGCGCGCGGATGGAGCCGAGGGCCTCGTCACCCGCCTGGCCGGGTAGTTGAATATCGAGCAGGAGCACATCCGGCGAGACATGTAGTAGCTGCGGCATGGCCTCTTCGACGGAGGAGTACATGCCGACACAACGGTAGCCTTCCGCCGCGTCGATGATCTGGCAGAGGCTTGCCAGAAGCCTCGAATCGTCGTCGATGACCGCCACCGCAATGGCCATTCCATCCATGGAAGCAGCCTGATTGGGAGAAGGCAAGAGCATGTTCATGCGTTTTTCGCGGTAAGTGGGAATTGCAGGCTGACGCAGGTGCCGCCTTCCTGGCGCGGGGCGACGTGAAACATCCCGCCGAGTTGCTCCGCGCGGGTGCGCATACTGTGGACGCCGAGACGTAGCGTATCCGGGGTGTAGCCGCAGCCATCGTCTTCGATCCGCGCGTAGAGCAGCCCGTCGCGCAGGCCGATAGAAAGGCGCGCACTGGTGGCTCGCGAGTGCCGTGCGACGTTGTGGATGGCTTCCTTCAAAATCAGATAAAGCTGGCGGCGCTGGTCCGGTGTGAGGCGGTAGCGCAGTACTTCTTCCGGCGCATCGAATGTCCAGCGGATACCCAGCGGTTCCAGCACATCGGACCCGAAGCCGCGCAGGCGGGCCACTACGTCGGCCATCGAATCGCGGCGCGGATCGATCGACCACACGATGTCGCTCATGTCGTCCACCATCGTGCGCGATTCTTCGGCGATCTGCGCCAGCGTGCGGCGTGAGCTATCGTCGGTGGTTGCCTCGCGCGTCTGCAGCGCTTCGCTCATCACCGCGATGCGCGAGAGACTGGCCCCGATGTCGTCATGCAGATCGGTGGCGATGCGCGAGCGAATGCGCTCCACGGCCAGCCTTCGCTGCAGCAGCAGCAGGTGAATCCAGTAGGCGGCGCCAAGGGCGACGGCAAAGGCCAGCGCGGCGAACCACCATTGCCTCCACACCGGCACGGCGATGGAGAATCGCACCCGCGCCGGTTGTGCGCTGACGGAACCATCGGGGGAAACGCCGCGGATCAGCAATTCATAGCCGCCAGGCCCAAGCGATAAGTAGTGAACGCTGCGTTGCGTGGTGGGCGCGCTCCAGTCCTGGTCTACGCCCCGGAGCCTGGTCTGGTAGCGCAGGTCCGGACGGAAGCCGCCAAATTCCACCTGCAACTGGCGTTCAAAGGACTGCAACGACAGGGGCGCCGGATCGGTTTCGCCGAGGGCGGAAAGCGCCTGGCCCTTGCCGTTCACCAGGATGGAATGAATCACCACGGAGGATTCGAATGGCGGATCCGGCGCCGGCAGAATGCGGCAGAGTCCTTGATCGCCACCGAACCAGATTGCACCGGTCTTATCGCGGAAAGCGACGCGGAGCCGGCCGGAGATCACTCCATCGGCGGTAGTGAAGCGGCGAACCTGCGCACGTGCCTCGCGCTGTGAGTCGAGACGGTCGACGGTGCCCGCGCCACCAGCATAGATGCGTCCTTCCAGGTCTTCCGCAATGGAGTGAATGTTGTTGTCGGAGAGACCGCCGGCGCGGCTGTAGGCGACGAATCGAACGGCGCCGGCAGAGGGGTCGTCAATACGCAGGAGCCCCTTGCCAATGGTGCCGGCCCACAAACGGCCGTGCCGGTCGGAATGCAGCGCACGCACTCCCAGGTCGGGCACGTCTTTCCCGTGGCCAATGCTCTCCAGCTTGCCATCGCGATAGCGGAACAGGCCGCCATGCATCATGCCGATCCACATGTTGCCATGACGATCCTCGGCGAGGCAGGCGACTGGACCGCCGAGATTCGTGGAGCCGCTGCTATCCAGCTTATGAAAATGCCGGTCCCCGCGGCCGCGGCGGTACAGGCCGAGCGCGCCGTGTTCGTACAGCGCCACCCATAGTGCGCCATCACGAGAGACGAATACTTTGAGTGTGTTGGCATAAGGCAGGCCGGCTGTGAGTTGTGGCGCCCCGCGAAAGGACTCGTCGTAGCGAAGCAGACCGGCGGAGGTGGCGAGCAACCAGTCGCCCGCATCGGCATGCTGCGCAATCTGCCCCCAACTCCAGCCGAACATCGAACCAAAAGGGCTTGAAAGCGAAGCGGGGTGGAAGCGCAAACCGTCGAACCGATTGATGGCATAATGCTGCTCATCCTTGGTGACAACCCGCAGTTCGCCGTTCCTGTCTTCGAAAATCGACCAGACTTTGCGTATCGGAAGTCCATCGGCTTCGTTGAAGTTGGAGAAGCCGGAATGCGCCCATCGCGCCACGCCGCCGCCGTCGGTACCCATCCAGAGGACACCTTGTACATCGACCGCAAGCGCGTTGATCGCCAGATTGCGGATCGACTGATCGAGTTCCACCGCCTGCCAGCGGCCGGAGGGCAGCAATCGCGCCATGCCTTGGAACGTAGCGGCCCACACCGCGCCCTGCCAGTAACGGATGTCGTTTGTGTAGCCGCTTGGCAAGCCCTCGCTTGTTCCATACTGTGCGGCGATGGCGGCGCTGCCGGTCTTCGCATCCACGCTAAAGCGGAATAGATTCGTCATCGTGCCGGCCCAGATGGCGTTGGGGGTTTCGTTGAGCGTCGTGATGAAGTTGTCGCAAAGTCCTTCGGCCGTGGTCCATCGATCCGTTCGCCCCGAGCGGCGGAAGCGAAACAGCCCATCCGTCGTGCCAGCCCAGATTTCACCGCGCGAATCGCGCAGCAGGCGCCGCACGGTGGTGGGTTGGGGCACGGCACCGTAGGCGGACCACGCACCGTTTCCCTTCCGCTGCCAGAGCCCGCGGGTGCTGCCCAGCCACAACACGCCATCCTCTTCCAGCAACGATTCGATGGCGCGCCCAGTTGCGGAGATTCGCACTGGAAGCGCTTATGATTGGGCAGAGGATCGAAGTGGCAGAGCGAATCGCCGGCTCCCACCCAGTAGCCGCCGCTCTTGCGCTCAATGACGTCCTTGATGCGGTCCGAAGGCAGTCCGTCCGCGGTGGTGTAGGTGCGGAAATTGTTCCCGTCATAGCGAGTGAGCCCATCGACATGCGGAAGCCAGAGAAAACCTTTGGAGTCGGCGAAAAGCCGGTGGAATGTCGACGCGGTGAGGCCATCGCGGACGGAGAGCACCACGGTCGGCAACTGCTCGGCATGGGCACAGAGGAAGAGCAACGGAAGAAGGTGCAGCATGAGTTACCCCGTTGGGTCCTAAAAGTGTATCGCAGCTTCTTCCCCTGGACGCATGACCTCTATTGACCCGTCTCACACGTTGCGCGCGGAGTAAGGCTCAGGCAGCCTCTCGATTGGGGTATCCTACCCCAGATGGCATTTCCATGGCGTATCCTCCCCCTCGCCTGCCTGTGCGTGCTGGGCGCGTGTAATCGCCCGCATCCGCAGACGGTTGCCGTGCCGGAACAAGAGGATTGGTTTCGCGTCACATTGGGTGTCGGCGATTCCAAACCCGTGGATTGGTCCGGGTCCTGGGATGCGGCGCCTGGGCGCTCCGCGGGGATCGAGTCCATCCGCTTCGATAAGGAAGACGCGGTCAAAGCAGATAGTTGGAAATGCAGCACGCGCATGGGCGCGGTGCCCAATCCACAGGACTGGTTCGTGGGTGCGCTGCACGTGCTGCCATCGGAGATGAAGGTTCCCAAGCCGGTGCTGGTGCCGAATGCTGTCTACGCGGGCGCCCGCGGCGCCCATAGCATTCGCATCTTCACCCTCCAAGGCGAAGCGCGCTTCGATCCGGCCTCCGCGCCTTATGCCAAAGCGATTCCGCTGCTCAACGGGCGCATCACCGTGGAACGCGTACCGCAAGCCATTCTGCACACGCAGGGCGACGAGATGGAAGACGATTATCCGGCCATCGCGGTGAACACGAACGGCGCCGGATGGGTCGCCTGGACCGGCTATCAAAAGGAATCGGAAACCCTCTTTGCCGCGCGCACCGATGCCACCGGTAAAGAAGTGATCGCGAAGGGCGAGTTCTTCCGTCCCGTACTGGCGGCCGATGCGCAGGGCCGCTTCTTCCTCGCCGTTTCGGTGCACGAAACGAACACCTGGAAGATCGCCGTAGCCCGCTTTGAGAACGGCAAGTGGACCAAGCTGGAGACGATCTCCGAAGGCGGGCCCGACCTGCATCCGCGTGCCGTGGTGGATGCCAAGGGCCAGTTGTGGGTGGTGTGGCAGGGCTTCCGTGAAGGGCGCTCACGCATTCTGGCGCGCAGCATGGCGGCAGGCAAATGGAGCGATGTGATTGCCGTCAGTGGCAACACGGCTAATGCCTGGTATCCGGCCATCGCCGCCGATGCCAAGGGCGGCCTGCACTTCGCCTGGGATGCTTACGACGGCGGCATGTACAACGTCTACTACCGCACGCTGGAGGGCGCCCAGCAGCGCGTGCGGCCCTCAGAGAATTTCCAGGCGCATGCCTCGCTCGCCTGTGATCGCAACGGCGATGTCTGGCTGGCCTTCGATCAGGCCGGGCCCAATTGGGGCAAAGACACCGGCTTCCTGGTTCGCAAAAACGCCGGCACACGGTTGTATGAAACACGCGATCTGAAGTTGCTCAATCTGACGAAGAATCAACTGGCGCAGCTTCCTGCGGGCCACTTTGAGCAAGCCCAACTGGCCGTGGATCCAAAGGGCAACCTCTGCGCCCTGGTGCGCCGGCGCGAGGTGAAACTGCACGAAATCTACAGCCAGTCATTGAAGCGCAATCGCCAGCAGCAGTATTCCATGTGGGATTACGCGGTGATCGCCGTGGGTGGCGACCGCGCGATTTCACTCCGCGGCTCCACCGGACGCAACGATCTGCGCGCCGCCATCAGCGCTTCACCCGCCGGCGTTGCAGTGGCTTGGGCCGGCGATGGCCGAACCTACGCGAAGCCTTATCCCTTTGTGAAAAACAATGTCTATTCGGCATCCATCGTGTTGAATGCTTCTTATCAGCCGCAACTCAAAGCCTGGCCGGCTGAGCCGATGGAGCCGCCGCGTGTGCATGCCAGTGAAGAACAAAACATCGCCACCGTGCAGAAGCACCGCATTCCCTGGAGCGGCAAACAACTCCGCATCGTCCGCGGAGACATGCATCGCCACACCGATATCTCCTTCGATGGCGACATCGATGGCTCCATCTGGGACTTCTACCGCTACACCATCGACGCGGCGGGCTTCGATTATTCCGCGCTCACCGATCACAACGCCGGCGACGATAACGAATACTTCTGGTGGATCATCCAGAAATCGAACGATCTGTTCCACTATCCGCAGCGCTTCACTCCTGTCTACGCCTATGAGCGCAGCCTGCGCTATCCCAACGGGCATCGCAACCTGCTGTGGGCGAAACGCGGGGTGAAAACGCTGGTGCGCTCCGCGGAAGAGGAAGCAGGCGCCGAAGGCGCGGCCAAGCTCTATGACTACTTACGCAAGAGCGGGGGCATCGCCATGTCGCACACCACCGGAACGCTGATGGGAACGGATTGGCGCGATAACGACCAGGACCTGGAACCGCTGGTGGAGATCTATCAGGGCGACCGCATGTCCTATGAGCACGAGGGCGCGCCGCGGGCCCCGAAGGCATCCGACAAACTCACACAGCCCGGCGGATTCCGCGCCGAGGGTTACGTGTGGAATGCCTGGGCGAAGGGATACAAGCTGGGTGTGCAGGCTTCCTCCGATCACGCCTCCACGCATATCTCCTATGCGATGCTTCTTGCGGAAGATCTCTCGCGCGAGGGCCTGCTGCGCGCCATCCGCGCACGGCATGCCTATGCGGCCACGGACAACATCCTGCTGGACGTGCGCGTGGCCAGCCAGATTCAGGGCGATATCTTCCAACTGCGCGGTAAGCCGAAGCTGGAGATCACCATCGAAGGCACTGCGCCGGTGGAGCGCGTGGAAGTGATCAAGAACAACCAGTATGTCTTCGAAAGTAAGCCCGGCACGGCTGCCGTGAAACTCAGCTATGAAGACAGCACGCCGGGCACGAAGCAGAACTACTACTATGTGCGCGTGCTGCAGCAGGACGGGCAGATTGCCTGGTCCGGCCCGATGTGGATCACCAGCGTGCAATAATACCGATCCGAAGCGGCCGGCCGCTGGAAGAAATGCTCGCTATTGCCGCTTCCAGGTGACGCGGAAGACGTGGCGGTCGGCGCCGCCTTTCGAATCGTCCACGCGCACCTTCAACGTATTGCCGTTAGAAGCCGAAGGCTCTTCGACGATCTTCACCGTGCCGCGTCCCGTCTTCTTCGTCACGCTCCAGGTGATGCCTGCACCGCTGGGAATGGGTCCGCTGGAAGAAATCTTCTGATCCTTCACCGGGCCGCCGGCGAGCACTTCCGGCGTGACGTCCTTCTCCCAGAGATGGAACACAACGGAAGCATCGACAGTGGCTTCCACTTCCACCCAACCTTCTTTCACTTCCTTCGGCAGGATGGCGGCGGTGTCCGTGGACGTGCCCGGCGCACCAACGGAAGGCGTGCCCGGAGTAATCACCACCGTCTGTGCCGGCGCGGCGTTTTCCTCTCCGATTCCGAGATAGGGATTGTAGATGTAATCGAGCGACACCTTCATGTCCGCGGGGAATCGCAGTCCTTGTGTGATGGCATAGGCAGGGTCCAGGCCCCACTGGCCGGCATTGAGCACCTTGGCCTTCAATGTATTGTTGTCGTGCCAGCCCCAGAAGGGCTTCGCCTTGTTCGACGATTCCTTGCGGCCGAGAAACGTTTTGCCCATGATCGCCGCTTTCGCCCTGGGACGATTGCCGAAGGGCTCATACGGCCCGAACTCGTCGAACATGCGCTGATTCTGATCGTTGGTGGCGCGGGCCCACCAGTGCGTGAGGATGGGAAGCAGTTCGTAGCCCACCTTGCGGTCGTTGGCATGCTTCGGCCGGTCGGCCGAGCCCTTGTAGATAAACGTGACGCCCGTGCCGCCGGTGAATTCGTCCTTGGAAACGTTGTACCGGCTGTGGCTGGTCATGGACGCTCCGTAGATGCCGTGCCCGCCCGACTCCACGAACACGATGGGATGCGTCTTTTCGTACAGATCGATCTTCCCGTCGATGTTGTGCTGCCCGCGGCTGAACCCGCGCTCGTTGGTGTAGCTGTACACGTTGTTATGAGCCAGCGTCTCCATGGTGAGCAGCTTGCCGAACTCGCTGCCATCTTTTTGAATGGTGAGGATCAGGCCTTCGTTGTCGTTCTCATGGCAACTGCCGGCGACGCACTTGTCGGAATAGTCGCGGGGATGAAACGCGTTGTAGATCAGGAACCAGTGGGTGGAGGTCTCCATCACGGCGTAATAGATGTAGGCCTGCGAAGTGCCCTTCTCCATGTTGTCCCAGTTGTTGTCGCCGGTCCAATCGCTATCGAAATCGAAACGCGTGGGGAAGTCGGACTTCGGCTGGAACCACGTTTCCTGGGCGAACATCGGCGCATACCGTTCGGCAAGCGCGCGGTAAGGCTCCTTTGATTTGTCCTCCGCGCCGAAGTTGAATTCCTCCGGCTTCTTCTGCGAAGCAGCGTTGCTGTCGACCGTAACGGTGAGCTCCGCCTTCACGCCTTCGGTATCGTTTTCCAGCTTGTAGCTGCCGGTCTTTTCCGGAGCCGTGTACAGGAACGAGTCCTGCACGATGAAATCGCCGGCCACTCTCTGCAGAATGCTGCCCAAGGCGGAGCCACCGCTTTCGGCGTATCCGCCCGGATCGGCGCCGGGAAACTTGAACACCTTCGAAACCCAGCCGCCATCCTTGTCCACAACCTTCATGGCGCCCGGAGCACGGCGCAGCCGGCCTTTGCGTGGATCCCCGTTGGCTACGGCGATCTCGCCATCCACCAAAACCTGGATCACGATGGACTCGTAGGGACGCACTTTGCAATCCGCGGGCACGCAGTTAAACCGCAGCCCGGTCACCTTGGCGTTGCGCTCGGTTTGACGGCTGGCTCCGGCCAGGATCCCGCTAAAATCCTGGGCGAACACACACGAAGCCGCCAGAATCAACAATACTGCTGTATTCACGGTAGGTGCTCCTCTTCCTTTCTCACAGTTTAACGTTTACGCCCGTAGATCTGGCGGACTCGATCGGCAATGGAGGCGGGAATCCAATGCTCCCAGTCTTCTCCCTGACCGAGGCGCTGGCGCACAACCGAGCTGGCCACTTCGTCCCACTCCTCTGAGATGCGCAGCGGAGCGATGGCGTTGCGCAGATGCGCGGGCGGCTGATAGTGGCCTTGGCGCGGCGCCACCAACAGTTCGAATTCCCTCAGTTGAGCAGTGATGGATGGCAGATCGCCGTAATCCCAACCGACGATGCGCTCGGCGGCGTCCCGCCCGCAGAGAAAGCGGAGCCGGGCCGGGGGACCGTAATGCGCACGGGCTTCCCGCGCAATCTCCACAAATAACCCCGCCTCCGCCACAGCCACCGAAAACCGTGCTTCGTGCGCCGTGGCCTCCAGCACCAGATCCAGCCGTTCTTCCAGCGTGATGGCGTCATAGGCCTTATGCGGGAATCGCTGCGGTAAAACAAAAACCACTTCTTCTGTTTCAAACGTATCGAGGGCCGCATGTGCCAGCGCGAGGTGAGCGCGAGTGGGAGGATGAAAGGCGCTGGACAGGATGCCCACACTCCCCGGCGCGGTTCGCGATTTGCGAAGAAAGCGCATGTGTCAAGATAGTAGCAAGACCATGTTTAGCTGGATTTGTCCCAAGTGCGGAGGGGAAGTCCTTCCATCCGAGAATGAATGCCCGCGCTGTGCGAAGCCGGAGGTAGCCGCGTCGCCCGCTGCCGCCGTTCCTGCTCCCACACCAGCGCCAGTTGCTCCGCCACCCGTGGCGCCAGCCCCAATGCCCGTGAGCCAACCCACGGCAGCGGCTGCTCCGGCGCCCGCGCCCGTGGCACAACCGGTAGCCTCACAGCCCACCTATGTCATTGAACCACCGAAGCAAGGCATGCCCGCATGGGCCGTGGTTCTGGTTGTGGCCACGCTGCTCATCGGCGCAGGCTGGGCCGGCATTACGCTGCTGCTGCCCGGCGCGAAATCCGCCGGCGATAGTAAAGCCGAAACCAAAATGACCAAACCCGGCGATGCCGCCAAGCAAGCTCATCCCTTCGCCCGGCACCTGGAAGTGACCGGATTGCGAGTGGTGGAAACACCCAAGCAGAAGCTGATGGTACAGATGATCGTGGTCAATCACTCCGCCGCCGACCTGCCGGATCTGACTCTGGAAGTGCGGCTCCGTTCCACCAAGGCCGCCGCTGACGCGGAACCCATCAGCACGTTCAAGGTGAAAGTGCCCGGCATCGCCGCCTACGAAAGCAAGGATGTCAAAGCCGAAGCCGCTACTAAGCTGCGGGCGTATGAGTTCCCGGACTGGCAGTTCCTTCAGGCGGAGTTCGATGTGAAGGAGCAATAGACGGCTCCGTCCAATGCGCCTTGCCCCCGCAGAGAATCTCGTTCAGCGATAACTGGCGGTAGTGGAAAATTTCCTTAAGCTGCCGCGCCACGATCAATTGATGGGCAACCACGCCCAGCTTTCCCAATGGCAGCATGTAGTCGACTTCATCGGTCACAACCGTTCCTTCCTCGCCCGGATGGAACGTGTGCCGGTGCCGCCAGTAGACGTACGGCCCCTTCAGCATCTCATCCACAAAGAAAAACGGAGGTTCGTATTCCGTGATCAACGTACGCCATTTCAACGGCAGTCCCTTCCAGCGGAAGATGTAATCGAATTCCGCGCCCTTGTGCATTCGCGGGTCGGGAGACACGATGCGGAAGTTGAGCCACGGCGGCGTGATGCGCGCCAGGTTGCGCGGATCTTCAAACACCGCGAACGCATCGCGAATGGAGACCGGAGCCAGCATCTGGCAGCGAAGAGTGTAGGCGTTCATTGCGATGGGGCCAGCAGGCGCTGCTGTTCCGGAGTATAGCGGCAATCCGCCGGCAATGGGGTTCTCACGCCCATCTTGAATAGGTTGTAACGGGCCTCGAACAGACATGCGTCTCCCCGTAGCGCGCGCTCGAAATCGGCCCGCGCCGCCTCTGTTTGATTCAACTGCGAGAGTGCGACACCGCGGTTGTTGATCGCCAGCGGATCGTTCGGAAGCAGCGCCAGGGCCCGCCCAAACGCAGCCAGGGCCTCGGCCGGTTGGCCCGCTTCCAGGTGCACTCTCCCTTGTTCCGATGCCACGGCTGCATCCTCCGGTGCAATACTTTCTGCTTCCTTCAGCAGCGCGACGCGTTGTTGCGGATCTTCGATTACACGCGAGAGCTGAATGCGCGGACGTACTTTGTCCGGAGCGAAGTAGAGCGCTTCGGACCAAAGCTGCTCCGGGTTGGTCCAGACGTAGGCCTGCCGCATCGAGATGGGAATCCAAATCGCCATCAGCGCCATCAGCACCCAGCGTGGTTTGCTCTCGATGAGGAAGCCCAACACCACGCCGAGCGCCAGCACGGGCAGATACATGCGCCGGTCGGCGGCCAGGTCCGCGGCGGGCAGAATGGTGGAACTGGGCGCAATCCACACCAATGCGGCCAGACCCCAGAATCCGGCGCGTGCCCGCGCGAAGTGTTTGCCCGCAAGCCAGCAGAGTGCCGCGATGCCCGCCCAGGCCACCACCGGCAGCCAGCCTGTCGTGGGCCCGATCGGCGGCTCAATGCTGAAGCCAAACGGGGCCGCCAGCAATCGCAGATAGCGCCACAGCACCACGCCTTGCGTCTGGAAATAGGCCAGCGGCGCAATGCCCGCCTGCAAGCCCGCGCCCGATCCTGCAATCACCGTGGAGGCCCACAGCACGCGCACGCCGGCCAGCAATGAGCAAACCAGCATCACTGCAATCGGCCTGCGTTCCGCCGCGTTGCGCGATATGGAAAAATGCAGCAAGAGATAGAACAGCGGAAAGCTCACGCATTCCTCTTTCGCCAGCAGCGCCCCGGCAAAGCACAACACAGCTTGCCAGTGCCGCCCGCGTAGCCACCGGTCGAACGAGAGCAGACACAACAACGCCATCAGCAACGTAGCCCGATCGAAGATGTAGCTCACCGCCTCAGCCTGAATCGGATGGACCGCGAAGATTGCCGCCGCCGTGAACGCAACCGGGCGAGGGATCAGCCGCTGCAACGCTCCGAAGGCGATCCACACCGACGCCAGGTGCAGCAGCCAGTTCACCAGGTGAAATCCAAACGCGGCATCGCCGTGCAGTTGAAAATTGAGCCAGTAGCTGAACCAGGTAAGAGGCCGCGTTTGCAGCGGCAACCAGCACCGCCACCAGCCATCGGGCGCGGTAACCACGGGGTCTCGCAGCAGGGAGAAATCGTCGAATTGAAACGGCCCGGCCAGCGCCGCGGCGAACGCCACAGCGGCTCCCACAATCAAAATGAGCTTCTCGCGCAATGTGTTATTTTAGGGCATTGCCGAAGCCAAAAACAGCCGCCGAGCGCAAAGCCCGGCTCGACATCATCCTCGCCGGACTGGACCGGCTCTATCCCAACGTCACCTGCGCTCTGCATCATGAAAACGCGTGGCAATTGCTGGTGGCGACGATTCTTTCCGCTCAATGCACCGATGAGCGAGTGAACAAAGTGACTCCCGGTCTCTTTGCCAAGTACCCCACCATCGCCGATTTCGCGGCCGTCAATCAGGACGAACTGGCGCAGGATATCCGTTCTACCGGATTCTTCAACAACAAGGCGCGCTCCATCATCGGCGCTGCCAGGCGCGTGCAGGATCACTTCGGCGGCACGATCCCGCGCACCATGGATGAAATGCTCACCATCCCCGGCGCCGCGCGCAAGACGGCGAATGTGGTGCTGGGCACTGCCTACGGAATCGCATCGGGCGTTGTCGTGGATACGCATGTGCAGCGCATTGCCAACCGCCTCGATCTCACGAAGAACCAGGACCCGGTGAAGATCGAACAGGATCTCACCAAACTCCTTCCGCAGAACCGCTGGATTCTCTTCAGCCACCAGTTGATCCACTTCGGGCGCAACATCTGTGTCGCGCGTAAACCGCGCTGCAGTGATTGCCCGATTGCAGCCATCTGCTACGCCAAAGACAAACTGGCGTAACTCACAACACGAATCGCAACACTCCCGCGGCGGATGCTGTTTTGTCTCCATTCGCGCTCTGGGTCACTTGTATCACTCCGTTCGTGGATACCACCGTATACCGCGCGCCTGGAACCAGTCCCATCAGCGTGTGCGTGATAGCGCCCGATCCGGAAACACGATAGGAGGTTTCCGTGACCGGCGCCGGCGTCTGTCCACTCTGCGCATTGAACAGCGCCAGGCTGCGCGAGCCCGCCGCAGTGGTGATGTAGACGCCCGACATCTTGTTATCCACCGATGTGATCGCCATGCTCGTGGGAGCGGCACTTGAGTTTGAGCCCGCCTGCAATACCGTCAGAAAGGATGTATCCAGCGAGTTCTGCGGATCGCGCACCTCGATTCGAAATGTGCCGGCATTCGCCTCAAACGGGACACAGGCCGGGTCCGTCCCATTGCATGGATCGGGATTCGTCCATTCGTCCACCACCGTGAGCCTCGCGTTTGCCGGCAGCACCGTGTCGATGAAAAGCCGCGACTGTCCGTAGTCGAGCCGTGCCATCGATCCCGTGATCGTTGGCGTGTTCGGCAGGTGCCAGCGGAGATGCTTCTGGTACGGACCTCTCCGGTTGGTCGACGTCTTCGCCCGAACCTGATCGTAAACAACAAACAGGTTCGCGTCGCGCAGGTAGACGAAGTTTCGATAGAAAAACTCCAGCTTGCGATTAGGCGTATCATCCGGATCACCGGAACGGTGATAGGCCGTGGTCAGGTCGCTGCGAACATAGGTGAAGTCCTGGTTCGACTCATTGGCCACTACTTCGTCGATGCCCATCGGCCCCTGCCCACCACTGGCTCGATCGTCCAGGCCCTGGAAATCTCCGTAATCATCGAAGTAGAGCGTGTTGTTCAGCGCGGACTGCAGCAACTGCGAAGAGTCTCCCAGAACGCCGGAAGCGCCACGGATCGGATTGCCGTCTCCGTCCACATCCGTCTTCCAATCGGCGGCGCTCACCAGCAGGTAATCGCCTCCGCGCGCGATCACCATATGGCCGGCCATGTAGTGCTGGTGATCGCCCCACCACTGCGACCCCATCATGATCGAAGCCCACACAGCCGAGTCACTCCAGTCGCTGCGCATCAGGAAGTACGGCACCGCTCCATTCGTGTTCTCCGGGCTGCGGCCACCCTTGGGATAGGCGGGCGCGAACGCGGTGTAATGAGGAGGAAGCACCAACTCCGCCGCGGGCCGTGAAGTATCTCCATAGTAGAAGTTCAGCCACTCGGGAGCCGCAAAGACCCGCACTCCTGGAATGTTCGGCTCGGCAATTCCCGAATTGAGGAATTGCTGCGCACCCGGTCCATCCGGCGTCCCCGCCAGGAGGAATGCCAACTGCGTCGGGAGCCCTTTCGAGATCACCGCGCCCTGATATCCGCCCCAGTCTCCTGTTGGATCAATCAGAAAACGGTTCGGGAACAGCGCATGCTTCTCCGCCCGTAGAATCTGCGAAAACCAGTGGATATAAGGGGTGATCAGATCTTCTCCGGTGGCGCTCTTCACAATCAGCATGTAGTCGATCATGCGGCCGAACTCTTCCGATCCGTACGACCAGGCTTGGAAGTCAAACCCGCTCTTGAACGGCGCACCCGTGATCGGCGGGCCATTGTAATCCAGCGCCGCGGCGGGACGCATTCCGCCTTCAAAAACCTGCGTGCGCCAGGCTTCGGGCTTCTTCGATGCAGGCACGGTGGGGGCCGGCGAGCCATCGAAACGAATGCGCGCCCACTCAATCATCTCCTGCGCGCGCGGATTGTCGCCGAATGAGGCGTAACCCATCAGCCCCACACCGAACAGGTGTCCTCCGAAGTAGTTTCCATCCGCGGCGCTGCTGTACTCCTGCGCCTGATACCCATTCACACTGACGTCGTCATAGTAGGCGTTCATCAGCGTCACGATCTGCGTCTTCAGCGAGTTGCTCAACTGGTCGTAGCAGAAGTCATAGATGAAGGCCAGCACGGGCGCAACGTTTCTCGATGCATAGTAGCTGTCCAGTTGAATCGGCGGTTGCCCATTCGGCGGATTGTTGTCCGGGTCGCTCTGCGCACGAATCATCTCTTGCGCAAGCTCGATCAGTTTATTCGAGTATTTCGTGTCACCGGTCATCTGATAGGCAAACGCCAGCGGCAATGTGGCCTCCAGCCAACCCTCGCCCTGATACGTATAGAAGATCGTGTTCTCACGAGCAGCGTCGCTGGTGGCGAACTTGTACTGTGCGACAGGGAAGGTGGCCAGTGAGTCCGCGCGGGCCTTCAAGGCCAACCAGGCAGGATCGTTGGCGGTTCTCTTCGCCAGCAAACGGTTCTTCTCCGCTGTGCTCAACAGCAGCCTGGGATGTGAGTTGACCACAGGCTGCGCAGCCTTGGCGGCGGCCTGAATGGAGAGGGCAAGCACCACGGCGGCGAATGCCCGTCGGAACGGAACTGTCATTACAATACGACTATCCATGTTGTTCTCCTTTGGACTCTTGCCGCGGGTTAGGCGCGAGCCGCGCCTGCTTCCAACGGTTTCTCACTTGGGGTGATATGTACGCGTGGATCGATGAACAGCCAGCAGAATGCCCCTAACAAAAACAGCCCGCCGGTGACATACAACGGCATCGTCCAGTTCGACCATGTCTTCAGCACAAAGCCGATCACGATGGGGCTCAGTATCCCCCCGATCTGTCCGGCCGTATTCATGCATGCGCCGACAATTCCCACGTTCGGGCCGGCGATATCCAGGCACGTGCTCCATGTGGCGCCAAGCAGAAAGCTGGCCCATCCCGCCGATAGCGCCAGCAGCAGCGCCGCGGTGCGCGGTTCATCGGCGGCCGTGCCCGCCACCATGCAGATGGAAGCCAGCACGTACGAACTGCCCGCCACCAGCCCGCGCCCCAACCGTACACCCAGCTTGCGGCTCATGATGTCGGTGGTGATGCCGCCAAAGATATCGGCGATCACGCAGCAGATCCACGGCAGCGCCGCGTAGAGGCCGAGCCTTATCGCCTCGAAGCCGCGTTCCCGCGCCAGGTACGTCGGCAGCCAGGTGATGAAGAAATAGAAGCCGTAGCTTTGCGTGAAATAGGCAACGCACAGCAGCAGCACATTGCGGCTGCCGAGAATGCGCCCCCAGGGCACATGCTTCAGATCATGATTCCCGGCTTCGCCCCGCCCCGCTTCGATCAGTTGCAGTTCTTCCTTGCTCACGCTGCGATGCTCCGATGGCTCATTGCGGAACCAGTAATACCAGGCCGCCGCCCAAAAGAACCCGATGCATCCGAAGATGATGAATACGCCGCGCCAATCCATAAACGAGAGCAGAAACGTGGCCAGCAGCGGAGTCACTGCACCACCGCCGTGCGCTCCGGTAAAGAAGATGCCTTGCGCACGGCCGCGTTCATGCAGGGGAAACCAGCGCGACAGCGTGCGGCCCACGTTCGGCCATGCGCCCGCTTCCCCGATGCCGAACAGAAACCGGATCGTCAGCAGGCTGGTGTAGTTGAATGCCCACGCGGTGAAAATGGTGAACGCCGACCACCACGCGACGATGCGTGTCAGTACGGCGCGGGTGCCGATCCGGTCCCCCCACCAGCCGGTGGGGATTTCGAATGCGGCGTAAGCCATGGTGAAAGCGCTAAAGACGAATCCCATCTGGTAGTCGCTTAGCCCAAGCTCCTTGGCAATGTCTTTCGACGTAATGGAAATCGCGACGCGGTCCATGTATGTGATCGCACCCAGAGCGATACAGGCCGCGAGCACGCGGTGACGGATTCTCGTGGTCAAAGTTCTCCAATTGTACTATTCGGCGCAGGCATTGCCGCGCCACGTGTTGTCAGCCGGCTTAATTCCCGGCGCATATCCCACACAACGCGTGGACATTCCGAATCCATGAACCGTGTTTGCTTCCACCACGTTCTTCCGCGCCGGCGAAGGACGATGCGCGCCGAGGCCGAAATAAACGCCGCTACGCAGCATATCCGGTTCCTCCGCCTTGTAAGTGCAGACGCCTTTCGGCGCATCTCCGCAATGGGCCAGGTTCATCCGCGTGAACAGATTGTCTTTCACCGTATGGCCTTCGCCAATGAGAAACACCGCGCCGTAACGGAAGCCCTGCATGCGATTCGACAGAATCTGAATCTCGCGTGATTCCATATCCGGATTGCTGTTATTCAACACGATGGCGAAGTGCAGATGCGGATAGGCCTCATCGCCGCGCGCATTGCGGCACTCGTTCTTTTCCACCGTGCCGTGATGAAATCCGTCCAGATCGATGCACTTGCCGTTCACCTCTTCGAACTTGTTGCCGGAATAAACGGTCTTCTCCACATTGCCGGCGGTATCCAGAGCCACGGGAACTGCGAATGTGGCCAGATCCACCTGGTCAGACGGGAACCCGATAAAGCCTCCGGTGTTGTTCGTCACCTTCACATCCACGGCGTGTCCCACCTGTATCCCGTCGCGCGCCACATAGCGCACATCGTTGCCCGCAAACTCGCCATGCTCGTTGCGCGGCGAGCGGTAGAGCGAATGCGTCCAGATGCCGTTGCCACGAATGTTGCGCAGCTTTGACCGCCGCACCGTGAAATCGCGGCAGCCCTCTTCAAAAAGGATGCCGCCGGTTGCGTTGTTCTTCCCCTTGTCATTCAAGGAGCCGGAATCGCCCACCAGCACTTCCTCCACCGTCACCTTGCGGCTGTTGCTCGCCAGCACGCCGTAGCCCTGCACGTTGCGAATCGTCGATTTGGCGATGGTCACGCCTTCGCTGTCGTCGATAATGATGCCGTTGCCGCGATTGAACTTCACCATCGGCACATCGGATGGCGGCAATCCGAACACGTGCTCCTTCTTTTCGCGGTTTCCGGTGATGGAAACATTTTCGATGCGGATGTTTTTGCTCTTGCGGATGACGATGGCGGCTTCACCCTCGAAATCCACCTGGAACTGCGTGCCCAGGCCGATCACGGTAAGGTTGTCAGCGCCCTCAATGATCAAAGGAGCGCTCAACTTCACTTCCCCGCCCCCGAGTTGCACTTCGCCTGACTTCGTGGCGAGAGCCTTGCGCACGCTGCCATCGCCTTTGCAGCCGATCAAGAACACCAATCCGATTCCCAGAATGACCCGCAACATGTCATTGCTAGACTAGCAGAGTATGTCCGTTGTCTTTCGTGAATGCGCGCAGGGACGCGTAGGACCCATCAGCGCCACTGCGCCCTCCGGTTATGTCATCGGCGTGATCGGAGACAACGGCTCCGGCAAACAGACGCTACTGCGGCTGGCCACAGGAGAACTAGCCGCTTCCACCGGTCAAGTCGAGATCACAGCGAAGCCGGTGGTCCACTATCACTCGCTCGCCTTGCAGGACGCGGCCGGGCGCGCCCGCACGGCGCTCGCTCTCGAAGACCACCGGCGCGGCGGCGGAGTAGCGTTCGTAGTCAGCCACGAACTCGACCTGATCGAGTGGCTCAGCGACGAAGTGTGGTGGATGCACGAAGGCAAACTTGCGGCCAAAGGCCACCCCAAAGAGATCCTCAACGCATACCGCCGCCACACCGCCGATCGAGTCAAAACCCTGGCTACCGGGGTGACACATGCACTTCCTCCCGCCATCCGCCGTGGCGATGGCCGGGCCACCCTGCTGCTCCTCGAAACCCGTGACACACAGGGGCAACTCGCCTCCGTCTGGCGCGCCGGTGAAGAAGCACAGATCCGTGTTCAAGTGAGATTCGAAGCCCCTGTGGCAGACCCCGTGATCGGCATTCTCATCCGCACCCGCATTGGCTTTGAAGTGTACGGCACCAACACCGAACTGGAGAACATTGCCCTCGGTCCCCGCCACGCTGGAGACACCATCGAGATCGTGTTCCGCTTCCTCTGCCATCTCTGCCCGAACGAATACACAGTGACCGCGGCATCGCACGACAAGGACGGTGTGTGGCACGACTGGGTGGAGGATGGCGTTGCCGTCGCCGTCAGCGATCACCGCTACACGGCCGGCGTGGCGCGCCTGATTTCGCAAGTGGAAACGAAAATCCTGTAACGATTCGCCGGCAAACTGCACTAAGGTTACATCATGGATCCACGCACCACCGATCCCCGCCAGGTTGTCGCCGCTATCGACACCTTGATGAATGAGGCGATGAGGCGTCCTGCTTCTGTTCGCAGCCGCCCCACCGTGATGGCGCTGCTCAAAGAAGCTCGCAAAGAAGCCGCCACCGCGCCCCCTGGGCAGGTCTTCCTTCCGCGCTCCGCCGCCGCGAGCCAGGTGCAATCGGCCATGGCCGCACATGAGCGCTCCCTGGAAATTCTTCCACCCTTTGAGCCCTTTTCCAACAGCGACCCGGGATGGGCCAGCGTCGCCCTCGCCGTACTGGAGCGGCTCATTCGCGGACGCGCCCCCTTCGTCGATGCAGCATCAAACAGCGATCTGCGCCTGCCGCTTCCCGCAGACGCGAAGCTCGCTCTCTTCTCCGATTGGGGCACCGGCCAGGCCGCCGCGGGCCGCGTCAAGACGCAGATTGACGCCTTCCATCCGACGCACCTCATCCACCTCGGCGACATCTATTATGCCGGCGAAGAGCACGAAGTCCCCGACCGTTTTCTCGACAAGCTGCCATCGAGCGCCAGCATCCAGTCCCGCTTCGCCCTCAACGGCAATCACGAAATGTACAGCGGAGGGCATGGCTACTTCGGCCAGGTGCTGCCCGCCTTCAGCCAGCGCGCAAGCTATTTCTGCCTGGAAAATGACGACTGGCGGATCATCGGATTAGACACCGCTTACGACGACAAGGACTACCACGGCTGCCAGATGGAATGGCTGCACAGCATCGTGCGCACCGGCGCGCAGAAAAACATCCTGCTCACGCATCATCAGCCGTTCTCCATCTACGAGCGCGCCGACGTGGACGGCGCCGTCATGAACAAAGTGGCGGATTTGCTCGATGAAGGCCGCATTCACGCCTGGTTCTGGGGCCACGAACACAAGCACATCGTCTATCTGCGACATCGCAACGTGCTCGGCCGCTGCATCGGTCACGGCGCTATTCCCTATTCGCCCCCAAGCCGCAGCTTCCCGCCGGGAAACAAAATTCCCGTGCAATTCGTCAATCGCCGCACCATCGACGGCGCGCACTGCGTCAACGGCTTCGCCACGATGGAACTCGACGGCCCGCGCATGGTGGTGCGCTACATCGACGAAGACGGCTTCGTGCCGTTTCAGGAGAACCTGGAGTTCGAAATTGCCACTCAAGCTGCCGCCGCAGGGCGGTAGTGTGAGACACTAAGCTCCAGAGCACTCCGCTTTCATACGCACTGTCCTCTTTCAGGCCTCTTGGTTCTAAGCAGGCTCCCTGAATAGCTCCCCTTAGAAAAATTGATCCTTCAGGAGACCTGTCCATGTCCCAACGTAATGGAGACCGTTCGCGCCACGACCGTATGGCGAAAGCCAAGCGAAGGCGCCGTGAGAATATTGCCGCACTGCGCAAGCGCCTCGCCGCCGGCGAGAAACAATAGCACTCCGCGCGGGTTACCGCGAACCCTCCGCCCATCGCACTTGCAGGTCCTTGCGGCCGTTGAAAGAATCGTCGAAGCCAATCTGCTTCGCCAGAACCAGGGTACTCGCCGTGAGCGCATCCGCCGCGGCGTGGTTCCCCGATTGCCGCTCCACCGCCCGTAACAGCATCTCCGACAGAAAGGCATAGTAGGATTCGCCGATAGACTTGGCCACCTCTACGCCTTTGCGGGCGGACTTTCTCGCCACGCTCCACCGCTTCAGGCGCATTGCTATTTCGCCGTGTACGAGGAAAATTTGCCCCAGCCGCCGGGGAACTTTCGTTTCCGCGCTGAAGCGCGTCATCTCCTGAAGATTGCGCTCCAACACCGCCTTCGCTGTTCCTTCAGAGCAGTTCTGCAACTGTATGCGAACGTAGGTGGCAAAGGGGTGAACCTCAGAGTTGTCGAGACGCACTTGGCGCAGTAGCGTAAGCCCCTCTTCGCAATTACGCAGATAGAATGCCTCCTGCGCGTAGAACACCTGCGCGCGGATCTGCAGAAACTCGCGATCCACACCCTCGGGATATCGCGCGATGGCTGCTTCCGCCTCCTGAATCACCTTCCTCGCTTCGCCATAACTTCCAAAATCGCGAAGGTGCTCCGCAATCTGAATCATGGCCCGGTGATGCGGCATTTTCCTGGCTAAGGGCAGCAGTTGGTGGGCGTAGGCAACGGCATCGCGCGCGCTGACCGGGCCCGCGCTGCGCATCAGCCTGTGCAGCGCCATGGTCTCATAGGCGGCATTGCCCTCCCGCCTTGCCGCATCCAGTGCTTCGCGGTAGATAGGATCGCTTTGACCCGGTTGATCTCCTAGCGCGGTTCCGTACTTGATAAGGACGTACGGCAGATCACGATGATGGCTATTGCGATACCACTCCACCGCGGGCCGGATGTACGCCAACGCAGCCTCACGCCGTTCTAACATGATCAGCGCCTCGCCCAATCGACTCTGGTTTTCGGCCAGCATGTGATAGCTCTTCATTTGCCGCGCGTAGGCAATGGCTTCTTCCAGAATGCCCAAGGAGCGCTCCGGTTGCTGGGCGTAGAGGAACGCATAACCCATGTCACTCAGGGCTCGAAGAGCCAGGAACTGCAGGCCGTTGCGGCGGGCTTCGTCCGCCACTTCGCGGGATATCGCCCCCGCCTCTTTGTAATCCTTCGATTCCAGAGCCAGAGAAGCGTGGCGCAAACGTGCGGACAAGCGGTGCATCACATTGCCGGTCCGCTTCACTAAGACCGATGCTTCGTCCAGATCCTGCCGCTTCTGCTGCTGCGTTTGTTTTCGCAAGGCCGCGCGAGCCAGAAGGAGCTCCGTCAACCCCTCATAATTCCGCGACTGCCGGAGCGCGCGCTCCGCATCGGAAAAATGCCGCGCTGCGGCATCAAACTCCAGCCTGCGACAAAGCTGCAAGGCCAGACTGATGTGCGCGGCAGCGATGGACGGCTGTTCGCGCACGGCGAGTTTAAATGTCGCTAAAGCTTCCTCCGCCTTACCGGCCTGATCCAGCATTCTGCCCCGCAATAGCAGGGCGTTGGCGCGCTCGAGCCCCTTCGCGATGCCGGCCCAGCGGCCATATTGCTCCGCTGACAACTGGAAGTCGCGCAAGACGGCGGCACGCGCACCATCCAGTGCATACCGCTCGCCACGTCCCAGCAGCAACCGCCGGTCCGACGCCATGGTGGCCTCCAGAATGGCTTGCCTGGCCCTGTCGAGTTGATCCGTCTCGGCGTGGACCACAGCCAACAACGCGGCTCCCTTGACAAATGCGGGATCCTTGCTCACGGCCTGCTGCAACAAGCCGGCTGAGCGCAACAGCGAGGATTGCGCCATCGCGGCGGCCGCGTCGTCGTATTGTTGCGCCACTTGCACGGAAGGTTGATAGTCGCGTAGAGCCAACCACCATCCGGCCCACAGTAACAGCATCAACAATGCCGCCAGCGCGGGAGCCCATACCAATGGCTTGCCGAAGCGGAAGCGAACGCTCGGCCGGCCGCGTTCCAACGCCTTTCGCACCTCGTGCGCACTCTGGTACCTCGCCTCCGGCCGGGCCTTCAAACAACGCGTCAAAACCTCGCCCCAGACCGAGGGGATTTCTTTACTCCGCACCAGCTCCTCGTGTACTTCCGTAGCCTTCTGGCGCGCCAGGCGGAAGGGCGATTTCGCTTCATGCGGTTTCCGCCCCATCAGCATTTCGTGCAGCACCACGCCGAGCGAATAGATATCCGATGCCTGGCTCGCTTTGCCGTGCTCCAACTGTTCCGGCGCCACATATGCCAGCGTCCCAATCACCACGCCTGCGGAAGTCAGCGAGCCTTCGCGAAGCAGCGCGGCTGCCAATCCGAAGTCAATGAGCAACGCGCGATCACCCACCAGAAAGATGTTGCCCGGCTTAATATCGCGATGCAGTACTCCTGCCTCGTGGGCGGCCTGCAAGGCCTCGCATACCTGCACGGCCACCGGGAGCGCTTCTTCCGGAGTCATCCGCCCGCGCGATTGCAGCCGGTCCGCCAGGGTCTGTCCCTCCAGCAGTTCCATCACGCAATACCGGACGCCCTTGTGCATGTCCAACGCGATCATGCGGCAAACATTCGGATGAACGATTTTCTGCGCCAGCCGCACTTCCCGCAGAAACCGTGCTTCAATGTCCCGCTGGGAAGCCGCAAACGGGCGCACGAATTTCACTGCGACTCGGCCGCCGGTGCGCATGTCCCGAGCAGCATACACATCACCCATGCCACCCGAAGAGAGGTACCGCTCAATACGGTAACGGTCAGAGAGCACCTCCCCCGGCGCGTACATGCCCGGCCCCAGAGGTTGCGCAGTGGAATCAAGGGTCAGCCCTGAATCATCCTGCATGGAGAGCAGCCGCTGCACATCCGCCGCCAGATCCAGGTCTCCCGCCACCATCTCCCGGACAATCTGTTGCTGCCTGAGGGGAGATTCCTCGCAGGCAGCCTCAAAAATCTCCTTGGCGAGCCTCCAACGCTTCTGTTCACTTGCCGTCATGCCGGAGGGCTCTCCTGCAATTGCTGCTCCAGCCAGACTCGCGCGAACTGCCAATCCCGTTTCACAGTCTTCGCCGAAACACCCAGCGCATCCGCCGCCTCTTCCACACTCAGGCCCGCGTAATAACGAAGCTCCACCACGCGCTCCGCCCTTGCATCCACTTCGCCCAGCCGTTGAATCGCCTGGTCCACTTCCAACAGCCGGTCAGGCTCGGAATGAGCCAGCGACACGGGATCCAGCAGTTCCACACGCTGGTAACCCGCGCCTCGTTTGAACGTCCGCCGCGCACGCGCATGATCAATCAGGATCTGCCGCATGACATTCGCCGCCGATGCCAGAAAATGCGTCCGGCTGGCCCACGACGGAGCCTTCCCCGCCATCCGCAGGAAGGCTTCATTCACCAGCGCAGTCGGCTGCAGCGTGTGGTCGGGACGCTCGGCCAGCATCGCCCGCTGCGCCATCAGCCGCAGCTCGGACGCAAAGGCCGCGAACAGTTCCGGATTGGTCGATGCCAGGTCGGCGCCGCCCTGTCCCGGGCCGGCTGGCGAGTCGTCCATGACTCTCTCCTTCTCCTCCGAACTTCGTTCCCAAGATTATATCGTTAAAAAATCATTTTTGTTACATTTTGGTTGGGACAGGCGAAACGAAGTGACGTCGGGTCACCACCCTCACGACGGCTACTCCTCCAGTTGTTGCTCCAGCCACACGCGGGCGAACTGCCAGTCGCGCTTCACCGTCTTCGGCGAAACGCCCAACGCATCCGCAGCCTCCTCCACACTCAAACCCGCGTAATAGCGCAGTTCCACCACACGCTCCGCCCGCGGGTCGATCTCTCCTAGCCTTTGGATCGCCTGATCCACGGCCAGCAGCCGGTCCGGCTCGGAGTGGGCCAGTGCAACAGGATCCGACAGTTCTACACGTACTGGATCGGAGCCCCGCTTCATCGTCCGCCGGGCTCTTGCGTGGTCAATCAGGATCTGCCGCATCACATTTGCCGCCGACGCAAGAAAGTGTGCCCGATTGATCCACGACGGCGTCTTTCCGGCCATGCGCAGAAACGCCTCGTTCACCAGCGCCGTGGGTTGCAGCGTGTGGTCGGGCCGCTCGGCCGCCATCGCCGATTGGGCCATCCGCCGTAACTCCGCCGCCAATGCTTCGAACAGTTGTGGGTTCGTCGACGCCATGTCGCCGCCGCCCTCGCCACGGCCGGCCGGGTCATCTTCCATACGATCTCCTTTTCGCCCGGCTTCGCGCACCGGGCGAAAGCTCAATCGTCCACTGGCGTTGCCGCGTCTTCCTTCGAAACTCGAGTGGCGGAAGCGCATGCACTCGAATCCGGCTGGAGTCCGAGCCATTGCGCAAAACGCCCCAACGCTTGTGCAAGCGCAGGAATCGTCACCTCGGGGTCAGCCCAGCTTTCCAGGTACACGTTGCGCGCGGTGAGTGTGCCTGTTTCGCGATCCGCTTTGCAGTCCACGCGCGCCGCCAGCCGTTCACCATGCAGGAACGGCAGCACGTACGCTCCCCACCGGCGCTTCTCCTGAGGCACGAAGATCTCGAAACGGTAGTCGAAGTCGAACAACCGCAGCGTGCGCTTGCGCGTCCAGATCAGCGGATCGAAGGGCGAAAGCATTGTCGCGGCCTTCACTCGCTGCGGAGCAGGCGCATCGCAATGCAGATACGCGGCCTCCCGCCATCCTTCCACCTCGACGCGTTCCAACACACCTGCCGCAACCAGTTCCCCCACCGCCTCGCGAGCATCGTTCACCTTCATGCGGAAGTAGTCCGCCAAATCCCCCATGGTGGCCACGCCATGCGCTCTGGCCGCCTGTTCCAGCAACATCCGGCGCGCCTCGCATTCTTCCACGTCAGCCTTCAGATGCTCCGCCGGCACCACTCGCTCCGGAATGTCGTATGCACGCGCAAACCCCGCCCGGCGGTCCCCAATCGCCAACCGGCCATTGCCGAACAGCGCTTCCAACACGGCCCGTGGCGCCGATCCATACCAGGAATTCTCCAGCCGTCTCGATGCACCCGGCGGGTCCGGCAGATCCGCCGCCACCAGCGGCCCCCGCTGCCGCACAAGTTCCACCACCTCTTCCACATACGAAACATTCTGCTCCAGAAATGTTTCAAAGCCGAAAGGCCATACGCGATGGCCTTCCCGGCGATAACGCAGCAGCGGATAAGTCTCCACCGGGATGATCGACGCTTCGTGCGCCCAATGCTCCATGCAATGCCGGCGCTCATAGACCAGTTCATCCAGCAGTTCCCGCCGGTACGCCCCCAGCCGCGAAAAAGGCACATGGTAATGCGCCGGAACCACCACGTTTACGCAATCCAGTTGGATCAGACCCAGCTTCCGCACCAGTTCGTGCAAGTCCGCCAGCTTGGGCCTGGTGCGCCTCGCCTTGCCGAATCCCTGCGACAGCAGGGCGATACGCCGCGCTTCGGAAATCGTCAATCGCACCGGCTTACCTCCGCCCACGAATCTCACCCAATAACCGGCGAGGCGCTTCCGCGTCCGGATCGTACTCCAGTGCTTGCAGCAGCGCTGCTTCGGCCTCCGCCAGTTTCCCCGATTGCGCCAGTGCAACGGCAAGATTCGTACGCACTCCAGTCTGCGCCGGATTGCGCCGCAGCGCGCGCTCCCAAAGCGAGATAGCCCCTGCCGTGTCGCCCCGCTTCACGCGATAGATCCCCAGATTCACCGCGGCAGCCCCGTGACCCGGATCGAGCAACAGCACCCGTTCATACAAAGGTTCGGCCAAGTCGGCACGCCCCATCCGGTCACGGAACTGAGCCAATTGAGCCAGCACCGCAACATCTTCTTTATCGCGAGCCGCGGCAGCCTCCAGCAATTGCAGCGCCCGCAGCCGCACCGCGGGTTCCGTCATCGCCACAACGGAATACGCCATCGCCAGATCACGCTCCTCCGCGCCTGGAAAGAACGCCGTCAGTTCCCGTGCGCCGCGCTCGCGCATAGCACCCGGCGCACGCCGGACAATGCCATGATCGGTGAACGCAACGTGCTCCACCATATGCGACTCCCCCTTCGGCATATGGCAAGCGACGCAATCGTTGCCCCGCGCCTGCCGCACCGCCGCCTTCTCCGCGCATCCTTTCTGACGATGGCAGCTCTCGCACCGGGCTCGATAGTGAGCCGCCGATTGTTCCCGCGCACCATGTGGATCATGACACGACCCGCACCACAGCTTATCCCCAGAGGCCTTCTTACAAGCACTGCGGTTCAGCCTCTCATAGTGGCTGGTGGCATCGGGACTCCCGTCCATTTGCGGCCAAACAAACACCGCAAGCGTGTCGGAAAGCCTCGCGCCCGGCTGATACCTCGCCGAACCAGCATTCCGCCGCGCCACCCGCGCAGCGCCCGTCAGGTGGCACTGCGCACACACCGAATCGCGCGCCGCTGCATCGAGCTTTGCCGGATTCACAATCGCCGTACTCGCCTTCGCTCCACGCCGCATCGCTTCCACATGCGCCTTCCCTGCGCCGTGGCAACGCTCGCAGCTCACCCCGCCTTCCAAAAACGGCGGCTGAGCAAAACCATTCTGCGTACCCGCAATCGGCTGCGTCCGGCTGGCGTGGCATTGCAGGCAAGCGCCTTCCACCGCGCGCGTCAAATCCATTCGCGGCAGCCGCTCGTAACCGGGGGAAATCTGCCACTTGCCGGAAGAAGCGTAATAAGAGATGGGAGCCTGAAATAAGAAACTACCGGCAGAAAACAGAAAACTCCGGCCCAATCCGCCCGAACCCACGAACCATTCCAGCCGCCGCGCGCCACTCCAATCCGAGCCCGCCCGCGAAAACTGCATTTCGATCCCTTTGTCCTTTTCCTCCAGGCGGTACCGGACAGAGGAAGGCGCATGGGTAAACTCGCCCGCGGGCACAAGCCGCGGAGACACCGCGCCCGCCGTACGCGCCATCCCCGTTATTGCGTATTGCTTCGCGATTGCAGCATGGCATTCCGCGCAGACACCGCTCCCCATTTCCTCGTTCGCCCAGGCCGCCATCGTCATTAAATAGAGCAGTACTGGCAAGACCGTCTCATGGTACCGGATTTGATATACTACCGCCAAACCGAATCCCTCAGGGGTTCTCAATCTGTAACGCAAAGGGGCTATTCCATGATTCGATTGCCGCTCTTGGCGTTTTGCGCCTTGTTGCTCGCACCAATCCAGTCTGTTTGGGGTCAAGCGTTCACCGGAACCATTTCCGGCATTGTCACGGACCCGAATTCCGCAGCAGTTCCGGGCGCCACCGTGCACGCCCGAAATGAATCCACCAATGACTCCCGCACCGCCACTACTACCAGCGAAGGGCTTTTTGTTATCTCGCAGCTTCCTCCGGGTTCCTATGAAATCACGGTGGAAATGCGGGGATTTCGCAAGAGCGTCCAAACCGGCGCAGCTCTGCGCGTCAACCAGACGCTGGAAGTGAACTTCGTCATGCAACTCGGAGAAGTGACCCAAGTGGTGGAGGTATCCGCCGGCGTCACCCTCCTCGACACCCAATCCGCCAATCGCGCCGTAACCTTGGATAAGCAGGCCGTGCTCGACCTGCCCGTGAACGCGCGTAATCCGTTCCAACTGGTTCACGTCAACGCCGGTGTCATCGCCGTGCGCACCGGCATCTCGCAGGCCACGCAGGACCAGAACCACAATCGCTTCTCCATGAACGGCGGACGCGGCCAGGCCGGCCTCACGCTGATTGACGGCGTGCCCGCCGCTGCCGTCGATTGGGGCGGCCTCATCGCCGCGCCTTCCGTCGACTCCGTCCAGGAAGTCAACATCCAGCGCAACCAGTTCGATGCACAGTTCGGCAAGTCCGACGGCACCGCCGTGAACATGATCACGCGCGGCGGATCGAACAATTTCCACGGCTCGCTGTTTGAGTTCCTTCGCAACAACCAGCTCGACGCCAATAGCTGGGCCAACAACCGCTCCAATTTGAAGCGCCCCATTTTCCAGCGCCATCAAATGGGTGGAACACTCTCCGGGCCTATCTGGAAGAGCAAGCGCCTCTACTTCTTCACCGCCTATGAAGGCCGCCGCGAAGGCAACCCCGGCACCAACGTTTCCAACGTACCCACCGCGCTGCAGCGCTCCGGCGATTTCTCCCAAACCTTCAATAACAACGGTACGCTGGCCACCATCTTCAATCCGTTCACCACGCGCGCTAACCCCGATGGCGCCGGCTTCGTCCGCGATCCGTTCCCCGGCAATCGCATCCCCACCAACCTGTTCGATCCGGTGGGCGCGAAGATCGTTGGGTTCTATCCCGCCGCGAACACCACCGGTGACCCGTTCACCAATGCCCGCAACTTCGCCGCCGCCGGCAAGACCGTCACCTCTAACGACCGCATCGATGTCCGCATCGATTGGGCCAAGACCGAAAAACTCACACTCTTCGGGCGCGTCACCAAGGCATGGCAGGAAAACGTTGCCCCCGTCTTCTTCGGCAACGGCGCGGACACCAACTTCTCCGACGTGAACCCGCGCCACCAGGTGGTCATCGGATCCACCTGGACGCCATCGCCCACCTGGGTGGTGAACATGCTGATCGGTTCGGGCCGCTGGCGTGAGAACCAAGTCTCTCCTTCGCAGGGAAAGAACGCCACCGAACTCGGCTTCTCTCCTTCGCTCGTCGGTTTGTTCCAGGCCGCCACATACCCCGGCGTCAGCGCACAGGGCTACGCTAGTCTCTTCAACCGCCGCTTCCTCAACGTCCCTCGCGAAACTCATAACCTGCAAATCAACGTGACCAAGGAACTCGGTTCGCACAGCTTGAAGTTCGGATGGCTGGGCGAGCTCGCGCGCCTCAACAACACCGACTTCAACACCCCGCAATTCGACTTCACCCGCGGCCTCACTTCTGGCCCTGTGGCCGGGGTCGCCAGCACCACATCGGGCGACGGCGTCGCTTCCCTCTTGCTGGGAGTCGGCTCCGGCGGCAGCGCGCCCATCGGCGCAGCCACCGCCACCACGGCCAATTATCATGGCCTCTACCTGCAGGATTCCTGGCGCTTCAATCGCCGCCTCACCATGCATCTCGGTGTGCGCTGGGAAGTGCAGACGGCACGCACGGAACGCTTCAACCGCCTCAACAATTTCAATCCCGACGTCGCCAGCCCGCTCGCGCAACGCACCGGTTTGCCGCTGCGCGGCGGCTTGGAGTTCGTCACTCCCAACAACCGCGGCGCATGGGACACCGATTGGAAAGGCTTCGCTCCTCGCATCGGCCTCGCCTACAAGATCACGGACAAACTCGTCATGCGTGGCGGCTACGGCATCTTCATGCCGCAGACCGGCGGCGGCACCAACCAGGGCTTCGCTACCACCACCACTTGGGTTTCCACCGTCGGCGGCGATGGCATCAATCCCAATCGCAGCGCGCTTCTGTCCAATCCCTTCCCCAACGGGTTCATTCAGCCCGTCGGCACCAGCCTCGGCCTGCTCACACAGGTGGGCGATGCGGTCAACGCCTTCTGGCGCACGCACCCCATTAGCTATGTGCAGAACTTCTCTCTCGACTTCCAGTACGAGTTGAGCAAAGGCATGGTGATGGAAGTTGGCTACACGGGGTCGCAGGGACGCAAGCTCCTGTTCGGCACCGGCCAGCAGGCCAATCAGCTTCATCCGACGCAACTCTCCTTGGGCGCGCAGTTGGATCAGGCTGTGCCCAATCCGTTCTTCGGAGCCATCACCACCGGCGTGCTTTCCGGCGCCACCATTCCGCGCCAGCGCCTGCTGCGGCCCTTTCCGCAGTTCACCTCCGTTGGTGTCACTGCCGATGTGCCCGGCTCCAGTTCCAGCTTCAACGCGCTGGTGGTTCGCTACAACTGGCAAATCGCCGGCGGCATGAACCTGTTGACAACCTATCAGTGGTCGAAGGCCATCGACAACGCCAGCGAGTGGCAAGGATGGGAAGTTGCCGACACGCTGCGCAACTACTACGACAACTCGATGGATCGCTCCATCTCCGCGCACGACCTGCCCCAGAGCTTCGTCAATGCCCTGGTGTACGAACTGCCCGTGGGCAAGGGTCGCAGATTCGCCAGCGACATGCACCCCGTCGCCGACGCCATTCTCGGCGGCTGGCAGGTCAGCTCCATCACCCGCTTCAGCAGTGGCCTGCCGCTCGGCTTCACTGCTCCCAATACACTCAGCAATTACGGCTTCCAGGTGCAGCGTCCCAACGTGGCCGACCTCAAGACCGCCGCTGTCTCCAATCCCACGCCGGACCGCTGGTTCAACAAGGAAGCGTTCTCCCGCCCCGGCACCTACGAAATCGGCAACTCGCCGCGCTGGATTCCGAACATCCGCTTCGGTCCCACCAAGCATGGCGACCTCGCGATCCTCAAAAACTTCCGCTGGCGCGAACGTTGGAAAGCACAATTCCGTGCCGAAATGTTTAATTTCACCAACACCCCGCAGTTTGCCCGAGCCAACACCGACATCTCTTCGGGCGACTTCGGACGCGTCACAGGCACCACCAACGTTGGCCCGCGCAACGTTCAGCTAGGACTCCGTATTCAGTTCTAAGCTGGAAGAATGCTTCGTATCGTCCTCGCGCTCTTCGCGGCGGCGAGCCAGTGGCAGTCGATTCCGCTGCCATTCACGCTCGCCACCAGCGAAGGCGCGAGGAAACATCTACCCGCAACCATGCCTGGCGGCATCGCCGTGTTCGACTACGATGGCGACGGGCTCCTGGATCTGTTCTTCCCCAACGGCGCCGATCTTCCTTCCGGCCGTAAAACCTCTCCCCGTCAAAACAACATTCTGCTCCACAACATGGGCGGCTTCCGCTTCGAAGACCGCACGTCAACCGCAAAGCTCGCGGGCGCCGGCTACGACTTCGCCGCCCTCGCCGCCGATTACGATAACGATGGCCGCGTCGACCTCCTCGTCTGCGGACTGCGCGGCGTCACGCTGTATCGCAATTACGGCAACGGTGTGTTCGAAGATGTCACAGCCACTAGCGGCATCGACAACCGAGGCCGCTGGAGCACCGGCGGCGTCTGGCTCGACTACGATCGCGACGGCGATCTCGATCTGTTCCTGGTGAACTACGTTCGTTGGGATCCGGCCACTGAGCCGCCATGCAAAGTGGAAGGTCTCGCCGACTTCTGCCATCCGCGCTACTTCGAACCCGATGCCAACGCCCTCTTCCGCAACGAAGGCGGCGGCCGGTTCCGCGATGTCTCCATCGAATCCGGCATCGCCGCGCACAAAGGCAAAGGCATGGCCGCTGCCTCCGCCGACTTCGATCTCGACGGCTACCCCGACATCTTCGTAACCAACGATCGTGTGCTGAATTTCTTCTTCCGCAATCTGGGAAACGGGCGCTTTGAAGAGCGCGCCTTGGAATGGGGTGTGGCGGCACCGGCCAGCGGCAACCCGCCTTCCGCCATGGGCGTCGATGCGCAGGACTACGATCACGACGGCCGCTTCGACCTCATCTACACCGCGCTGCGCGACGAGACGTTTCCCCTCTACCGCAATCGCGGCAGCGATTTCGAAGAGACCGGCCTACCTACAAAGCTCGACTTGCTCACCCGCCCGATGGCCGGATGGGGCATCGCGTTCGCCGACCTCGACAACGACGGATGGCGCGACATCGCCGCCGCGCGCAGCGACGTGCTATCCATCACCGGCCCCCGCGGAGCAACCGCCCGCGAGCCGCTCTCCTGGTTCCGCAGCACTGCCAGTGCCAAGCGCTTCGAAGCCACCCCAGCGCTTCCGGTTCCACCCCAGATGTATCGCGGCATAGTTGCCGCCGACATGAACAACGATGGATGCCTCGACCTGGTGGCCACCGCGCTCCAAGCCCCCGTACGCATCCTTCGCAACACATGCCGCGGCAATTGGCTGAAGATCGCCGCAACCAAAACCGGCGTGCGCGTGCGCGTCGGCGATCAGTGGGGACATACGTCCACCTCAGTTGGCTATGCCTCCTCCTGCGCCTGCCCGCTCCACTTCGGTTTGGGCGATGCGGCCACCGTCGACGTCGAACTGTTCGAACCCGGGGCCGAGCCGCGCCGCTTCCCATCGACAAAAGCGAACCAGACCTTGGTCCCGTAGCGTTACTGTATCCTTGTGAAATGAAAATCGTGACGCGGCGGGCAGTGATGCAGGGCCTCGCGACCGTATCAGCAACGAACGCCTCGGCTCAGCGCCCCGCCTACGACGTCGCCGTCATCGGCGCCGGTGTCTTCGGCGCCTGGACCACG
Organism: Acidobacteriota bacterium; assembly: GCA_018268935.1. Taxonomy (GTDB): domain Bacteria; phylum Acidobacteriota; class Terriglobia; order Bryobacterales; family Bryobacteraceae; genus CADEFT01. The sequence continues at coordinate 2,883 of JAFDVS010000071.1, read as the reverse complement.
CACCACCTCCGACGCGCCGGCAAACGCGTGCTCCTCATCGACTCCTATGGCCCGGCGAGTTCCCGCGCCAGTTCCGGCGGCGAGTCGCGAGTCATCCGCTGCGCCTACGGCGCCGACGAAATCTACAGCCGCTTCGCCCACCAATCCCTCACCCAATGGAAAGACCTTGCACGCCGCGTCAACACACCGCTATTCCAACAGGTCGGCGTATTGCACATGGGCGGAAGAGGCGACCACAGCCTCAAAGCGACCGCAGCCGTGCTCTCCAAACTCGCCATCCCGCATCAGATCCTCAACCAGTCTGAGCTTGTGAAGCGGTTCCCGCAATTCTCCCTAACCGACACGGAGCAGGCCATCTTCGAACCCGAAAGTGGAGCGCTCATGGCCCGTCAATCGGTGCGCCTGCTGGTGCAGGAAATGTCGCAGCAAGGTCTCGAAGTGATCCTCGAGCCCGTTCAGCCGCCTTCCGCCAAGAGCCGCCTCGATGCCGTGAAGACCGCGAGTGGAAGAACCATCAGCGCCGGCGCATTCGTGTTCGCCTGCGGCCCATGGCTTCCGAAGGTTTTTCCCGCTGAGTTGGGCAACCGCATCTTCCCCACCCGCCAGGAAATGTACTTCTTCGGAGCGCCCGCGGGTGACCGGCGTTTCACTTCACCGGCCATGCCATGCTGGATCGCGCCGGATAACATGTACGGCATTCCCGATCTGGAGAATCGCGGATTCAAAATCGCCGACGATGATCATGGCCCTCCCATCGATCCCGATTCCGCCGATCGCCTCATCCCCAAAGAGAATCTCGCCGCGATGCGCAAACGTCTGGCCGCCCGATTTCCGGCAATGAAACATGCGCCCTTGCTTGAAAGCCGCGTCTGCCAGTACGAAAACAGCGCCAACGGAGATTTCCTCCTCGACAAACACCCAACGATGGATAACGTATGGCTCGCCGGTGGAGGCTCCGGCCACGGCTTCAAGCACGGCCCCGCCGTCGGAGAATATCTCGCTGCTCGAATTCTCGGCTCGCAACCACCGGAGCCGCGCTTCAGTTTCTCCAGCAAGGGCACCGTGCAGAAACGGTCGGTCTACTAATGTTTGTGATCGCCGCCTTCGCCTTGCTGTTTGCCCAGGACCCCGCCACACTCTCCAACCAGGCAGCGGCGGCGATGCGCGCCCAGCGTTTCCCCGAAGCCGAATCGCTTTATCGCAAGCTAGTAGCCCTAGAGCCCGCCAATCCGATGTGGCGCATGAACCTCGGCCTCGCGCTCTATTCCTCCGGCCAGTACGCGAAGGCCGTTCCCGAACTCGAGGCGTATCACAAAGCCAAGCCCGAGCCTGGCCCACTGCATCTGGTGCTCGGCACGGCATTGTTGAAAAGCGAAAAACCCTGTCCCGCCGTAGCTCCGCTCGAAGTTGCCCAACGCTGGGACAAGGAGCGTGCAAACCTGCCTCTCGCCGATGCTTACTTCGGCTGCAAGCGCTATGCCCTCGCCGCCCGAGCCTATGAAGCAGCAGGCTCGTCCCACGCGCGCCGAGCCGCCCATTGCTACTGGCAAGCGCGCCAGTATCCCGAAGCCAAGCGACTGTACCAGTCATTGCAAGCAACCGACGCTGAATTCCTCTACGAATTCGGTGACACCCTAGCGCGCACCGACGGCCCCGAAGCTGCGCTCCCGCATCTCCGCCGGGCAGTAGAAACCAATCCCGCCCTCATCGCCGCACGCGGAGAACTAGGCAAAGCCCTGCTGGCCACCGGCGGTGCCGCCGCATCAATTCCCCACCTCGAAGCCGCCGCCACCGCCGACCCCGCATTGCTCCTCCCCCTCTCCCGCGCCTACCGCACCACAGGCCGCACCACCGACGCCGATCGCACGCAGGAAAAGTACCGCCAACACATGGGCACCAAGTGAGGAAATCCAAATTCTGAGCCACGCGCGCGAGCAAGCGGCCATCTACTGAAGTACAGGCTCACATCTCGCCCCGGGAGACGGAGCCAATAAGCGACAACTCGCGCAAGCGATAGCGGCGGCACAGCTACGCTAACTTGGCTTCGTCCACCAGCACCACACCGAGTTGGATGGTCAGGCTCACCTTGCGTCTCCCTCTGGAGATTTCACGTCGTAGCAACGCCGGAGCACCCCACTCAAGCAGAGGCACGCTCCACCGAGCCCCCTCCCCCCATCAACGCCACCAAAAACCGCCCCGCCCCCTCCTTAGCCCCCTCCCCAGTCTCCCCCGCCGGACCCACACAACTCGGACACCCCGTCTCGCACGGGCACCGAGCAATCAACTCCGCCGCCCCTGCCACCAGCCGCCCCCGCATCTCGAACAAAGGCGCACTCTGCCCAATCCCCCCCGGGTACGGGTCGTAAAGAAACAAATCCGGCTCAAACACCGGCTGTCCTTCCTTAATATCCTCCGTCAACGCCACCCCCAGATCCCGCGGATCGCACATCAGCAGCATCGCCCCAATCGCCCGCATCGCATTCCCCATCCCCTTCAACCCATTCAATTTCTCCGACGGCGTCATCCCCGGAAACCGCGCCCAAAACTTCTCCGGAAAATGCAGCCAGAACGCCGTCGTATGCATCTCCTGCTCCGGCATCGACAACCCACCCGCCCCCACATTCTCCAGCGTGAAAAACTTCACCTTCTTAAATCCCACCACCTGCCGGTTCACCCGAACCTCCCCATGCACCGCCAGCGCATCCACCATCGGCGCCTCCCCAAACCTCTCCAACTCCTTCACCTGCGTATACTCAATCGCATAGGTGAAGTAATCGCACTCCACCCGCCGCACGAACGCCTTCCGCTGCTCATAATCAAACTTCTCCACCTGGTACTGCCGCGCCTCATGCAGGTAAATCGCCTTCTCATGCAACTCCACCA
>JAFDVS010000070.1 GCA_018268935.1 Acidobacteriota bacterium | reverse complement strand
AGCGGGCGCGGGCGGCGGCCGCGGTGGTGGACGCCAAACTGGCGCGCGGCGAGGAGGCCGGACCGCTGGCCGGTGTGCCGGTGGCGGTGAAAGACGTGATCGTCACCAAGGGTGTGCGGACCACATGCGGCTCGCGCCTGCTGGAGAATTTCGCGCCGCCCTACGATGCGACGGCCGTGGAGCGCCTGGAAGCGGCCGGCGGCGTGGTGATCGGCAAGGCCAACTGCGACGAGTTCGCCATGGGGTCCTCGAATGAGAACTCGGCGTTCGGGCCGGTGCGGAATCCGGTGGATCTCGAACGGGTGCCCGGCGGTTCTTCGGGCGGCTCGGCCGCCGTGGTGGCGCAAGGCACGGCTGTTGTGTCACTCGGGTCGGATACGGGAGGCTCCATCCGCCAGCCCGCGAGCTTTTGCGGAGTGGTGGGTGTAGCGCCAACCTATGGCCGCGTGTCACGTTATGGACTGGTGGCGTTTGCCAGTTCCCTGGACCACATCGGACCGTTCGGACGCAACGTGCGCGATACGGCGGCGCTGTTGGAAGTGATCGCCGGGCGCGATGAGATGGACGCCACGAGCGCGTTCGCTCCCGTTCCGCGCTATGCCCAGGCAATGACGGGCGACGTGCGGGGCATGAAAATCGGCCTCCCCAAGGAGTATTTCGCCGGGCTGGCCAGTGAGACGGGAGACCGGATCCAGGGAGCCGTAGAAACGCTTCAGAAGCTGGGGTGCGAGTTCGTTGACGTGAGCCTGCCGCACACGGAATACGCGATCGCCGCCTATTACATTATTTGCACGGCCGAGGCCAGTTCTAATCTTGCGCGCTACGACGGGGTGCGCTACACGACGCGAGCGGCGTCCGATTCGCTTATCGGTATGTACCGGGACACGCGTGGAGCCGGGTTTGGGACTGAATGCAAGCGGCGGATCATGCTTGGCACGTATGTTCTGAGCCATGGCTACTACGATGCGTACTACCTAAAGGCGCAGAAGGTAAGGAATCTCATCGCCCGCGATTTCCAGGCGGCGTTTGAATCGGTGGATGCACTGATTACGCCGGTATCGCCCTTCCCGGCTTTCCGTCTGGGCGAAAAACTGTCCGACCCCCTACAGATGTACCTTTCGGATATCTACACGATAACAGGGGACTTAGCAGGCATACCTTGCATGAGTGTGCCATGTGGGACAACCAGCGATGGGCTCCCGATCGGGATGCAGATTCTGACCAAACACTTCGACGAAGCCGGAATGTTCCGGCTTGCCGCGGCATACGAACGGGCTGTAAACTAACGGCATCATAGGGGATAGTCATCCTGGAATATTCCAGGCGGCATTAAAGACACTAAGGCGGAATGCCGATAGAGTTCCTAAATAGCTACGCAAGCTTACATTCTTGATTCGCGCACAGTCGAATCGAATGGATTTGGAGCCTATTGTGTTTTGGCCGACGATGTTCGTACTGGCGATCGCGATGACGATCGTCCTGTACAAGCTAATGTCTGCTCCTCCCGGCGAGGCAAAGCAGGCTGCAGGAGCACAAGCTCAACCTGCGGTCATACATTCCAATCTACTATTTGAAAGCAGCCCGCTGGGGTACATTGAGCTCGATGCGCGGGGCATGGTTGTTCGGATCAACAAGCGGGAATTGGCGTTGCGGCAGATCAGCCTGCGCGAAGGCCTGGGGAAATATTATTGGGACCTGGCGGCGGAAGAAGAAGTTTTGCGGACACAGGATGAGATCCAGCGCAAGCTGATTGGGGGGGTGACGCTTGCTCCGATGCGGCGGCGTATCGTCCGGCCGGACGGGCAACAGATAACGATCGAAGTCCATGAGAGCCTGCTTCATGACGCCAACGGCCGCATCACAGGGATGCTACTGGCCTCAACGGACATCACAGCGCAGCAGCAGGACCAGGAAGAGGTTTTCCGGACGACTACGGAGCTGAAAGCGTTGTTCCAGGCTTTGCCTGACATGCTGATTCGTCTCGACGCCGACGGGCGGGTTCTGGATGCGCGCGCCGGGCAGCCTTCCGATTGCATCGCCCCGCCGGAGGCTCTGATCGGGAAGCGGCTTCCAGAGCAACTGCCGCCGGAGGAAGGCATCAAGGTGGCTCAGGCGCTGAGCCGACTGCAGAAGAATCACTCGATGGTGATGGTGGAAATCACCATCAAGCAGCGGGACAAGGTGGAGATTTTTGAGGCACGCTTCTGCCCCAACTACCGGGGAGAATCCATCGTAGTGATCCGGCGCATTACGGAATGGCGAAGAAGCGAGGAGCGGCTGGAGCAGTACGCCCAGCAGTTGGAGCAGAAGAACGAAGAACTGGCTCACGCGTTGGCCAACGCCCGCGAAGCGACGGAAATGAAGAGCCGGTTCCTGGCCAACATGAGCCACGAGATCCGAACGCCGATGAACGGGATCATCGGCATGACCGAGTTCCTGGTGGCCACACCGTTGACCACCGAGCAGCGGGAATACGCCACGGCTGTCAAAACCTCAGCGGATTCGCTGCTCACGCTGATCAACGATATCCTGGACATTTCCAAGATCGAAGCGGGAAAGATGAGGTTGGAACGGCTGCCGTTTGACCTCGGCCTGACGGTGGAAGAGGTAGCGGCGACCTGCGCAATCCGGGCTCGGGCCAAAGGCCTGGAGTTCACGTGTGCTTCGTCCGAAGATGTTCCGCATAGTGTTGTGGGGGATCCCGGCCGCGTCCGACAGGTATTGAACAACCTTTTGGGGAACGCGATCAAGTTCACCGAACGCGGGAAAGTGAGTCTGTTCACCGAACTGATTGGTGAATCGGGAGAAGCCCTCACGGTAAGGTTCATGGTGCAGGACACCGGAATCGGCATCGCCAATGAGCACAAGGAACGGCTGTTCCAGAGCTTTGTGCAAGGTGACAATTCGACTACGCGCAAATACGGCGGGACGGGGCTGGGACTGGCGATCAGCAAGCAACTGGTGGAAATGATGGGCGGGGAGATCGGGTTCAACAGCGAACGGGGGAGAGGCAGCACATTTTTCTTCACCATCGTCTTTGAGCGGGCTCCGGAAGTTGCCGTCCAACCGGTGGAGACTCCGGCTCTGAGCGGGGACCGGCACCTGCAGGGCATCAAAGTGCTGGTGCTGTCCTCGAAACAAAGCTCGAGCGGGCTGCGGCAGACGATACAGGCATTGGGCTGCAGGGTGGATTGGATGGATGAGCCTGCCAGGCTTCAGGTGAATCTGGAAGAAGCCGCCAAAGCCGGTGAAGCGTACCGTTTTGCGCTGATTGACATGGACCTGCATGGAGTTGACAGCGGAGCTCTGGCCGCGACGGTGAAGTATGAAAAGTCGATCCGGGAGACAATTCTGGTGGCGATGACGGCATCGCCTATCCGTGGAGATGGGATTCATCTGCGCGAGGCGGGCTATGCCGCGTATCTTCACAAGCCGGTGCTTGCTCCGCAGATCTTCGAGACCTTCATTCAGGCGATGCAGAACCAGGTAAAAAGCACTCCCCTGGCTCCTGCGCCCCCGCTTATCACCCGCCACACCTTGTCGGAGAGCAAGAAGAAGATCGAGGGGAACCCATCGGTGCTGCTCGCCGAGGACAACATCATCAACCAGCGGATTGCGCTGCGGATGCTGCAAAAGCTGGGGCTGGCCGCCGATGTAGTCAACAACGGCAAGGAAGCGCTGGATGCGATGGAGCGGACGGCTTACGACCTGATTCTGATGGATTGCCAGATGCCGGAAATGGATGGCTTCGAAGCGACCGCGGAGATCCGCCGCCGCGAAGGAGGCAACCGGCACACGATGATCTGCGCGTTGACGGCCAACGCCATGGTGGGGGACCGGGAGAAGTGCATTGACGCGGGCATGGACGATTACATCTCGAAGCCGGTGGCGCTAGTGGAGTTGCAGAATGCGTTGCAGCGACTCCTGTACAAAGACGAAAAGCAAGCCGAGACCTCGGCAGTTTCCCAGTAGCATCGGCTGAAGTTGTTCGAGTGGTTTTGTCGCTCACTTCTTTGTGAGAGACAAACCATGAAAAAACTAACGATTCTTGCATCTCTGTGCCTGGCCCTATCGGAGGGTGTTTCCGCCGGTGTGATGACAATCTATGGCGACCGCGCGGACACGCAGGTCTTTAGCGCCGGCATCTTCAATGGCGATCCGGGACAGAACGTCGGGCAAAGCGGATTCAACGGAGGCTTCGATTATTCGATGGTCTTTGTGTTTCAATTGCCTGTGCTCGGTCCTGGGCAATCCATCACCGCGGCTGACTTCAATGTCTATGTGATCTCAGCTGGATCGAACTTCAACACGGATCTCTATGGCCTTAGCTATCGAATACAGCCAACGGTTCTTGCCTCGGACTGGTACACGGGCACAGGCGATGCGAACAACACACTGCTCCAGGCCGGATTCATTCCACCGTCATTCAGCTTCTCGGGCCGCACCGAGACGTCGGATACGGGGGATGCCGCTCTTTTGAATTTCATCAATGCCCAGTACGCGGCAGGGGCGGTTGGCGGCGAGTACATCTTTCTGCGCCTCTCCACGAACGCTTCGAGGTTCTCCAATCTCAATGTGAATTTCTACTATGCGTCGGACGTGGCTTACTTTCTCGCAGCGGCGTCCACGCCGGATCTGGGATTCTGGCAGGATCGCCATGCTCCTCGATTGCGATTGACGGTGGCTGACACAGCTACTCCCGAGCCTTCGACGGCTGCATTTGCTGTTGTTGGATTGACAGCGGCCGCGTTGCTGGCGCGCAGGCGTTAGTTGCGTGTGATCCACATGGGCGATACCCACACCACTTCGCCATCCTGCTGCTCGCCGCGGACGTAGTAGTACGAAGTCTTGCCGGGCGCCGATTCGGTGTCGCGCCAGGTGAACTCCACTTTGGCGCGCTTGGGCTCGGCGGAATAGACGTACTTGTTGTCCTTCACGATAACGACCTTGGCGAAGGGCGCGGTGCCTTCCAGCTTCACCTTGAATTCGGGGGCCTTGTTCAGAGTGAAGGCATCGCCCATGATGTAATCGCCGCTGCGGAAATCGGCGAAGATGTGGTCGGTGGCGCCGTAGACGTGCCGCTTCTGGAAAGCTTCGACAATGCCCTGCCGGGAGAAGTCCTTGACGAGGATATTGCAGTAACTCTGGTGGGTGGAGATGTGATCGGAGCTGGCCTGGAATGCGAGCTTGTAGCCCATTTCGAGGGCGAGGTTGACTAAGCCTTTGGGGCGCCATCCTCCGATGGAATCTTCTTCGCTGTTGGAGCGCGGGCCGCCGGGGATTTCGTAGTTCTGCCGGTCGCCCTGATAGATTTCCACAACGGGCTCAGTGAGGGGATCGTTGTCGCGCCAGTCCGTGCCCATGGTGGTGCCGCTGGTGTGCATAGCGGCGACACCATTGAATTGGCGGAGATAGCGATAGAGCATCTGCGTGTCGGGGGCTTTTGTGACGGGATCGGGCCGGGTGATGGGGAGGCGGGGCAAGGTACGGATGCCGCGCTCGGCGAAGACGACATTGCGGTGCCCTTCGGGATAAGCCACGCTGCGTTCGTAGCTGAACATCGGCACGAATTTACCTTGTGAGTGGAATATATCTGTGAGTTTCTGGGAGATCCACCAGGAGTATTCGCGGCCTCCACCGTTGTCGTGATCGCAGCACCCGACCCAATCCATGTAAGAGGCGTCGAGCATGTAGCGATACTGGTCGATGATGGCGCCATCAGTGCCCCCATCCATGGAGATCTCACTGTGGCGGTGGAACTCGCCACGGATCGGACGCAGCGTGCCGGCTTTGGTGGCATAGCGCGCGTTGCGCATCGTGCTCACCATGGCCAGTTCGCTCTTCGCATCGCCGGCGATGCCCGCGGCAACCGGCGATGGGGCGTCGGAGGCAGTGATCGTGCCGGCAGCGGCAGGCAGATGCACGGTGTTGACGAAGATGTCGTTGTGATAGGGATCGTTGACGGCGCGGCGAATCGCAGCGGCTCCGATCAGTTGAAATTGGCGGCGATGGTCTGAGGAACCTATCACCTGCAGTTCACCACCCCTGACGCTGGCCAGCGCCGGCCGGTTGTCGAGCAGATTGTCCGTGTGCGCCAAAAACACCGGACCGGTCCACTGTTTGCCGTCGTAGGAGGCGACGTACTCCGTCCACACGGTGCCGACGGGGTTCCACCAAATGGGATGATTGCTGCGGGCAACCAGCCATATCCGGCCGGAAGCATCCACCAGGAGGCGGGGCATCGTGTTTTTGGGAGCGGCGTAGTTCTGCGAGGCGCGACTGGCAACGCGTTTGGCGGCACGCTCGGTTTCCGGCTTTTGCCATTGCGTTGGGGCGCCTTGCTGCCTTGCGGTGTCATCGACACGAAGGCTGGCTACGCCGGGCAGAACGCCGCCGGGGACATTGGGCAACGCGATGGCACGGCCGTCTTTCTCAAAGCCGAGGATACGGATGGCCCGGCCCTGGTAGAGGGCAACACCGGTAGTGTCATGGGCTCCGAAATCCTTGCCCCAATTTTCGGCGCCTTCTTCATAGGCAATCCACAAGCGGCCCTGGAGATCGTAGGCAGCGGAGGGATAGGCTTCGTAGGCGGCAGTTCCCGCCACGAGGAATTCCTTGCCCCAGGCGCCATTGGTTGCGGTGCGGGCATAGACATCGTAGTGGCCGTTGCGGTAGCTGTCATAGGCGATGCTGATGCGGCCCGTTGCATCGGCGGCGATCGCCGGATTCCATTCGTTGCCTGCGGAGGAAGATACCGTTGCAGGGGCTGAGAAGCCGGCGCCTTTTTGCTGGGCCGCGAAGATAGCCGCTTTGCCGGCGCGCCACCCTTGCCAAGCCACCCACACCTGTCCTTTGGCATCTGTAGCGGCGGCGGGGAAAACATCGGCGCCTGGCGCAGTGGTGAGGCGAGTGATGGCCCCGGGACGGCCATTCTCTACCGGCCGTGCCATCAACTCGAAATCACCTTTTTCATTGGAGGACCAGAAGACCCATGGCCTCCCCGTGCCGTCGACGGCAATGGCTGGCCGGTAGACATCTCCGCCAGCATCGCTGACGCCTATCGGATCGCCCCATTTGCCGCTGCTGAAGCGGCGCGCTACGATGCGATCACCTTTGGCGGGCGTCTTCCAGTTATCGAATTTCTCCGGAGCCTGTTCGAGGTTAGCGCGCAATTCATTGTGCTGGGGATGGTGAGCGAACTCGAGATAGGCGATCCATATCGACCCATCCTTCGCTGTTGCCGCAGTTGGATAATCCTGCTCATCGGGGTCGGAGGTGACCCGCTCATAGCCGGGGATGCGATCCACCATCGCTTTCCCGTCGAGGTATTTCTGGCTTGATCCGTAAGGAATGTCGGAAAGCTTGAAACGGAAGTTGCCTTGGGCCGTCTCCACGGCAATATCCGCGCTCTCGGTTTCATCATCCAGCCACACCATCACACCATTGGCGACGCGGATCTGCCCGGCGGCTTGACCTGCTGCACCAAAGAGCCGCGGCGCGCGCGTGGAACACTTCCAGGAGGTTCCGCTGATGGAGTCCTGCTGCTCAAAGCGCCAGGGTTCGACGGAAGTGATACGGGCGCCCGTGGCCCGAACAGAGCCATCCCAGCGCGTTGGCTGGCGATCGGTGAGCCCGAGCAAAATGCGGACACCGATCCGGTTCTGTGCGCCGAGCGCCGTGGCAAGAGTGAGGAAAAGAAGGAGCAGACGCGGCATAGTCATTGCCGCGATTCTATCAGGCGCGGTTCTGGCCCGTAATAGTCCAGAGGGAAAGAGATTGATGGATCAGGCCATCGTGACTCCATTGACGATAGGCTTGTGATGCCTGTTGCCGCTTGGAGCCGGTGAGAAAGCCGGCGGCAACCATCGCGGGTCCTAACGATTCGACAACATCGGCCCAGATGCTGACGGCGCGCTCGAAATCGGCATCTCCGCGCGCCACTTGTTCGGAGCAATTCTGCGTTTGTCTTACTTCGAGGCCTGCCTGGCGGAACAGATCGGGCAACTCGGACGCAATGTGGTTGCTCCAGCCGTTCACGGTGCGCCAATCGAGGAAGGCGCGATAGAAGGATTGAAACTCCTCGGGCGGCGCGGGCTCCCAGGCGTTGCTGGCATGATTGTAGTCGAGGACAACGACAAGCCCACCGGGCGTCGTGGCGGCCTTCATACGGCGGAGCGCCTTCAGTGGATCGGCGCTCCATTGGAGCACGCGAGCGGCGGTGACGATGTCGAAGCTGGCAGTGGCCGGTAGTTCGAGGACATCGCAACGTTCGAATCGCAGACCCTCTTGCGCGCCGTGATGTTGGCGGGCAATCGCGAGCAAGTCCGCGTCGCGATCGATGCCGAGAACTTCACCACCTGGCGCCACGAGACGCGCGATGCCGGCGGTAATGGACCCGGTCCCGCAGCCCACATCCAAGACGCGCTGGCCTTGGTGGAGATGCTCCAGAAGTCCACGGTGATCCCGTTCCACCGTGCGCCGGTTGAGCACACGGGGATCCGATTGATGGCTTTGAACGGAACTCACTGCTGGACCGGCGCAGGGACCGGAGGCGCAGGCGGTTCGGGCAGTTTTTTGGGCAGCACTCCGCGGGGGGGCGCAGTTTCACTCTGTCCGGCGCGGCGCACCGTGATTTCACCGCGCTGCGTCTCGAGGTGAATGGCCGGGCCGCCTGTAGAACCGCGTAGCGTCGAGTTTCTGCCTTCCGCTTCCACTTTCAATGGCGCGCCGAAATCGTTGTTGATTTCGCCGCGTTTGGTGGTGGCAGTGAGGTCGAACCTGGCGCCCGGTGCTACTACCAAATCTACGCTTCCGTTGTCGGTCTTCGCATCGATGCGGCCATGGGTGGCTGATGGGCGAATCTCGATGTCACCGCGCTCCAACTGAACTTCGGCAGTTTGAGAGAAGTCGCGCAGTTGGACGTCGGCCACTTTAGTCCGCACCTTGACAGGCCCTTGTACGTTCTCGGCGGAAATGTTTCCCAGGGCGATCTTCACCAGCCCGGTGGTCTGTTCCACGCGCACTTCGGTGTTGCTGCTTTCAAAGCGCAGCGGCTTGGCGACGTTGCGGAAGGTTAATTCACCCGAGTAGCTGCCGTTGACCGTGACCTGCCCGGCAATGCCTTCCAGTTCGATATCCTGGCCGCGCCCTTTGATATCGACGTTGCCCTTGACGCTCACCGCGCGCACGATATCGCTACGGCGCAGTTCGATTTTGGCGCCGCCGCCAATGTTCTGCAACCGCACACCGGAGTTTTCACTGTTGATTTCGACGTTGCCGGCAATGTCACGGACATCGAAGTCGCCATAGCGTCCGCGGCCTTCAAAGCTCATATTGCGGGGGATGGCGATCTCCAGGTCGGCCGAGGCGCGGCGGTTCTTGTCGATCTTTTCCTGGTTGGTACGGATAACGATCTGGTCACCCATGGGAACGATTTCGACCGGCGCTTCTTTATCTCCGCGATCAGCGTCCGTCTGGTTGTAAGCCTGGATGGTTTTGTGGCCGGTGACTTTGATCTTGTCCCCATCGGCGCCGACAATCGTGACATTGCCACGGCCCAGATCGAGCACAACACGGGAGGCTTTGCCGGTGGACTGCTCGGCATTGACAGGGAATTCAAAGCGCTCTCCGAAGATCTCAAGCCCGCGGACCGATATGCGGCTGTTGGGCCAGCGCGAATAAGCATTCGAGCCCCAGAAGCTCATCGAACCAAAGACACAGAGGAAGACAATAACGATCCACTCACCACCTGAAACACCTTGCACCGGCAAAGGCCGTCCGGTGAAGTGCCAGATCAGTACTTCCAGCAGCCGCGCCGATCCCCAGATGATGAGTAGAAATGGCCAGTAGCGGGCGAACATTTCAAACATCGGAATCTCGGGCCAGAGATTGCGCACCAGGAAGAGGGTGCCGACGGCAATCAGCAACAACGGGGCAACAATCGATCTTGGTCTCATGATGGTTCCTCCTCTCTCCCCTTACGACGCGCTCGAAGTGGCGCGCTCCATCAACTTCATCACTCCAATCACAATCAACAACGCAGGCCATGTAGTCGAGAACGAATATGGGCCAACGTGGTCAATGGCAAACAGCGTTCCGATGGTGATCAGCAGGATCGGCCCGCGTACGGCACGCATCAGGGATACCGGTTGTACGTTAACTCCGTTCATGGTGCGCCTCCTGTCCAATCCGGGCGTTCGCCTTCAACCGCGCCAGCAGGAGAAAAACTCCCACCGCAATCATCAGCACGGGGCCCGCATAGGGCTTGAGGGCTCGCAGGCTCAACCACTGGAGGTTATCCAGCAGGAAGACCACACCGACCACGATCAGCAGAATGGGGAGCACGGGAAAGCCTGTATTCAGATTCGAGTTTGGGAAGATGGAGGAGAACTCATCGACATGCTCGCCCATCATGCGCCGCTTCGCCGTGTTGTAAGCCTCAAACGCCATATAGAAGATCCAGACCGGGATGCACATCTCAAACAACGTCTGCGTGGAGCCGGAGCCGTGATCGGCAAGGCTGAATAGCACGCCAGTGATCAGCGCGTGAACGAAGCCCTTGGCATATTGGCCGTTGTAGATGGCTCCGACACCGGGGATCAGGCCAAGCACGAAGGCCCAGCCCGGTGAAGTGGAACTCTGCGGCGGCATGGGAGGCGGTTGATAGTAGGGATTCGCTGCGCCATCGGAAACCGGCGGCGCCTGCTGTTGCGGGGCTGAGGCTTGCGGCATGTGCTCCAGGCAGTACACGGTGCCCTGGTAGTTTTGCACCTCGTCCGGCATCAGCGCCTTGCCGCAGGCCCTGCAGAAGGCCGCGGGCTGTCTCGGATTGTCGTTTACCGGTTCCATGAGTCGGTACCTCCAGACTTCACTTTTTTTGTGCTCCCGTGTTTTCGGCCCCCGGGGCTGCGGGCCTGGACGGCTGGGCCGTACCGTTGTCTGGTTGCTGAGCAGCGTCATCCTCGTCGGAGGAGAGGTCGCGCAGCATGGATTGCACTTCGTAAACGATGCGCAAACTTTCGTAATACTTCACCGCCCGGTTCCAGGAGCGGTGCATCCGGTCTTCGGCCGATTCCCAGACCTTGACAGGGTGGAGATCGGCGGCGCGCAACTGGCGGGCTTCGATGCCCGCAAAACGTCCCAACATGGCGAAGGACAGGATAGTCATTGCCATTCCCATGACCAGGCGGGGACGGAGAATCGGTTCAAAGAGGCTGCCGACCCATTGGCCGAAGGCTGATTTGGCCTTGACGGTAACGGGCTGACGGTCGGGTGCCTGCTGGAGAATACGGGTGACGAGAGAAGGAGGAGGTTCCACCTCTGCGGCTCGCTCCATGAAGGAGACAGCGGCGGAGGCGTCCTGGGCAAACTCGCGGCAGGCAGGGCAGGAAGCGAGGTGTGCTTCGAAGGCGACACGTTCGGCTGCGGGAAGAGTCCCGTCGATGTAATCGCAAAGTAGCAGTTCTAATTCATCGCAGCTCATACTGCCACCTTATGTTTTCTCAGGACGCGGGCGAGTTCGGCCCGGCCCCGGTTCAAGCGCGATTTCACCGTGCCTTCGGGCACGTTGAGCACCTGCGCGATTTCCCTGTACTCCATCTCCTCCAAATCCCTCAATATCAAGGTTTCTCTCAGTTCGGGGGAGAGTTTTTCGAGGCCCGCCTGGAGAATTTCGCTCGCTTCGCGTCCGGCCAACAAGCCATCGGTGCGCGCCGACATGGCGGCGGTTTCTTCGAGCACGGGCAACTGATCCTCAATGGAATCGGTGGCCCGCTCCTGTTTGCCGCGGCGATAATTATCAATCAAGAGATTGCGTGTGAGGCGCATGAGCCAAACGGCAAAGGAACCCTCGCCCGAACGGAAGCTTCGTAAACTTTTGAAAACGCGCAGGAAAACGTCCTGTGTAAGGTCCTGCGCCTCGGAGTCGTTTCCGGTAAACCGATAGCATACCGCATACACTTTGCGGGTGTGCAGACGAACGAGGTCTTCCCATGCGACCTCGTCCCCGCCCAGGCATCGATCAACCAGAGTAGAATCGGTATCCAAACTGTTTGCCCAACTCAGGCAGCCGTTCCTCGCGTTTCCCGGGCCCCAGTTTTGCGCGGGGGCCGGTACGGAAAGCGCGATATGTGGTACGACTGACATGATACCCTCAAACGGCGCTCAACGGAGAGGGACTGCTGACCTGAGCCGCCATCCGATGTCTCCATCTTGCGCTTCCAACATGGGAAACGAACAATTATCATGATAAGTTCGCGAAAGTTTGTACAGAACTAGGGAGGTTGCTATCGAATCGTCGCCCAAGACCGGTCTTTCGCCCGCCGTCCGCCGGGGCGCGATGATCGTTAGCGCTGTGGCGGTGGCTGCAATTGTGTGGTTCGGCTTACGATCGCGCGGAAAGGAGTTCGAATGGGAGGTATTCCGCGCAACTTTTGCAGATATGCACTGGGGATGGTTTACGATTGGGGTATTGCTCGTCCTGGTGACATATCTTGGCCGAGCGATCCGGTGGCAGGTAATGTTGCGGCCTGTGAAGCCGAAGTCGAGCCTGTGGAATCTGTTGACGGCAACCACGATTGGGTTCACGGCGGTGGTCCTGTTTGGCCGTGCGGGGGAGCTGGTCCGCCCGTATTTGATTGCAACAAAGGAAAGAGTGTCGTTTTCCAGCCAGGTGGCGGCCTGGTTTCTGGAGCGGATCTACGATCTTCTCTCCGTACTTCTTTTGTTTGGTTTCGCATTAGCGCAGATCACGACGTCGTCGACGAAGGTGACGGGTCCGCTGGAGACGGTGTTGCGGTTGGGAGGGCATACGGCTGGGGCGTTGGCCACTTTGTGTCTTGCTTTGCTTGTTACGTTCGGCCTATTTCCTAATTTTGTAGAAAAAAGGCTGTATGGGGCTCTGGAAGTGTTGCCCGAGCGCTTTCGAAGCAGCATCCAGGGGCTTGTCAGCGGCTTTTTGTCGGGAACGAGTTCGACCCGGCAAGGGGGCATCGTGGTGCTGCTGGTTGTTTACACATTTTGTGAGTGGCTCATCATTGTTGCGAGCTTTCTTTGTATTTTCAAAGCGATACCGATCACGCAAGGGCTTGGGGTGGTAGATACTCTTATTGTTGTAGGATTTGTTGCATTTGGAAGCGCAGTGCAGATACCGGGGATTGGGGGCGGAATGCAGGTAGCGACGGTAGTGGTGCTGACGGAGTTATTCAAGGTTCCGTTGGAGAGCGCCAGTGGCATTGCGATACTGATCTGGGCGGTGACGTTTGTGAGCATTGTTCCGATCGGGCTGGTGCTTGCTGTACGGGATGGCTTGGAATGGCGTAAACTAATGAATGTGAAGGAGATGAAAGCTCTATGAGGTGTCCTTTCTGCGGCTATCAGGAAGACAAGGTGATTGATAGCCGGGAGAGCCGGGAAGGTGAGTCGATCCGCCGCCGGCGGGAATGCCTCAAATGCTCCAAGCGGTTCACTACCTATGAGCGAATTGACGAGGTGCCTTATATGGTGGTGAAGAAGGACGGGCGCCGGGAGAAGTTTGAGCGGCAAAAGGTATTGAGCGGCCTGCTGAAGGCATGTGAAAAAAGGCCTGTCAGCATGGGGAAACTGGCGGAACTCGTCGATGAGGTAGAGAGCAGGCTGACGGAGATAGCGGAGCGGGAGATATCCACTACTGAAATAGGAGAGATGCTAGTTAGCCGCCTGAAGGATGTGGATAAAGTGGCGTATGTCCGATTCGCTTCCGTTTACCGAGACTTCCAGGATGCAGAGGCGTTCTTCCATGAACTCAAAGATTTGATACAGAAGAAAAGGAATTGAGAAACTTGTCGCTCTGCGACGACGCTATCTTTTGACACCCGGGCTTTCGGCAGCGGGGCTGGACTCAAATCTTGTAACCAAAACGGTACTGAAACATCTTTAAGATTGGGGCTTAACTTCGCGGAGTTTTGGTGTTACTATGTTCGAGGCGCAATCGGCCTAATCCGGCCGTCTCCTGGGCCAGCAGTCGTAGCATCCGTTGGCGAAGAAAAAGTGAACATGCCCAAATGCCAATGTGCGGCTGATAAGAATATCCCCAAAGGCTTTGTCAGATTAGCAGGAATCCGACGCCTGCGGGGGAGGTGACTCACAAGTGGATCAATTTGAAGATCAATTTTTAGCGGATAGCCACGAACCCTTGGGTCTGCCTTTTGACGAGGAGGCGAGTTTCTTCCATCCCGAAGAGGTCGCCGAAGGTGATGAATTCCAATCCTCTCAACAGGTTGAAGAGTCGATCTACACCGATGACCCGGTCCGTGTCTACCTGCGCGAAATGGGTGCTGTTCCCTTGCTCACACGCGATGGCGAGGTTGACCTTGCCCGCAAAATGGAGCGGGGTAAGCTAAAAATGCAAAAAGCGCTTAGCCGTTCCGCTCGCGTCCAAATGATGGTTCTCGATTGGGCCGAGCAAGTGAAGCGTGCTGAAGTGGAACTCGATTCGTTCGTTGACCTTGGGGATCTGGAAGAGGGTAGCGCAGCGGACGCAAAGCGCCGCGCGGAGATCCGAAACCAGTTCGCCGAACTGACACTCCAAACCAAGAAACAACAACAGCTCTACGACAAATATAATGCGATTGCGGCCAGCAACAAGAAACTGCGCCGCAAGTGGTCCTGGAAGGTGAGCCGCTCCAAAGTGGAGATGTCGCGCATGATTCGCGCACTCCCTTGGCACATGTCCAAGTGGAAGGAATTCACCAAGGAGATCGAGCGTACGGTGGAAGAACTTGGCCACATGGACCAGGAGCTTCATCGATTGGAAGACCGCGCCGCAGCCAACCAGCCCAAAATCCGTGAGTTGCGCCGCGAAATCAAGAAGCGCGAGACCATTGCCGGGGCATCGTACACGGACCTGAAGCACAGCCTCCAGATTATCCGCCAAGGGGAACTGGAAGCCGAGCGAGCCAAGAAAGACCTGGTGGAGGCCAACCTTCGCCTGGTGGTTTCCGTGGCCAAGAAATATGTGAATCGCGGACTGCATCTGCTTGATCTGATCCAGGAAGGCAACATC
>JAFDVS010000006.1:60040-61447 GCA_018268935.1 Acidobacteriota bacterium | reverse complement strand
TTTTTCAGCCGGAGTTGACAAACCCACCCTTCTCCTTCAGCGGCATCTCCGACCGAGTGCCGCGCCGGATCATTTCGGGCACCACCCGTCCCAGCCGAATCTTTCGAGTCTTGGCATGTTGCATCGCAGTATGCCTGGTCATCCAGAGCTCTCATGATGCCAAATGAGCAGTCATTATGTCATGCGCCGCCAAACACCCCATTCCCTATAGACAATCGGTATTTTCCCTGCTATCCTACCTTCGTATGCCTTCCCTTTCCCACCTCCAACTGCTGGAGGCGGAATCCATCCACATCCTCCGCGAAGTGGTGGCCGAGTTCGCCAAACCGGTGATGCTTTACTCCATCGGCAAGGATTCCTCCGTCATGCTCCGCCTGGCCCAGAAGGCCTTTCATCCCGGCAAGATCCCGTTCCCCCTTCTGCACATCGACACTACCTATAAGTTCGCGGAAATGATCGAGTTCCGCGATTGGTACCCGAAATCCATCGGGGCCGAGCTGCACGTCCACACGAACTGGGATGCGCGCAACGCCGGCGCCAATCCCATCGCCCTCGGCACCTCGAAATGCTGCGGCCTGCTCAAGACCCGCGCCCTGCTCGACGGTCTGGCCGCCGGCGGTTACGACGCCGCGTTCGGCGGCGCCCGCCGCGACGAAGAGAAATCCCGCGCCAAGGAACGAATCTATAGTTTCCGCGACCAGTATGGCCAGTGGGACCCCAAGAACCAGCGCCCCGAACTGTGGAACCTCTACAATTCCCGCGTCGACAAGGGCCAATCCATCCGCGTTTTCCCCCTCTCCAACTGGACCGAAATCGACGTCTGGCACTACATCCACGCCGAAAACATCCCCGTGGTTCCGCTCTATTTCGCCAAGCCACGGCCGATGATCGTGCGCGGCGAATCGCTCATCCCGCCGGAGCATAACGTCATTCCGCTGCTGCCCGGCGAAGCGCCGCAAATGGTGATGTGCCGCATGCGCTCGCTTGGCTGCACGCCCTGCACCGGCGCCATTCGCTCCGAGGCCGATTCCGTGCCCAAGATCATCGAAGAACTGCTCCGGTTCCGCCGTTCCGAACGCGAAAATCGCGTCATTGACCACGACCAGGAAGGCTCCATGGAAATCAAAAAGCGCGAGGGCTATTTCTAATGCTCACCGCCGAACAGCAAGAACCATTGACGATTGAAGCTTTCCTTGAACAGGAAGCGGGCAAGGAATTGCTTCGGTTTTCCACCGCCGGCAGCGTCGACGACGGCAAATCCACGCTCATCGGGCGCCTGCTCTACGATGCCCGCGGCATCTACGAAGACCAGCTTGCCTCCATCCAAAAGAGCAAGGTGAACCGCAGTTCCGGGCCCATCGATTTTTCGCTTCTCACCGACGGGCTGCGCGCCGAGCGCGAGCAGGG
>JAFDVS010000006.1:30808-60035 GCA_018268935.1 Acidobacteriota bacterium | reverse complement strand
CCAAGCGCAAGTTCATCATCGCCGATACGCCGGGCCACGAGCAGTACACGCGCAACATGGCCACCGGCGCATCCACTGCCGCTGTCGCCATTGTGTTGGTGGATGCCCGCAATGGCGTGCTTCCGCAAACCAAGCGCCACGCCACCATCTCTTCCTTGCTCGGCATCCCGCGCATCATCCTCGCCGTCAATAAGATGGACTTGATGGATTATTCGCAGGAAGTATTCAATAAAATCTGCGCCGATTTCATGGCATTTGCCGGAAAAATGGGTTTTGTCGAGATGCTGCCCATCCCCATGAGCGCGCTGGAAGGCGAGAACGTCGCCCGCCGCGCCACGAAGATCCCCTGGTACGACGGCCCGGCGCTGCTGGAACACCTGGAAGCGGTCCCGGTCACCGGTGGCCGCGTCTCCGGCGAATTCCGCTTCCCCGTCCAGTACGTTGTCCGCCCCGATCAGTATTTCCGGGGCTATGCAGGCCAGATTGCCAGCGGCACGGTGCGCAAGGGCGAAACCGTGATGGCGCTGCCTTCGGGCAAGACCAGCCGCATCGCTTCCATCGTCACTTTTGATGGAGAACTCGACTCCGCGTCGGCGCCCATGTCCGTCACGCTCACGCTCGAAGACGAGCGCGACATCAGCCGTGGCGACATGATCGTCCATCCCGAGGCGCTGCCCACCGCCGCCCGCCAGTTCGCCGCCGACCTGGTGTGGATGGTGGAAGACCCGCTCTCGCACGGCCGCAACCTGCTGCTGAAGCACACCTCGCAGCAGGTCTCTGTCCGCGTCACCTCCATCGAAAGCCGGCTCAACATCCAGACCATGGAGCGCAAGCCCGCGCCGCTGCTGGAACTGAACGACATCGGCGAAGTGCAGATTGAAGCCGCGCGTCCCATCTTCTTCGATTCTTACCGTGACAACCGCCTCACCGGTGCGATCATCCTCATTGATCCGATCTCAAACACCACGGTCGCCGCCGGCATGATCCAGCGCGCCGTGGAACAGCAGCGCCGCTTCGAACACGTTACCGCTGAAGAGCGCCAGGCACGCAACGGGCACAAACCCGCGGTGCTCGCCTTGCGCCAGGAATCGCTGGCACTGCGCCTGGAACGCCGCCTCTTCGATCACGCCTGCCAGGTGGTCGCGCTTGACAAGCCGCAAAGCCTCGATGCGCTGCTCACCGCCGGCTTGCTGGTCATCGTTCCGGAAGCGCCCGGCGCCGCGGCCGTCGATCTCAACTCGCTGCCGCTGCCCGCCGATGGCGAAGCCGCCGTCGATGCCATCATGGCCTATCTCGAACAACAGGGAATTCTGAACTCTGACCGGTTCAGCGCTGGGGAGGGAATCTAAATGTCCACCGAATTACGCAACGCCGAAGAGATCGTCCGCGAGCAACTCGCCTCCACCCCGAACGCCTGCATCACGTGCAGTTTTCAGGCCGAAGACATGGTGGTGCTCCACATGGCGCGCAGCCTTCGGCCCGATATCCCCGTGCTGTTCCTCGAAACGGGCTACCACTTCGCCGAAACCTACGCCTATCGCGACCGCTACACCCAGGAGTGGAACCTCACCCTCGTCAACCTGATGCCGAAGCTGACGGTGATTGAGCAGGAATCGCAGTTCGGCAAGCTCTATCAGTCCGAGCCCTCGAAGTGCTGCAATCTGCGCAAAGTGGAGCCGCTGTTCCGGGGACTCGCCGGTTACCAGGTGTGGCTCACCGGCCTGCGCCGCGAGCAGTCGCCCTCGCGCGCCAACCTGCAGCAGATCGAAACCCACGTGCTTCCCGATGGCAAGTCGCTGCTCAAAGTGAGTCCGCTCGCTGCCTGGACCAACAAAGACGTCTGGGCCTACGTCAAAGCCAACCACATCGATCCGCTCCCGCTCTACGATCAGGGCTACACCAGCATTGGCTGCGAGCCCTGTACGGCGAAGCCCTACGACCCCGACAACCCGCGCAGCGGGCGTTGGGGCGGCAACAAACTGGAATGCGGCATTCATACCTTCTCTGAGAAGAAATGAAATGACAGCCCTCGCCGGCCTGCTCATCGCGCTCATCATCGGCCTCACGGGCATCGGTGGTGGAGTGCTTACCGCACCCGTGCTGCTGATCTTCCTTGGCATGCCTGCTCCGCAAGCCGTGGGTACAGCCCTTGTCTTTGTCGCTGTGGTGAAGCTCTTCGCTGCCCCGCTGTTCGTCGTGCGCAAGCAGGTGAACTACCGCGTGCTGGCCCTGCTGCTGGCGGGGGGCATGCCAGGCGCATTGCTCGGCAGCATCTTCCTCACGCAACTGCACAAGAAGGGCTCCAGCGGGCTCATGCTGGTTCTACTGGGCGCCATCATCGTCACCTCGGCGGCAGCCAATTTCTTCCGCAAGAACGGCGCTGAGCGCCATGCTCAGGACAAGTCGAAGCGTCTGCCTTGGGTCAGCTTTCCCATCGGCATTGAAGTCGGCTTCTCCAGCGCCGGAGCGGGCGCGCTCGGTTCACTCGCCCTGATGCATTGGACCACGCTCACGAGTGCCGAAATCGTTGGCACCGACATCATGTTCGGGCTCGGCCTCTCCGCCGCGGCGGGCAGTATGCATTTAAGCGCGGGCGGCGTCGATACTGAAGTGCTGCGCTGGCTATTGGCGGGTGGCGTCCCCGGAGCACTTGCAGGAGCGTGGCTCGCCACCATATTCCCCACTCGCCTGCTGCGCAAGGGGCTTGCGGTGTGGCTGATCTGCCTTGGTGTCAACCTCTTCTACCGCGGCCTCACCGCGTCGTAAGCCGGCGCCACACGATCTCCACGCCGTCTTCCACCATCATCTGCTGCAAGCCAGCGAGTAGTTTCTTCTGCGCGCGGAGCTGTCGCGGGGCGTGCCCCGTCCGCAAGGCATGCGCCACCGTCAACGCCGCAGCCTCACCCACATTCCACTCCACCGGATGCAGCCGGTAGCAGCCGTTGGTGATGTGCGTCACGCCCAGATTCTTCGCCGCCGCCAGCAGATTCTCCACACGCCGCGGCAGCAGCGCTCCGAGTGGAATCTGGAAGGGCAGGGAACTGATGTCGAGGTAGTTGTCGCCCGTTGTCGTGGGGTGTAGATCGATGCGGTAACTCCCCACGCCCACCGAATCCGCGAAGGCCTCCGCCTCGGCCATGTTCCCCCGCGCTTTGGCGCCGACGTGCTGCTCTTTCACCGTGAACTCCGCCCGCAGCCGCCGCGCCTCGCGCACATAGGGATACATCGCCATGCCGTCTTCCGTGCCGGCGATATCCGGGCGCAGCCGCAGCCCTTTCCACCCGTATCCTCCTGACGGGCGAGGAGCCTCCGTCTGCATCCAATACAACAAACTGAAGCTCAATTGTTTCGCCGCATCCACGTGTTTGCGGAACTCCGCTTCCGGCACATCTACTATCCGCCCCAGCCAGTAATCGTTCTGCGGCCAGTTGATGAGCGAAATGTCGCTGGCGAACTCGCCCGCGCGGAAATTCTCCTTCGCCGCGATCCGCCGGTACAACCATAGATTCAGCGGCGCGGTGGCCGGCCCGCGCTTCGTCTCCCGCGGATCGAAATGCATCGGCCGCGGCTCCAGCGTGCGCGGATTCGACATCGTCCAACTGAGCAGCTTTCCCGGCCAAGGCGGACGCAGCGCCGGCACATAGTCGCGCCAGAAGGCGTAATCACGCGGCTTCTCGATGGTGTGATCTTCGCCCTCCAGGTAATCCGCGGCAAAGCACATCGTGAACGCCTGCTCATTGGCCGGATTGGCGCGCTCCGGCGCCGAGGGTTCTCCGGTCTCTCCGCGCGATTCAAACCCTGTCACGTATTCGGTCTTCGTCAGCGGCAGCAGATCGCCCAACTCCGTCGCGTCCAGGAAATACGCCGCCTCAATCGTGCGCGACAGCCCGCTATCCAGATCCTTCGTCACTACCCCGCGTATCCGATCCCCAGACACATCCGCCGACACCGCCCGATGCCGCAGCAACAGCGCCAGCCGCCCCGATGCCATGTAAGGCGAAAGCATCCCCTCCAGCACCTGCAGCGCCGCCCGAGGATCGCACTGGAAGTTCGATACCGACCCGCCGCCCGGACTCAAATTGCTCCGCCCGCGCGCCGCCTCCGTCAACGGATAATAAGACCGGTAATGCTGCCGGATAGCATTGCGAAAGTCGCGATAGGACCGCGTCCCGCCACTGCCCTCAATCCACGGATGCTCATCGAACGCGGAGACAAGCTGAGACGTGATCTGTCCGCCGATCCACCGGGTCTCCTCGGTCATCACCACGCGTAGCCCATGGCGCAACGCCGCCAGTGCCGCCGCGCATCCACCCAATCCCCCGCCGATTACGGCCACATCGGCCTTGTATTGCCGGGCCGCCGCCAGAGACCCAGGCAGCAGCGCTAAGAAACTCCGTCGCAGCATGGAACACCGGAGTGTACCACGCCGCTGGCTACCAGATCAGCCGCAGCGCCATCGTCATGTTGCGGCTGTCGGAATAGGTGTCCGCGTAGTAGCCGAACGTCGACGCCGTCCCCCGCGACAAGCCCGGCCGGCTGAACGATGTGTTATTGAACACGTTGTAAACCTGCGTCTGGAACTCGGTGGAAAGGCGCTCACTCAGCCGCACGCGCTTGGCCACGGTCACATCGCTCTGCACCAGCCCGTTCGTGCGCAGGACATTCCGCCCCAGCGTGCCGAAGTGCCCGACCAGCGGCGATTCCAGCCCCGACGCCGTCACTTTGTTCGGATTCGCCGTGCCCAATCCCGGGTTCGGTGCGAACTCCACGTTCAGCGGACCCACCAGGTTCGGGCGCAGTGTCCCGCTGCCGCCAATCAGCGTCCCATCCGCCAGCCCGGCCACTGACCCGTTCATGATGTTCACCGGGAATCCGCCCTGCAATTGCAGAATCCCGCTCAGCGTCCACCCGTTCAACACGTGCCGCGCAATGGCGCTCCCTGTCCGCACTTGCGGCGAATACACATGCACCAGTGACAGCCGCTGCGGCACATCGAACTGCGACACCGCCCGGTTATTGCGGTTATCAAACGGATTCTGTTGCGCCGAGCTGTCATTCGCCAGCACGTTCAACGCATCCGACACATCGTCAATCGACTTCGCAATCGTGTACGCCGCTCGCACCAAATAGCCACGCGAAAAACGCCGCTCCGCCGTGAACTGCACCGAATGATAATTCGAATTCGCCGACGAAGTGAGCAAACTCACGCCATTGAAGCGCGGATCCAAGCGGCTGGACGCGCGCGCGGAAGTGCCGTTCAGCGCCGTGTTCAACGCCGAGAATTCGCCCGCCTGCTGCCGCCTGGTCTGCTCCGCCAGCGTCTCCGGAGGCGTGAACTGGCCCGGCCGCGCCGTGTTCACCGGCGCCGAGCGTTGCAGATAATTTCCCTTCGCCCCGGAATAGGACACGCGCCCCACCCACTGTCCCGGCAACTCACGCTCCACGCTGAAGCTGAATTGATGCACCTGCGGATTGCGTAGCCCCACATCGATCGGCGACAACGCTCCGATGTTTTTCCAGCCCGTCGGATAAGAGCCTACCGTGCTCTGCCAGTTCCGTTGGAAAGCCGATGTGCCGCTCACCAGCGCGGCGTAGTTGTCTGCCCCGCCAATCTGCGCCTGCGTCAAACTGCCTTGATACATCAGTGGTGGCAGGAACCGCCCGTTCAAAATCGGGTTGAGATAGATGAAGTCGTAGGCGATGCCATATCCGCCGCGGATCGACAGTTTTCCGCCGTGCGGATTATAAGCAAACCCGAAGCGCGGCCCCCAGTTCGACGTCCGGTTGAAATATGTACCGCCCTTGTAGATGGAACCCAGCGGCCCCGTGCCCAGATCGCCCATCGCCTGCGTGCCCTGCAAATCCAGGTTCGACAGCAGCCCGTTCACCTCATTCACGCCGCCATTCACTTCCAGCCGCATCCCGATGTTCAACGTCAGATGCCGCGCCACGCGCACATCGTCCTGCACGAAGAAGAACTGGTTCGACACACGGTTGCCGCGCACCGAATTCCCGAAGCGCTGCGTATAGGAAAACGGCGTGCCCGCCGCAAAGTCATTGAAGTTGAGAAACACAAACTGCCCGCGCACCATCAGGTCGTAGAAGCTGTTCAGATGCACGCGGTTCAAATCGGCGCCCGCCTTCACCTGGTGCCGCCCGCGCACATAGCTGAGCGTATCCATCAACTCATAGGTGGTCTGCGCACGTCCTTGCGGCCAACTGTTCCACACGCCCAGCGTGGCGATGCTGCCGCCGTTGAACACAATCTCCGGACCGGCGAAGCTCGACAGCGCATCGAACGACGGCCGCGTCCGCCCGAACGAAGCGAGCAGTTGATTCACCGCCGATGCTCCGAAGGTCCGCGTGTAGGTCGCGGTGGCATTCTGCGCCTTGTCGCTCGAAGTGATGCCGCCCGCCGCGAGGCTCGATCCGACAAACGCCAGCGACGGCGATTGCTCATCCAGCTTCTCAATTCCATAACGCCCGCTCAACGTATCGCGCGCTGTCAGGTTCGCATCCACGCGCCCTGAAAACGCCAGCGTATCGACGACATTCGCCGCGCGGTTGCTGATGGTCCCCGACGGATCCGTCGGCACATTCATCTTCGCCAGCAGGTCCTTCGACGTTGGATCCGTGATCCCCGTCACCTGGTCCGGCCGGGGCACTTGCGCCAGCCGCGTACCACCCTCGCCGCCCGTCCGCTGCTGCTCATAGGTTCCGAACCAGAACAGCTTGTCGCGCACCAGCCGGCCTCCCGCCACCGCGCCCCAGTT
This sequence comes from Acidobacteriota bacterium, assembly GCA_018268935.1. Taxonomy (GTDB): domain Bacteria; phylum Acidobacteriota; class Terriglobia; order Bryobacterales; family Bryobacteraceae; genus CADEFT01. The sequence continues at coordinate 53,262 of JAFDVS010000006.1, read as the reverse complement.
GTTGTCCCGGTGCGGCGACGTCAACCCCGTGCGGTCAAAATAATCCCGCGAGTTCAGTTTGTCGTTGCGGAAGAATTCAAACAGCCGTCCGTGAAATTCATTCGATCCGCTCTTGGTCAACACCTGCGCCTGCGCACTGCTGTTGCGGCCGAACTCCGCGCTGAACGTATTCGTCACCAGCGAGAATTCGCGAATGCCATCGAGCGGCACCGTACCCAATCCAGCTACACCAGTCACTCCCGTGTCCGTCGCCGTGGCGTTGTCGATCGTGATGTTGTTCCCGCGCCCGCGCCCGCCATTCGAATTGAAACTCCCGATCCCCAGAAAAGGATTGCGCGGCGATACGGGCACCACACCAGGCGCCACAGCCGCCAGCCCCAGCACGCCCGTGCGTGCAATCGGCAGCGTCACAATCTCCGGCGCCTCCACCGTGGTCTGCAACTGCGCATTCAGCATGTTCACCGCGGGCGTCGACTCCGTTACGTTCACTTCCTGCTTCGTCGATTGCACCTCCAGTTGCGCCTTCACCGTGGTCACCGCGCCGCTGCTCACGAGCGCGTTCGCCGTGTAATTGGCGAATCCGCGTGCTTCCACTTTCACCTGGTAGCTGCCCAGCGGCAACTGCGAGAATCGTGCCCCGCCCGTGATACCCGACCCCAACTTCCTCCCCAGCGCTGTTTCCTTGTGTACGATCGACACCTCCGCGTTCACCACCACTGCCTGCGTGGGATCACTGACCAACACTTGCAGATCGCCGGTGATCTGCCCGAATGCCTTTCCACCCAGAATTGCCACACACAGTACAGCGAGATCGTACAGCCTAGGACTCATGCGAATGCCCTCCCATCCACAGTGTGCGGTGGGCTGGCAATCGTTAGAAGTAGTAGGTAACCCCACTTAGAGAGAGGAAAGGCCTTAGTTCACGGTACTAGGTAGACGCGAGTCCTATGACGCCTTGTAAACGCACTCTCGTAAGTGATTCCTGTTACACAAATTGCTGTCGCAAGTGCATCACTTATCGCCGAACGTTCCGTTACAACTGTAACTTCGCGCGATGCCTCTAAAGGTTTCCCCGTCCGCGCATCCACGATGTGCGAGTAACGTTTTCCCCCGATCTCCCAATGCTGCTCCTCGTCGCCCGATGTCGACACGCCGCAGTTCTTCAACTCCAGCACGCGTCCGCCCGCAATCTCCACCTGCCAGCCTTCGCGTCCCGGCGGCGGATCGCCGATCGCCAGGTCCCCGCTCACCGCCACTAATGCGCGCCGCACTCCCGAAGCGCGCAACACATCGAGCGCCGCATCGGCTGCATATCCCTTCGCAATTCCTCCCAGATCCAGCTTCATCCCGTCTTTGCCCAACAGGACCGTGCGCTTCCCCGCATTCACCCGCACATGCTGATATCCGCTGCGCCCCAGTGCCGCGCGCAGTTCTTCATCGTCCGGCAATCGCCCGGCAGCCCGCGACGCGCGCCACAGGTGCGTTACCGCTCCAATGCTCACATCGAAGGCGCCTTCCGTTTCTTTCCACACCTCGCCCGCCAGCCGCAGCACCGCAAGCAAATCCGCGCTTGCTGGCGCCGCCTTGCCTGCCGCCAGACGGCTCACTTCACTGTCGGGTTTGTAATCGCTGAGCAGGTTGTCTAAATCACGAACGCGTGTAAATGCTTTTTCCAGCGCACGCTGCGCCAGCACGGAGTTCGCCGCGTAGACACGCATGGAGACCAGCGTCCCCATGTGCTGCTCCACTGCCTCAAACCGCCGCAACTCCTCGCCGCGTGCCGCGGACAGCAACAGCGCCGCCAGCCCGATGATCACTCTTTTTCCACGCCGTTGTTCCAATACTGGAACATCTCGGCCGCTGTAGGAACCTTCACCGGACGCACCAGCCGGAACCCGAGAAACTGCGCATCGGTGAGATACCAGATCGACTTCGGCAGTTGCGGATCCTGCATCTTCCAACTGGCGTCTGAGCCAACCCGCACGCCGCAACGCAAGGCCTCGGCTTCGTCATTCCACGATCCGCCCCGCGCCACATGAGGATAGGGTTTCGTCGATTTCACCCACGGCGCTTTCCATTGCGAGTAATCCGGAGTGTATTGATCCAGCGTCCACTCCATCACGTTGCCCAACATATCGTACAGACCCCAGGCATTGGGCTTCTTCGTGCCAACTTTTTCGTACTTGCCGTTGCTGTTTTGCGCGAACCAGGCATACTCGCCGAGTTTCGCCACATCCACTCCGCCGTACGCATCGGTGGATCCCGCGCGGCAGGCGTATTCCCACTCTGCTTCGGTCGGGAGCCTGTAAAAATGCCCCGTGCGCGCACTCAGCCACTGCGCGTACTTATTCGCCGCATGCTGCGTCATGCTGATCGCCGGATAGCCGTTGATGCCCATCCCGAAGCTCATCTCGACATAGGGCCGCGTGGGCCTGCTCACTGCATCCACCACCGTATCGGCGCCCGCCTTCTCGCCCGCCTGCTGGCTGAACATGAACAGACGGTACTCATCCCAGGTCACTTCGTACTTCTGCATCCAGAACGCATCGACACGAACCTTGTGCTGCGGACCCTCGTCCGCCTTCCGCCCCTTCTCACTTTCCGGAGTGCCCATCACGAACTCGCCCGCCGCCACCGGAACCATTTCATAGGAAATCAGCGTGCCGGGAATCGCGTTCTTGTACGGCTGCCCCACGCCCGCGGCCGGCTGCGCGCTGATCCGTTTGTGCAGTTGCTCGACGAGCGCCTTCTCATCCAGTTTCGCCGTCACCGTGCGCGCCGCCAGCGTTACGCCATCCGGCCACTTCGCTCCCGCGGCAATCCACTGCTTCACGATGTCGCGCTGCGCCTGCGGCAACTGCGGCCCACCCGGAGGCATCGCCTTGATCTTCCCAGGCGCAATCTCCATGGTCATCCACAGCGAGCTTTTCTCCGGCGCCCCCGCCACAATCGCCTTCGCCGCTAGCGCTGCCGTCTCCAGCCGTACCCCGGCGTAGTTGCGTTGCGCATTGTGGCAAGCGAGGCAATTCGCTTCCAACACCGGCTTCACATCGCGCACGAAATCCTGCCCGGCCGCGATGGCCGCGCTGAATCCCAAACCAAGCCACAGCCGCCGCATTAGACGAATTTGGTCTGCCCCGGACGAGGCAGCGGCGGTACGCTCATCGAACCGCTCCAATCGAGCTTCGAATCGTACGGATACAGCGATTCCTGCGAGTTCATCGCCTGTTCCCAGGTAATCTGCTGGCCCGTGTACGCCGCCATGCGGCCCATGATCGCCAGCATGGTCGATGTGGTCATCCACTCCACGTCGTTGATCGGCTTGCCGCGGCGGATCGATGCGAACAGCGCATCGTGCTCAGCCTGATACATATCGTTCTTCTGCCCGCTGTAAACCCAGTTCTTCTCGCCGGCGATGCGGGGCATCGGCCCGCGCCCGATCGTCGCTGCACCTTTCGTCCCCAGAATGTAATCCGAGTTTTCGTTGTAGCAGCCTTCAATCTGCCGGCAGCCCAGAAACGCCCGCACATTGTTCGGATACAGGTAGTTCACTTCGAAGTGATCGAAAATGTTCCCGCCTTCAGCCGGAATCTGCCTTCCGCCCACCGCGACGCAGCTCACCGGAGGTTTGTCGTTCATCGCCCAGGCGATCTTGTCGGCGCTGTGCACCGCCTGTTCCACCAATCCGTCGCCGCAGAGCCAGCTGAAGTTGTACCAGTTGCGGATCATCCACTCCACGTCGCTCATTCCGGCCGGCCGCGTGCTGGCCGCGGGCATCGGTTTCACCGGCGACGTGTAATAAGTGGCGTAGTAAGCCACAATGTCGCCGATCGAGCCGCCCTTGATCTGATCGAATGTTTCCCGGATGTAGTTGGAATACCGCCAGCAGAAGCCCGCCACCACGGAGAGATTCTTCTCCTTGGCCATCTTCGCCGTCTCCAGCACGTGGCGGATACCGGGAGCATCCACTGCCACCGGCTTCTCGCAAAAGACATGCTTGTTCGCATTCACCGCGGCCCGCAGATGCACCGGGCGGAACCCCGGAGGCGTCGCCAGCAACACCACATCGACGCCGCTCGCCAGCAGTTTTTCGTACGCATCCAGGCCCAGGAAGATGTTGGCGCTCTCTACCTTCACCTTCTCGCCCGCCACTTTCTTCAGCCGCGTCAGGCATTCCTGCGCGCGCTCCATGTCGATATCGGCCACTGCCGTGAGCTGCGCATAATCGTCGGCTTTCAACGCCTGCGCCGCCGCGCCCGATCCGCGGCCTCCGCAGCCTACCAGGCCCACCTTCAGCGTGTTCGCCTGTTGCATCGCCGAGAGCAAAGCGGGAAACCCAGCCGCTACGCCGGCTTTGAGGAAATTGCGCCGAGCAGTTCCATTGTCCATATGTTCAGTATACGAATGAAGTCCTATTTCGCCACTTTCAACTTCACACCCGCCGGCGCCACGGTTACCTGCAGCACTTCCGCGCCTTCGGCCACAATCGCCTGCGCCACTTTTTCCTTCGCCCCGCGCTCCACCAGGAAGAACACGCAGCCGCCGCCGCCCGCGCCGCACACCTTCGCACCCTTCGCGCCGGCCTTGCGCGTCACCTCCACCAGCCGGTCAATCAGCGGAGTGGTGATCCCCGGCGCGTTCTTCTTCCGGTTCGCCCACTCGTCACGAATCAGCTTCGCTACTTCCGGCCAGTCGCTCTTTTCCAGCGCTCCGCGCATCGCATTGGCAATCGCCACAATGCGGTCGAAGTTCTTATGCACGGCCTTATCGCCGTCGATATGCGCCTTGTTCACTTCCCAGTTGTTGATGCCCGAATTGCGCGGCTCGCCCGTGTAGGCCAACACGATCCGCTCATTGAAATCGTCCAGGTCTACCGTAATCGCCTTGCGCCGCAATCCCGCGCAGTCCATCTCAATGGCGCTCACGCCGCCATACATCGCCGGATAGTAATCCTGGCAGCCCGTCGGCACGCGTATGATCCGCGCCTCATTATTCTGCGCAATCTCGCGGATCTTCTCGATGGAGTGCCCTGCGCCCGTGAGTTTGTTCAGCACGCTGGCAATGGAGATGATCAGCGACGAAGAGCCCGAAATGCCCGCCCCCGCCGGAGCTTCCGAATTTGTCTCCATGGTGAACCCGGTCTTCGGCTCGAAGAAATCCACCAGGTAGGCAAGCAGCGGCAGCTTGTATTTCTTCGCCTTCTGCAGGTCTTCGAGCGAAGCGAAGCGCTCCTCACCCTTTAGATCCAGGCTCCGCAGCACAATCTCCGGAGAGTCGTGCGTTTCCAGCACACAGCGCGTGTAACGGTTCACGGCAAAGTTCACCGTCACTGCTTTCTTGTGAAACAGGTACAGCGGCCAAATATCGACGGTTCCCCCCGCCATATCGACACGGCACGGGGATTGAGCGGTAATCTTCATACGCAAGCCTTTTAATATACCAGCGCGGCTAGGAGCGAAGCGAGAAAACCGGCCCCGCCGCCTCTTCCGCCCTGCGTCCGGCCCCCGCGCGCAGCAGCAGGTACGCCAACACCAACAACGCCGCCGACAGCGGCAGCAGCACCCACGTTATGCCGGAAGCCGTCAGCCTGCTCTCCACCACCCGCTTCCAATCAAGCGGCGCCATCCGCGCATACATCAGCACTGCCAGCAGCACCAGCAGAAACAGCCGCCGCGCGTGGCTCTTCGCCGCCGATGCCGACGCTACGTTCAACGCCAGCCACCCCGTGATGGCCGAAGCAAACGCCGTCGCCGCCACGCTCAGCAGCAGCACGTTCCACAGGATCGCCCGCGGAGGCAGAATCACTTTCCCGTACCAATTGGCCGCGTTCACCGCCGCAATCGCCGAAGCGAAAATCAGCAGATTCCACAACACCGCGAACAGAAACGGAATGCCCACCTGCGCCATATAGCCTTCTGCCGGAGGCAGCGTCCTGCGCCCCGCCACGCTCTCCGCCACCAGCGGCGCCGCGAACAAACACGGCAGGCAGGCGTAGGCCAACAGAAACATCACATCCAGAAAATCCAACCCCTGGCGCATCGGCACCGCCACTCCAAACACTCCCACCGCGAGGAAATGTCCGATCCAACTCATCACACTCATCCCCTCCAGGAAGTGATGCAGTTCCCGATCGAGAGCGTGACTCCAATTGCCGTTGGTCAAGCGCTCATCGTACCATTCACCGCTGATAGGATGGGCGCATGCCTGTGCGCCGTATTCTTCAGCTTGGCGACCCCTTGCTGCGAACCATTTCCGTGCCCGCCACCGATCCTGCTTCCGTCCTCGCCGACCTGCGGGATACGTTGCATCAATTCCAGGACACACACGGCTTTGGCCGCGGCATCAGCGCCATTCAAATCGGCGAGCCCGTGCGCGTCATCTACATCGAAATCGACGGGCGGTCCTATTCCTTGGTGAACCCTCGCTACGACGCGTTGAGCGCCGAAACATTCTCCCTCTGGGATGATTGTTTCTCGTTTCCCAATCTGATGGTGAAACTGCTCCGCTCGGTTTCGCTGCGCCTCACTTACACTGACGAACACGGCGCCGCATGCGCGCTCGACGCCGAGGGCGCATTCTCAGAGTTGATTCAGCACGAAATGGATCATCTTGACGGCATCCTCGCGGTCGATCGCGCCATGGATCGCGAGAGCCTTATGACTCGCGAGGAGTGGCTCCGCCATGGTCAACCGTGAACGGATGAAGCTCCTGCAAAAGGAGTGGCCTTGGTGTGAGCCCGCTGAATTCCCGGAATTCCGCGATCGTTCCATGGGGTCACCGCCGTTGCGCCTTCACCCTACTCCGCGAGCTTCTGAAAAGCCCGCCCGTAGCGTTTATGCGCCCACTCCTGGGCCTCTTCAAACCGCTTCCGGCGAGCAGAGGGCTTGACCGGCGCGACGATGAGTTGTTTACCATCTGTGCTCACTTCAAGCGGCGTGTCCGGGTCAATCTTCACAAAAGCGCCCTAATGCGCCTCCCAAACCCGTACCGAATCAAACACCACACCATCCCCCGACACCGGCAGCCCGATATTCGTCCGGTCAATCGCGATCCCTTCATGCTCCCCGCCGATCGCCGGCCCATTGTTCACCCGAGCCATCACGCTCGCTCCCCGCACTTCCATCGTCACCGTGTACCACTTGCCCGGCTCAAACGTCATCGCCTTCCGCGCCAGTACAGCCGCCTTATCCTCGCTCTTCGCGTTCGCTCTATCCTTCTGCACAATCAATTCACCCGGCCGCACCGTCACCCGGCACGAATGCCCTTTGGCGCTATTCAAGCTGATCGCCGTCATCTTCGCGCCAGGCTTCATCTGAAACGACACTTCAATCACTCCATCGCGGAACGCCACATCGCGCCGGATCACCGCCGCATGCTTGTCCGAGGCCAGTTCCACACCCGTCGCCTTGCCATCCGCCACGGACCACTTCCCCTTGGCCACCTTCCATTTCGAATCGAGTGCGGACCCGTTGAAATCATCCTCCAGCAGCAGCTTTCCGCGCCGCACCGGTGTGGTCTCGGCAGCCTGCAGCAGGCCCGTCAGCATCATCGCAACAAGGAAATTTCGCATGCGCCATACTCTATCACGCCTATCGCGCCCGCAGAACATCCTCAAAGAACACCGCCGCCCGCGGATCACCCGATTGCCCCAGCACCGACATCGCGTGCTTCCGCACCTCGGCATCGCGATTCGATTTCGCCACTGCAATCAACTGCGGAATTCCTTCCCCATCGGGCAGCGAACGCAGCGCAGCCACCGCATTGCGCCGCACCTCACGGTCCGGATCGCCTTCAATCGCAGCGTTGATCGCGGCCAGCGCCTTCGGCCCGCCCTTGCGAGCCAGCGCCCGCAACGCTTCGCTGCGAATGGAAGCCGTCCGGTCGCCCTTCGCCGTCGACACGAGAATCTCCACTGCCTCCGCATCGCCGCTCGCAGCCAGCGCGTTTATCGCACTCCGGCGCACGCGGTCATTGGGATCCGCCGCCACAATCTCCTTGATCTTCTCCACGCCGCGGCGGCCGCGCGTCGTTCCCATCCAACTCACCGCCCGCGACCGCACGGACTCGGGCTGATCGCGCGCGATAAACTTCTCCAACGCAGCCTCCGCCGCCGGCCCCGCGTGAAAGCCAATCGCATTCACTGCCGGCTCCGACAGCCTCCCGCCCGGCCGCACGAACGCCTGCAGCATCGCCACGCTATCCGCCGCCGCCACACCGGTCAGCCAATAAAACGTCGCGCCACCGGCGGAGATATCGCAATCCGGCGCCAGAGTCCGAATCTGGCTCACCTGCTGATCGTGAAAGCGCAGAAGCACCATCACCTCCTGCGGCGGCTCCAGGTGAACCACGCCGCCCGCAACCACGAACTCCTTATCGCGCCAGTACCCATCGCATCCGAACTGGCGCCCTCGAGCAGCGGGAACCACATACGCCGCCCACGCCGGTTGCGGCTGCTGGGTCTGCAATGCGCCAATCTGCTGCGCCAATCCGCCCGTTACCGCGCGCGTCTGCACCCGCGCATCCACCAGCCGCTTGGGCTGCGCCGGCAATGGCAGCGCCGCCATCAGAAGCATCAGGGTCGTCTTCATTTGAGTATCTCCGTCAGATAATCGAAGCCTTCCTTCGACTTCATCCGCGAAAGCCGGCTCACCAGTTCCTGCGCCATGCGCGGGTCCTTCTCCTTACGCGCCACCTCCACCAGCGCCTTCCCGTTCTGATGCGAATAGAGCGCATCCACAATCATCCGCTTCACTGACTGGTCGCCTTCCGCGGCGTACATCGCCACCAGCGCACCGCCCGTCGTCGCCGATCCCAATGCCCGAATCGCGCTCTGCCGCAGCTTCAAATCCTTCTCCGTCTTCGCCACTTCCAACAGCCGTTCCGTTGCGCCTGCGTCCTTCAGCCGTTGCAGAATCCGCTCCTTCACTTCCACCGAACTCTCGGCCCCATACAGCGTCCACAGCTCCGCCGGCGAAAGCGAATTACGCATCATCGACAAGGCCTCCATGCGCAGCGAGGCTTCCTTCTCCGCTTTGAAAATCCGCAGCAGTTCTTCGTTGTCCTCGGCAGCTCCCAGCCCGCGCAACGCGGCCCGCTTCACCTGCTCGTCCGTGGCCGATGAATAGATCTCGCGCAGCAGCGGGCGATTGTCCGTACGCCGATCCGCGAGCGAATGGATCGCCCGCAATTGCAGATCCGGATTGCCTATTTTTCCCCGGGCAATCGCCGTCAACAAATCGCGGTTCCGCTGAGAATCGCTATTCGAAATGCCCCGCAGCGCCTGCTCTTGCAGCTTCGGAAAAGCTGAGCCCTTGAGGATCTGTTCCACAAACGGAGCCGCTTTCTCCGGGTCGGAGTGCATTAAACCGGAAAGCGCCGCCACGCGGATATCCTCAATCTGTCCGGAACCCTGTTTGATCTCGGCTTCCAGCGCCTGCGCATCGCCCATCCAGCGGCTGGAGCCGTGCGAGCGGCGCAACTCCGCCAATGCCGCTGACGCCTCATCCTTCCGGCCCAGCGCATACAACGCGTACGCCTTCCGGAACAGTGCTCCATCGCTGCGCGATCCTGTGGTCATCGCCGCTTGCGAGAAGGATTCCAACGCCCGTTCATAGCTGCGGCTGTCCAAAGCCCGCAATCCGGCGTCATAGCTGCGCTCCTGCGCGCTGGCCTTCGCCGGGAACAGGGCCGAAGAGCTCATTGCGAACGCCATCTTGTGCTCCAAATGGCGCATGGCTGCGTCGGCGTGCGCGGCAGCCTTCGCGGCGTACTCGTGAGCAAGGCGTGGAACTGGAGGAATCGGGGGGAGCGGATCTCTCTGCGCAAGCAGAGCCATCGCGCCGGTGACGAAGAGCAGCGTTAGGTTTCTCACGGCGGGTTAGACTCAGAATCCCGCCGCCGGTTAGTTTCAATTTTCCACGCGCAGTGTGGGCGACGCTCCTTCCCAAGTCACATCGGCTGTCGGTCCATAAGTCGAAGGCACCGTCTTATCCAGCAGCCGTAGATACACCGTCAACTGTGTCCGGTGATGCGCTGTGTGCAAGACCCGCCGCCAGAACACCCAACTCCGCTCCCGTTCCACATCAAAGAATCGCACCCGTTCCATCCACCACGCTTCATCCTGCTCCGCGAGAAACGCCACCCGTGGCCGGGCCAACTCCACCAGCCGCGCCGCATACGCCTGCACACTTTCCTCCACCGGAAGCACCGCCATCGCCGCCGGTTCCGGCAATCCCAGAAACTCCGCAAAGAACCGCCGCTCCGACAGCAGTTGGTGTTTCAGAATCTCCCCTACCGAACTCGACCGCGCATGCGGACGAAATCCCCAATCGGCATCGGCAAACACCAGCCACGTCGCATGCACTTTGTTCGTTTCGCTCGCATACGTGTCCAGCGCATGCTGCAACAACGCCACCCGCCCGCGCGGCACATTACCAATCGCCGGTACGCCGTACTGCATCAATGCTCCCGCTCACAACTGGGAAATTCCCCCATCACCGTGTTCCCCTTGTAGCCCAGCGTATCCACCAACCCCGGCTTACTCGTGAAATATCCATCCGCCGTCATGCTCTTGAACGCCTTGAAAAATCGCACTTCCATCGATGCATTCTTCAGCGGATCCGCGGCTGCTCGCGCCGTGCGAGCCACTGTCCGCGCAGGCCGCACCGCATCCGCCGCCTTGCACAACGGCGCCACCACCTTCTCTTTCTGCGCCTCGTTCAACTCCCGGAACGGCTTTCCATGCTTCGCAGTGCATTGTTCATCCAACCACGCCAACCCCTCACGAAACAGCTTCTTCCAATTCGCGCTGCTGTTCACCACGTAGTCGATGTAGCCCGGCACTCCCGCCTGCACCGCGCCCGGCGTATCCGTCGCCGGAATAATCGTGTCCGCCAGCGCCGACACCGTGGCAAACTCCGTCTCCGTGAAATACACCGGCTTCGTGATCACCGCAGGCGGGGCCATCGCCGCGCCATGATCATGCTGCCCGTACAACTCATCCGCGCTAAACGGAAACGCGCACGTCGTCCCGATCGCCCCGATAATCTTCAACGTATCCCGGCGTTCTGCCATTACAGTTCTCCCTTCTTCAGCGACTCGGCGATATACTCAGCCGTGCGCGCCGCCAGCGCCATCATCGTGTGCGTCGGGTTCTTCTCCGATGCCGACGGAAACACGCTGCCATCCACCACAAACAGATTCTTCACATCGTGCGATTGGCACCATTTGTTCAGCACGCTGGTCTTCGGATCATTGCCCATTCGCGCCCCGCCCAATTCGTGATTCGTCCGCGGCTCCTCGCCCACCGCCAGAATCTCCGCTCCAGCCGCCGTCAGAATCCGCTTTGACCACTCCGTCATCTCGCGGAACAGCTTCCAGTCGTGCTCGCTCCAGGTGACGTGGCGGCGCACCATCGGCAGCCCGTGCACGTCCTTTTTTTCGTAGTCCAAATCCAGATACGTCTTTGCATGCGGCAGCATCTCACCATATGGCGAAAACGTGAGAAACGCCGGATAGCGGTCCTTCACCGCCTGCTTGTAACTCTTCCCAAACCCCGGAATCTCGCGCGCCCACCCCACCGCGCGCCTGTTCTGATAATTGAACTGAATCCCAAAGCTCCGCGCATAATCGCGCTTCCTGTTGTGCATGAACGACGGCACATAGGCGTGATCGAGGAACCCTTCATCGTTCGCCGCCGGCTTGCCCTTCAGCTCGCCGAGAAAGCACTGCACGCCGCCCGTGAAGTGCGGAATGAAGTTCTTCCCCAACTGCCCGCTCGAATTCGCCAGCCCGTTCGGATACAACCGCGATTTCGACATCATCAACAACCCCACACTCTGCGCGCAGGCGCAACTCACCACCACCACGCGCCCCCGCACTTCGCCTTCCTGCTTCGTCTCCCGATTCAGAAACCGCACGCCGGTGACGCGGTTCTCATCCGATACCATCACCTCGCGTACAATCGAATTCGACAGCACCTCCAGCTTCCCCGTCTTCTGCGCCGGCACAATGTGGCAATCCGCCGAATTGTACTTCGCCACCACATCGCAGCCCGCCATGCAGTTGCCGCAGAAGTGGCACGCAGGCCTTCCGAACATCGCCTTGCTCAGCGTCGACTTCCTGACATGAATCACCTTAACGCCGAGTTTCTCCGCGCCGCGCTTCACAATCAGGTCGCTGCACTTCATCGGCACGGGAGGCAGGAACTCGCCATCCGGCAAATCTTCCAGCCCGTCGCGATTCCCGCACACGCCCACCTCACGCTCGATCTTCGTGTAGTAAGGCTCCAGATCCTTGTAGTCGATCGGCCAATCCTCGCCCGCGCCGTCATGCACCCGGCCCTTGAAATCGCGCTGGCTGTAGCGCCAGGCCACCGCGTTCCACGTCAGCGATTTCCCCCCCACTCCGCGAGCCCGCTCCGAATCGAAGCCCTGCTTGCCCGGCTTCATCGTTGGAATGTGCCGGTTCGCGAATTCAAACGGCATCGCATGCGTATTGAAATCGGTGCGCGTATTGATCCGCGGGCCGCCTTCCACCAGCGCTACATCCACTCCAGCCCGCGCCAGATGCGCGCTCAGCGTGCCTCCCGATGGGCCGCTGCCCACCACTACTACGTCGTAGACTTTCGAAGCCATGAATGGGATTATATCCAGCCATCCCGAGCCCCCGTTTGATATATACTGCCTGCAACCATGCGTCTCGCATTCTGTCTGTTCCTTACCTTACTCCCCAGCCTCCGTGCACAGTCCGCCGGCGGCCAGATCGACGTCCAGGTCAACGACCCCACGGGCGCAGCCGTCCCTGACGCCAATGTCTCCATCACCGGCACCCAAACCGGATCGCTCGTCCGCACCGTGCGCACCACGGGCACCGGGCTTGCTGCCGTGCCTCTGCTCAATCCCGGAACTTACGATATTAAGATCGAAAAAGAAGGTTTCAAGTCCCACCTCCAGAAAGGCGTCGTCCTCCGCGTCACCGAAACCGTCTCTCTCCGCATCACCCTCGAACTCGGGGCAACGTCGCAATCGGTCAATATTGAAGGCGATACGCCGCTTGTCAATACGGCATCCAACGCCCTCGGTCAGGTCATCGACGATCACACCATCCAGCAGCTCCCATTGAACGGCCGCAACTACATGCAGCTCTCGCTGCTCACTCCTGGTGTCGTGCCTTCCGCCAACAAGGATCAATCGTTCTCCGCCTACGGCAATCGCGGCATGCAGAACCAATACCTGCTCGATGGCGGCACCAATCAGTCCTACATCCGTGGCATTGACAACCACCAGCGTGATGCCCTCCGCCCATCGCTGGAAGCCATCCTCGAATTCAAGGTGCAGACCGGCAATTTCTCCGCCGAATACGGCAGTTCCGCCGGTGGCGTGGTGAGCGTCGTCACCCGCAGTGGCACCAACGAAATTCACGGCTCCGTCTTCAACTTCCTGCGCAACGCCGCCATCAACGCCCGCGACTTCTTCGCGCCCGGCGGCAACAAGCCTCCGCTCGTCTACAACCAGTTCGGCGGCTCACTCGGCGGCCCGCTGCGCAAGAACAAAGCGTTCCTCTTCGGCGCCTATCAAGGCACTGAGATCCGCCAATCGCAAGTCAACATCTCCACGGTGCCCTCCGCCGCCATGAAGGGTGGCGCATTCCCCAACGTCATCTTCGATCCCTTCACCACCAGCGGCACAGGCGCCGCCGCCACGCGCACACCGTACGCCAACAACACCGTGCCTTCCTCCGCTTTCAATTCCATTGGAAGAACACTCGCCGCTACCTACCCCGACCCCAATCGCGCCGGCGCGGCCTCCAACTTCATCCGCACCTCGCGCTACACCACCAGCCTGCAAAACCTCACCATCCGCCACGACTACACCTTCAGCGATAAAGACAACCTCTTCGCCCGGTTCTCGATGAATCGTGGCACGCTCAGCGGCGAAGCGGCGCTTCCCGAACCTGCCGGCACCGGTGTCAATCAGAACATGCCGGCCTGGAATGCGGGCCTCGGTTACACGCACGTTTTCAGCCCCACCCTGGTGAACGAATTCCGCTTCGCGTGGACACGCCCCGGCATCGACAAAGACGCCACACTCGCCAAGAACGAGATCATTCCCGGCGCCCTCGCCCCCGGCGTCAACAGCAGCACTCCCACCTTCGGCGTCAACGGATTCGCCGGCCTCGGCGCACAGCCGGTCGGTCTCACCAACGTCCCGCTGGCCAAAACCTCCGCCGCCTGGGAGTTCTCAGACAACGCCACCAAGATGCACGGCAATCACATCTTCAAGATGGGATTCACCTATCAATTCCTCAAGTTCTACACGTTCACCACGCTCAACGGCCGCGGCAACATCGGCTTCGACGGCAGCTATACACAGAACCCGCAGGCGCGCCCCAACACCGGAGCCGGTCTCGCCGATATGCTCCTCGGCCTTGCGCAATCGGTGGCCACCAGCAGCACTGGCGTCAGCGACCTGCGCGCCCAGAACGGCCTCTGGTACTTCCAGGATGACTGGAAGGTCACTCCCCGCCTCACGCTCAACCTCGGCGTCCGCTACGAACTCTACTGGACCATCTACGACACCCAAAACAAATACGCCAATTTTGTTACGGCGCCCGGATCGCCCGATTTCGGCAAGATGATCTTCGCCGGACTCGATGGCCGTTCCCGCAGCTTGATGAATGCCGACAAGAACAACTTCGCCCCCCGCGTCGGCTTCGCTTATCGCATCCCCAACACCGGCGATCTCACGGTCCGTGGCGGCTACGGCATGTTCTACGGCAATCCTGATGAACAGACCGGCGTTGGCGCCATGATGACCAACAACCCGCCCTTCGTCGGTTACGGCAGCGTCAACCTCGCCGGCGATCGTGTGCTGCCATCCACCGCCTTCAATCTCAGCGGCCGCCTGCCAACTCCCATCGTGCTCACCAACCCCAAGGATTTCGTGCTGCTTCCCACGGCTACCACCACGCTCTTCAGTTGGCCGTCCTACTACCTGGCCCCCGTGGTCCATCAGTGGAACCTCAGCCTGCAAAAACAATTACCCGGCAAAATGGTTTTGGAAGCCACCTACGTCGGCAACAGCAGCTATGGCTTGTGGAACAGCGTTCCGTCCAATCAGCCGCTTACTCCCGGTCCCGGCGGCATCCCAGCGCGCCGCCGCTACGCCTCCATCACGCAAGCTCCCATCACCGGCTACACGCCCTGGGGCCGCAGCTATTACGAAGGCCTTTCCACGCGTCTCGAAAAGCGCATGTCCTCCGGCCTCGCCTTCCTCCACAGCTTCACTTGGGGCCGCGGCATCGACCTCAGCTCCGGCGCCGCGCTCGACGGCTGCGCTTACTGCGGTGTGGCCGAAAACATCCAGAACCCGTACGACCTGCGCGCGCAACGTGGACCCATGACTTCCAACGCCCCCTTGCGCAGCGTGCTAAGCATCAATTACGATGTTCCCTTCGGAAAAGGACGAAAGTATCTGCAAAGCGGACCCGGCGCGGCAATCCTCGGCGACTGGCAATTCAGCGGCATCTGGGTCGCGCAGGATGGTACGCCTTTCACGCTCAACCTCGCACTCGACAACGCCAACATGGGCACCACCAACTGGCCCAACCGCTCCTGCAGCGGCCGCCTCGATAGTCCCACCCCGCAGCGCTACTACGATGCCACCTGTTTCTCTGTGCCCGCGCCATTCACTTTCGGCAACACCGGCCGCAACCCGCTCTACGGACCCGGCCAGAACAACGTCGATTTCTCCGTCCACCGTTTCATCCCCATTCCGCTCAAGGAAAACATGAAACTCGAATTCCGCGGCGAATTCTTCAACGTCTTCAACCGCACCCAATTCGCAATGCCCAACGTCACCATCGGGCAACCGCAAACCGCGCAGATCACGGCCACATCGAATCCGAACCGCCAGCTTCAATTCGCCTTGAAACTCGCATGGTGATTCGCGCCGAAACTCCGTCCGATGTTGCCGCAATCCGCTGCGTTCATGAAGCAGCATTCCGGCAGCTACAGGAAGCGGATCTCATCGATGCCATTCGCGACCAATGCTACTCGCTCATCTCGCTCGTGGCCGAAGAGGATGGCGCCATACTCGGCCACGTTCTGCTCAGCCATCTCGACGTGATTGCCGCGGGCCGCTCCATCCGCGCCGCCGCGCTCGGCCCCATCGCAGTGCTGCCCGCGCACCAGAACCAAGGCATCGGCAGCAGTCTCATTCGCCGTGTGCTCGATCAGGCATGTAGCGATGGCGTTGCGATCGTGCTTGTACTCGGGCATCCGGCCTATTACCCGCGCTTCGGTTTCTGCGCGGAACGCGCCCGCGCTATGTCGTCGCCCTACACCTGTCACGGCGACGCCTGGATGGTGGCCGAACTCATCCCCGGCACACTTCCGCAAGCTTCTTCCACCGTTGCCTACCCCGCCCCCTGGGCCATGCTCGACTAGCTAACCAAAGTGGCGACGGGCCCCCAGGCCGGTCGCACTGCAGCCTGGGAAGGCTGCAGCATGCGCCGCACCTCAAATACTTACTCGTGATGACAGCGGCCGCAGCACTGAGCGCATCCGGCAGGTGCGAACTCGGACTTCGAGCATCGAGACAGCCGACCCGAGGTCAACTTCTTGTACAGCGCAAAGCCGCCCGCGACGAGGAGGATCCACCTCTCTCACTCATGGCGCTAGAAGCCTTATGCAGATTAGGAACCGACGATTTGATTCAAGTAGGGCCGGAAAGGATGAGAGCCCTTTCGGGCGATCAGCGTGCCGCGGCGCGAGTCGCGGCAGCGAGGCTAGCGGGCATACTCGCCACAAACGGCATATATGATGGATGGACCTACGTCCGCAACACCCTCATCAACGGCGACATGAAATCAGTAGAATTCAGCGATGCCTTGCAGTGCCTCGGCAGCTTCAAGGGAATGGACTCCGCCGCTGGAGCGAAATCCATGTATCAAAAACTCAGGCGAGAACGAATCCGACTACAAATACCCTCACCAACGAAGTAGCTCAACGCCCCCGCACCAACTCCAGCGCATTCTCCATCAAAATCTCCCCCGTCATCTCCCCCAGCGAAACCTGCGACACATATTCATACCTCGGGAAACTGGCGAAATCCACCTTCGTCAAAATGTAGCCGAACGCATCATTCGTCAACCCCAGCAAAAACTGGTGCTCCCCGCCCATCTTCCGCTTCAGATAAAACCCGATATTCGGCAGCGCCTCGCCCGGAATCGTCAACATCCGCGCGCCGCCCACCTCAACAAAATTCAACCGCGCTGTCACGCTCCGATCCTCCCCATGCGGATACCGTAACGGCGAATGCACCACCACCGCCCACAAATCATCCGATTCCACCGGAAACTGCACCATCTTCGATCGCACTTCCAGCGCCGGCCGAGCTTGCCACGCCGCTTTCTCCACTATCCGTAACGACTCCGAAGCCAGCAGCCCGCCAATTCGCTCGCATTCCTCCCAAGTCCGCGCATCGCGCCAATACGCACGCAAAGCATCCTTCGGCTGATCCAGATTCCGGTTATCCGCCGTCACCATCCCGCCCTGCGCGCCATTGAAGTACAGCGCCATCCCACCCACCGCCGCCTCAATCCGGTCGCACAGCGGCCCCACCAGATCCGGACTCACAATCCCCAGCGCATTCCCCAACACCTCCGGATGCACGGCGTAGTTCACCAGCGTCCCGATCACCTTGCCATCCGTCGCGCGCACCTGCAGCACCGATGCCCTCCGGTCATACAAATCCGGAGCATAGTAGTTGTACGCAATCTTCCCTTCCGCCACACCCGACGCTACGCGCAGCTTCGCGGCCTGCATGTGATCGAGCGCATCATTCACCGCGCCCGCCACTTGCTTCGCCACGAAATCCATGTACTCGAGCGACCCCGTGTGTCCGCCCTTCCCATCGGGATACGCATACATATCCGGCGCCGAATGCGTGTGTGTCGAGCCAATCACGATGCGCTCGGCAGCCAATCGCGGCACCAGCGCCCGAGCCCGATCCCCCAACACCGAAGGAAATCCCAACGAATCCAGCGCCACCAGCGCCACCGTCTCGCCGCCCGCGCGCAACACCATCGCCCGCGCCGTCAACTCACCCAACTTCGATTTCGCCGGAACCGGTACTCCCATTCCGCCGCTCACCGGCAGCAACGGATCGGGAGTAATGATCCGCTTCGCCACCCCCGCTTCAAACGCCGGCTGCGCCCATGCGCACGCTGCCACTAATAAGAATCGCAGCACCATACTCACCTCAATTTCGCGGGCACCTGATAGTCCGGCCCCGCATAAAGAAACTCCTCGGCCAGCTTGTAACCGCTGTCCTTCGCCGCAATCTCAGCCAGTTTGCGGACGTTGATTTCCACCAGCTTTCGCACCGATTCCTCATTCACCACATCGAGCAGCGGCAGCCGCCGTCCACTCTCATCCAGTCGCTTGCGAATCCGCATCGCCATGCTGTAATTCACGGTCGTCAACGCCTGCGACGCCCGCAACTTCTTCTCCAATGACGAAGCAATATCCACCACCTTCGGCTGCGGAGCAAATGTCGCCGTGCTCTCCGCCTCCCTCCGCCTCGGATCAAACGGCTGCGCGTAGTAATACAACTCCTTCACCACATGCGTCGCCAACCCCGCTTGCGCAAACGGTGGCTGATGATTCTCGAGCGCCGCGATCCGCCGAGCCTCCTCCGCCGCCATGCCCGTGTAGTGCCGGTCCAACACTTCCACATACTCCGCATACGGATTCGGAATCAGCATCACATCCGGCTTCACCAGCCGCACGTAGAACAGCAGCCGGTCGCGAATCTCCGTCGGTGACACGCCGCCCAACTCGCCGGCCCGATACCCCAACGAATGCACCTGCGCGATCCCCAGCACCTTCGCCGCGCGCTCCACTTCTTCCTTCACTCGCGACGCCGTCTCTTCGGCCGACAGATTCCAAGAATCCTTGTCATCGTTCGTCACGCGCACCAGCACCACGCGGTCTCCGCTTGCGGCCATCGACGCAATCGTCCCGCCCGCCGCCAGCACAAAGTCCGGAGCATCGGCCGTCACCACCAGCACCGTCTTCGCCTGCGCCAAAACAGCGCATAACAACAGAATCAGAACCTTCATCGCGTCACCACATTCGCTTTCAAATAATCCGTCAATCCCGGCAGATGATCAAACTCGCCGCGATACCAATACACCTCGGCATACTTCACGCCATTCTCCGCGCCGCGCTTGCGCGAAATCCAATCCATGTACCACTCCTCAATCATCACCGCCGCTTCCTCATCCGTCTTCCCCGCGAACTCCGGCACCGTCAACCCTTCAGCCTGCAATTGCGCTTTCACCGACCGCGCCATCCCCGGACTCGCATACACATTCCGATGCGCCACATACGCCTTTTCCTTGCGCCGCACCTGGCTCTCATTCAATTCCACCGCGACATTCGCCTCATGCCCGCGCCCGTAATCCACCCGCGCTTTCAAGAACAAATGCGGCACGCGATGCGGCTCGAATCCCAACTCCAAATGCTCCGGATGCACGTTCGCCAATCCCGCCATCCACACCGCCTCCGCCAATGCCCGCGCCACTTTGCGATGATCCGGGTTGCGATCGTAATGCCCCCACGGATCGTGCCCCAGCACGACGTCCGGCTTATGCTTGCGGATCAGCAGAATGATCTGTGCCCGTAACTCCTGCAACGGAATCGCATCCATATAATCATTCCGCCAGTTCAGGCTGTACACGCCCTTCATCCCCAGAATCTTCGTCCCCGCCTCGCTCTCGCGCAGGTTGTACATATCGTTGTGCGGATACCCATGCGCGCCGTCTTTTTCATCGTTCGACGAACGCACGAACCACGATTCATACCCCGCATCCGTGATCTTCGCGATCAGTCCGCCCATGCCGTAATCGGTGGTGTGATCGTCGTGATGCGGTTGAATCACCATCATCACCTTGCCCGGCGGAATCGTCGCCAGTGGCAGCTTCTGCCCGAACGCAACCGCGCAGCACAGCAGCAACAGCACCCTCATTTCGCCCTCGCATTCTCCGCGAGGTAATCCCGCAGCCCCGGCAAATAATCCCACTCCTCCAGGCGGTAGAACACCTCCGCATACTTCACGCCCGCGCGCTTGCCGGCTTCCACACTCGGCGCTTCCATCTCACCGCGTTTCACTTCCGCCGACGCCGCCACACCACGCACATTGCGATGCGCCCAATACGCTTCAATCTTCTTCAGCAACTGCGCTTCGTTAAACTCCATCGCGATATTCGGCGAGTGCCCCTTTCCGTAATCCCCGCGCTGCGAGTAGTACACCACCGGCACCCGATGCGGCTTCAACCCCGCCGCCAGATGCTCCGGATGCACGTTCTCCAACCCTGCCATCCACACCGCTTCGCCCACCGCGCGCGCCACCCGCCGGTGATCGGGATTGCGATCATAGTGCCCCCACGGATTCCACGACATCACGGCATCCGGCCGGTATTTTCGAATCAGCAGAATGTACTGCGCCCGCACTTCCTTCAGCTGCACCGAAGACATATGATCGTTGCGCCAGTTCAAACTGATCACGTCCTTCAATCCCAGCGCCTTCACGGCTTCGATGGATTCCTTCAGATTCACCTGATCATTCGGCCCCCACTCGCGCCCGTCCTTTTCATCGTTCGTGGTGCGCACGTAATAGCCGGTCCAACCGTTCTCCGTCAGCCGCGCCAGAAATCCACCAAACCCCCACTCCCACGTGTGATCGTCGTGATGCGACAAAATCACCAGAAATGTTTTGCCCTTCGGCATCTGGCCCAGCGGCACGGTATCGGCGGCAAAGCACACCGAAGCCACCAGCAGCGCCACCACCGCGTGGTACACTTTCCCCATTCCGATGCGTCTCCTCCGTCTCCTGTTCTTGATACCGTCTCTCATCATCGCAGACGACAGCCGCCGTATTCTCGTCGTCACGGCGTCCTCGGCAGATTATATCTACGGGGCTGGAGGCACGCTCGCCCAATACATCGAAGATGGCTGGCGTGTCGATGTAGCAATCTTCGCCAATGAAGAGAAGATGGCGCAAGGGCTCACGCCCCCTCAAACGAGGCTCGTCAACATGAACGAAGCCCGCGCTGCCGCAAAGCAACTCGGCGTGACAGACGTCATCCTCATGGATCTCAAATCCGGCGAACTCGGCCACGTCTCCTCCACCGAAATGCGCAATCAGTTATTCGCGCTCATCCGTGGCACTAAGCCCCGCCTGCTTTTCATCCCCGATCCCTATGTGCATTATCAGGACGATCAGGACACCATCTTCACCGGCAACATGGCCGAAGAAGCCTGGGGCTACAGCGGAGGCGGCACCTTCGGCAACGAACTCACCCGCATGGGACTCACGCCCTACGGCGCTCCCGAGATCTTCTACTATTCCGGCTATCGCCCCTACCGCAGCAACGAAGGTGGTGAAACGGAACGCGCCAAACTCGTCCACCGCAACATCGCCTCCAAGCTCGAAATCAAGATCCACTCCGCCGAACTCCTGCACAATCGCAACCGTACGTGGCTTGCGCTCCGGGGCCGCCCCGCCGAGGGCGCAGCCGCCCGCCGCCACGCGCGCGCATTCATCACTGAACTCGCCGCCACCATCGGAACCAAACACGGGCTCCCCTACGCCGAAGAGTTCAATCACGTCGCCCCTCCCGCTCCGCCCAAAGCTCCCGCACCATTCACCAAACGCCAGGAAACCACCACCGGAAACGTACTCGTCATCACGCCCTCCATGCGCGATGTCCTCTTCGCCGCCGGAGGCACGCTAGCCCGCATGGCCGCCGAAGGCCGCGCCATCTTCATCGCCGTCTTCACCAACGAAGAGAAGCTCTCTGTAAAGCAGGGCCCGGCGGAAACCCGCATCGCCAACAACGCCGAAGGCGAGCGCGCGGCGAAGCTTCTTGGTGTACGCGAAGTCATCAATCTCGGCCATAAAAGCGGCGAGCTCGGCATGCTCTCTTCCAGCGAACTCCGCAACCAGGTGATGGCCCTCACGCGCCTCTACAAACCCGAGATCCTCTTCTTCCCCGATTGGTACGTGCATTATCAGGACGACAACGACCTCTACCGCACGGGCCACATGGCCGAAGAATCCCCCTACGGCGGTTCCAGCCTCTTTCTCCAGGAGATGAGCTATCTCGGCTTCCCCGGGGCCGCCGCCCGTCAATACTATTTCTTCGTTCCATACCGCCCTTACCGCAAAAGAGAAGGAGGCGAAGGCCCGGCCGTCATGAAGCAAACGGACATCGAAGGCCTGCTCGCAAAAAAAATCGAAGCCATCCAACAACTCAAAACCGCCAACGCAGCCTGGGCCGCCGATCTCAGCGCCCGCAGCGGACGCCGTCTCGATCCCGAAGCACTCGTCCGCGAATTCCTCACCGAGCTAGCCGAAACCACCGCCAAACCCCACAACCTCCGCTAC
>JAFDVS010000006.1:0-30684 GCA_018268935.1 Acidobacteriota bacterium | reverse complement strand
AGAATTCAACCACCTCCGCCCCGTAACCGGCCTCCCCGCCCACGTCCGCGAAAGGGCAAAAAACTGATCTGTGCGGATCAGTGTCCATCTGTGGCAGAAAAACAAGCCACTGATAAACACAAATCCACTCAGATCCGGAGAGAGCCAAACCCCACAACCTCCGCTACGCCGAAGAGTTCAATCATCTCCGCCCCGTCACCGGCCTCCCCGCCCACGTCCGCGAAAAGGCAAAAAAATAATCCGTGTGGATCAGTGTCCATCTGTGGCAAAAACAAAAGCCACTGATAAACACCAATCCACTCAGATCACCGTACCTCCACCCACACCGGTGAACTCCACGCCAGCATCCCATCCGCCTGCTCCACTCGCACGTAATACCAGTTCACACCTTTCGCCGCCATCCGATCCTGAAACGTGAAATCCACCTCCGCGGCTCCCACCGGATTCTGATACACAAACGTCCCATTGCGAATCAAACTCACCTTCGCAATCGGCCCAGTACCCCGCACCTTCACCTTCATCTCCGGCACACGATCCGCGGTAAACTCCTCACCCATCCAATGCTCCCCAACACGAAACTCCAGCAAAATATTATCCGTGGCCCCATATGTCCGTCGCCGGCGAATCGCCTCCACAATTCCATCGCGAGTGGCGTCACTCGAATACACCATCGCGAACGACACATGCGTCGACCCATGATCCGAACTCGCAATCGTCCCGATCCGCACACCCTTCTCCCAAGCCTTCCATAAGAACCCGGTGGGATTGTAATCCGGATCCACCGCCACATTCGGCTTCTTCACATGCGCCCCCGGAGCGCCCTCATGCTCATACGAAGCACGTGCTCCCTGAAACACCTCCGCCACCGGCTGCACACCATCGTCCACGTACTTCCAATCATTCCCCTGGCTCGTGCCCAGCGTATGCGGAATCGCAATCCCGCCCGACTCGCGAACACGCGAATAGAGCAGCGGAGTATCGTTCTCCACCAGGTCCGCCGGAGCCACCGCGTACGTCGACCAGTGCTCCGGAATATCCGATCTAAAAAACAAATTCACCACCGGAATGTTTCGGGCCGCGTGAATGATGTTCTTATGCCCATTCGGCCAGTGCGGCGTGCGCTCATAACCGAACAGCGAGATGTACCGCCCCGGCACCTGATACATATCCGTCAGCTTCTGCACCAGCCACCACCAGTACTCCAACTCCACACCGCCGCGATGATCCGTGATCGCTCCGAAGTCCGATTGCGCCACATCGATCATGTAGCGGAAGAAATCAATCGCGCTTCCATCCGCGCGCCCGCCGCCATCCGTAGACAACTCGGTATGCCGGTGCAGATCGCCCTTGAACAACCGGTACGCCTTCCCCGCCACCGAAGCCTGAAACTCGCGCAACGCAGCCACATCAGCCACTTCATTCGGATGCGGATTCCCACTCACCTTCACCTCCGGCGCCACCCACGGCTCAAACTGATAGGCTGCGGGCTTCGTCGGAGCGGTCAACACACACGACCAGATTTCATTCCCCTGCGCGATGTTCACCTGCGTTTCATCGCGATTGTCCGTATGCCACGCCATCCAGAATTGCCCGTTCGCCGCCGGAGCCCCCGTCAACATCGAACTCGCCCGACCGCGGCTGCGCGGAATCTCCGTGGCCGGCTTCCACGCATCGCCATCGTAGTGTGTCGAGAAAGCGCTCCAATACACGCGCAGGCCCACCGCATTTGGCACAACCTCGCTGGTCACGCCCCAAGTCCAAGTCGAAGGCCGCTGCACCCGGTGCCGGAACAACAGCCACACGCGTCCGGCGGCATCGGCGTGCAATTGCGGAGCGCTCATGAATCCATCCGTGCCTGGAGGCAGAACAGCCTTCAAATCCCCCTTCGGCTTCACCCACGCATTCCCCGACCACACCTTCACTCGCGTGAACCGCTGCGCTCCGATGTTCGTCGAAACCTGCTTCACACCCAGCGAACGGCCGCCTGTATCCTTGCTCCAATTCACGCCCGCGTCTTCATACGCCAGCCACAATCGCCCCTGCGCATCATACACCGCCGATGCATTCATCTCCGCGGTCAACGTCTCCGCCGCAGTTTCCTCCCGCGTCCACTGGCCGTTACGCTGATGCCGCAGGTACACGTCGTAATTGCCCTTGCGATAGGAATCCCACACCACGGTCAAAGCGCCATCGCGCGACAGCGCCACGTCGGGAAACCAGTCATTGGCGCCATCGGAACTCACCTGCACCGTTTCGCCCCACTGCCCGTTTGCGCAGCGCCGGTAGAAGATCTCCGATTGCCCTCCGCGAAATCCCTGCCACACCAGATGCAGATCCCCCTTCGCATCCACACGCAGCCGGTGATTGATATCCGCCTGCGGCGAATCCGTCAAACGTAGCGGACCCACCCATCGATCCCCATCATGCCGCGCCGCATACAGATCCCAATTCGGAGTCTCGCCCGTATGGCGTGGGTATCCATGTAACTGCGCCCACACAAACCACGGACGCCCTTCCGCATCCACGCCCACTTGCGGATGCCAGATATCCCCGCTCACTCCCGGTACGGTGAACGCAGCATACCAAGTGCCTTTGGAATAACGCCGCGCACGGATCTCCTCGCGCAAGCTCGCATACGACGACCACACCACCCACACATCCCCATTCGGCGAGCCTGCCATCGAAGGGAAATCGTTCTCCCGGCCGCGGTCGCTCAGCGGCATCACACCCGTGAGCCACGCCACACGGCCTCCCGGACGCAACTGATCCACCGAAGGCCCAGGGGTGTTCGGCAGGTCCAGCGGATAGCTCGCCACCTGCGCCCGCGCGTTGCCCGCGCTCAAAACGAGAAACAACAGAATTGTTTGAAACATCAGAAGTAGAATTTGAGACCCAGTTGCACTTGCCGTGGTGTATTGGATTGCGCCCCGATCACCCCAAAATTCGCCGCATTGATTCCCGTACCCGGATCGGCGAAGTTGGGTGTGTTCGTCAGATTAAACATCTCTCCGCGAAATTCCAGGCGCCTCGCTTCGCTCAGCGGGAAGCTCTTGAAAATGGAGAAATCCATTCCGCGTTCGCCCGGCCCCCGCACATCCGGCAGCGTCCGTGGCCCGTTCCCTAACGTGAATGGCGCCGGTTGCACGAACACGCCGCGGTTGAACCATTGCTGCAGTTTGTCGTTCGTCGATCGCCCGCCGTCCATCTTTGCGCTGCCCGTCACATTCGGACGCAGCACATCGTTGAAGATCCCCGCCGTGTTCGCCGCCGTGATCAGCAACGGCTGTCCGCTTCCCAGCGACACGATGCCATTCGCCTGCCAGTTGCCGGCGGCCAGATCCAGCCATCGCGGCCACGCCGTCCCGAAAGGCTTGCCCTTGCCAAACGGCAATTCGTAGTTGAAGCTCACCACCATGCGCTGGCTGATGTCCTGCGGCGAAACGGCACGCGAGGCGCGCCGGTAGTAGATATCCTGATGCCCCGGTTCGGCCCCTGCCGCGCCCACACCGACACTATCGTCAATCAGCTTGCCGTTGGTGTACGCCACCAGAAAACTCATTCCGCTCGCAAAATCCTTCTGCGCCCGGATCTGCAGGGCGTGATAAATGGAACTCGACGAAGTCGGACGGAAATTCGTGATCGTCAAATAATGCGGAAACGGCCGCAGCAACTGTGCCCGCGTTACCTGCGCCGCTGCCAGAGGTCCGCTGCTGATGATCCCCACAAACGGATTGTTCACCCGCTGCTGCAAACCCGTGCCCAGGCTCAATTGATCCACCGGCAATTGATTCATGTTCCAGCCGAGGTCGGTCAGTTTCGTGCCTTTGCTCGCCGTGTAGGAGCCCTCGAATCCAATCCGTCCGGGCAGTTCCCTCTGCAGATTGAAATTCCACTGCTGCACATATGACGATCGAATCGAAACGCGGTCGATCGAATCCGGATGATTCTGCCCCAGGTTCGTCAGCAGCCCCAGCCGGTTGCCTGTCGGCAAATTCAAACCTTGAGGGAACGGATTGCGCAGATAGTTTTCCGGCGTCAATCCATCAATCGACGTAACCCACGGGGTCTGTGTCGAAAAACCTTCGCTCCCTCGCGAATTGCCGGCCAGACCCACATACGGCGGATAGAACATGCCGTACCCCGCACGAATCACGGTCTTCGGCGTCCAGCTATAGGCGATGCCAACGCGCGGTCCGAAGTTGTTCCAATCGGTGGGATACTGCCGGTCGCCATCCTTGCCCTGGAACCGCACGCCACCGCGCAATCCACTCACCGCGATCGGCGTTGCCACATCGTAGTCGAACCACGTCAATTGGTTGAACCGGTCGCGCTTTCCATTCTCCACGTCATAGCGCAGCCCCAGGTTCACCGTCAGCCGCGAGGTCACTTTGATGTCGTCCTGAAAGTACAACGCCGAATAGTTATTCGAGGTGAACACACTCGGCATCCACTGCACGAACCCGCTACCGCCGATGCCCAACAGAAAATCCGCCATCCCATCGCCCAGGTCCGCGCGCGCCACATTGGGATTCGGCCCCTGCGTGAACGAGCGTCCAAACGAATAGCTTCCGTTCGTATTCTGCTTCAGGTTTGATCCCACCTGGTTCAATCGCGCATCCAACCCGAACTTCATCGTGTGCTTGCCGCGAATCCACGTTGCGCTTCCGGTGAGCG
This sequence comes from Acidobacteriota bacterium, assembly GCA_018268935.1. Taxonomy (GTDB): domain Bacteria; phylum Acidobacteriota; class Terriglobia; order Bryobacterales; family Bryobacteraceae; genus CADEFT01. Next base: position 26,010 of record JAFDVS010000006.1, on the reverse strand, counting down.
AGTACGTTTGGAACGTTTCCAGCGGCGATGCGAACACCTGTCCCAGCGAACTATATCCGGCGACATTGAACACCGGAAATCCAATGGGCCGGATCGTCTGCGACTCCAGCGATTTCGGCAATCCCAGGTCAGCGAAGCTGAACGTCTGCTCCACCGGCGGCGGCGAATCCTGCGTCACCGTGCTGAATCCGATGCGGGCGTTGAGAATCAGCGACGGTGTTTGCAGCCGCGTGTAATCCACCCGTCCACCCCAGCTTGGAATGCCGAATCCCGTCACCTGGAAATTCGTGAATGCCGCGTTGTTGTATGCGTTCGGCGGTGTTGCCACGCTCTTGCGGTAGCTCATGCTGGCATAAAGCCGGTCCTTTGTCGAAAGGTTCGAATCCATGCGCGCGTCCACCTGGTTCACGTCAAACTTGTCTGATCCGGTGAAGAAGTAGTTGTTCGCGCCCGTACAGGCATCACCGCTCACATTCGGCGTAGGGAAGAACGCGCCGGCGCGCGTGGCCACCGGATCGATGCGGCTGGTTGGAACGCGGTTCCCCGCGAACGCATCACGCAAGAATCCTCCCGCCGGGTTTGTGCGGGTCGTCAGGGGATCATAGATCTGCACCGGCTGGCAAGCCTGCCCCACGCGCTTTGTCGAGCGCGAAAAATCGCCCTGCCGCTCCGCTACGGTCGGCATGGTCCCGGTGAAATTCGATGCCTGGCGCTGCCGCAGACCTTCATAGTTCACGAAAAAGAACACCCGGTCCTTCAAGACCGGACCGCCCAATGACCCGCCATACTGGTTGCGCTTGAAGCTCGGCAGCGCGCGCCCCGCACGGTTGCCGAAAAAATCGTTCGCATCCATCTTAGAGTTGCGCAGAAACTCATACACCACGCCGCGATACTGGTTCGTTCCGGAGCGCAGCACCATGTTCAACACGCCGCCTCCGCTGCGTCCATATTCCGCTGAATAGCTGTTGGTCTGCACCTTGAACTCCTGCAATGCGTCAGGGGAAGGGAACGACGAATAGGCAAGGAAGCCATTGCTCGCGGGCGGCGAATTGCTGATGCCGTCAATCATCGCCTCATTCATGTTGGCCCGCCCTCCGTTGATGCGGAAGTTCGAAGCGCGGTTGAACTGATCGGAGAAGTTACGCCCCGGAGTGAAGCCCGGCACCAGATACGCCAGCCGCAGCGGATTGCGCGAGTTCAACGGCATATCCCGAATCTGCTTGCTGCCCACCACCGTGCCCAGCCCCGCGGTCTCGCGTTCCACCACCGGCGCCGCCGCCGTCACCTCCACGGTTTCCGCCACTGCGCCCACTTCCATCGTGATGTCGATGCGGGCCGCCTGTCCCACCGTCAACGCAATTCCCGACTGTGTCACGGAGCGGAACCCATCGCGGCGAACCTGCAACCGGTACGTCCCGGGAGGCAGCAATCCGAACGTGTAATACCCCGATTCATTCGTGGTGAAATGGCGCTCTTCGCCCGTCCCTGTATTCACCATCGTCACCGCGGCTGCCGGAACTACGGCGCCGCTCGAATCGCTAACCTGACCCGTGAGCTGCGCCGTCGTGGTTTGCGCGCACACGGGGAACGCAAATAGGAGCAGGGCTCCCAGCAGTGGAAACATGATGGCATCCTCGGTAGAGGATCATATCCCAAACGGGACAGCCGCTTCTACGGACGCGCTTCGAAGATGAGATTGAACGGTGTCTCCGCCGCCCGCCGGAACCGCGTGAACCCCGCTTGCTGCGTCACGCCGCGCAGCCGTGCCTCGCCGGCCTGCGCCCCTAAACACGCCCCCACTTCCTGCGCCCGCGACCCCGGAGTGCAAATCATCGCCGATGCCGAATAGAACATCCGCCCTACTGGATGCAGGTTCTCTTCCAACCTGTCTCCCGCGAAGGGCTCGACTATGAGAAACACGCCGTCGGGTTGCAGCGCCTGCCGGATGTGCGCGGCGGCGCCCACCGGGTCGCCCATGTCGTGCAGGCAATCGAACACCGTGATCAAATCGTAGCCGCTTCCCGGAAATGCCTTCGCGCTGGCCACATCGAACGTCACACGCTCCGACAGGCCACTCTTGCCTGCCTCGCGGCGCGCCGCTTCAATCGACGAGTCATGATAGTCGAACCCAAAGAACTGCGACTGCGGAAACGCCTGCGCCATCAGCATGGTCGAAGACCCGTAGCCGCAGCCGACATCGGCTACCTTCGCACCCTGCTCCAACCGCGCCTGCACGCCATCGAGCGCCGGAATCCAACTCTGAATCAGATGCGCCCGGTACCCCGGACGGAAGAACCGGTCGGTGCCCTGGAACAAGGTGTGATGATGCTCATGCCAGCCCACGCCTTCGCCCGTGCGATAGGCATCCGCCAGCCGCTCCCAATCGAAGAAGCAGGAACTCACCACAGAGAATGCGCCCTGCAGATTCGCAGGGCTGTCTTCCACCGCCAGCGCAAAGGCGTGCTCGTCCGGCAGCACAAACGTTCCGCCGGCCGCATCGTACTCCACGATGTTCCCCGCCGCCATGGCGGACAACCACTCGCGCACGTAGCGCTCATCCGTGCTTGTTTTCGCGGCCAACTGAGCCGAACTCAGAGGCCCCGCTCCATGCATTGCGCGAAACAAGCCCAGCCGGTCTCCAATCAACATGAGAGGAACGTTGATGGCGGCGCCAAGCTCGCCCAGCATCCGTCCCATGAAAGCATCGAGTTTCCCAGTGTCCATATGGGCGAGATCATACTCGAATCATCTCCCGGAGAAAACCCCTTCTTCTCTCGAGCCTCTCGGGCGCATTGCTAAGCTGATGAGATGGTCACCGAGGTTTCCGAGTCCACGCGTCTCGAGTACGCCGCCCGGATGAATCGAGTGATAGACCACATCCAATGCCACTTGGCCGATCCGCTCGACCTGGAGCAATTGGCCGCCGTTGCTTGCTTTAGCCCGTTCCACTTCCATCGCCTCTTCCGAGCCTGGATGGGTGAAACCCTGCAAGCCTTCGTCCACAGGCTGCGTCTGGAACGCGCGGCCCAGTTGCTGGTCTTCCATCGGGCCCGCAGCATTTCCGACGTCGCCATGGAATGCGGATTCTCCAGTCCCAGTTCATTCGCGCGGGCCTTCAAGGCCGGCTTCGGCGTTTCTGCCGGAGAGTGGCGAAAGCGCAAGATCTGTCAAGCGAATCGCAATCCGTGGGAAGCGAGCGAGGCAGTTGCCTTGGGATTCTCGAAACTGGCCGGTCCAATGGCCCGTTTCAAGGAGATCCTAATGACTCAGATTCCATTTGAAGTTCAAGTGCGTCGACTGACGCCAATGACCCTCGCTTATATTCGACACGTCGGTCCTTACAAAGGCGATACGGCCCTCTTCCGGCGTCTCTTCACCCAACTCTTCGCTTGGGCCGGAGCCCGCGGATTGATGGGGCCGGATCCGACCTACCTCAGTCTCTTCCAGGACAATCCCAACCTCACGCCCGCGGCGAAACAACGTCTGGAAGTTGCCCTCGCGGTTCCCGCCGGCACGGCCTCCAGCGGTGACATCGGCATCAAAGTGATGGAGGGCGGTCTCTATGCAACGGCTCGTGTTCACGTTCAGCTCCAAGACTACGCCGCCCAATGGGACACACTGATTGCGGACTGGTTGCCCGGAAGCGGCTATCAGCCCGATCACCGTCCTGCCATGGAGTTCTATCTGAACAACCCGGACACTGACCCCGAGGGTAAGTACCACATCGAAATGTGTCTCCCGGTGCAGCCTCTCTGAGGCATCCAATCGCCTATATCCCGAGAGCGTCCGCCTGCACGCCCTCTTCCAGATCGCGCTCCGGACGCCGCACCACAACCTCGCCCTCGCGCAATCCGCTCACCACCTCCAACTCGGCGTCATTGCGATGCCCCACTTCAATCTTCCGCACTCGCACCACACCATCGCGAATCACGAACACTGCCCATTCCTTCCCTTGCCGGAACGCCGCACTCGATGGGATCTTCAGCAACTGCTCGCCGGACCAGATGACAATCTTCGCCTCCACGCGATATCCCACGCCCAATTGTTCCGGCCGTGCATCGAAGTCCGCAATCACGTGCACGCGCTTCTCCTCCACACCCAACGCCGATACCTTCGTGAACGCCTGCGGCTCAACCAGCCGCACGCGCGCTCGCAATGGCTGCTCGCCGCCCCACTGCTCCAACATCACCACATCGCCCTTGCGAATCTTCACCGCATCGGACGACAGCACATCCACCACCACTTCCAGATAGCGCGCATCGCCCAGCGTCAACAACGGAGCACCTGCCGCCACTACACGCTCGCTCTGCTGCAGCACGGTCAACACGCGCCCGCTTACCGGAGAGCGGACGTTCATCATCGCCGCCGGCGGTGGATCCACCGCAATCTGCGTGGCTCGCAGCGCCGTTACATCATGATGCGCCGCGTCGAGATGCGCCTTCGCCGCGGCTACCTGCTGCGCGGCCACGCTCTCCGCCGTGCGAGCCTGATCGAGGTTTTTCTCAGCCACATCGCCCGATCGCACCAGCTTCTCCACACGCTCGCGCTCTTTGCGAGCCAGCTCCCATTCGCGCTCCATCTGCGACACGCGCGCCTCCGCCTCCACCACTAAAGACTCCGCCGCAGCCACACGCGCCCGGTTCTCCGTCCGCGGCTGCACGCCCAGCGGCGACGGGCGCAACACCGCTACTACTTGCCCCGCTTGCACGCGGTCGCCTTCGCGCAGCAGGATGCGCCGCAGTTCGCCTTCCACCGGAGCGGCAATGATGAACTGATCGCGCGCCCGAGTCTCGCCTTGCTCCTCCACCACCACCTGCATCGAGCCGCAGGTCACCTTCACCGCATCGAGATGCAGAATCACCGGCCGCCGCAAATACATCGTTAGCGCCGCCGCGCCGGCAGCCAGCACACCGAACACCAGCACGTTCTTCACAACCCGTTTGCCGCGCATGGTTCACTCTCTTGTTTTCAATGCACGCAACAAATCCAGCCGCAGCACGCCGCGTAACGCCAGCGCCGCGGAGAACACACTCGCCAGCAGCAAGATCACCAGCGAGTACAAGTACGAGCCTTCGTTCAAAATCACCGGGAAACGGTACAGCTCCGTTTCCATCCACTTCGCCAGCAATTCGCACAGGCCACGTCCCATCAGGAAGCCCGCGGGAATCGCCGCCACGGTCAACACCAGTTGTTCGCCGATCAGCACCACTGCCACCTCCGGCTTGGTGAAGCCGAGCACGCGCAGTGAAGCCAACTCATGGGCGCGCTCGCTCAAGGCAATGCGCGCGCTGTTGTAGACGATGCTGAATGCGATCACCGCCGCGAACACAGCCAGCATCTGCACGGACACCTCCATGTTCTCGGCAATCGTCTTGCGGAAGCTGGCAATCATCGCCTCGCGCACGGCCACGCTGCTCACCGCCGGAGTGCGCTTCAACTGCCGGTACAACACCTCCGCCTCTGCCGGATCCACTCGAAGGTAGGCGCCCGAGATCGCATGCCCCTCCTGCATGAGGCGATTCAGCGCATCCAGATTCATGTACGCAGCGAGCCCCACCAGTTCATCCACCAATGCGGCCACATGCACCACGCGCACCGGCCGCTCGCCCTCCATCACTTCCACCGTGAGCGCATCTCCCGGACGCACATGCAGAATCCTGGCGAGCGTCCGCGTCAGCACCAGCCCTTCCGGTGGCACCGCCACTTCACGCAGCTCAGCATCGAGCAGCGTGTGCATCTCGCTGCGCTCCACGATGCCCTGAACGGCGAGCCGGTAGGTGCGATACTCATGCCGCAGACGCACCGGCACGGCGCGGAAGGGCTCCACGCGCAGCACGCCCGGCATGCGGCTCAACTCATAGCGCGCGGTGAGCGGCCTCGGCTCTTGAAACACTGCCGTCGCGCTCTCACTCTGCACCAGCTCAAACTGCACGCGCATCAGGTAGTCCAGTGAATCGGTGAAGTAGCGCGACACCAACAACACCGAGATCGCCATCCCCAGCCCCGCTACGGTGAACAGCGACTTCACCGGCCGCCGCTCGATGCTGCGCAGAATCATCCGCGTCCACAACGGCAGCAGCGCTCCTACGCCAATCCAATCGAGCAAGCCGCGATGATAGAGCCCGGGGCCTTCTTCGCGCATCGCCTGTGCCGGCTGCATCGACACGACACTGCGCACGGCGGCCATTGCGCCTACCAGCGCCGAGGCCACACTCACGGCGAACGCTCCAAACAGAATCACCGGACTCAGTGCAAACTCAAACGACGGGAAGCGGAAGAAGCGCTCATACAACTCCGCCAGCCCTTTGCCCAACCAGATGCCCACACCCGTGCCCAGCACGGCGCCGAGCGACACGGGAATCATGGCGAATAGAAAGTAGTGCAGCCCGATGGCCGTGTTCGAATAGCCGAACGCCTTCAATGTCGCGATCTGATCGCGCTGCCGCGTCACCATGCGCGTCAATACAGCGTTGGTGAGAAACGCCGCGATCGCCAGAAAGATCGCCGGCACGAAGATGCCGGTCACACGGTCCTGCTTGATCTCATCGGACAGGAAGCGATGGGAGAGCTGATCGCCGCGCCCATAGGAACCCGTGCAGCCATACTTCTCGAGCAGGCGGTCCACGGCATCGATGACATCCGTCTCGCGCGCGCCGGGGCCCAGACGCAGGCTCACATCGTTGAAGGCGCCTTCCATGCGGAATGCCGCTTCCAGCGCTTCGCGGCGCATCCACATCACGCCGAAGCGCCGGTTATCGGGAAACACCGCCGCGCCGCGCAATTCGTAGACATACTCGGGGCTAATGGCCACGCCCACAATCCGCAGATGCGTCCAGCGCCCGTTCAGCACTCCATCGAGCGTATCGCCGGGGCCCAGCCGGTTCGCTTCCGCGAACGCCTCGCTGATCACGACTTCGCGGTTCTGCCCGCGCTCGGGCAATCGCCCCTTGCGCAGATGAATGCGGTTCAGCCGGGGCTCGCCTTCGTCCGGAATGGAGAGCAAGCGGCCGGAAGCAGGCTCGGCCAAACCTTCCACATCGAGTGTGATCTCGTAGATCAGCCGCGTCTCCACTTCGGCCACGCCTTCGATGGCCGCCAGCCGCGCCTTCTCCATCTCCGGGGCGCGCTTCATCTGCGCGAAGACATCGGCGAAGCGGTAGGCGCTGTAGTAGCTGTGCTGCGAGTGCACCAGCGATTCGTAAGCGCTGCGCATGCAGACCCACATGGCGATGCCCGCGGCCACTACTGCCGTCACCGCGATCACCTGGCCCTTCTGCCGGGCCGCGTCTCGCAGGACTTTGCGGTAGATGGTGGTCATTGGTCACCAGCGGATTTCCGCCGGACTCGCCTTGCGCGGGTTCCAGCTCTTCTCCACAATTTCGCCTCCGCTCAGCCGGATCACTAGGTCGGCGATGCCTGCGATCGGAGCGTTATGTGTAATCACGATTGTCGTGGTTCCCAATTCGCGATTGATGCGTTCAATCGCTTCCAGCACCACCCGGCCGGTGCCGTAATCCAAGGCTCCAGTGGGCTCGTCGCAAAGCAGCAGATCGGGTTGTTTGGCGATGGCGCGGGCGATGGCCACCCGCTGCTGCTCGCCCCCCGAAAGCTGGGAAGGGAAGAAGTGCATGCGCTCTTTCAGCCCCACTAAATCCAGGGCATGAGCAGGCTGCATCGGATGCTCGGCGATCTCCGTCACCAGTGCGACATTCTCTAAGGCCGTCAGGCTCGGGATGAGATTATAGAACTGAAAGACGAAGCCGACATGCTCGCGCCGGAAGCGAGTCAACTCACGCTCGCTGGCTGCGGTCAGGTCGTGATCGAAGTAGTGAAGCTTTCCGGTGGTGGGGACGTCCAGCCCCCCGAGAATATTCAGTAGGGTGGACTTTCCGCTGCCCGACGGGCCGAGGATGACGACGAACAGCCGGGCCTGCAATTCGAGCTGGATGTTCTTGAGGGCAACAACTTCCACATCCCCGAGCCGGTAGACCTTGCTCAGGCCTTCCATCGCGAGAATCCGTTCTCCCGATGCCATTGCTCCCTGATTTCAGGCTACGCCTCAGGCTCTAAAAAGAAAAGCCCCTCCGGGGCGTCCAGTTACCCCGGAGGGTGGAGGAAAATTGCGAGCGTCTTTGGCACTCACCCGGCCATGACGCCGGGCTTCTACAAGGAGAGCTCGCAATGCGTCTTTGGTGTAGTCATCTAATCTATCTGACGCGATCACCCCCCCTGTGGTTTCAGATTCACACGCGCGGTTAACGCTACCCTGGAAGCAGTCCATGCCGCGCTACGCAGACATCAGCTTACCTGTACCCCTAGACCAAGTCTTTACCTATGACCTGCCGGAAACGCTACGGCACAGGGTGAAGCGCGGCTGCCGCATTCTGGTTCCATTCGGTACCCGCAAGCTCACAGGGGTAGTACTTCGGACTCATGACGATACCCCGGCGATGGAGACGCGCCTGGCGTTGCAACTGCTGGGCGAAGAGCCGGCGCTCGAAGAGGAGTTGCTGTCGCTTGCCGACTGGATCGCTAACTACTACTGCGCGCCGCTGGGGGAGGTGTTGCGGGCCATGACGCCGCTATCCTCTGAGATTCGTAAGGGGAAGGTCTATACCCTTACCGACACGGGACGGGACGTGGTCCGGCAGTTCATCTTCGCCGAAGGCAGCGAGGACCCGGCCGTGGCCGTCATGCGCCTGCTGGAGCAACGATCGCTGTCGGCCTCCTACCTCGAGAAGAAGGTGAACAACGCTCAGAACGTGATCAAGAGCCTGCTGCGCCGCGGCTTCATCGCTGTCGAGGACGTGGCCGAGCAGCGAGATCCACTGCGTGCCCCTTCCGACAAGCTGCAAGTGGAGTTCCTTACTCGGGCCGAAGGGGAGAAGCTGCGCAAGGCCGAGCGGGAGCTGATCTCGTACCTGGAACTGCATCCGGGCTCGCATGAACTGGCCAGCGTGGAAGCGATGGTGAAGAACGCCTCGACGGCGGCGCGGTCGCTGGCGCGGCGGCAGTTGGTGACGTTGAAGCCGCTCACCGTGCTCAATCTGCACCCCGGACACGGCACCGCGGCGCATGCGCTCAACCCGCATCAACAGAAGGCGCTCGATGCCATCCGGGGCTCGATGACGGAAAACAAGTTCCAGGCGATCCTGCTGCAGGGCGTCACGGGCTCGGGCAAGACCGAGGTGTACCTGCAAGCCATCGAAGCGGCGCTGGCGATGGGCCGCGGCACGTTGATGCTGGTGCCGGAGATTGCGCTCACTCCCGCGGTGAGCGGGCAGTTCCTGCATCGCTTCGGCGATCGTGTGGCGCTGTTGCATTCGGCGTTCTCCGGGTCGGAACGGGCCGAGCAGTGGCGTGCCATCCGCGCCGGACGGGCCCAGGTGGTGGTGGGGACACGGTCGAGCATCTTCGCTCCCGTGCAGAACCTCGGGCTGATTGTGATCGACGAAGAACACGACGGGAGCTATAAGCAGGAAGAGAATCCGCGCTACAACGGGCGGGACGTAGCCGTGGTGCGGGCGCATGCGGCCAATGCCGTTGTAGTGCTGGGGTCGGCTACACCGAGCCTCGAATCGCGGTACAACGTGCAGCGGGGTAAGTACACGTTATTGGAACTGCCGGAGCGTATCGCCGGGCGCCCGATGCCCGAGGTCGAGATCATCGACATGCGCCAGGAGTTTCTCGAGACGCGCAAGCAGGCCACCTTCTCGCGGCGGCTGCTGGATGCCATGGCGGCGCGGCTCGATTCGAATGAGCAGGTGATGATCCTGCACAACCGGCGGGGCTTTTCGAGCTTCGTTGCCTGCCGCAGTTGCGGGGAGCGGGTGGAGTGCGTCAACTGCGCCGTCACCCTGACCTACCATCATCGCGATAGGCGCATGCTGTGCCACTACTGCGACTATGCCGACCGGCCGCCGAAGCGTTGTCCGAAGTGCGACTCGGAGCACATCCAGTTTCTCGGCACGGGCGCGGAGAAGGTGGAAGACGAACTGCATCTGGCTTTCCCCAAGGCGCGCATCGCGCGCATGGATCGCGACACGGTGACCGGCAAGCGCCGCTATGAGACGATCCTGCACGGCTTCCGCGCGCATGAGTATGACGTGCTGGTGGGGACGCAGATGATCGCCAAAGGGCACGATATTCCGAACGTGACGCTGGTGGGCGTGGTGTCGGCCGATGTTGGGCTCGGCATGCCGGACTTCCGTGCCGCCGAGCGCACGTTTCAATTGCTGACCCAGGTGGCGGGCCGAGCCGGGCGCGGGGAGATTCCGGGTAACGTGATCGTGCAGACGATCAACCCGGAGCACTACGCCATCCGTTTCGCCGCGGCGCAGGATTACGCCAGCTTCTATCAGAAGGAACTCGAGTTCCGGAAGATGATGCGCTACCCGCCGTTCGCGGCGCTGGCCAACATCATGGTGCGCAGCCAGACGCAGCAGACGGCGATCGACATGGCGGCGGAGATCGGCAACTTCTTCGGGCCACATCCGCAGGATCTGAAGGTGCTGGGGCCGGCGGAAGCGCCCATCCCGAGGTTGAAGGCGGAGTTCCGTTATCAACTGCTGATCAAGGCCGCGTCGCGCAAGCGGCTCAACGATCTGTTGCATAATCTGCGGGCCTACGCCGAGCAGAAGCGGTGGCCTGCCACATCGCTGGTGATTGACGTCGATCCGCTCTCTCTGTTGTAATGCCGCGATAGCGCTTGCGGGATTTTGAGGTCATCAACGAGAACCTGCGCCACGCCCTGGCGGCGTTCTCCTATGTGCGGGAAGGCGGTGAGACGGAGTACGACGATGGACTCAGCCTTGTCTATTCCGGCGTGCCTTACGGATTGTTCAACACGGCTCTGATCACCGCGCGGCTGCCCTCCGCGGAGATGAACTTCCACCAGCAGGTGGAGCGGGCCGAGGAGTTCTTTGCCCGCCGTGCCGTGCCGTGGTCGGTGTGGTTCTGCGATGAGATGCTGGCCCCGGAGGAGAGGCGCAGAGCGCGGATCGCGCTGGCGACGCGAGGGCTGCGCTACACGATGGATGCTCCGGGGATGATCGCTCCGGAGTTGCTCGATCCGGCCCGCGAACTGCCTGTGCTGCGCTATGTCCGTGTGGGCAACGAGACGACCCGTAATCACTTTAGCGAGGTAATGTCGGCTGCCTTCCGCGTGCCGATGGACGTTTCGAAAACCGTCTATGGTGGGCGTACGATGTGGCACTCGCCGATGGTCGGATGGCTGGGGTATCTGGGCAATGAGCCGGTGACTACGGCCGCGGTGGTTTCTTCGCCGGATGCCGTGGGCCTGTACGCAGTGGCCACAGTGCCGCACCACCAGCGAAAGGGCTACGCCGAGGCGATTGCGCGGTTCGCGATTGAGGAAGTGGGGACGGGGCAGACGGTGCTGCAATCGAGCAACGCCGGTTATCCGCTGTATGTGCGGATGGGCTACCGGCCGGTGAGCCGGTATTTCGTCTACATCAAGAGTTAGGGCCAGCCATCCAACTCGTCGGGGTGGAGGCGGCCGTGATCCTCGGCGGGCTCAAGGTGGGTCATCACTTCTGACTTCGGGGGCAGTTCCTTGGCCAAGCGCAGTTCGAACTCGGTGGCCAGGTGGTGGGCATCGCGGAGGGTCACGTTATCGGGGAACAGCAGGTGCAGGCTGACGATCCAGCGCTGGCCTGTGTCGCGGAAACGGACGCGGTGATACTCGATGCCAAGCTCCGTGGCCACGGCCTTGGCTTTGGCTTCGAATTCGCTGATCCGGGCCGGGTCGGGCAAGTCCATCAGGCCCCGGATGGAGGTGCGGACCAACTGGCCGCCGGACCAGAGGATGTTGGTGGCCACGGCGATGGCGAGGATGGGGTCGAAGGGTTTCCAGTTGGTGAGGAGGACGAGCACCAGCCCGGCGACCACTCCGAAGCTGGTCCAGCTATCGGTGAGGACGTGTTTGCCGTTGGCTTCAAGGATCAGGGAGCCGGTGCGGCGGCCGGTGCGCAGCAGGTGGTAGCCGAGGGCGAGGTTGATGAGCGAGGCGGCCAGCACCAGCAGTGTGCCGAGGCCAAGGCGTTCGATGACGAGGCCGGCGAGCCACTTCTGGATGGATGCGGCGATGATCCAGAGGGCGGCAACGATAATCATTCCGCCTTCAAAGCCGGCTGAGAAGAAGGCGATGCGTTCGTAGCCGAAGGGCGACTTGGCGCTAGCCGGTTGCAGGCTGAGCCAGAGGCTGAAGGCGGCGAAGGCGACAGCGACGACGTGGATCAGGCTTTCGGCGGCGTCGGAGAGGATGGCGACCGAGCCGGTGAGCCAATAGGCGCCGAACTTGCCGATGAGCATGAGGACCCCGACGCCCAGAGACCACGACATCGCCTGATAGCGGTCATCGAACTGTTGTGGAGCGGGCATTCTGCCGATGGTACTTCCATGATGCGCCTCCTAGTGGCCGCTTTACAAATTTTGACACTGCTTGCGCCTTCGGCCGATGCCGGCTTGTTCAGCCGGAAGAAGAAGCCGTCGGGGGCGAAGTACGGGGTGAGCCGGGCCTCGCAGGAGAAGCGGACGGAGAAGGCGATGGCGCAGAGGCAGAAGAACCGGGAGAAGCAGCAGAAGATCGATAAGGCGGCGGAGCGAAAGGCCGCTAAGTCGATCGAGATTCGGGCCAAGTCCACGGCCGTCGAATAGGTGTCAAATTCTGTAAAGTTCTGTCAACGGGCGTAGTAACCCTGGCGGGTGCGAACCTTGGCGCCGGGCTTTTTGACGCGTACGGTGATCTTGCGCCAGGCTCCGTTAAAATCCTGATTCTGCGGGGAATAGCTGAGGCTGTAAACGCTGCGCAGCTCTTCGGCCACCTGCGGATAGATGGGAGTGAGATCATCGAGGGCGCGGGCGCGGAAGAGCCGGCCGCCGGTACGGGAAGCGAGCGATTCCAGTTGCTCGCGGGCACGCTTGGCCCAGCCGGGAGGCGGGACGCGGTCAAAGGGATCGAGGAAGATGGGGTAGATGAGGGACGTGAGACCCTCGGCGGCGCGCTCCAGTTTACGAAAACTTACACTGGACGGATTTCCCGTGCCGGCAATCTGGTTGTCGACGCCATCGGTAATCGCGATGATGGCGTTGCGTTCGCTCGGCTTCTGGCGCAGTTCCTCGGCGTAGGCGAGCACCATGGTGTCGTACACCGGGCTGCCGCCTCCGATGCGCGGGATGAACTGAAGGTAATTGGGGAGCGCCACTTTGTCGGCGGTGAGGCGGGAGACGACCCAGAACTGATCGTTGGCTAAGGCGTAGATGGCCACCTTGTCCTGCGGACGGGCGATGCCGATGAAGGAGCGGGCGGCCTCGACCATGGCCTTGCGGTTTTCCTTAGTGCTGCCGCTGAGATCGAGGTAGATGACGAGGTTGAAGGGGACCTCTTCTGCTCCGGCGTAGGTGACGTTCTGCTTGACGCCGTCCTCCAGCACTTCGAAATCGGAAGGTTTCAGGGCGGCGATGGGCTCGCCTTTGTCGTTGGTGACGGCTACGGTGAGGGCAACGACGCGGACGTCGGAGCGGAAAACGGCGACGCCATCGGTGGTTTGGGCAGGTTGCTCTGTGGAAGAGGTGGTTGCGCCGGGCTGGGCTTTGGTGCCGAGGAGGATGGAATCGAGGACCGCCGGGGCAAGCCAGGGGAGCTTTACAGGGGCGTCGTCGGGATACGGCAACTCGGTGAGGGTGATTTTGGGGATGGCCGCGCCGCGGGCGACGATTTCGCCGTAGGTGATGTCTTCGACATCGAGGCGGTCTTTGATGTGCCAGACCTTCTGGTCTTTGCTGACAGTGGGGCCACGGCTGAAGCGGGCTTTGGGGGGGATGACGACGGTTGCGGGCTCATTCGGTGTAAAAATCTGTAAACGTGTTGCCCGCCAGGGGGCGGCGATTTCGATGGATCCGGTTTCGGTGCTGAGTTCACCTTTGAAGACGAGACCCTGGATGCGGATGGCGCCGTCGCGGGTGAGGGCGGTGAAGGGAAGCCCGTAGGGGAGTTCGACGTCGAGGTCGACGCGTTTGCCGTCCTTGGGCATGGCGAGGACCCGGATGCGGCCCTCGGCGCGGGAGATGGTGAAGTCGTTTTGCTGGGAGTCGCCGATTTCGCGGCTGGCCTTTACGATGAGTTTGCCGACGCCGGTGGTGCGGATGGAGATGGCGCCGACGGGATTGCTGACGTCGACGGGTTGCGCCGCCACGGGTAAGCCGGAAATCCAGAGCAGGAGTGCGATCCGCATCGTCTACTAATGACAATAGCATTGCGGGAAGGGCGCGGGGGCCTTTGGTTAACCCTCTGGTAAGGTTTCGTTAAGAATGTAAAGTATTGATGTGAAATGATTTACTAATATGCCGAGAGCCCGTATGATCGAGTCTTGGAGGCAAGTGAATGAAAGTGAAGCAGACGGCGGCGGCGATCCTGTTGGGGTTGGGGGTGGGGTTCCTGTTGTCGCTGTACCTGATGCGGGACACGGAAGTGAAGGACGTGCGGCGGGATATGGCGGCGACGGCGGTGGACCTGACGCAACGGCTGGCGAGCGCGCCGCATGCTTCGGCGCTGGAACTGGACGTGATGCTGGCGGAGGCGCGGCGGACGTCGAAGCGGCCGGTGGCCTGGATGCAGTTGCGGGAGGGGAATAACGCGGTGGTGGCGCAGACGGGGTTGGAAGTGCGGCCGGCGTTCACTTTGAAGTATGTGAAGGCGCGGCACGCGAGCCGGAAGGCGGCGGTGAAGATTGTGCAGCGGGCAGAGGGAAGGGTGATGGTGGAGGCGTTCCCGGTGCGCGTGGGCACTGGGGCGGGGAACGTGCGGATCCAGAAGGCGGGGTTGCGGAAGAGCGCGGCGGTGGCGAACGCGGTGCTGGAGATTGCTGTGTATCTGGACGGCGGAAAATAGAGCTATAATGCGGCTGGGAGCTTTATGCTACTGGCTGTAATTGTTGCGATTATCCTTTCCTTTTCTGTCGAAGCCGCAATACCTGTTCATTTCGAACCCAGCACGGAGCCAACATTTGATTATGTGGCCCGCACGGGGCGCTACTCGCTGCAGGTGAACAGCGGACAGGCGCGATTCCAGACTCCGCAGGGGCATGCGATTACGATGCAACTTGCGGGTGCACGGCGCGTGGCGCCGGGTGCTCCGGAACGACTGCCGGGTGTTTCTCACTACTACCTCGGCGCCGATGAGGCACAATGGCGGGTCAATGTGCCGCAGTACTCACGAGTGCGGTGGCGGCAGGTTTACCGGGGTATTGACCTCGTTTACTATGGCAACGGGCGGGAAATCGAGTTCGATTTTGAAGTTGGCGCCGGGGTGAATGCGGGGCAAATCCGATTGCAGTTTGCGGGCGCGAATGGGATTCGGATCAACGAGGATGGTGCACTGGAACTGAGCACGCCGAGCGGCACGCTGCTGAAGCGCGCTCCGGTTGCCTACCAGGTGATTCAGGGGAAACGGCGGAATGTCGGCGTACGGTACGAGGTGGAAGGCACCGAGGTGAGGTTCGCTCTTGGGTCTTATGATCGGGGGCGGCCGCTGGTCATTGATCCGAGCGTTGCCTACTCGACGTACCTCGGCGGTGACGGCATTGATACACCGACTGCGATCGGCGTCGATATCTACGGATCGGCGTATGTTGCGGGCACCACGAATTCGACCTTCTTTCCGGGAGCGGGTCTGAAGCCCGGAGGCTCGGAGGTGGGGTTTCTCACCAAGGTGAGTCCGGCGGGGAACAGCATTGTTTATTCGATCTACATCAACGGCGCTCCGGGGGCCATTGCGGTGGATTCTAACGGGACGGTGTACCTGTCGGGGCATTCGGCGGGCGGACTGGCGGTGAAGAATGCGTTTCAAGCGGCGCCGGCGGGATTGAGCGATGCATTTGTGGCGAAGTTCCAGCCGGATGGGAGCCTCGGCTTTGCGACTTACCTGGGTGGGGCCGGGGAAGAGAACGGTTCCACGCGAGGTGGGGTGCGTTTCGATTCGACGGGCGCTGTGTATGTGGTGGGATCGACGAGGTCGTCGAATTTTCCGGTGAAGAACGCGGTGCAACCGAGTTTTGCCGGTGGGCAGGATGCGTTTGTAGCGAAGCTGGATCCGACGGGGTCCACGCTTGTGTTTTCGACGTATGTGGGCGGTTCGGCGGACGATTTTCCGAATGGCTTCGATTTGGATACGGCAGGGAACCCGGTGCTGGTAGGGCGCACGTTGTCGCCGGATTTTCCGGTGCAGGGGGCGAGGCAACCGCAAAGGGCGGGATTTTCGGATGGTTTTCTGACGCGGTTGGACCGGAATGGATCGCGGTTGCTGTATTCGAGTTATGCAGGAGGCGGAGCGTACTCCACGTTCGATGCAGTTGCGGCCTCGCCGGACGGAACGCTGGCGGTGACGGCGGTGGGCTCGATCTGCGTACAGAGCTATTTCTGCGTCGGCCGGTTTTCGGCTGGAAACGAGTACACGGTATTCTACGCACCGCGCACCATTCCGTTTCGCACTGTCTCGTTCGATGCGTTTGGGAACCTGATTGTGGTGGCGGCTCCGAACCAGGAGAATTTGGGGAACCCCGGTATTTCGTTTGTGGACCCCGTGCGAAGCAGAATGGTGGGGGACGATGCGCTGCTGCTGCAGTTTCGTCCTGACGGACGCCTGCTGTTTTCGACATTCTGGGGTGGAGGTTCCACGGCATTTCTGACGGGCTTGTTCCAACAGTACCCGATCGGGGCGGTGGCGGACACTTCCGGAGCGTTGTACCTGGCAGGGGCGACCAATGCTCCGGATCTCTACACCACGCCAACGGCGGTTCAACCGTCTCTGGCCGGCTGGGGGGAGACATTCCTGGTGAAGTTTGCTCCGGGAGCAAACCAAACAGTCACTGCCGTGCAAGTTCAGACGAACTCAAGCAACGTTCCCCTCACGGTTGGAGGGCGCACAAAGACTGGGGTGTCGTATTTCCAAGGGCTGCCTGGGGAGACTGTGCGCGTGGAAGGGCCAGAGCAGTTCGAGACTGCCTATTCGCGGAGTTTTTTCAAGGAATGGAGCAACGGAGGGGCGCGCTCGCAAACGGTTACGTTAGGTGTGAACGATGTGTTCCTGCAGGCGATGTACACGGTGGACGTGAAGATGGAATCCGTTGTGGAGCCTGCCGGGGCTGGAACGATTGAACTCTCGCCGGCACCCTCCGATGGGTTCTATCGTGTGGGTTCTTCGGTTACTGTGCGGGCGCGGCCCGCGCCGGGGTATGTATTTGCTGGATGGAATGGCGATTTCGTATTTGGGAATAACGCGGTGGAAACCAAAGTTGTAGGATACGCTCCGGGGAGCGCTCCGTTGCGTGTTAGGGCGAAGTTTGTACCCGGCGTTCCTGTGCCTACAGGGCTGAGCTTTGTCCCGGTGGCGCCGTGCCGCATTCTGGACACGCGGCCGGAATATGGCTTCGAAGCACCGTTTGGCGGGCCGGCGCTGGAGGCGGGCGCGACGCGGCAGGTGGCGGTTCCACATGGCAGGTGCGGGATACCGCAAGGAGCGGGCGCGTACGCATTGAATATCACTGCCGTGCCGCTGGAACCGTTGGGTTATCTCACGGCGTATGCGACTGGGCAGGCCCGACCGGGGACGTCGACGTTGAATGCGCAGGATGGGCAGACTACGGCGAACTCCGCTGTGGTGACCGCGGGGACGAACGGGGGGATCAGCATCTTCGCCACGAACCGGACTCATTTGTTGATCGACGTTACGGGGTACTTCGCGGAGTATGCGCCGAATGGACTGTCTGGTGAGCC
Organism: Acidobacteriota bacterium; assembly: GCA_018268935.1. Lineage (GTDB taxonomy): Bacteria > Acidobacteriota > Terriglobia > Bryobacterales > Bryobacteraceae > CADEFT01. The sequence continues at coordinate 8,217 of JAFDVS010000006.1, read as the reverse complement.
GACGAGATGCCGGATTCTGGACACCCGGACAGGCGCGGCTTTGCAGCCGGGCCAGGTGCGGGGGATTGCTTCAGGAAACAACTGTGTGACTGCGAGCACGCAGGCCGCGTGGGTGACCGTGACGGCATATCCGAAGGGACCGCTGCGGTGGGTATCGCTCACCGCAGGCACACCTACCGTATCCACGCTGAATTCGCCGCTGGGTGAAGTGCGGTCGAACACCGCTCTGCTCCCGTGGACCGGGAACACGATCTTCATCCAAGCTTCTGACAGCACCGATGTCACGGTAGATGTGGAGATGCTTCTGATGCCGGGCAATTCGCTGGTCCGGTATTACCCGTTAACGTCCTGCCGTGCATTGGATACACGGCTAACACCGGCGTGGGCACTGAAGGCAAACACGCGCATCCTGCATCCACTGGTTGGAAACTGCAACCTTCCGCCAAACGCCTACGGCTTCCTGGCGAATGCCACGGTGATTCCCAACGCTGGCGCGGCGTCATTCCACATCGGTACACCGTCGGTTCCGATGGAACTGGTTAGCACGATGCAGGCGCCGGCCGGTAAGGCGACGGCGAACCTGTTGTTGGTGAACAGCGCACCATGGGTGGAGATGCTGGCCACCTCCGATGCTCACGTCATCCTGGATATTGTGGGGTACTTCGCTCCGTAGTTCCTTATCGGGAAATGAGGGAGAGCATGTTGCTGGAGGCGGGGCGGAAGCCGACTTGCACCGAGATTTTGAGGGCGGCTTCGCGGATCTGCGCGGCGGCGGCGTCGATGGCTTTGTTGGATAGGACTTGCACGGGGGCGCTCATGCTGAGGGCCGCGACGCTGTGTCCGGAGGCGTCGAAGATGGGGGCGGCGACACAGCGTAGGCCGAGCACTCCTTCTTCGTCGTCGATGGCGTAGCCGCGCTGGCGGGTGGCTTTGAGCTCCTCTTTCAGTTCGGTGACCGAGCAGATGGTGTGTTTGGTGAAGCGCTGCAGTTTGTGGGTGGCGATGCGGTTGACGAGGTCGGAGGGTTGCCAGGCGAGGATCGCTTTGCCGAGTCCGGTGGCGTGCAACGGGCGGCGTTCACCGGTGTCGGCGTACAGATAGAGCCTGCTGGGGCTGCCCACCGTGTGCAAGTAGAGAACCCATTCTCCATGGAGTGCTCCGAGGTGGATGAGGCCGGGACTGGTGCGGGCCGTTTCCTGCATGACGAGGAAGGCGGCTCGATAGACAGGGGAATTGCGGAGGTAGCCGGCTCCAGCCCAGAGGGCTTTTCCTGCGAGGCGATAGCGGCGGCTGGGGCCGTCCTGTTCGACGAAGCCGGCTTCAACGAGCGTGGCGATGAGGCGGTGGGTGGAGGCGAGCGGCTGGTCGAGGCGCGTGGCGAGGTCGGAGAGATGGAATTCGTAGGGCTCCTGCGCGAGGAGTTCGAGGGCCTGAAAGCATTTCAGGGTGGAGGACATGGTTGGGCGGCGGGCGGGCATGCGATTCCAGGATAGCGCAGGTTTCCGCAATGCGGAAAGTACTTCTATTGACAAGTTTCGGGAGGGCGGATAGACTCCAGGAGTCCGGATGGAAATGCATTTCCGCAATGCGGAAGGAGTACCTTATGCGCCCTGTCGCCATTTGTCTGCTATTGCTGTTTCCGTTGCTCGCCTTCGGGCAGGGAACCGGCTCGTTGAGTGGTTCGGTTCTCGATCCGGGAGGGGCCGCGGTGCCGGGCGCCAAGATCACTTTGCGGGATGCGCGGAACAACGCCGCTCGGCAGGCTTCTACTAATGCGGAGGGCCAGTATTCCGTTACGCCGCTGGGCGCGGGCGAATACGAGTTGGAAGTGGAAGCGAGCGGGTTTCAGCGCTTCGTGCAGAAGGGGATCCGGGTGCAGATCGATGAGCGGCTGCGCGTGGACGCGAAGCTGCAACTGGGATCGGTGACGGAGACGGTGCAGGTGAGCGGGCAGGGGTCGACGGTGAACACGCAAGACGCAGTGCTGCGCAATGTGGTGGATGCCAAACGCATGGTGGATCTGCCGCTGAACGGGCGCAATGCGCTGCAACTGGCGGTGCTGACGCCGGGGGTGCTGCCGATTCGTGGCGATGTCGGCACCTCGTTCCAACCGGCGGATCAGGTGAGCGTGTCGGTGAGTGGGAGCCGGTCGAACGGGCTCAACTATGTGATGGACGGCGGGGACAACATGGATACGTATCGCGCCGTGGCGAATTCGTTTCCGAATCCGGATCTGCTGCAGGAGTTCAGCGTGCAGACCAATAGTTATTCGGCGGAGTTTGGCGGGCGCGCGGGCGGCGTGTTGAATGTGGTGACGCGGGCCGGGGCGAACGAATACCACGGGTCGTTGTTCAATTTTGTACGCAATTACCGGCTGAATGCGCGGAATTTCTTTGCGCCGACGCATGACGGGCTGAAGAGGAATCAGTACGGGATGTCGTTTGGCGGCGCGGTGCGCATTCCGAAGCTCTATAACGGGCGCAACAAGACGTTCTTCTTCGGTGGATTTCAGAAGACTCCGGTGCGATCGGCTCCGGCGAATCTGATCACACAGGTGCTGCGCACGGGGCAGCGGAGCGGCGATTATTCGAACGTGCTGGACGGGCGCGGGAATCAGATTGTGATTCGCGATCCGGCGGCGGGGAACGCGGCGTTTCCAGGGAACCGGATTCCGGCGGCGCGGCTGGATCCGGTGTTTCAGAAGTTTTTGACGCAGGGCGTTCCAACGACCGATGATCCGGGCGGGCTGCTGCGTTATCAGCGGCCGAATTTTTCGAACAACGATGAGTGGAGCCTGCGCGTGGACCAGGTGTTGAATGATAAGAACCGGCTGTATGGGCGCGTGTTTCGCGAGGACAACACCGTGCCCAATCTCGGCGTGGCGGGGAACATCATCAGCTACACGAACTCGCTGATTCAGAAGTCGACGAATGCCACGCTGAACTATACGCGGCTGTTCACGCCGAGTGTGGTGGGCGAGTTTGGGACTACGTTCAACCGGTCATGGGGGATTCGTGGGGAGGCGGCGCCTTTCACGTGGTCGGATCTTGGGGCGCGGTTGACGCCTGCTGCGGGGAGCAGGGACTTCATTCTGAACAGCGTGCCGGGGTATTTTGCGATCAACCTGTTCGGGGATACGACGCTGGTGCGGAACAATTTTCAATACAAGGGCTCGATGACGTGGATCCGTTCGAAGCATACGGTGAAGTTCGGGATGGACACGATCCGGCGGCAATTCAACCTGCCACACGTGAACACGAACGGGAACGGGGCGTATGCATTCGGGCAGACGACGGGCGATGGGGCTGCGGATGCGTTGTTGGGACGGCCGAGCAGCTTCACGCAATCGGACGGGTTTCGTGTGCAGGTGCGGCAGACGGATTGGGTGGCGTTTGCGCAGGATGATTACAAGATCAGCCGGCGGGTGACGGTCAACCTTGGGCTGCGCTATGAGCCGTTCCGGCCGTGGGAAGACCAGTGGTTGAAGACGATGCCGCAGGCGGCGTATTTTGTGCCGGGGCAGAAGTCGCAGGTGTTTACGGATGCTCCGGTGGGGATGGTGTTCTTTGGCGATGCCGGGATTTCGCGGTCGCTGGCGCCGCGGCGGAACATGCGGCTGGCTCCACGGCTGGGGTTGGCGATGGATCCGTTTGGCGATGGGAAGAGCAGCATTCGCGTCGGGTATGGGATTTTCTATGACACGCTGCTGCCTACGGAGCAGGTGCAGCAGCCGGCGAATCTGCCGATGTTTGCGACGGCGATTTCGTTTCCGTTCCCGGCGTCGACGGCGGACCCGTATGCAGGGCGGACGACGCCGTTTCCGGGGCCGTCGCCGAAGCCTTCGAACTTTCCCATTCCGCGTCCGCTGGGGTGGAACGCGATTGATCCTGGTTTCAACAACGCGTACATCCAGCAGTGGAATGCGACTTTGGAGCGGCAGGTGTTGGGGGCGGCGAATATCGTGCGGGTGACGTATCAGGGCTCGAAGGGGACCCGGCTGCCGCTGGTGTACACGGAGAATGCGGCGCGCTACATCGCGGGCAGTTCGACGCGGGCGAACTTCAATGACCGGCGGCCGTACTGGCCGGATTTCGGGGCGGTGAAGGTGCTCAAGTCGATTGCGAACAGCACGTATCACGCGGGCATCCTCACGTTTGAGCGGCGCTTTTCGAGGGATTGGAGCGTGACGGGATCGTACACGTGGTCGAAGAGCATTGATAATGCGATCAACGCGGGGACATCGAATGTCGGGGTGATCAACAATCCGTATGACTGGAACAGTGATCGGGGGCGGTCGGATTCGGACCGGACACATGCGTTTGTGGCGTCGTACCTGTGGGACATGCCGCGGTTGAAGAACTGGAATCCGGTGCTGCGGCATGTGCTGGGCGGGTGGCAGAACAACGGGATTGTGAGCGCCTATTCGGGGCTGGTGTATTCGATTGCGGCGGGCATTGATCAATCGTTGACGGCGAATGGCGCGGACCGGGGCGATGTGGCGGGGGACTGGCGGTTGGCTGACGGCCGGCCGCGGGGGGAACAGATTCTGCGGTGGTTCAATGCGGCGGCGTTTGTGCTGCCTCGGGAAGGTGGGTTCGGCAACAGCGCGCGGAATAACATGCGGGGGCCGGGAAGCTGGAATGTGGATTGGGGGTTGTTTAAGCAGATTCCAGTGTATGAGCAGCACTCGGTGCAGTTCCGGGCGGAGTTTTTCAATCTGTTCAATCACACGAATCTGGGGCTGCCGAATAACAATTTGCAGTCGGCGCAGTTCGGACGCATCACGAGCGCGGGATCGCCGCGGATTATTCAGTTTGCGTTGAAGTACGCTTTTTAATGGAATGACGCAGAGACTTGCAGGCAAACGGGCGCTGGTGACAGGCGGCGCATCTGGAATTGGATTGGCGATTGTGAAGGCGTTTCGGGAGGAGGGGGCGCGGGTAGTGGTGGGGGATCAGTGTGCGTCCGCGGACGATGCTGAGTTTGTTGCGATGGATGTTTCCGATTGGGATTCCGTGCAGCGGGTTGTGGGCGAGGTTGGGTTGGTGGATGTGCTGGTGAATTGCGCGGGGATTATGCATGTGGGGAAACTGCATGAAGTGGATCCGGCGGATTATGACCGGATACAGGCGGTGAATGCTCGAGGGACGTTTCTTTGTTGCCGGGCGGTGATTGACGGGATGCTGGCCGCGGGGCGTGGGAATATTATTAACCTGGCTTCGGTGGCGTCACTGATTGCGGTGGAGCGGCGGTTTGCCTATTGCGTGAGTAAGGGGGCGGTGCTGGCGTTGACTCGCGCGATTGCCGTGGATTATGCGGGGCAGGGGATTCGAGCGAATGCGATTTGTCCGGGGACGGTGGATACTCCGATGATTCGGGGGTATGTGGATAAGTACTTTGGTGACGATGTGGCGGGGACGATTGCGTCGTTGCATGCGCGGCAGCCGGTGGGACGGATGGGCCGGGTGGAGGAGATTGCTGCGTTGGCGGTGTATCTGGCAAGCGATGAGAGTGCGTTTTTGACGGGGGCGGCGATTCCGATTGATGGAGGATGGACGGCGAAATGAAGATTACACGATTGAGCTGGGCGGTGATTGAGGCGAACTACGATTGGACGGTGGTGCGGATTGATGCCGCGGGCGGGATGTTTGGGTTGGGCGAGGCTTATATGGGGCCTGGGCTGACGGCGATTCTGGATGAGTTGCGGCCTCTGGTGGTGGGATCGGATGTGGCGCAGATTGAGGAGATCGTGCGGCGGTTGCGGGGATGTACGGTGCATGCGTCGCCGGGCGTCTGCTTTCACGCGATCGCCGGGATTGAGGCGGCGCTTTGGGATTTGTTGGGGAAATCGCTGGGGCAGCCGGTGTGGAAGTTGATGGGCGGACGGTTTCGGGATCGGGTGCGCGTGTATGCCGATTGCCATGCGGGCGATGCTTTGGACAGCATGAATGCTGTCTTGCAGTCGCGGACGCCTTCGTGGACGGGAGTGCGCGCTGAGGCGGCGGAGGTAAGCCTGAAGCATCATGGGTGGAATCCGGCTGAGGCGGAGTTCCCGGAACCGGCGAAGTACCGGGCGCGGGCTCGGGAGATGGCGGATCGCGGGTTTACGGCGCTGAAGTTCGATGCCGATATTCCGACTCCGCTGCCTACGGATAATTACAACCGGTCACTGCGGCGGGAGGAGATTGAGTTTGTGTTGGAGCGGCTGCGGGCGGTGCGCGCGGAGATTGGGCCGGGTGTCGATTTCGCGGTGGATTGCCATTGGAATTACACGACGGCCGATGCGATTAAGCTGGGGCGGGCTTGCGGGGAATTGGATTTGCTGTGGTTTGAAGATCCGGTGCCGCCGGAGAGTGTGCGGCAGTTGCGGGCGGTGCAGGCGGGCGTGCCGATGCCGGTGGCTACGGGGGAGAACCACTACTTGCTGACGGATTTTTTGCGGTTGATGGAGGAGGGCGATGTGCGGGTGCTGGCTCCGGATGTGCAGAAGATCGGGGCGCTGGATCTGAAGGCGCTGTCGCGGGTGGCGGATGCGATGGCGACGAGCCTCACGATTCACAACATCAGCGGGCCGATTGGCACGGTGTTTTCGGCGCATGTGTGCGCGACGATTCCGAACTTTCTGGCGCTGGAGTGGCATGGGGCGAGCGTGCCGTTTTTCGATGATCTGTGCGGGGCGGTGATTGAGCACGGGTTTATCGGGTTGACGGATGCGCCGGGGTTGGGCGTGACGTTGAATGAAGATGTGGCGCGGCGGTATGCGAAGGCGGGGGAGGAGTTTTTCGTATGATGTTCGCGGCGTTCGTATTGATTGCTTCGGCGAGCGTGCATGAGGTGCAACCTGGACAGAACGCGCAGGCTGTGGTGGATCGGGCTCAGGCCGGTGACCGGGTGGTGTTCCGGCCGGGACTGCATGTGCAGCGGCTGGGGAAGCACCGGTCGATGGTTTATGTGGATAAGCAGCTGGATATTGAACTGGAAGCTGGCGCGACGCTGAAGTTGGCCGATGGGGAATCGAAGCTGGAGCCGGGGGCGGAGATTACTACCGACCACGGGGCTCCGAAGACGATTGACGATTTCGAGGCTGGGGGTACGTATGACCTGGGGCTCGGTGAGGTGATTTATACGATCCGCATTGACGGGGAAGGCACGTTTACCTGGGGGAGCGGTGGGACGTTCGATTTTCAGCATGCCAAGGTGCCGATTACGGGTGATTGGCAGGAGTTGAGCCACGGGGTGCGGATTCGATTTCCGAGCAAGCGCGGCTATAGTGTGGGGAGCCTGTGGTTTCTTTCCTACGATGGGCCGGAGGCGTATGGGATTCGCATCGGGCATGGGACGCAGAAGGATTACATCGATGGCGTGCGGGTGTATGGGAAGGGAACGATTGATCTGAACAGCCCGAAGAATGCGCAGCCGAGCGGGCTGGTGAAGAACATCAATGCCTGTGTGCTGGTGCATGGGCGTGTGCGGAACGTGAGTATCGAGGGCATCACGATGATGAATACGATGAGATCGGTGATGCTGTATGGCGAGCATACGGGGAAGTTTCTGCAGGGCGGCGATGTGGGCCCGGGGGAGAGTTTTGATGCGGAGAACATTTCGATTTTCCACACGCGGACGATTAATCCGGGCGGGAGCGGGTATCTGCTGGGGCATCCGTCGCATCGCGGATGGCTGCGGAAGGTGCGATGCAACTTCAACTACATGGAAACGGCGACCACTTCGATTGAGCCGAATTTTCAACTGGATCAATATGAGGTGATCGGGAACGTGATCAAGAGTGCGGGGCGCGCGATTCATTGCTGGCGGCGGTCGACGAACGGGCTGGTGGCGGACAATGTGCGGATTGACGATACGACGGGGAAGGAAGTGGTGATGGTGAATGCTCCGGGGGCGTGGCGGTCGCCGGAGAATATTATTCTTCGGGATAATCGGAATCATTTGAGCGAGCCTTTGGGGCATTGGGCTACCGTTGCGGGCGGGCAGGATAATCGGGCTACGGGGGCGTTTGCCGCCGTGACCGGGGGACAGGGGAGTACGGCGGGTGCGGCGTATTCGCGGGCGCAAGGGCAGCAGGCGCGGGCGAAGCGAGTAGGGGAAGACGTGATTGCGGCGGGGGCGTTTCAGGCTGCGGGCGATGCGCAGACGAGCGTTATGGTGGCGCGCGGCGTTACGAAGGGCGATGGGGTGGTGGAGTTGCGGCCTGGGTCGGGG
>JAFDVS010000069.1:5181-40685 GCA_018268935.1 Acidobacteriota bacterium | reverse complement strand
CACGCGCCGCTCGGCGATGTCCAGTTCGCTCATGACCTTGATGCGGCTGATGATGGTGGTGTGCCAGTCCTTGGCAATCGGAGGCATGGCGTATTGCAACACGCCGTCGATGCGGTACTTGATGGCCACTTCCTGGTCCCGAGTCTCAATGTGAATATCCGAGGCGCGGCGTTCCAGGGCGTTGAAGATGGTGGTATCCACCAGCTTGATCACCGGGGCGATATCCGAATCGGCGCCGGTCAACCGGTCAATGGAGAGAGTCTCGTCGGAGTTTTCCTCGTCGCCCACCACGTCCAGAGCGAAGGTCTCGGTCACCTCTTCCAGCACGCGCTGGCTTTGCTCAGTCTTTTTCAACAGGTCCGAGATCTGGCTGAGCGTGGCCACCTTCACGTGGAGCTTCTTCTCCAGCAGAATGGACAGCTCATCGATCAGGTTGAGGTTCCGCGGATCGGCTAGGGCGATCTCCAGTGTCCCGTTGGAGGCGTTCAGTGGGACGAAGTTATAGCGAAACATCAGGTCGACCGGGATGTTCTGAAACAATCCGTGGTCGATGCGCTCTTCCTTCAGATCCACATAGTCACACCGATAGCGCTTCGCCAACGCCCGGGCGGCGTCGGCTTCTGCCTGCGGGTTCACAAGTCTGGGACGATCCGGTGCGGCCATAGCTCTCCATTAGGTAAGACGTAGCCGCAGGCAAGAACGTGGAGGATTTATGCAATCGGATTGAGCCACTTGAGTTTGGGGAAGCGGCTGAAGTCTTTATCGGTGCTGGCTAGCGTGGCCCCGTTCTCGATGGCCAGGGCGGCCAGAACCGCGTCGGTGGTTCGAGATCCGGAGGATTGCCCTTCCAGGATCATCTCCTCCAGGATACGGACGTGCGCCCGCCCGGGCTCTACCAGATGTACGTTCGGACGCGCGATCAGGTCGCGCACTACTGCCAGCGCCGCCTCGGGGCGGGCGGCCTGCATGGACAGCCGCGGGTTCGTAACAATTCGAAGGAACCCCCACAATGAGATCCAAGGGATGCCAACGTCAGTGCTGGACAACAGCGCTTCCAACCATGGCCGCACTCGTTCGTGGTGCTGCGATTGAGGGTTGTAGGCGTAGAGTAGAATGTTGACGTCCAGCAGCGTCACCGGATCTCCTTGTCATCCAAGTCCCACAACTCCGCAGTGCAGTCGTAGTTGACCCCCGGCAACGGGCCTCCCATCTGCAAAGGCTTAACGCGAAAGGGAGGAATCTCGCGCTGTTCCTGCCTGCGCAGTCCGGCGCGTATGGTCTCGTTGACGGTCTCCTTAAACGTCAACCCGCGGCGCTTTGCTTCCGCCTGCAAAGCGGCCATGACGTTCTCCTCCAGAGTGATGGTAGTCCTGATGCTCATGATGCTCCTATCGTAGCATCACAAGCATCAAGCCTTGATCCCCAGCTTCCCCTCGATATATTTCAGGCTCGTCCGCGCGCTCTCCTTCGGCGGCCGGAACGGCGACGTGTCCAATTCCACCGTCAGAAACCCGCGCCAGCCGATCTTGTCCAGATGCGCCTTCAAGGCCGGAAAATCCACCCCGCCCTGTCCTAATGGGAAGAACGGCGGATTCTTCATCATGTCCGGCCGCTCCAGGCGGCTCTTCGCGCCGCCGCGATTCTCCGGCGCCGTGTCCTTCATGTGAAACTCGACAATCCGGTGCCCCAACGTCTTCGCCAGTTCCACCGGGTCGATGCCAGCCATCGTGATGTGCCCCGTGTCCAATACAAACCCCACATTGGCCGCGGTGGTGTGCTCCATCATGTAGTCGATCTCTTTCCGGTTCTCGAACTGATTCCACATGTGGGCGTGAATCGCCAGCCGGATTCCCTCGGCCTTCAGCCGCTTGCCCAATTCCTCGCACGACGACGCCATGTGCTTCAGATCCTCGGCTGTAGTGCCGGTAGGCCGCCGCGGCCCCAGATTGATCTTCAGATGCTTGCAGCCAAAGTGCCGGATGAACTTGCCCAAGCTGACGTGATCCTCCAGCAACTTCACGTGCTTCGCCGGATCCTGGAAGTTCGTCTCCAGCGGGCCGCCATTGGAGATAGTAACGAACTTCACCCCAATCTCATCGATGCGCTTCTGCAGGCCTTGCGGATTATTCGGGAAGTAATCCTTGGCGAAGTAGTGGATGAACGTCTCCACATAGCGATAGCCCACCTCCTTCGCCTCACGGAAGGAGAGATAAACATCGTCCTCCCAGCCACCACGAGTGTTGGTGGTGATGCCCACCGTATAGCGCGAATCGGCGGCAAAGCTCGCGGCCGCGGCCGCCAGCAGAGAAGGGAACTCACGGCGCGTCAACATGGCCGTATATTATCACCGCAATCGTTCGAACGTACCGTCCTTGCGCAAGTAAAACACCTTGCCCCGCCAATCAATCGTGTTCCCCACAAAGCCGGCGATCCAGAAGCAGAAGCTCATCGCGTCCTGCAGCGGCACAAGCCATGGCTGCGAACGGACGATCGGATCGCGCACAATACGCACCGCCGTTTGCCAGGCGCTGATCATGCGAAGCACGCCGGTACACGCCAGCACAGGCCACCAAGCGGGACTCCACATCACCAGCAGCAAGGCCAGCGGCACCGGATACGTGAACAATTGGCCCACGTAACCGGCAGGGCGTGAACGCCGTGTGCTACGCACCCAACGCAGGCGGTGTTCGGCATTGCGCCGGAAGTTGGCTGTGCCGATGCGATGCTCAATCACGTAAGAAGAAAGCCCGACCCCGAGCCCCGCATCAGCCACGCGCTGCCCGAATACAAAATCTTCCGCCAGAAAATCGCGTAACGTTTCAAATCCGCCAATCACTTCGAGCGCCCGCTTCCGGCAAATAATCGTCGGCCCCACGGCGAACCGCATACCCTCCAGCATCCTTGCCGTAAGTATCCCGGCCAGAAACTCGGTGTTCATCATCACCGCTTCCAGCTTCGACCAGAACGAATTCCCCGGCACTGCGCGATAGGGGCATGTGGTCAGCACCAGCCGTTCGTCGGCGAACTCGGCGTCGATCCGGCGCAGCATCTCCGGCGTAACCCGGATATCGCTATCCGCCATCACCAGCAAGTCGTAGCGGGCCTGCTGCGCCATGGCGTGAATACTCGCCACTTTGCGATTCGGATAGGGCGGCTCACCAGTGATCACGATGCGCGATGGCACGGAAGGAAACTCCGCCGCCAGCCGCCGCGCCACCGGCAACGCAGCATCGTCTTCCGTCGATACCGCCATCAGGATTTCGAACTGAGGATAGTCTTGCTGGAAGAAGCTGCGGAGATTCTCCTCCAGTCCTTCATCCACACCGGCGAGCGGCTTCAAAATACTCACCGGCGCAAGCGGACCGGCCGCCCGCACAGGCACACACAAATACTGCCGCGCCGCCTCGATCGCCAGTAATGTGAATACCAGCGATCCGGCGGCTAATGCGAGCAGGACAAGTGTGATCACTCAAACGGGGTCTTCGCGTCGATGAGCTTCTGGGCATCGGCCAGGAACTCGGCCAGCGGCTTCACGCCCAGATCGCCATGTTTGCGGTTGCGCACGGACACAGTGCCGTTTGCGGCTTCGCGATCGCCCACAACCAGCATGTAGGGCACTTTCTGCAACTGTGCTTCGCGAATCTTCAACTGCACTTTTTCCTTGCGGTCATCCACTTCGGCGCGCAGACCAGCCGCCACAAGCTGCTTCTGAATCTGCTGCGCATACTCGAGCGTACGATCGGTGATCGGCATGACCACCGCCTGCACGGGTGCGAGCCACACCGGGAATGCCCCGGCGTAATGCTCCACCAGGATGCCGAAAAAGCGTTCAATCGAACCGAACAGGGCGCGATGGCACATCAACGGCTGGTGCGCCTTGCCGTCTTCGCCGATGTACTCCAATTCGAACCGGCGCGGAAGCGTGAAATCGAACTGCACGGTGGAAAGCTGCCACCTCCGGCCGATCGCATCCACCAGCTTCACGTCGATCTTGGGTCCGTAAAACGCCGCTTCATCGGGCATCATCGCGGCCTTGATTCCGAGCCGCTCCGTGGCATTCCGCAGGGCATTCTCAGCCAGATGCCACAGCTCCGGAGCCCCGTCATATTTACCGCTGGCGCCGCCATCCCAGGTGGAAAGCTCGGCGTCGAAACGTTCGAAGCCGAAGGTGTGCAGCGTGTCGGCCGCAAACTGGAGGCAATCCACGATTTCGTCTTCGATCTGATCGGGCCGGCAGAAGATGTGGGCGTCATCCTGCGTAAACCCACGTACCCGTAGCAAGCCGTGCATCACGCCAGACCGCTCGTATCGATACACTGTGCCCAGCTCGCCTAACCGCACCGGCAAGTCGCGATAACTGCGCTGGCTATTGCGATAGATCAGGATGTGGAACGGGCAGTTCATCGGCTTGAGCTGGTATTCGGCGTCGTCCAACTCCATCCGCTTGAACATGTTCTCGGCGTAGAAATTGTAGTGGCCGGAGGTCTTCCACAGATCGCTGCGGGCGACGTGCGGCGTATACACCAGTGAATAGCCGCGCTTCAAATATTCGTTGCGCATCCAGTCTTCCAACTGCTTTCGCACAATGCCGCCTTTGGGGTGGAAGAAGATCAAGCCCGGTCCGGCGAGTTCCTGCACGCTGAACAGGTCCAATTCCGTACCCAGCTTGCGGTGGTCGCGCTTGCGAGCCTCCTCGATCTGCTTGATGTACTCGTCCAGTTCCTTCTGCGTGAAGAATGCCGTTCCGTAGATGCGCTGCATCTGGTGGTTCTTCTCGTCGCCCTTCCAATAAGCGCCGGCGATGGAGAGCAGTTTAAAGGCCTTCAACTTTGAGGTGCTGGGCACGTGCGGCCCGCGGCAGAAGTCGATGAAGTGCGGGCCCAACGTGTATTCCGAGAAGATATCGCTGGCCTTCTCATCAATCAGCTCGCACTTCATGTACTCGCCCATCTGCCGGTATTTCTCGATTCCCTCCGGTTTGGGGGTGAGTTTGCGTTCGTAAGGCAGATCCCGCTTCTGAATCTCCCACATCTGGGCTTCGATTTTCTCCAGATCCTCTGGAGTAAAAGCGGTCTCGCGCTGAAAATCGTAATAAAAGCCTGCTTCCGTGGGCGGGCCGATTCCAAGCTTCGTTTCCGGATACAGCTCAAGAACGGCGGCGGCCAGAAGGTGGGCAGTGGAGTGCCGGTAGACCTCAAGGGCCTCCGGATTCTTCGTAGTGAGCAACTCCACAGTCGAATCCGCTTCCAGGGGGCGCGTGAGATCGTAGAGATCGCCATTCACGCGGGCGACAATGGCCGCGTCGGCAAGCCGCGGGCTAATCGCCTTGGCGACATCAAGAGGTCTGGTTCCAAGGGGATACTCGTGCCGGCTGCCGTCGGGTAGAGTGACTTGAATGCTGCTCATAGGGAGTAATCTTCTAGTCTACACCGAGTAGGGGCACACTGGTATTCTTAGGGAAATTTCAGTGGGGGTTGAATTTAAATGGCGGAGGGCGGCGTGGGGGTGTACCGCGCCGCCCTTGGTGCGGTGTGAGGTGAAGGGAGGCCGTGGGGTAGGCCTCCAAAAAAAGAATAGCACAGGTTGGGTAGAAAGAATCAAGTAGGTCGTCACTTTTTTTCTAAATTTTTCCTGAAGAATCGCCTGCCTGATTCCTAACCTCTTTTCCATCAGTCACATGCGTGTTGAAGGACAAATTCATGGGGAACCGAAAAACCTGCGACCCTCACACACCGTTCCCCATCAATGGGTGTAGATCCCCAGGTGGTATCATAAAGATCCGATTCCATGGACGCCGCAGAAACCTCCTTACCGATGGATGACGTTGCGCTGGTTGAGCGTGCCCGTCAGGGCGATGCTGCGTCATTTTCCGAACTTGTTTCCCGGTACGACCGCAAGATCTACCGGTTGGCACGGCATATCACCAACTCCGACGAAGATGCTGAGGACGTTCTTCAGGAAGCGTTTCTCAAAGCTTATGAACATCTCGACGGATTCCAAGGGAACGCGAAGTTTTACACTTGGCTTGTACGCATCGCCGTCAATGAATCTTTGATGAAGTTGCGCAAGCGCAAGTCGGATCGCACCGTCTCGCTCGATGAACCTGCTGAGAACGGGGATGAACCCATGGTGCGTGAGATCGCGGTCTGGGATGGCAACCCCGAACAGCAATATTCCTCCGATGAGCTGCGGGCCATCCTCGACAAGGCCATCGCCAATCTGAAGCCTGCATTCCGCACGGTGTTCCTGTTGCGCGATGTAGAGGAATTATCCACGGAAGAAACGGCAGCCGCGCTCGATCTTTCCGTACCAGCCGTGAAAAGCCGCCTGCTGCGCGCCCGGTTGGAACTGCGAGAGCGGCTCACCAGAATCTTCAAGAAGAAGGGGGATGACGTTTTTGCTTACCTGTAAGGATTTTCTCCACGAGCTGAGCGACTACCTCGACGGGACGTGCGATCCCGAACTGCGGAGCAAACTCGAAAAGCACATCAACGAATGCCCCAACTGCTGGGTGATCTGCGATACCAGCAACAAAACCATTCAGGTCTATCGTGGAATGGACCCGCAACCCATCCCGCAAGAGATTCACGATCGCCTGATGGGTGCGATCCAGAAGAAGATGGCGGGCAAATGCGGCGGATCCTCCGCCTAGCCGCGCGCTCTTACCCCAAGCGCCTTCATCATTCGATGGAGATTGTTTGGATGCAATCCCATGCGCCGGGCCGCTTCACTGATGTTCCCCTTCGACTGATCTAACGCAGTTTGCAGAATCCGCTGCTTGGCCCTTCGTACCTCTTCGTGATACTCTCCGGCCTCTTCCCCCAAGGCGCCGCCTCCCGCAACCGATTCCAGCACACTGTCCGGAAAATCTTCGGGCTGAATCTCCGGGCCAGTGCCCATCACCATTGCCCTTTGGATGGCATTCTCCAGCTCTCTCACATTGCCCGGCCAAGTGTATTCCTTCATGCAGCGCATCGCGGACGGGGAGATGCCCGTTACCCGGTGCGTGCACAGGTTTCTATGTTTGTGAAGAAAAGAAGAGGCCAACAGGGGGATATCCGAGACGCGATCCCGCAGGGGGGGCATCTGGATCGCGATTACGTGCAGCCGGTAGAACAGATCCTGGCGGAAAGCCCCGGATCGCACCATTGCATCCAGATCGCGATTCGACGCCGCGATCACGCGCACATCTACACGGATCGAGCGGTTGCCGCCGACGCGCCGGAACTCCCGCTCCTGAAGGAACCGCAGTAGCTTCGATTGCACCGCAGGGGCAAGCTCCCCAATCTCATCCAGAAACAGCGTGCCGGCCGAGGCTTCTTCCAACCTGCCCCGCCGCATCTGCGTCGCTCCCGTAAATGCGCCCCGCTCGAATCCGAACAGTTCCGCTTCAATGAGCGTCTCCGGAATCGCCGCGCAATTGATCGCAGCAAACCGGTGCTCCGCACGCTTGCTGTTGCGGTGCAGAGCCCGCGCTGCGAGTTCCTTCCCTGTCCCGCTTTCGCCCAAGATCAGCACACTGGCATCGGTAGGCGCGGCACGGGAGATGGCCTTCAAGACAGTTTGTAGCGCATCGCTCTCCCCCACCATGTCGTGCGCGATATGCAGCTCACGCTCCAACTGGGTCTTTTCCTCTTCCAGGGAAGACAGCCTGATTGCACTCTCAACCGCCGGCGCCGCCATACCGGCGATCCCGGCCAGTAAGTCGAGATGCTCGCTCCGCAGGGCGTAGTCCGACTCGGCGTACAACACACCCACTAATTGTTGAAAGGCGATGAGAGGAGCTGCAATGCGATTGCCATCGAGTTCGGTGAGAATGGAGACTCTCTGCTCACGTACCTGCTCCATCAATTCACGCCCCGCGCCTGAGATTGCATCCGGGAACTCTTCCCCGTTCACAACCAGAAACACAGATTGCGCCGGAAGCGCCTGGGCCACTTTCTCCACCAGCGTGCGCCGCACATCGGCCAGGCCCCTGGCGGTAGGCAGCGCCGATCCGATACCCAGCAACACCTTTACATCGCTCAACACCCGGGACGTCGGCTGCAATGGGGCATCTTGCTTCAGGTAAGGCGAATCATCCACCCGCAGAACCACCGTCGATTCCCCCGGCGCCTGCGTCTGCAGCGTACGCGAACCGCCCTCACACAAAAACACCGATTGCCCCACACGCAACTCATCGCCCACAGCAAGCACTGCTTCCTTCACCGCGCTGCCGTTGAGGTGCGTTCCGTTCTCACTTTCCAGGTCCAGCAGCGCCACAGCATCCGCCTGTGCCTCCAGCCGGCAATGCTTGCGCGAAACCAGGCGGTCGTCGAGTGTGATGTCATTCTGCCGGCTCCGCCCGATGGTCAAACCCTGCCCGATGGGAAGCACGGCGCCACGCAACGGTCCGGCGATCGCCGTTAGAGCGGTCACCCGCTCCGCCCTGTTCACTGCACCACCAGCGTGAACTCCAACGTCAGCAGAAGCGCCGCCGGAGTAACACGAATCTGAGAAACCTGGAAATTCTGTAACTGCTGTTTGTAGGGTTCGCCTGACTGCGGCCGCTCCAGGATGCGTCTGGCCTCGTCGGCCACTTTGTATTCGAACTTCTTCGACAGATTCTCGGTGATTGCCGCGCGCACTTTGCGCGCATACAGAGAGTCGCGGCCCGCGGTTTCCACATCCACATCCTTCAGCCGGATGAGGCCTCCATCGTAGTAAGGTGACGCCATAATCCGCATATCGAAGGCATCACCGAACCCGATGCACCTTCCAAACAGGCTTGTAGCGTTTTTTCCGCTGAACTTTGCCTTGATCTCAATGCGTCCCGCAGCCTCACCGAGAACGGGGTTCTCCAGGTAGGCGAAGCTACAACGTGTCTCCGGCGATCCCTTCACATACATCCGCCCGCCGATGCCAAACATCTGCCTGGCCATCACTTTCTGGATCGCTGCGTACTGTACCTGCAGTTCCACACCAGCCCCGTAGAGGTTGGGCAACAGCAAGACGGCGAGCAGCCACATTCGGGAATCTATGCGTTTAATACCCGGTTGAGCCGTTCGATGGCCTCGTCGATTTCGGCGATGCTCTTGAAGCCCATCGTCATCGCGTCCACCGTTCCGAGTTTCGTCACGTAGCGCAGTGCAGCCTCGCGCTGTGCCGGGTCAGTGAATTGTCCTTCACCCACCAGCTTCATGCCGATGATGCCAGTCCCCTGTCCGTGAATCCGGGAGATCTGGCTGGTCACTTCCGATACGTCTCCCTTGGCATTGTTGTCGTCACGCAGGTTGTCCATGCGCGCCCCATCATGATTTACGCGCAGCAAAGCAACATCCAGCCACTTGTTGCCGGGAAGCGATCGCAGCGGCATCAGCCCGTGACACGATGCCCCGTGCGCCAGAACAATCTTCTTCTCCTTTGCTTCGGAGATTCCATCACGGATCCGTTCATGATCCGTAGCCCAAGTCGCCGTACGTACCGCATGCACCAGCATGATGTCGAAATACTCGCTGTTCAGTTCCTTGCGAAACCGGTCGATTGTCTCCCGCGGCGGTGTCGTGTCCGCGCGCCGGTACTTCGTCATCAGCTTATAGGTGTCTCGCGGGATGCCCTTCAAAGCTTCGGCCAGCATCTCGTGCATCTCATTGTAGGCATCGGCCGATTCGAAAAAGCGGATTCCGCGGTCATAGGCATGCCGCACCAGCCTCGTGAATTCCTTCTGTCCCAACTCGCGCTGTACGCGTCCGCCGAACGTCCCCGTGCCGAACGCCAGCCGCGTCACTTTCACTCCGCTGTTGCCGAGCGCCACCCAATCCGTGGCCGTCCGTTTCGCGGCTTGCGCCGGAATCGCGGCCCCAGCAAGCAAAGCCCCCGCCGTGGCAGCCGACTGTTGAAGGAAACTGCGTCTGGTCGATTTGGACATAAATGTTGTCTCTATCGCGCATCCTATCATAGCGGCTGAAACCACTGGCGCGTGATATGTTGGTGAGCTTATGTGGAACCGGACGGTTTGCCTCCTTTCCCTGCTCTGTCTCCAGGTGGCCTGGGGCCAGGTTGCTGTCACCGTAAAGACCCCCATGCCTGCGCCGGCGTGGGCGCTGGTGGAGCGGGATCTACTTCGCTACAATTCCCAGGCAGCCGAGCGCTTCGCGCAGAAGTACCTGGACGAACGCGGTTATCTGCTGCACACCATGCGTTGGGGCACACTCGATGGTCCCGACGATGCTATCGAGACCTATTACAACTGGACTCTGCTCCATGCCCTGGGCGGATCGAATCGGGTGCTGGATCTCTATAAACAAGCCCAGGAAGGGCACTGGCGCCAATACGGCGAGTTGCGCACGAAGCTCACCGAACTGGCCACCAACGGCGCGTATCACAAGGAGTTCATCACTCAATCCGACTGGTTCCATACCGGCGAAGGAATGCGCGCCTTCCTGCTGCTCGGCCTCTCCGATCCCAACAACGATCTCTACAAGGCCCGCATGAAGCGCTTCGCCGCCATGTATATGGGCGAAGATCCCGATGCGCCCAACTACGACCCCGTGAACAAAGTCATCAAAAGCATGTGGACCGGTAGCAAAGGCCCCATGCTCCGCCGCGCCACGGTCTACGACTGGGTTGGCGATCCCGTGCCGGGCAAATTCCACTTGCTTCACAATCCCGCCGGGAACGCTCGCTTGCTGGACTTGATGGGGCACTACGACAAGATGCTCGCCCATTGCACCGAGTATCTCGACAGTCTCGGCGACAACTTCCTCAACATGGCCTCCACCATTCTCGGCGTGAATTCGTTCATGCTCACCGGCGAAGAGAAATACCGCCAGTGGGTGCTTGATTACGTCGGCGCATGGAAGCAGCGCGCTGAACTCACCGGCGGCAACATCCCCAGTAACGTCGGTCTCGATGGCAAACCCGGCGGCGCTCACAACGGTCAATGGTGGAAGGGCACCTACGGCTGGAACTTCACCATCTTCGACGGCGAACTGGAACAAATCGCCCACCGCAACTACTTCACCGACGGCACCTGGCCCGGCTTCTCCAACGCCTTCCTCCTCAGCGGCGATCCATCGTTCATCAACGTGCTGCGCCGCCAGATGGACAACATCTACGCCCAGAAGAAGGTCGTCGACGGCAAGATTCAACTGCCCCAGATGTATGGCGACCCTAAAGGCTACAAACACAACGGCGCACCCAGTTGGTACCACTACACGGAGAATCTCTGGACTGACCGGTTGATGGAGATCTATCTCTGGTCGATGGATCGCAAGGACATGGAGCGTCTTCCTGTCGCCACCAGCTATCCCGAGCGGCCCGCCACCGGGCGCGGCGGACGCTTTGGCCGTCCCGATCACTCCGCCATGTGGCTGGGGTATCTCGAAGGAAAGTTCGCCGACTATCCCGTGCGCGCCCTGCAGGAAGATCTCACCACCGTGCGCCGCAAAGTCGACATGATCCGCACCGATCAGACCACGCCGGACACGCGATTGGCAGATTATCTCCTCGATCTGCAACCCGTCGCCACGAATGCTCTCACCAATCTCACCCTCGGCGGCTACTTCGCACGAGGCCGCATCTGGGTGCTGCATTCGCGCTTCCGCTACTTCGATCCTGAAAGGCGCCGCGCCGGATTGCCGGAAGATGTGGGCGCTCTGGTGGAAAAGCTCGGTTCCGACAATGCCACGGTCACCTTGGTCAACACCAATCCGCTGGAGCCTCGCACCGTGGTGGTGCAGGCAGGCGGCTATGCCGAGCATCGCTTCGATTCGGTCACTACAGGCGGCAAAACGGTGCCTGTGAACGATGCTGCAATGACCGTGCGTCTGGAACCCGGCACAGGCGCGCGTTTTGATTTCAAGATGACTCGCTACGCCAACCGGCCCACGTTCGCCTTTCCTTGGGATAGAGCCTGGTATGGGAAATAGTAGCGTTCTCCTGCTATTCGCCGCGGTCTTCATCGCGCGGCTGGCGGCTCAGGATTCCCGCCCTGCGCCAGAAGGTTTCGAGCGGCGCGAAGTCATGGTCCCCATGCGCGACGGCGTGCGGCTCTACACCGAAATACTGACCCCAAAACAGCGCACCGAAGCCTTGCCATTTCTCATGATCCGCACGCCCTACAACGCCAAAGGCGGCCAGAACAATCTGCACAAGGGCTACTCCAATCTCACCGCCGATGGCTACATCTGGGTATTCCAGGACATCCGCGGCAAATACGCCTCCGAAGGCGAGTTCGTCATGATCCGCCCTCCACGCTCCGGCAAAGAGCGCATTGACGAAGCCACTGATGCCTACGACACTATCGACTGGCTGCTCCGCAACGTCCCCGGCAACAACGGCCGCGCCGGCATGATGGGCGTGTCCTACCCCGGCTGGCTCACCGTGATGGCGATGCTCGATCCTCATCCCGCCCTCCGCGCGGTCTCCCCGCAAGCCTCCCCCGATGACATGTACCTCGGGGACGACTTCCATCACAACGGCGCATTCCGCCTCAGCTACGGCTTCGAATACGTCACCCGCCTCGAATCAGGCAAAGAGAACAAACCCTTCGAATTCGATCGCTACGACGTCTTCGATTGGTACCTGCATCTCGGCACGCTCGCCAACGTGAAAAAGAAACTGCTTGGGGAGCGCTACCCTTCCTGGAACGACTTCGTCGAGCACCCGAACTTTGACGATTTTTGGAAACGCCGCAAGGCCACGACGCACCTCTCCAACGTCCGTGTGCCCGCCCTGCATGTGGCCGGATGGTGGGATCAGGAGGATTTCTACGGGCCCATCACCATCTACCGCAAGCTCGAGCAGAATGACAAACAAGGCTGGAATTACCTGGTCTCCGGCCCCTGGGATCACGGCGGCTGGATGCGCGGCACAGGCGATTCGCTCGGCCGCATTCACTTCGGTTCAAACACAGCCGAGCACTTCCGCGCCCGCGTCCTCGCGCCCTGGTTCGCCTACTGGCTCAAAGGCAAGGGGAAACTCGACCTCCCCGAAGCGCTCACCTTCCGCGCCGGATCGAACGAATGGGTCCGCCACTCCGCCTGGCCGCCCAAGGAAAAAACAGAAACGCGCCAATTGTTTTTTCAGGCCAACGGCGACCTGAGCTTCACCGCCCCCGCCGCAGCCGAGCCCGCTTTTGACAGCTACCTCTCCGATCCGCATCACCCGGTGCCCTACCGCGTGCGCCCCATCCTGCCCGTTTATGGCGCGGGTAGCACCTGGTCCCGCTGGCTCACGGACGATCAGCGCCACGCCCACCTGCGCCCCGATGTTCTCAGTTGGCAAACCCCGCCTCTCACCGCCGCGGTCAATCTCAGCGGTGAGATCACGGCAAAAATTTTCGCTTCCACTACCGCGACCGATGCCGATTGGGTCGTTAAGCTGATCGACGTTTATCCCGAAGCGTACCCCCAGGATGCATCCATGGGCGGATACCAGTTCATGGTGGCCAACGACGTGTTTCGCGGCCGCTATCACCAGGGTTTCGACCGTCCTCAGCCACTTAAACCCGGTCAGGTGACCGCGTTCACCATCGATCTGCACACCCAGGACTACCAGTTCCGCAAAGGCCATCGCATCATGGTGCAGGTGCAGAGCACTTGGTTTCCGTTGATTGACCGTAACCCCCAGCGATACGTGGCTAACATCTTCGAGGCCAAGGAGGAGGATTTCGTACCTGCCACCCACAAGGTTCACCGGACCAGGCAGCATCCTTCGCATGTAGTGATCCAGGTCTCGAAGTAAACCCAACCCGCAACTGCGTATAATCAAAACAGCGCGCCCGTAGCTCAGCCGGATAGAGCGATTGGCTTCGAACCAATAGGCCGGGAGTTCGAGTCTCTCCGGGCGCGCCAGAAACTCCCAAAAAAAACTAAAAAGACCGCGGCTATTTTCACAGCCGCGGCCTCCGCAAGGTCCTAACCAGCTTAACGCTGACTCCCTCTAACGCTTCGGACCAAAATAAACAATGAACCCGGCCAGCACCGTGCTTTGCGCTTTGCTGCTTGCCAGTTCGTTCCCGCGATCGAAGAACGGCTTGTCCGACCAGTCACGCCGGTACTCCGTGCGGAAAAGGAATCCCTCCTGCATCTTGAAATCCGCCGTCAACGTGAATTCCTTCAACGCCTGTGCCTGTCCCGTGATGAAGCCCTTGTTGTCCTTGTAATATTCAACGCGCGGGCTCAGCGCGAACCAGCTGTTCGGCGTGTAGCGGTGCGCCACCGCAATCCCCCACCAGTTGTTCGACGGCCCATTCTTAACCTTGTCCGAACCAACGTCAATGTTCAAATAGAACGCGGCCTTGTCATTCGGAGTCACGGTGAACACGTTGTCCCAGAAGTGACGGTAGCCTTCGTTGGTCCCGGTCTTCTCCGGACCAACATAGTAGTTCGTGAACCAGGCAGCCTTCTTCCCTGTCATGGCGGAGGTGAACCCGAAGGTCTTACCGGAGTTGTTATCTTCGACGTTGTTCCAGCCGTTGATGATCTGTACACCGCCGGTCCACCACGAAGTGAGCGGCTTGCTCATACGAGCGCCGAAGTGGTAGTACGGACCGTTCGCATACAGGTAGGCGCGCGAATAATTCCAGTTCAGGTGCGTTTCCGTGGGCTCAGCGCCCGCACTGGTATAGAACTTTCCGAAGTCGAACTGGAACCCACCCCAATCCTTAGGCTTCACGCTGAGGTAAGCCTGGGGGATGAAACGCATGATGCCAGTACCATTCTGATACGGCTCCGTGGCATGGAAAATATCGAACGCGCGCCCAAAACCAAGATCAAGACGGAAACCAACGGGGTCCGCGGAGTGTTGCATCTCCAACTTCGCCATGTTCAGGCTGAGCGAATTGGCTCTGACATCGAAGTTGCGCAGATTGTTCGTCATGGAAGCGGGGTGGTTGAAGTTGAGGGAGTAATACCCATCCACCAAACCGCTGAAGTCGATCGGGCCGGCAGACCAGGTCGGCGGCGCAGCGGGCGCAGCCGGCGGTGTCTGAGAAGCCTGAGGATCGGGCGTCTGCTGTGAAAAAGCCAGCGAGACAGTCAAGCTGAGAAGAACGAGGTCTCGAATTCGAACCATTGGGTTTTGTACGCTCCGTGGTGGTTGTGTTGAATTCACAATGTAGCCGTGAAAGCCCTTCACCGACCAATCCAAAATTTTGATCAAGGCCATAGAATCGCGATTTTCGTCACTGCAAAATATCTTGAAATCAGGCACTTACCGGTGGGCGATAGAAAAAGGTAATCCCCCCGATCAAAACCTTTTTCTTGTCGCTCCGCGATCCGGCGAGTCATGCTGAAACAGTTGCATCGCAACCACTCGCTCGAGGTTTACGAAATGAAAAATCTGCTCGCCTTGCTCTCGGCAAGCGCCGCCGTGGCAGCTGCACAAACCGCTGTCACCCCAGAAAAAGTCGCAGCTTTAGAAGCTGCGGTTCAATCCGCCCAGTCCGCGGGAGACAACGCTTGGATGTTGACGAGCTCCGCCCTCGTGCTGATGATGACCGGGCCAGGACTTGCCCTCTTCTACGGAGGGTTGGTCCGCCGGAAAAACGTCCTCGGCACCATGATGCAGAGCTTCATCATGATGGCCCTCATAACAGTGTTGTGGGGTTTGGTGGGATATAGCCTCGCCTTCGGTGAAGGCAGCGCCTTTCTTGGCGATCTACGCTACCTCTTCTTAAATGGTGTCGGCTCCGCTCCGAACGGCGATTACGCGGCAACCATTCCGCAGCAGACTTTCATGGTCTACCAGTTGATGTTCGCCATCATCACCCCGGCGCTCATCACCGGCGCCTTTGCCGAGCGTATGAAGTTCAGCGCCATGCTCCTTTTCATGACACTTTGGGCCCTCATCGTGTACTTCCCCATGGCCCATATGGTGTGGGGCAAGGGTGGCCTGCTCAACGCCTTCCTCGGCGGAAAATTCCGCTGCTTTGACTTCGCCGGCGGCACCGTCGTCCATATCACCAGCGGCGTCTCCGCTCTTGTCTGTGCCCTCTACATGGGCCCCCGCAAAGGCTATCGCGTCGACCCCATGAAGCCGCATAACCTCGTGCTGAGCTTCATCGGCGCATGCCTGCTCTGGGTCGGCTGGTTCGGCTTCAACGCCGGTAGCGCCCTCGGCTCCGGCGCCCTCGCCACCAGTGCTTTCGTTGCGACTCACTTCGCCGCCGCAACCGCCGCCATCGGCTGGTTGATCGCCGAACAACTCCACATCGGCAAACCCAGCGTCCTCGGCGGCATCTCCGGTTGCGTCGCCGGTCTCGTCGCCATCACGCCTGCTTCCGGTTTCGTCACCCCCATGGCCGCCTTCATCATCGGCCTGCTCGCCGGTTTCGTCTGTTACTTCATGGTGGCCATCCTCAAACAGAAACTCGGCTACGATGACTCGCTCGATGCCTTCGGCGTCCACGGCGCCGGCGGAACTCTCGGCGCTCTGCTTACCGGGGTCTTCGCTACCAACCAGATCAACAACGCCCTCAAGGATTCGGCCGGCAAACCCCTGCCCCTCGGTTTAGTCGACGGCAACGGCGGTCAGATCGTTGACCAAGCCATTGGCGTCGGTATCGCTATCGCCTTAGGCATCGTCGGTACTCTCATCATCTTGAAGATCTGCGATATCGTCCTCGGAGTACGGGTCGATCCAGCTCAGGAACAGGACGGCCTTGACCTCTCCATGCATGGTGAGGAAGCCTACAGTCAGGAGGCCTAGTCGGGAGAACCTACATGAAGAAAATCGAAGCGATTATTCAACCGTTCAAGTTGGAAGACGTTAAGGAAGCTCTCAAAGCCGCCGGTATCGACGGCATGACCATCACCGAAGTCCGTGGCCACGGCCGTCAGAAAGGTCACAAGGAGGTCTATCGCGGTCAGGAATATACCGTCGATCTCCTCCCGAAAGTCAAAGTCGAACTGGTCATCGCCGCCTCACGTCTCGAAGAAGTGTTGCGCGTCGTTGTTGGCGCCGCTAGGACAGGAAAGATCGGAGATGGGAAAATCTTTGTTTACGATGTCGCAGAAGCCATCCGAATCCGAAACGACGACAGGGGAGAGATTGCACTCTGATCCGGCTCCAACCTGGGAACTGATCCGCGATCAATTTCTCGCAAATGGCGACGCTGGCGAAGTCTTTCGCCAGCGTTCCCGTCTCGTCGAGCAGGAAGTACAGCGAGCCTTCGTGGCGCACCTCGCCCCTGAGGTTCCTACCGGACTCGCTGTTCTCGCCGTCGGCGGCTACGGCCGCCAGGAACTGTTTCCTTACTCTGATGTCGATGTGTGCCTCCTCGTCGATAACGACAAGCTTGCCGAGGAAAAGCGAGGCAACATCTCTTCCTTTTTGCAGGCACTGTGGGACGCCAACCTTCGCGTAAGCCAGTCCGTGCGCACCGTCCCCGAGTGCTGCGAACTCCACGACACCAACATCGAACTGAATGTCAGCCTCATCGACCAGCGCTTCCTCGCCGGCGATGCCGGACTCTATTCACGCCTTGAGCCGAAGCTCAAGAAGTTCTTCGAAAACCAGCGTGTCTCCCTGGCGCGGCATCTCTGCCGTCTCGCCCGCAGCCGCCACGCTCAATACCAGAACACCGTCTTTCATCTTGAACCCAATATCAAGGAAGGCCCCGGCGGCCTTCGCGACGTCCACCTGCTCGAATGGTTCCACAAGCTCGACATCACCGGCTTGCACGATATCTCCTGGCGCGACGTCGATGAACCGCGCCACTTCCTCGCCCAGGTGCGCTGCTTCCTTCATTACCGCTCGCGCCGCGATAACAACAACCTCTCTTTCGAAGCGCAGGACGATCTCGCCGAACAGAAATATTCCCAACTCGAATCCGCCGATGCCTGGATGCGCGAATACTTCCGTCATGTCCGCGCCATCGAAGGCGCCGCCAGCCGCGCGATGGACGCCATCGAGTCCAAGCACAACGTCCTGCTTGCCGGCTTCCGCGAGTGGCGCTCCCGGCTTTCCAACGCCGAGTTCACCGTCTCCAAAGACCGCGTTCTGCTTAAATCCTCGCAGACTCTCGAAACCGATCCTTCATCCGTTCTGCGCTTATTCCAGTTTGTAGCCCGCCACGGCATCGCCCTTTCCCTCGATTGCGAACGCCGCATCATGGAGGCCTATCCCAAGCTGCGCGAGTTCTTTGCTAACGCCGGCCCCATTTGGCCCTCTGTGCGCGAACTGCTGCTTCAGCCGCATGCCGCCATGGCGCTGCGCTCCATGCAGGATTGCGGCGTGCTCCGCTTGCTCTTCCCCGAATGGGAAGGCATTGAGCACATGGTCACCCGCGACTTCTACCACCGTTACACGGTGGATGAGCACACTGTCGTTACCATCGAAAACCTCCAGAAGCTCGCTCGCACCACCGAGCCTGGCCACCGCCGTTTCTCCACGCTACTCACGGAAATTGAAGACATCTCCGTTCTTCGCACCGCGCTCCTGCTTCACGATGTAGGCAAAGGCGCCCGTACCGGGAACCATTCCGAAGAGTCTGTCCGTATGGCCCGGGAAACCCTGGACCGCCTCGGCACTCCGGACAAAGCGCGCGACATGATCCTGTTCCTCATTGACCAGCATCTGGCGCTATCTGCCGCGATGACGGGCCGCGATCTCGACGACCCCGCCACTGCGCGCATGCTGGCCGACAAAGTGGGAACCATTGAAGGGCTGCGGTATCTTACTCTTCTCACCTACGCAGATGTTGCTGCCGTGAATCCGACAGCACTCTCTCCTTGGCGCCTGGAGCAATTGTGGCGTGTCTACCTCTGCACGCATCACGAATTGACGCGCGAACTGCAGACAGACCGTATCCAATTGCCGCTAGGAGAAGGCGGTGAACGCGAAAGCTTCCTCAAGGGGCTGCCCGTCCGCTATCTGCGTACCCATAGTGAGCCCGAGATCCGCATGCACCTCGAGTTGGAAGGGCGCCGTAAGGAGGCGGAAGTGGCGCTCGATATCCGCAAGACGGAAGGTGGCTACATGCTCACCGTACTTGCCAAGGATCGTCTGCACTTGTTCGCTTCCGTCGCTGGTGCGCTTGCCAGTTTCGGCATGAATATTCTCAAAGCGGAAGCATTCGCCAATCAGCAGGGCACAATTCTCGATACATTCGCCTTCGCCGATCCGGCACGTACGCTGGAGTTGAACCCGTCGGAAGTGGACCGGCTCCAGTCCATTCTGGAGCGTGTGCTCCTGGGACGGCTGCACGTTCGTGAACTGCTACGCTCTCGCCCCAAGCCTTCTTTGCCTAGCAAGAGGGTCATGATCACCCCGAAAGTCAGCTTCAACAACGAAGCTTCGGAGACAGCGACCTTAGTGGAACTGGTGGCGGAAGATCGCCCCGGTTTGCTCTACGATGTTGCCTCCGCGCTTTCCAACTCAGGCTGTAACATCGAACTGGTACTAGTCGATACCGAAGCCCACAAAGCGATGGACGTCTTCTACATCAGCACGGCCGGCAAGAAACTGGCCTCTGATCACATGCAGCGCCTGAAGGCTTCGCTCGAAGCAGTCTGTGCGGGGTGAGGAGCCTAGCATTCCTGCTCCGCGTTCTTGTCTTCTCTGACTTATTGGATAATCGAGCCGCCCGCCGCCTGTGCTTGCGGCTCCAGCTTGATTTCTCCGAACGCGCCCTCGTAATCTTTCACGTTCTGGCTGAGCACATTCAAGAGAGCTTTGGCTTGCTGCGGGCTCAGATACACACCCTGAAAGTTGTGAATGGTGACGCTATCCGGTGACGACTGTTGCACCAGGCCAAACATCAGGAAGAAATCCCAAAGGTTGGCTCTTACCTGGACGCTGTTGGCGTACGACTCACGGTAGTCGGGCCTTTGCATCAATTCAATCTTGGGAGGTTGGGCTGGATTGGCCATTGCTGCACCCATTTCGGAGGGAATTTGAGGGAATGGCGGGGACGACGGGGCTCGAACCCGCGACCTCCGACGTGACAGGCCGGCGTTCTAACCAACTGAACTACGTCCCCGCAGCACTTGTCGGACTTCTCTAATCTACCACGCCGGAGCCACGCCCAGCAAATCGCCCCTGACGCCATACCACCAGAGTGCTCACCAGCAACAGCGCAACCAGCACCCCCGCATTCCAGTGTAAAAAAGCCGCTGGATGAGGAAGATACTTTATCAGCGCCACGCCACAAAAGAGCCAGAATATCGCCAGCGCCAAGCTCAACACATCGGTCGCACAAGTCAGCACGATCAGCGCCACGGCGCCCATTCCCATCGCCTGCACAAGAAACTGTACAGGGAGCTGCAGCAGCGCATGGCTCCCCGCTGCCACCCCAGCCACCAGGATCAAGGCCGCCAGGCGCAGCAAGCCCTGCCGGCTTAGCAGCAGCAACGCGCCGCACACGCACACAGCAAATAGAGACGCCGTCATGATCGCCGCAAACCATGCCTGCTGAAACTCGGAAAACGCAGGCAGCAGGTGCTCGATCGAGCCTAGGTTCCACATCGGCACGTCGAATCGCGGACCCGGCGCCAACTGCTCCACCCACTCCGTCACCCGGTATAATCCGGCCAGCAATACCGTGATCGCCGCCGCGCGTGGCAACGACACCGCCGGCAGTTGACGCATCGGAAACAATCCCTGCAGAAACGCATCGGCGCACAGCACGCACACCCCAGCTGCCACACCGTAAAGCAACACTCCCAAAATGGCGCCCGTCCACATCTGCCCGTAGTAGTTCGCTAACGGAGCGGAAGTATCGTAGCCCGACAGCCACTGCGGATAGCCGTTCACGAAATCGAGTGCCGCCAGCACTGCCGTAATCACCGCAAATAACGCGTAGGTCCGCCAGTGATACCGCATTTGTGCCGATCCCAGCCTCCGGATCAGCGCGATCAGCAGCGGTACACCTGTAATCCCCACCAGCGCAGGCATCAGAAAGGAACTCAGCCGCGTTCTTGTGAAGTCGCGAATCCACGCCTCCGGCAGCTTGATATACGGTCTGTACTGGCACGCCTCATCGCCGATGATCGCGATGGCAATACGAAGCTTGGCCTCTCCTGCCTGGAACCGCGTATCTTCGAAATTGAAACTGTGGTCCGTGCGATTTTCCCTCTTTTCCTCGTTCGTATCCATCAGATTGAAGTAGGCCACCCGGTGCCCTTGTGCCGCCAGCGCCTCTTCCGCCTTCGCCCTTGCCTCCTGTGCGGTAAGTTTCGCACCCGCGGCCTTTTCATCGAGTTCATGATCGAAGCGATACACCACACCGCGTTGATCCACATAAAAAAGCCACTGCTCGGGTGACAGCGGCTTGAAGAACCGCACCCGCCACACTGCATGCTTCAGATGCGTCTCCATCAGTTGATTCGCTCGTAACGTGCCAACCTGCTGCCGCAGATACTCCGCTTCCATTGGCCGCATCGAACTGCTGAAATCCGCTACCATCAGCCACTCGGTGGGCTTCAGCTTCCGCTTCTCCATTTCCGCTACCGCCGCTCTCTCCGCATCCACGCGCGTGACGGAGATGCGGACGAAATCGCCGAATGTGATCGGTCGTAAGAATAGCGCCAGTAGTCCGAACAAAACTGCTGCAACGTACAAATGCCGGGCCGGCCACGGAGGCTCAATCGGTGCATCCAGAATCGCCGCAGGAGGCGCTTCTAGATCCGGTTCCGGCCCCAACTGGGTATCCAACTCCGGCAGGAATCCGCCATTGCGCCTGTACAATACAACCGCAATGAGAAGCGGCGCCAGAATCGCTACCACCACCAGCGCCCCATTGGCGAGGAAACGCAGATTATCCGCCTTGAACAGGAACAGGCCAATCAGCAATGCATCGATCGTGTAGTGCCACACCAGCGTCGCGGCGATTCCAAAGCGCTGCATCACCAGTCCCGCAACCACTCCGATAATCCCTACCTCCACACCCCGGATGTAGCCCGGTTGCTGGGGATAATTCGCATGCAGGAATCCCCAGACAAACGCCGGAATCGCAATCACAAGCCAGCGCATCTTCAAGACGCGGCCGAGCAGAGGAATCGCCAGCAGCCGGAACCAGAATTCCTCCGCGGTCGACGCCATTGCCGCGACCGACAAAGGGTAAAGCCACGGAAACGGAGTCGCCAGCAGATCCGAATAGCCGACATCCTGCGGACTCCAAACACCTGCCTTCGATCCGACCATGTAGAACGCCGTGACAAACATCATGTGTCCGGCGGCCATCGCAAATCCAGCCATCACAGCCCGGAAGAACGAGCGTGTTCCCATTCCTCGCCACGTGAACGCCACCGAAAGCGGTAGCTGGTGAGGATACGTGCGGCCAAACAACACGATGCCGGCTGCCAGGGGAACCAGTACATATAGGAACACCCCAGTGCCGGACCCCAGCGATTGCAGCACTCCCAGCAGCAGCATCTCCGGATAGGACGATGACGTCTTCATTCCATCCACGGCAAGGCCAATTGTATTCAGCCCATTCAACAACTGCAGCAGTGCCACGAGGAACGAAATTCGCAGAATGGCGCGCCACGGAATCGCCCGAGCCCGTAGAGCTTGAAGAAACACGACTATCGCACCAACTCCCAGTAACGCATACAGAGCCTGCGCGATCGATGCATACAGCTCATTTGCGGACCGCAGCTTGGCAAAATCTCTCTGCCACTGTTCCGGGATGTAGAGATACTCCCGATAGCTGCCGACCTTATCCCCCTGCAACACCACGGTCCGCCGGATCGTCGCATCTTTAGCCTTAAAGGACTCCTGTTCCCATGTGAAGGAATGATCATCCCGATTTGCCCGCGATTCCGTCTGCTCCGAAATCAGTTTATGCGGCAGCGATGTCTGTCCATCCAGGAACGCCTTCGCCAGCAGCCGCGCCGCGTCGCGCTCCAGCCGCGCCCCCGCATCCGTCTCCTTGATCCTGTGCTCAAAGCCCACCAGCCGTCCCGCCGGCGTGAGCCGCACGATGCGCTCTTCTTTTTCCGGAGGTTGGAACCACCGGGCCCGCCATTGCCAAACGGGCACAGTGGATGCCATCAACTTATTCGCTGCCTCGAGGCCCAGTTCCCGCTCCAGGTACAGGCGCGCTTCTTCATCCGGTTCAAACACCGTAATATTGCGGAAACCTTGCGGTGCAAGCCCGCGCGTACGCAAAACGGCTGCTGCCTTTTCCTCGATTTGATCGGCGGACAGGGTCAGAGTGAGCGAGGCCTGCGGAAAAGCAGCTTGAAAATTGTAGGTAACGAAAGCGGCGCTGAGAAGGGTTAGCAGAACGGCGGCAAGCGCCAGCCGCCGGTCATTGGAGTCCAATCGCAGGGCCGTCATTGTCCTACCAAACTTACCAGACAATGACGGCCTGTACCCATCATGGAAAGTGCGGCTACTTCTTGATCCGGCTGCAGGCCATCTCGGCCCCGCTGATGTCCACTGCCACGCTGCCCTCTTCGATGTGGGTGATCTTACCGTTTGTGTCAATCACGAATGTCGCCCGGTTGGCCAACCCGCGATCAGCCATCAGGACACCATAGTCCTTCGACACACTGCGCTTGGCGAAGTCGCTGAGCAGCGGAAATGTTGCGCCGGTCTGCTTCGCGAACACGCCGAGACTTGGCGTATTGTCCGTGCTGATGCCGAAGACCTGCGCTCCCATGCCCTCAAACTTCGAAAGATTCTGACCATAAGAAGTCATTTCCTTCGTGCAGCCGCCAGTAAATGCCGCTGGGAAGAAAGCCAGCACAACATTGTTTTTGCCTCGGAAATCCGAGAGCTTTACCGGCTTTCCGGCAGTGGATGGAAGGGTGAAGTCAGGAGCCATGTCTCCGACTTTGAGATGAGTTTTTGGCGGCGCGGTTTGCGCCATCAGGCTCGAGACCGCGCCAAACGCGGCCACCAGAAGAAATCGTGCACGTAACATGTTAGCTCCCTCTAATTCGAACGGAATCTGAGAGATAGACTAGCAGTGCGAATGCATGTTCGGCAAGACACACTTCTCCTGTATGGGAACGAAGAACACAACAGTGCGTCGTCGCGAGGCCCCGCGGCTCACCCGCGGCGTACTCCCGACCCTGGTTCCGTTCCTATTTCTTCTTAATGCGGCTGCAGGCCATCTCTGCGCCGCTGATGTCAATGGCGGAGCTGCCCTCTTCGATATGGGCGATCTTACCTTCCATGTCCACCACAAAGGTGGCACGGTTGGCGATCCCTCGCTCCTCCATCAATACTCCATAGGCTTTGGACACACTTCGTTTCGCAAAGTCGCTCAGCATGGGGAACGATGCCCCTGTCTGCTTTGCGAATACTCCTAAGCTTGGTGTGTTATCTGTACTAACGCCGAAAACCTGTGCGTCCATGCCTTCGAACTTGGCGATACCAGCCTGGTACGCCGTCATTTCTTTGGTTCAACCACCGGTGAATGCGGCAGGGAAGAATGCCAATACGACGTTCTTCTGGCCGCGGAAGCTCGATAACGTGACCGGCTTCCCACCAGTGGAAGGCAATGTGAAATCGGGCGCCGCGTCGCCGACCTTGAGATGGGTCTTGGGCGGTGCGCTCTGGGCAGAAAGACCGGCAGCCGTAGCGGCGGCAGCCAGCAGGAACTTGCCTCGGGTCATATACCCTCCTGGGGAATCATTCAGTGTCAGACTATCAGCGTTGAGCCAAGTCCGCAATGCGCCCCATCACCAGCCGCGCCGCATCGCCGGCTTCCGCCAAGAGGCCGGGCTCGATCATCGTTCCGAATCGAATCACCAGCCGGTTCTCTTCTCGAATGCCCACTGGCAACACCCGTACCCCTTGCCGCGCCAGCATCTGAATCAGCCGCTCTACTCCAGGCAGTGCTTCCCCGATTCGGCCAGCCGCGCCGCCCACTCCTTCTGGAAACAACCCAATCGGTGCATTCAAACTTCGTGCATCCTGCAACAGCCGGCGCAACGACCGCGCCGTGTAGGCAGGGTTCGCCCCGGCAAAGGACACAGGGTAGCAATGAAGCGCATGAGCCACCCGCGGTAACAACCAGTCTCCTGGGTTAGGTACCTGCCACGACCCAAGCCTCCACTTTGGCCAGTTTGCCGTCACCACCCATCGCACTGGCGCCTCTGACGGACCGCGCTTTGCACGAATTGACTGGGTGATCGCCGATGCCGGATGCAGAATCCACATCCCCTTCCGCTGGTAATGGTTCGCGCAAATCAAGAAACCTGGATCAGCCGGAATGTTCTCCATGCCTTCGCTCCGCGGCGGAGGCTGCATCCGGCTCACCACTTCCCGGCTGAAAACATCCACCGAATAACGCGACCCGGAGGCGATCGACGGCCACATCCGGTAGATTGCTCCCCACGGCGCTCCATACTGCAACGGCGGCATGGCGCTGGCCTTACACCTTCCGGCCCTTCCACTCCGACTTCAGTCCGAATAACGATGTCACCATCCCGTGCAATGCAATCACTTGAAACACATAAATCGCCGGGTAACACAGTAGAGCCTTGCCGAGTCCCCCATACCAGCCTCTCAGGAGTAATGGCGGCAAGAGCCACATCGGAATGGCAAACGGCCATTGTTGCTCCCAGATCAACCAGCCCGTCACCGGCAGGATGCTCATCAGCAGGATAGAGGCCAGCATTACCTGCATCCCTGTCTTGCGATCCTCCCGCAGAAACCGAAACGAGTTTTTCTGGAATCCCCGCCAAATATCACCCAGCGACTCATACATCCGCACGGCGCCCAAATGCTCCGCCCGCAGAATCTGCAACCGCATCCGATGGCGCTTTACCTTCTGCGCAATGGCCATATCTTCAATCACGCTCGTCTGCACCGATTTGTGGCCGCCGAAAAACTCGTATGCACTTCGCAGAAACAGCATGCACTGGCCGTTGGCCAGCGTCTCAGGATGCAGGAAGTTCTGGACGTTCTTCGCACTCACGCCGCAAAAGTACAGTGCGAAGGCATAGGGCATCAGCATCCGCTCCGAGAACGATCCGTACTTCTGCTTCAGGAATGCGCTCATCAGCACCAGTTGACCGTTGGAGGCATGCTTCACCGCTGAGGCCAGAAATGGCGCGGAGAACGTCGTGTCCGCATCCACAAAAAGAACATACGCCGTCTCCGCCAACTGCGCTCCGGCCCAAAGCGCGTTCGGCTTTCCCATCACTCCCGTCAACAATGGTGGTGCTTCGATCACTTCCGCCCCTGCCGCCCGCGCCAGTTCCGCCGTCTTGTCCGTCGATCCGTCGTCTACCACTATCACCCGCGTCCCGGCGAAGCTCTTCACGCACTTTGCAATGCGCTTCTCTTCGTTGCGTGCTGGAATCACGACTGTCACATCCTGTGGAGACGGATCGTTCGATACTGCCAGCTCCGGCAGGGCCATATAATTCCGCCGGCTCTTGAGCAAGAGGATCAGTATGCCCAGCGTGACGATGACGCTCACCGGCACGCTCCACGGGATCGCTTCCACATCCTCGGGATTCCCGAGATTGAAATTCAGCTCATGCCAGGTTTGGAGAAGGGCAAATACGTAAAAGGAACTCACAGAGACACTCTACGAACAGTTGGTCCAGCTACACCGTTCGGGAACAGCGGCGTTTCCTGCCCTGCCTGCCAGTTCCCTCGGCCATCCTGGGCCTGTGCTTCAACTAATGTTGCTGTCCTTACAGGAATTAGAGCACGCCAGCGGGTCCAAGTGTAACCAGAAAGTGGCGGCTCCATTTCCGCAGGCACCCAACCACCCTCATCCGCTCGCACTCGGACCGCGCGAACGCCACGGCTTCCGGCGAACGAGACGCCCCCTACCAGCAGGCCGTCTTTCGATGACAGAATGCGGTCAATGTGTGAGCAGGTGTGGATCACCGGCTCCTTCGTGTAGCCCATCTTCGGCCAAGTGCCGTAGTACGGTTTTGCAGTGAAGAGAATCTCTCCAATCCACTTCACATTCTTGAACCCGTAATAGTTCGGTGCCAACAGGCGCAGCGGGAAGCCATGAGTCCGGTTCAACGTTTCGCCGTTCATCCCCAGCGCCAGAAATGTCTCCTCGGCGAAAGCGTAATCCAGCCCGAGGCTATCGCCATGACCGTCTACCCCAATCACTGCCGCTTCCACAATATTTCGCGGCAGTCGTCCCCGATCCACCAGTTGCGAAATCCGTACACCGCTCCACAAGGCCGTGCCCATCAAATCCGACTGCAGCGTGTTGCTCACGCAGCGCAGTGTCACGTAGCGATCCATCCGCGGCAGAGCAAGCAAATCGGCATATCGGAACTCACGTACCAACTCCCCTTCTACCGTCACTCGTAAGCGCCACTTCTCCGGATCAATCGCCGGATCCACAGTGTTCTTGCTCATTCCGTAGAATTGCTCCACCGTCGTCACTGCCCGCCGCACCAGCTTCGGCGAAAATCCGGGAGCTTCCGCAGGCGGCTGAAACGGGGTAATCGGCATCGGCCGTACGGCCTGCCTCGCCAGCGATTCGTTTCGCAGATAGCTTTCCAGCGCTACCGCGGCCGTTCCAATTGCCATTGCGCTGGACTGTAAATAGCGGCGCCGCGACATCGATTGCGGCGAGGGACCCGTAGGAAACAGCACAGCCGCCGCGGGAATCCAGAACAATGCCGCCCCAAAGATGTTGCCGTATCCCACGCCCACACTCACCGCCACTGCAGCAATCCATCCAGCCCACCAACGCCACGCCGCAAGCCACAATACTGCACCCATGGCAGCGAGCCCGCCCGTTGCCGCGAATGGCTTCGCCCACGCGCCCAGCGAGTCGAGTAGCAACAGTGCATACCGCGACGGTGTGCGAGCCATGATCCACTCCGCGATCGCCTCCGTCAGCAGAGGCGTCTGCAACAGGTAGTAGCCGATGTAGTGAACCAGCAACCCGGCCAACGCCGCCAGGCTCACACGATGCATCACTACGGCCTCCACGCCGTTAGCCGGTGCAGAGACTGGCGTGCAATCGGCAGCGCCATGCTCTTCGCCGTGAGCCAATACTTCGTCGTTGATGGCACAATCGCCCGCCGTGCGAATACATCATAATCGCTGTCTTCAATCCGGTTCAGAATCTGCCGGTAAACATCGGCTGCAATCCGTACCGCGAAGCGGCCATCCGGGTGCAACATGGGAAGCCCTGGCATTGCCTTCTCATAAAAGCCGCGCGCCCTTGCAATCTGAAACTGCATCAGTCTGCGGAAACGTTCGTCTCTCCGCTCTGCCTGCAAATCTTTCACGCCGTACGAGAAGCGCTCCAGATCCTCTTCCGGCAGATAGATTCGTCCCATCCGCAGATCTTCTCCAACATCACGCAGGATGTTCGTCAATTGCATCGCGATTCCAAGCTCGATCGCATGTGGCAGTGCGTCGCCGCGGAAACCGATCACATGAGACATCATCAACCCCACCACGCTCGCCACGCGGTAGCAAAACACGCGCAGTTCTTCAAACGTGCGATAGCGCGCGCAGCGCAAGTCCATGCGCATCCCTTCTATCAGCTCCAACGGATACTCGTGTGGAATCCAGTGCCGGTGCACTGCATCGAGAAACAACCGCAGAATCGGGTGCTCCGATTCTCCATCCCGCAACGCTCTCTCTACATCCCGCGCCCAAGTCTCCAACTGCGCTTGCCCCACTTCAATCGAAGGAGCTTCGTCCACCAAATCGTCCGTGTGACGGCAGAACCAGTACACCGCGTGTGCCGACTCCGCCAGCGAGTGCGGGAAGAATCGTGTCGCAAAGTAAAAACTCTTTGAACCGCGCGCCGTCGCCGCAGCCGCTTCCGCCCGCAACTCCTTTATGCTGGCAGCCGTTCGCATATCAGTCTCTCGGCAATCTTCGCGGAAGATAACACGCCCGGAACTCCAGCGCCAGGGTGTGTACCCGCCCCGGCGAAATACAGATGCTCCACGTCTTCGCTTGCGTTGTGCGGCCGGAACCACGCCGATTGTGAAAACACCGGCTCGAACGAAAAGCCGGAGCCACGATAGCTGTCCAGCGTCGTCTCAAAATCAAGCGGCGTGAACACACGCTCCGTTGCCAGATGCTCGCTTAACCCTGGCAGATACTTCTCCTCCAAG
The DNA here is from genome assembly GCA_018268935.1 of Acidobacteriota bacterium. Lineage (GTDB taxonomy): Bacteria > Acidobacteriota > Terriglobia > Bryobacterales > Bryobacteraceae > CADEFT01. The sequence goes on along the minus strand of JAFDVS010000069.1, from coordinate 11,679 downwards.
AGCTGCACCACGCGATCGCGGAAGGGGCGCGTCTGCTTCATCCAATCGATGCCGCTCAACTGATTCGGCACCGGAATCAAAGCATAGAAGCAATCATGGCCTTCCGGCGCCATCGAAGCATCCGTCGCCGACGGCCGGTGCAGATAAAGCGAAAAATCCTCGCTCAATTGCTTGTTGACGAAGATATCTTCCAGCAGTTCCTGGTAGCGTTCGCTCAGGATGATCGTGTGATGCCGGATGTCTTCATACTTCCGCGATGTCCCGAAATACAGCACGAACAGCGACATGCTGTACCGCATTCCATCGAGCTTCGAATCGGTGAACTTCCTTCGTGATTCCGAGGGAATCAGTTTCCGGTACGTGTTCGCCACATCGGCATTGCTCACCACCGCCTCCACCGGAATCTGCTCCCCTACCGCGGTCTCAACACCGATCACACGGCGGCTCTCCAGCAGCACGCGCTTTGCTGGCGTCGACAATCGAATCGTCCCGCCCAGTTCCTCAAACACCCGTCCCAATCCCTGCACAATCGAACCTGTTCCACCCATGGCGTAATGCACGCCCCATTCCCGCTCCAGCGTGTGGATCAGCGCGTAGATTGATGTCGTCTGAAACGGATTGCCGCCCACCAACAGCGGATGAAAACTGAATACGCGCTGCAACAATGGATCCTTGATGTATTGCCCCACAAAACCCGACACCGTCCGGTACGACTGCAGCTTCGCCAGATCCGGCGCGATGCGTAGCATATCGGTGAAATGTAGAAACGGCCGGTCCGCCAGTTCCACAAACCCCTTCTGGAAGATGTCGCGAGCCTTCCGGATCATCGCACGGTATCCTTCCAGATCCGCCGGTGCGAACTGTCCGATCCGGCGCTCGGTCTCTTGTTCGTTGCCGTTGTATTCGAAGTTCCGTCCGTCGTGAAACTCGATCCGGTAGAAGGGATCCACCGGCACCAGCTTCACGTAGTCTTCCATCCGCCGCCCCGCCGCCTGGAAAATCTCCTCGATCAGAAATGGCGCCGTGATCACCGTCGGACCGCCATCGAATGTGAAACCATCCTGGCGGTAAACATACGCCCGGCCCCCAAGTTGATCGCGTGCTTCGAGCAGCGTCACCTGATACCCGCGGGCCTGCAGACGCACTGCCGTGGCCAACCCGCCAAATCCACTACCGATGACTGCAATCTGCTTCGAGCGTCTTGCCATACATGTACTCCAAAACATCCTCAAGTATTTCTGTTCTTCCCTCGCAGCGCCGCATCACCTGCCGTGTGCGCTCGAACTGCCCCGCAATGCGTTCCACATTGTCTTCTTCGCCATCCAGATAGTCGTCCGCCATCTGGTATGCCATGCCGAATTCGTATCCCAGCAAATCGAGTGCCGCCTCAGTTTCCGGCGCAACACGCGCGAAAATCGCTCCCGCATGGAACGCCAATTGGAACAGTGGAACCGTTTTCAATTCCGAAATCGCCGGCAACTCCCGCAAACGCACTTCGCCCGTCAACTGGAGATCCAGCGCCTGGCCGGCAATCAGACTCGAGCAATCGAGCGTGCGCAGCAGCTTCTTTTGAAAACGCAGCAGCCGCAGAATCTCGGCATCGTCCAGATCCCCATCTACCAGGCTTCGTGCCGCCAGTGCCACCATTGCGAAGGCCGCCAAAACGGCGATCGATTCTCCGAAGGCTACATGCGCCGCTGGCTGCCCCCGCCTTACCGGGCTGTTGTCCATGCAAGGCAAATCGTCAACAATCAGCGAAGCGCAATGAAGCAGCTCTACTGCCGCTGCCGCCCGCATCGTCCCCGCGCATTCGCTTTCCAGCATTCGCGCGACACGTAGCGCCAGTAACGGCCGTAGCCGTTGCCCGCCGCTCAGCACCGCGTAACGCATCGCGTCTACCACCGGGCCCGAGCCCTGCCCATGAAGCAGCCGGTCGAGATACGCATCAATCACAATCCGGTCTGTTTCAATGTCGCTGGAAAAGGATTTCGGCAACATAAGGATGATAGATGGATTCTCCGCCCGCGACCCGGGTGCAAAATCTTCTCTTGGCCTTTCCAAAGGCTCCGCTACCATTGATAAAGAGCCAGCCGCAATGTGCTTCGCCGTCGTCATCCTGCTTCTGTCTGTTCCAACAGCCTTAACCGCTGGACCGGCAGATGCTGCCCGCGGCGCAAAAATACTCGATGAACGCCAATGCCTCCATTGCCACGACTTCGCCAGGCACGTTGGCCGATCCCTCGCCGGGCCTTTGGCCAAGTTGCGCAAATCACAACTGAAGCCGGCCCAGTTGGTAGGCGCCATGTGGAGCCATCTCCCAACAATGTCTGCCGCGGCCGGTACGGGTGCTCCCACACTTCAGCCCTGGTCAGAACAAGATGCCGCTGACCTGCTGGCATGGTTCGCCGCCGCAGGCTACTTCGAACCGGCCGGCGACAGCAAACGCGGTGAATCCCTGTTTACCAGCCAGGGATGCCTGAACTGCCATCCTCTCTCGGCCCCTGCCACCGGCAAGCCGGCAACCGGGGACTCGATTCCTGTAGACCGCTGGAAGTCCCTCCACGATCCCATCGCTTTGCTTCACTCCGTTTGGAGGCATGCTCCTTCGATGAAAGCTTCGCTTGACAGCAAGACAATGAAGTGGCCTGCGCTTACTGTTCCTGAATTCTCCGATGTGCTCGCCTTCGTCTACAGCCGTGCGCCGGCTAACGGCTCCGGGATTAACCTCACGCTGGGGGACGCGGAAAAGGGGAAGGCCATCTTTTCCATGAAAGGCTGCTCATCCTGTCATGCCAAGATGCCGGCTTCGCGGGAGGCGGGACTGCTCCACTCCTTCACCGAACTAACAGCCATCTTCTGGAATCATGCCCCCATGATGACGTCGCTGCCCGCCTCACTCAACCGCGAGGAAATCGCCGACGTGGTTGCCTTTCTGTGGGTCTCCCGCTATTTCGAAGACAGCGGCAATGTTGTCCGCGGCCGCGCCACTTTTCAGCGTAAGCGCTGCAACTCCTGTCACAATGAAGCCCGGGCTGTTGCGAAGAATTCAGCCGTTGCCCTGCTTGCCGCCGCCTGGAAGCATGCACCAGCCGCCGTGGATCAAGCCCGTGCCCAGGCCATCCCCTGGCCAAAATTCGAATCCGGGGAGATGGGCGACCTCATCGCCTACCTTTCTTCACTAATAAGGTAAAAAGAGGGCCAAGGGGTGTTGACGGCGAAAGCCCGTCCGTCAATGCTAGAATAAAGGATTCGTTTGAACCCGTCCTAAGGTCTCGTGAAACCATCCATGGCGTACGAACGTCTCGTTAAGGGCGCAGAGAGGAAAGGACCGTTGTTTTGATGATGTTTTCCAGGCTTGGAGGCCTGCCCACCCTATTTGTCTGTCTGTGGACGTGTTGGCTTGGGTTTGGCGGTCTCGAGCAGTCTCTGCTCGCCCAACAGCAACAGAATCAGCAACCGGCTTCGCCGCCCGCTCCTGCTCCACAGCAGAAGAAGGCGAACCCGTTTGAAACGGTGCAGGAGTCCAAACCGGAGCCTGCCAAGCCCCAACTCCAGCCTGTCAAACCCGCCACCGAAGCTAAACCCGGCGCACCGGCCCCAGTCGAAGATGTCATTGAATCGATTGAATTTCGTGGATCACGTAGGGTCCCCCAAGATACTCTCCGCGCCCTCATCAGCTCGCGCAAAGGCGACAAGCTCGATGAAGATATTCTCCACCGCGACTTCATGGCCCTTTGGAACAACGGCCGCTTTGACGATATCACGCTGCAAAAGGAACAAGGCGCCACGGGCTGGATCATCCGTTTCGTCCTCACGGAGCGTCGCGTTGTCCGCTCCATCAAGTACGATGGCAACAAGTCCATCACTGTTTCCGAAATCCTCGACCGATTCAAAGACCGCCGTGTCGGACTCTCCGTTGAATCGCAATACGACCCCAATAAAGTCCAGCGTGCCACCAACGTATTGAAGGAGTACCTCGCCGAGCGCGGCCGTCAGTACGCCACCGTTGAGCCGGAAGTTCGTCAGATCCCTCCGTCTTCGCTCGAAATCATGTTCAAGATCAGCGAGGGCCCCAAGGTAAAGGTCGGCAACATCGACATCCAGAACAACAAAGAGTTCAGTGACCGTGTCGTGCGCCGGGCCATGAAGAATCTCCGCCCCATCGGCCTTCCCCACTCTATCCTGCTGGAGAACATGTTCGCCAAGGCCTTCGATTCCACCAAACTCGAAGAAGACAAAGACCGCATGCGCGTCTGGTATCAGGAGAAAGGTTATTTTACTGCGCGCGCCCTGGATCACCAACTCACCATGCGCGACGTTGGCGGTGGCAAGTTCCGTTTCCCCCTCTTCTACATGAACAAGCCCGGAAAGCGCGTCGACATCACCGTTCCTGTGGAAGAGGGCCGCCTCTACCACCTCAACAAGATTAATTTCGCCGGCGTTAAACTCTTCCGCACCCCCGATACGCTGATGCGCCCTCTCTTCCAAATGGGTGAAGGCGACATCTTTTCCACCGCCAAGCTGCGCAAAGGTCTGGAGAACATGCGCAAGCTCTACGGCCAGTTTGGCTACATCGACTTCGTCCCCGAACCGAGCTTCGACATCATCCCCAATTCCGATAAGCTCGATCTCACCCTCACTGTGGACGAAGGCAAGCAGTTCTTTGTCCGCCGCATCGACTTCCAGGGCAACACCACCACCCGCGACAAAGTCATCCGCCGCGAAATCCTCATTGATGAAGGCGACATCTACAATACCCAGTTGTGGGAAGTATCCATCCTTCGCCTCAATCAGCTCGGTTATTTCGAAGTCCTCAAAGAGAACGAAGCCGCCACCATCACGCGCGATACGAAGACGAACACCGTTGACATTACCCTCAAGGTGAAAGAGCGCGGCAAAAATTCCGTGCAGTTGAACGGCGGCGTCAGCGGCATTGCCGGTAGCTTTGTGGGTTTCGGCTATTCCACCAACAACTTCCTTGGCCTCGGCGAGACGCTTTCCATCAACTCTCAGTTGGGTGATCGCGTCCGCGACGTCACTTTTGGCTTCACCGAGCCCTACTTGTTCGATACCCGCATCCAGGCCGGCTTTACCATCTACATGCAGCGCTTCAACTACGATCAGGCGCGCGAAGTATCGCTGCTCTCCGGCCGCAATCTCATCCCGCTCTACGAACAATTGGGCCGTGACAACCTGCTCAACTACGTGTCCAACGGTGCCGGCTTCACGGTTTACAGCAGCTATCAGCTGCGGCGTAGCTTCGCCCGTATCGGTTTGAGTTACGGATACAATTCGTCGAACATTACTACGCTCAGCACTTCGGCCAACAATTATTTCTCGTACATCAGCTTCCAGGGTCTGAACGGGCCGAATTCACTCTCCGGTATTCGTACCAGCCAGCTCATTCCTTCCTATTCCTACAACACCGTCGATCACCCCATCACCCCGAGCCGTGGACGCAGCGTCTACATCACCACCAACTTCGCCGGCAGCTTCCTCGGTGGCAACGTGAACATGATCGAGCCAACCGTCGACCTGAAATACTTCCGTGCGGGCTTGGCTAAGGGGCACGTCATCGGCGCCCACTTCCTCGGCAGGTTTGTCACCGGGTACAACGGCCGTGTGGCGCCTCCATTTAATCGCTTCTACATGGGCGGCGAGAACGACATCCGCGGATTCGACATTTGGGGCATCAGCCCGTTGGCCTATATCCCTTCCAGTGCGGATGTGCCACTGCTGAACGCTGACGGCAGCGCGCGCCAGCAGAAGGCTATCGTTGATGGGCGTGAAGTCTACCAGAACGTTACCAAGACCATCCCGGTTTACCAGCTCATCTTTCCCGGCGGCGATACACAAGGTGTCACGAACCTTGAATACCGTATCCCCATCGTTGGCCCCGTCGTGCTCGCCGGCTTCTTCGACGCCGGTTTGAACAAAGTGGCCCGCCGCAGCCAGTTGTCGCTCAATCCGGGCCGACTGGCAGAACTGAACAGCCAGTTCCCGCAGGCCAGCTTTGAGCGCAACGCCATTCTCGCCAACGGGACCCAGAAAATACGTGCCTCCACCGGCCTTGAGTTGCAAATCATGATGCCCGTGGTGAACGCTCCCTTCCGTTTGTATTGGGCATACAATCCCAGCATTTATCGTGACTTCATCATTCCGCCCGTTGTGGTGGACCGCTCTTCGTTTCCGAACAACGCGACGTTCAANNGGCGGCCTTCGCCGTTCTACGAAAAAAGGAGCACCTTCCGGTTTACCATCAGCCGGACGTTCTAGCGCGTTCCCTCCGGTCAACGCGGCGCATGAAGTAGGATAGAAAGATATCGTCAGGTAGCTTAAGGAGTCGTAAATGCAAGTCAGAGTGCAGTGGCTGGCCGCGGCGGTGCTCGCGCAGCTCATCGGTGTGAGCAGCGGGCTGGCGCAAACCAAAGTCGGCATCATCAACATTAACGCGGCAATCGCCAACACCAAGGACGGCCAGAAGTCCATCCAGGAACT
>JAFDVS010000069.1:0-5170 GCA_018268935.1 Acidobacteriota bacterium | reverse complement strand
GAAACCCGCTTCGCCCCACGGAAGAAAGACCTCGAGAAGAAGCAGCAGGGCATCTCGGCACTCCAGGCGCAATTGCAAAAGGGCGGCACCGTGCTCGGCGAAGACCAGAAGCGCAAGCTGATGGGAGACATTGACTCGCAGACCAAAAGCTACAACCGCGAACTGGAAGACGCCAGCCAGGAACTCGAGCAGGAACAGCAGAAGATTTTCCAGGAACTCGGCGGCAAGATGATGAGCGTGATCGACAAATACGCCAAGGATAAGGGTTACTCGCTTATCCTCGACGTCAGCTCGCAGCAGACCCCTGTCCTCTATGCGGCCAATGAAGTCGACATCACCAAGGACATCATCGAAGCGTACGACAAGGGCGGACCTGTTGCTGCTCCGCCGGCAAAACCAGCCGCTCCTCCGGCCACCAAAAAGTAATTCGTGGGGACGAAGCGTCCCCACTCCGCCGCTTCGCTACACTGAAAGCTTATGGCTTTCAAGGGCGTGGATTACCTCCACATCGATTCTCTCTTCACTGAAGAAGAACTTCTCGTTCGTCAAACGGCCCGTCAATTTGTGGAAGACAAAATCATTCCAGTCATTCGTGATTGCTGGAAAGAGGGCCGTTTCCCTTCGCATCTCATACGCGAAATGGGCGCCCTCGGCTTCCNNGCTCACCGAAGACGAGCGCATGGTGCGCGACAGCGCCCGCGCCTACGCGCAGGAGCGGCTGATGCCGCGCGTCCTCGAGGCCAACCGCCACGAGAAGTTCGATCGCGCGGTGATCAGCGAAATGGGCGCCCTCGGCTTCCTCGGCGCCAACCTCGATGGCTACGGCTGCGCGGGAATGTCCAACGTCGAGTATGGCCTCATCATGCAGGAACTCGAGCGTGCGGATTCCGGCGTCCGCTCCTTCGTTTCCGTGCAGGGAGCGCTTGTGATGTACCCCATCCTCAGCTACGGCTCTGAAGAACAGAAACAGAAATGGCTCCCCCGCCTTCAATCCGGTGAGGCCATTGGCTGCTTCGGACTCACTGAACCGAACTTCGGCTCCAACCCTGCCGGCATGGCCACGCGTGCTCGCCAGGATGGCTCAGACTGGATACTCAACGGGGAGAAAACCTGGATCACAAACGGCTCTGTTGCCGATATTGCACTCGTGTGGGCTCGTACCGAGGAGGGAATTCGCGGCTTCCTCGTCGAACGCGGCACCCCCGGTTACTCCGCCTCCGATCTCCACGGCAAGCTCTCCATGCGCGCCTCCGTCACCTCTAGCCTCTCCCTCTCCGATTGCCGCCTCCCCGCTTCCGCCATGCTTCCCACAGCCAAAGGCCTCAAAGCCCCGCTCAGTTGCCTCACCCAGGCTCGCTTCGGCATCGGATGGGGCGTCGTCGGCGCCGCCATGGATTGCTTTGATACCGCCCGCCAGTACTCCATTCTCCGCAAGCAGTTCGATGACCGCCCCATCGCCTCCCATCAGTTGGTGCAAGAGAAGCTCGCCGCCATGATCACCGAAATCACCAAGGCGCAGTTGCTCGCCATCCACTGCGGCCGCCTCAAGGACAACGGTAAGCTGGACCCGGCGCATGTCTCCATGCTCAAGCGCAATAACGTCGCTATCGCTCTCGATTGTGCCCGTGCCGCGCGTGACTTGCTCGGCGCCAACGGCATCATGGACGAGTATCCTCTCATGCGCCATCTCTGCAACCTGGAAACCGTGAAAACCTACGAAGGAACCGACCACATCCACGCCCTCGTTATCGGTGAGCGTGTCACCGGGGTCGCCGCCTATCGCTGATCCATTCTCGAAAAAATGCAACTAAAGTACTATTGCTAAATGGTACCTGTAGTATCAATCTTAGGGTATACCACTGAGGTCGCCCATGCCTGTTGCTCTCGATTTAGAGAAACCTTTCGGGCTGAACGCTGCTGGCGCGCTTGCCAGGCATGTTGCTGAGGGTGACCCTGAGGCCATCGAAACGCTGTATCGCCTGGTCTCCAGAACTTCCCGCTACTTGCTCTCCCGGCGATTGCGCGATGAGGACCCTGACGATTTTCTTCACGAAACACTGACCATTGTGGTGGATGCAATCCGCAAACGCCAGATTCGCAATCCCGCTGCGCTACTCGGATATGTGAAGAGTGTTGTACGCCGCCAAGGGGCGCTCTGCGTCGCGCGAAACTCCGCTGCAAGGCGTCGAACCGTAACTTCCGGATCGTTCCTCGTCGCAAATGCAACCTCCGGGGCAAACCCCGAGACCGAACTCATTTCACGGGAACGCTCTGACCTGATGCATCGCGGTCTTGTTACGTTATGCCAGCGTGATCGCGAACTGTTGACTCGTTTTTACTTGCTGGAGGAGCCCTTTCATCAAATCTGTATCGAGATGAACCTCACAGAAACGCAATTCCGGCTCTACAAAAGCCGGGCCAAAGCCAGGCTGGTAGCCTGGGTCCGGGCGATCGTACACCGCTGAGCTATCGGGCACTCGGTTGAACCCCACCGTGGCACATGTTAAGATAAAAAGTTCGAACGGGCCGAAAGTCTCGCTCACTCGAAACCCCTAAAGCAATGGAAGCCACGTTAAACGCGCTCGGTGGAATACTGCTGAACGCCATCCCGACATTCCTGCTCTTTCTCTTTCTCCATTTTTATCTGAAATCCGTTTTTTTTGGACCCATGGAGAAAGTGCTCCATGAGCGTAACGAGGCTACTGCAGGAGCCCGCCGCCGGGCCCAGGACAGCCTGGCCAAAGCGGAGGAGAAATCCCGTCAATACGAGGAAACACTGCGCACCGCCCGCAACGAAATCTACAAAGAGCAGGAAGAGCAGCGCAAGCAGTGGCAGGCTGAACAGGCCGCCCAAATTGCCGATGCCGCTGGAAAGTCCAAAGCAGCCCTGGCGGTGGCCCGGGAACAGCTTGCCGCGGAAACCGCAGCTGCTCGTCAGGGGCTTGAAATCGACGCTCGCGAGCTCGCCAGCCGCATCGCCGCCCAAGTCCTTGAAGGGAGGGCTGCCTGATGCGCCGCCTGTTCTGTATGGTGTTCCTCGCCGCTTCGCTTCTGGCTGCTGAAGAAGGTCACGGCGGCGGCCACTCCGAACCCAGCATCCTTTGGAAGTGGGCCAATTTTTTCCTTCTCGGCGGTGCGCTTAGCTTTCTCGTTGCTAAGAATGCCCCAGCCTTCTTCAAGAGCCGTTCCGAAGAGATTCAATCCGGCCTGACGGAAGCGCGCAAACTGCATGAAGAATCGGAGGCGCGTGTGGCGGCCATTGAAAAGCGTGTCGCCAGCCTCGAAACCGATCTCAAGCATCTGCGCGATGACGCTCGCAAAGAGATGGCCTCGGAAGGGGAGCGCATCAAGCAGGAAACCGCCCGCGCTATCCAGAAAATACAGGCTCACGCCGAAATGGAAATCGCTTCCGCCGCCAAGATGGCCCGGCAGGAGCTGAAAGCATATTCCGCTGACCTTGCCGTTCAATTGGCCACTCGCCAGGTTCGCGAACGGCTCACCCCCCAAACCCAAGATCAACTCGTGGACAACTTCGTTAAGCAGCTCCAATCCCAAAAGGTGGCTCTGTAGCCAATGTCACTCGCCGTATCGAATCGTTACGCCAACGCCTTGGTGGACGTGGTGATTGGCTCCAAGGGTGCCATCGAGCCCCACCAGGTCGTGGCTCAGTTGCAGGCCTTGGAACAGGCAATGCAATCCTCCAGCGATTTGCGCAACGTGCTTCTGTCTCCGGCCGTCACCCTCGCTCACAAGAACAAAGTGATGGGTAGAATCTGTGAGCAGTTGGGGATGCATCGCCTCGTTCGCAACTTCGTTTTCGTTGTCATCCGCAATCGCCGCGCCCACCTCATCCCGCAGATGCGCGCCGCTTTTGAGCGCGGCCTCGACGCCCGCATGGGCGTAGTGAAAGCGGATATTTCCAGTGCTTCCGAGCTCAAAGACGCCTCGCGTGCCAGCCTCGAAGCGCAACTGGCGCGCCTCACCGGCAAGCGCGTCCGTGCCCAATATTCCGTCGACCCCGCCCTATTGGGCGGCGCGGTGGCGCGAATCGGTTCAACCATTTTCGACGGCTCTGTGCGCGGGCAACTCTATACCCTGCGGCGCAAGCTCACCGCCGGCGCATAACGCGAAGCGCTCTTGAGGCGGATGGAAGGAAAAGTTTATGGCTCAGATTCGAGCAGATGAAATTACGCGGCTCCTCCGTGAGGAGATCGAGAACTTCGAAAAGGCAATTAGCGTTGCCGAAACCGGGTCCGTCATTTCCGTGGGCGACGGTATCGCCCGCGTTCACGGCCTGGAAAACGTTATGTATGGCGAACTCGTGGAACTGCCTCACGGCGTCACCGGCCTCGCCATGAACCTGGAAGAAGACCAGGTCGGCGTGGTGCTTTTCGGCGATTCGGAAAAGATCCGCGAAGGCGACGAAGTCCGCCGCACCAACCGCATCATGTCCGTGCCCGTCGGCCCCGGCCTTGTCGGCCGCGTCGTCGACGCGCTGGGCAATCCTATCGATGGCAAAGGGCCCATTGACGCCGCGGAATACTTCCCCGTCGAGCGCATCGCCCCTGGCGTCGTCGAACGTAGCCCCGTCAAAGAGCCACTTCAAACCGGCATTAAAGCCATCGACGGCATGGTGCCTATCGGGCGCGGCCAGCGAGAGCTCATCATCGGCGATCGCCAGACGGGCAAGACCACCGTTGCTCTGGACACCATCATCAACCAGAAGGGCGGCGACGTTATCTGCGTCTATGTCGCTATCGGCCAGAAACGTTCCACCGTTGCCCAGGTGGTGAAGGCGCTCGAAGAGAACGGCGCAATGGAATACACCATTGTTGTTGCCGCCACAGCCTCTGACCCTGCCCCGATGCAATATCTCGCCCCCTACTCCGGCTGCGCCATGGGCGAGTACTTCCGCGACAGGGGCCAGCACGCCCTCTGCATTTACGACGATCTTTCCAAGCAAGCCGCCGCCTACCGCGAAATCTCGCTCCTGCTCCGCCGTCCCCCAGGGCGCGAAGCCTTCCCTGGCGACGTGTTCTACCTCCACAGCCGTCTCCTCGAGCGCGCCGCGAAACTAAAGTCCGGCGGGTCGCTCACCGCACTGCCCTTTATCGAAACTCAGGCCGGCGACGTCTCGGCGTACATTCCGACCAACGTGATCTCCATCACC
>JAFDVS010000068.1 GCA_018268935.1 Acidobacteriota bacterium | reverse complement strand
GCTTCGGCAAAGGCGCCATCGCCATGTTCACCGCCAGCCCCGCCCTTCGCGCCGCACATCCCGAAATCCGCACACTCAGCGAACACCTCACCCAAACCAACGAACTCGCCTACTGGCTCGAAACCGCCTTCTCCGTCCTCGATAACGAACCCATCCTCGTCCTCCATCCCACGGAGCACACCGGCATCACCGCACGCATCTCCGGCGTCGACGTCAACTTCGCCCTCAACATGCTCCTCATGCGCGACTTCCCCGGCGCCTCCCAACCACGCCTCTCCCCCAAAGCCGCCAGCGTCCTCGACCCCGCCGGCCCGCAGCAATCGTGCGAAACCGTCACCGGCTGCTGGAACCTTTATAACTACACCGCCCTCGACGCCAAAGGCCACCTCCCCACCGGTCAAGCCGATTCCGATCACTGGATCTGGAACGAAGGCAAACCCTCCGACATTGCCACTTTCGAAGGACGCCGCGTCATCCTCCTCGGCCCCCCTGCCTACCCCCGCATCTGGCCCGCCCAGCGCACCTTCGCCGCCATGATCCCCAAACTCGAAATCGAATCCGTCCTCAAGCCCAAAGAAGTCGACAAGTGGATCACGCGCCTCACCCGCGCACCCAAATAAAAAAATCCTGAGCCGTTTCCACCTCCGTCTGCCTATGTACCAGTCGGAGGTTCAAAACAAACAATGAAACGGCTCACTCTCCTTTCCCTCTTCCTCGCCTGCAACGCCACCGCCGGCATCGAATACAGCGATATCTTCGTCAGATCCAGCTATGCCTTCCCCAGTAGCCCAACCGCTCACTACGGCACACTCCCCTTCGCAGACCCCACCAAGCTCGAGGTCTTCAGCAACATCCCCACCTGGGGCAAGTTCACCTTGGACTCAACCAACCAGCATTCCGATGCCTTCGCCTCAGCCTTCGGCACCGGCAACGGCGAGATGGGCGCCGGCGTTACAGGCATGCGCTTCGCCGCCAATCCGGACTACGAAATCCCCATGGCCGTCGTCAACTTCACCTTTACTGTTTTCAACACCGGCAACGCCCCCGCCCCCCTCGCCTTCAACTACAAAATCCCGCAAATGGAGCTCTGGGTCACGCAATTCGGGGAATTCTCCCACGCCTACACCGAAGTCCGCCTCGAAACATCACAATACCTCGACAACGGCGATCTTCTCGTTTCCGACACACCTCTCTCCTACTGGGCGCACCTCAGCAAGAAACGCGCAGAAGTATCCGACCTCAAGGAATCCAGCCAGCTCGCCGCTTTTACTCATGGCGGAGCAACCACCGATCAATACGACAAAGTTACTTATCCCATCATCGAAGGCTGGGCCCCACTCGGCATTCTCTTACCAGGCGAAACCATGGATTTCGACTATCGCCTCCTCGTCTACACCTACTCCAGCACCGAAGCCGGCGGCCAAGCCTTCGTCGGCGATCCCTTCAGCGTCACCACCGGACAATCCTTCTTCGAAGTCATCGTCGCCCCCAACTCCGATGTCCCCGAACCCGCCACCGCCGCCCTCGTTCTCGCCGCCCTCGCCCTCTGCAAAACAATAAATCGCCGCATTAAATAAATTATTTTTCCATCAATTTCAATCCTTTACGCCAACCCCCTCTTGAAATAATCCCCATGATAATGCCACGCTCCCCAACAGAAAGGACCTCTTTAAACCCATGGCCACTCCCCAGCAAGTCATCGCCAATCAGGCCAACGCTCAACTCTCCACCGGTCCTCGCACCGAGGCAGGCAAAGCCGCCAGCGCCCAGAACTCCTGCAAATACGGACTCTCCGCCCGCTACGTTCCCCTCTCCCCCGAAGAGCGCCCCCTCTTCGAACAACTCGAAGCCGATCTCCGCTCCCAGATCAACCCCCAAGGCGTCCTGCAGGAAATCTTCTTCCGCGACCTCACCGCCGCCGCCTGGAAGCTCAGCATCATTGACCGCCTCCTCATCGCCGCGGGAGCCACCACCGGCATGCTCCTCGCCGACGAAATCCCGGACCGCGTCCGCAAACTCCTCCGCCACAAGGCCGATCAGCACCGCGCCTTCCTCCGCGCCTACCGTCTCCTCCAGGAAAACCAAACCGCCGCCGCCCGCCGCGCCCCCGAGGAACCGCCTTCCCTCGCCAAACCACTCCCCATTACAAAACGAACCCAACCGCCGCCCCTCAGCAGAGAACAACTGGCGAAACTCTGCGCCCTCCCTTTCCCCTTGTCCGCCGTCCGCAGTGACGCGGGCCTCCAGGCCGGCGGCTAGATCCTTTCCCGGCCCTTCATGACCTTATAATAAAGAAAAGGGCTCATGAAGAAGTTCTACATCGAAACGTTCGGTTGCCAGATGAATGCCCATGACTCGGAAAAAGTCATCGGCACCCTCATCGACAAAGGCTACGGCCAGGTCGAATCCCCCGAGGAAGCCGACCTCGTCCTCTACAACACCTGCAGCATTCGCGATAAGGCCGAACAAAAGGTCTTCAATCGCCTCCAGGAGTTCAAACGCAAAAACAAAGGCAAGACCTTCGGTGTCCTCGGCTGCGTCGCCCAGCAGGAAGGCGAGCGCATCTTCGAAAAAGCGCCCCACGTCTCGCTCGTTTGCGGCTCGGCCAGCTATAACCACCTGCCGCAACTCCTCGTCCAACTCGAAACCGGCAACCGCCGAGTCACTGGCCTCAGCCTCGATACCGAAGATACCTTCGAAACACCAATGACGCGCCGCGATAACCCGCATCGCGCCTACATCACCATCATCGAAGGCTGCGACAAAGCCTGCGCCTACTGCGTCGTCCCCTACACCCGCGGCCCTGAGCGCAGCCGCACCTCGGAAAGCGTCCTCCGCGAAACCCGCGAACTCGCCGAACTCGGCTACTCCGAAATCCAACTCCTCGGCCAGAACGTCAACTCCTACCGCGACCCGTCCCCCGCCGCCCTCACCTTTGCCCAACTCCTCGACGCCGTCGGCCGCGTCGACGGCATCCGCCGCGTCCGCTTCACCACCTCCCACCCCCGCGACTTCGGAAAAGATATCATTGACGCCATGGACGCGAACCCCAACCTCTGCAACCAGGTTCACCTTCCCGTCCAGTCCGGCAGCAACAACGTCCTCGCCGCCATGCAGCGCCTCTACACCCGCGAAGACTACATGCGCCGCATCGAGTGGATGAAGAACTCCCACCGCAACATCGCCATCTCCACCGACATCATCGTCGGCTTCCCCGGCGAATCCGAACGCGACTTCGAACAAACCCTCGCCCTCCTCGACGAAGTGGAATACGACTCCATCTTCAGCTTCAAATACTCGCAGCGCCCCAACACCCCCGCCCTCAAACTCGACGACCACATCCCCGACGGCGAAAAAGGCCGCCGCCTCACCATCCTCCAGGAAAAACAGCGCACCATCCAACTCCGCCGCAACGCCGATTACATCGGCCACGTCGAGGAAGTGATGGTCGAAGGTTTCAACAAAGCGACCGGCCAGTGGATCGGCCGCACTACCCAGCACAAGACTCTCAACTTCACCACGCCGCAACCCACGGAAGAATCTCTCACCGGCCGATATCTCTCCGTCCGCGTCCTGCGAGCGGGCCCCAACTCACTCGTCGGCGAAGCCGTCTGAAAGGAATCACCATGGAAGTGGAAATGAAAATCCGGGGCTTGATGATGGATCCCGTCACCAACATGCCCATCGTCATCCTGAAGGACACCAACGGCAACTCCATCCTGCCCATCTGGGTCGGCATCTACGAAGCCAACGCCATCGCCCTCGAGATCGAAAAGGTATCCACCCCACGCCCCATGACGCACGATCTCATCAAGACCCTGCTCATCGGCCTCGATACCTGCGTCCGCAAGGTCGTCGTCAGCGAACTCAAAGACGATACCTTCTACGCCCTCATCTGGCTCGAAAAGGATGGCGAGTTGATCACCGTCGATTCCCGCCCCTCCGATGCCCTCGCTCTCGCTCTGCGCCTCGATTGCCCCATCTTCGTCGACGACACCGTCCTCAAATCCTCCAAGATGGCCAACACCGTCTCTGACCGCGTCAACAACGACGAACTGCGCCGCTGGCTCGAGAACCTCAACGATGAGGACCTCGGCCGCTACAAGATGTAATGGAAGAGATCCTCGCCCGTCTGGCTGCGGCCAACATTCAACTGCTGCCGATCACCCAAATCGAAAACCACTTCGTCTTCGAACGCGACGGCTTCATCTCCCTCGTCGAGCGCACCCGCGCCGGAGGCTTCGGCCGCATCGGCTCAGCCGGCCTGCTCACCGATCGCGGGATGGCCGTACTGATGGAACGCTCGGCACGCATGGTGTTCATAGCCAAGGGCCTGGAACTCGAAGCCACCGAAGAGCAAGTCCTCACCCTCCGCGCCTTCGACCGCGACCTCCGCGCCGCCCTCGCCTCTTAACAAAGGTTTACACAATCCCGCTAACCGTATCCCCCGCTCTCCCGTCTGTATAGACATGAGAAGCAAGGCAATCAAAAAAACATTACAAGTCGCAACTGTTGCGGCGCTTCTCGGCGTCTTCGCACTTCAAGCCAAATCCGCTGCCTCCGGAGCCTGCCGCTTCGCGCGTACTTTCGCAGCCGTCAGCCGTGCCGATGTCGATACCACCCTATTTGAGAAAGTAGTCTTCACCATGCTGCTCAGCAGCCAGGATGCCGCGCCCAAACCCCGCGGCGTACAACCTTCCTAAGTACCCCGTTACCTTTAAGCAAGTACCGATTACCTCCGGCCCATTGTCCCTGTTTGCTTTCCAAGCGATCCTGTCAGGAATTCGCGAACCAGCTTCGCGATTCTCCACCTTGGAAAGGAATAACGACTCACATGCAGATTCGGAGAGAGAGCACCACCGGCGTGCTCGCGGCGCTTGCCTTGGCCGCCATGGCGATACCCGCTTCCGCCACCATCATTGGCGGTACGGTCACCTCGGGCGGCGGAGCGACGTTCATCAAACTCACAGTGCCATTCACGGATTCCACCCCCGATAATACCGTCGGCAACAACACCTTTCAGTCCATCCACCTCTATGGCTTCGACGAAGACCAGAACATCGTACTCGGCGCTCCGCTCGATGTCGATGTCGTCCCCTCCGGTCCCCTCACGCTGCCCACCGGAACCACCGTCGCCAGCCACTACATCTTCTTCGATCCCGCCACATCCACAACAATCGACGGCACCGTGGACTTCGATTCCGACATCGTCGCCATCCTCACCTCCAGAGATACGCTCATCGCCAGCGACTTTCTCGCCAACACGGGAGTAACCTACCTCAGCCCAACCCTGCGCGGCCTGGAAGCAATCGACCACGTCACCATTAACGGCGCGCGCCAGATTCGCTTCAACACCACCGCCAGCACACCCGGAGACTACGTGCGTGTTCTCACGCAATACTCCCCCGGAGCAGTGCCGGAACCCGGCACCGCATCCCTTCTGCTGGCCGCTCTCGGACTGGCGGGGCTTCGCTATAGACGCAGCCAGTAACCCTCAGCGCTCCTGATACTGCAGCTGGTACAGCTTCCAGTAAATACCCCGCTGTGCCAGCAGCACCTGGTGTGTCCCCACTTCCCGCAACTGCCCTTTGTGCATGACAAAGATCCGGCTCGCACGCTGAATCGTCGACAAGCGGTGCGCCACAATCAGGCTCGTTCGCCCTTCCACCAACCGCTCCAGCGCCAGCCGGATCCGCACCTCCGTCTCCGTGTCCACGCTCGATGTCGCCTCATCCAGAATGAGGAACGAAGGATCGTGCGCCAAGGCCCGCGCAAAGCTCAGCAACTGCTTCTGCCCCGTCGATAACCCCGCCCCGCGCTCCTTCACCGCATGCTGCAATCCATTGGGCAACCCGTTCACGAAGTCCGTCAGATTCACCTGGTCCACCGCATCGCGCAGCCGCTCCGCCGTAATCCCATCCGTGCCTAACCGCACGTTTTCCTCCAGCGTACCCGTGAACAGAAACGAGTCCTGCAGCACGATCGCAAACCGCCGCCGTAACTCCTCGAGCGGCACCTTGCGGATATCCACGCCCCCAATGCGAATCGAGCCCTTCTGCACATCGTAGAAGCGCAGCAGCAGATTGGTCAGCGTCGTCTTCCCCGCCCCAGTGTGCCCCACCACCGCAATCGTCTCCCCCGGCTCAATGCGAAAGCTCAGATCGCGAAGCACCCAGTCCTCATCTTTATAAGCGAACCATACCCGGTCGAACTCAATCGCCGCCGGCCCCACAGGCAGCGCCGCTTCCTTCGCGCCCACCACCACCGCAGGCGTATCCAGTAATTGAAAGATGCGCTCGGCCGCCGAGATCGCCGATTGCAGGATGTTGTACTTCTCGCTCAAATCCTGAATGGGCCGGAAGAACCGGATGGCGTATTGAAAGAACGCCACCAGCACCCCAAGACTCAACTCCCCTGAGCCCACGTGATACCCACCGTACGCCAGCAGCGTCGCCACCGCGCCCAGCCCGCAAAACTCCACCGCCGGATAGAACCACCCATAGGCCACAATCGCGTCCTTATACGCCAGCATGTGCTCGCGATTGACCTCGGTGAACTCGGCCTTGCTGTGCTGCTCGCGATTGAACAACTGCAGCACCGCCATCCCGCTCACGTGCTCTTGCAGATAACTGTTGATCCGAGCCACCGCCGTCCGGATCCGCCGGTTGCTCACCGACACTGCTTTGCGAAACTTCATCGTCACCAGCAGCAGCGGAGGCAGCGATAGCAGGATCACCAGCGTCAGCGGCACACTCAGCTTCAGCATCACGCCCACCACCAGCAGCAACAGCACCATGTCGCCAATCGCCGTCACCAGCCCCGCCGAAAACAGTTCCGACAACGTATCGGCATCGGTGGTCACACGCGTCAACAGCCGCCCCAGCGGAGTGCGGTCATAGAAAGCCACATCCAGCCGCTGCAAGTGCTCCATGGTTTGATGCCGCAGATCGAATAGCGCATATTGCCCCGTGCGGCTCATTAAATAGGTTTGGATGAAGTCGGAGACCAGCGAGATCACCAGCGCCGCCAGAAACAGCAGTGACACCGCGGTCATGCCCTCCCACGGCTCCTTCGGCAGATAGGCATCGAGCAACGATGGCCCCATCTCCGCGTTCGGCGCCAGGTAGCGATCGATGGCATAGCGCGTCAGCAGCGGCCCCACCACATCGGCAGCCGCGTGCACCAGCATGCACACCAATGCGATCAGCACCGTCCCGCGATACGGCCACAAATACCCCAGCAGCCTCCGCAGCAGTCTGCCGTCGTAACTTTTGCCCGATATCTCCTCGTCCATCAGGCGCCCAACCCCACGGCCAGGGCGACGAAGTCCTTGGCCACCACATCGAATTCGGCGTCCGGCGCTTCGGCCTTCCCGCCGGGTCCGTTCTCCAACGGACGCGGCACATACGCGGTCTTCAACCCCGCCTTCCGAGCCGCCTGCAAATCGCCCTTATGCGCCGCCACCATCATCAACTCCCCCGGCTTGCAACTGAGGTAATCGGCGGCCATCAGGTACACCTCGCGGTCGGGCTTATAGTGCTTCGCCATCTCTCCGCTCAGCACCACGTCCCACGGCAGCTTGCCCCACTTCGCCATGTTCGCCAGCAGCGACGTATTCCCATTGCTCAACGTGGCGATGAGGAACTTCTTCTTCAACCGCGTCAGCCCGGCCACCGAATCAGGCCACGGATCCAGCCGGTGCCACACTTCGTTGAGGTGCACCTTCTCTTCCTCGCTCAAGCCCTTGATGCCGAACTCCACCAGCAGATCATCGAGGATCATCCGGTGCAGATCATCGATCTTGGTCCAGCCGAGTTCACCTTTGCGCACGCGATTCATCGCCGGCCCGTAGCCCGCCCGCCAGCGGTCGGCGAACTTCGCCCAATCGACGCTGAGTCCCTTCGCTTTCCCCAGCGACTTGCCATCGCGAATGATCGACGAGCGCCAATCGACAACGGTGCCGAACACATCAAAAGCAAGCGCCTTCACGCCGCCTGTTCCAGCCGCAGCCATTGTCATGCCTGCCCCCATCGCCGCTAGTGCGCTTCTCCTGGTTACCAACCCCGGATGATACCATGCAACCAGATGCGGGACTACACGAAACAGGTGCTGGCCGCGGTGCGCCGCATCCCCAAAGGCAAAGTAGCAACCTACGGTGAAGTAGCCGAAGCAGCGGGCTTCCCCGGCGCTGCCCGGGCAGTGGCCACAGCCCTCCGCGCTTCCGGCGGCAGCGTCCCCTGGTGGCGCGTCATCGGCAGCGGAGGCAAGATCTGTTTACGCGGCGCTTCCGCCTTCGATCAGCGCTTCCGCCTGGAACAGGAAGGCGTCAAATTCCGCGGCGCCAAAGTGGCAATGAAGTAGCGGCTGTTAGAAACCCGGCCCGGAATCGACTATTGGAATATGGGCCTCGAAAAGGACCTCTACGCGCAGGCAATCGCCGAACACGGCCGTGCGTTAGACCGGCTCGCCGCCGGCTATGAGGCCGACCCCGACAAGCGCCGCGACCTCCGCCAGGAGATCCACCTGCAACTATGGAGAAGCCTGCAAGCCTTCGATGGCCGCTGCTCGCTCAAGACCTGGACTCTCCGCGTCGCCCACAATACCGCCGCCTCTTACGTCATCCGCGAACGCCGCCGCACCGCCGAACTGGTCAGCTTAGAGGAAATCGAATCCACCCGCATCGGCAGCAGCCAACCGGCCGATATCGATCGCGACAACACGTTGCGCATGCTGCAGGAGATCATCCTCCAGCTCCGGCCGCTCGACCGGCAGATCATCATCTCTTATCTCGAAGAGATGGACGCCGCATCCATCGCCGAGATCACCGGCCTTTCCCCGGCCAACGTCGCCATGAAGATTCACCGCATCAAGAAGGTGCTTGCCCATCGCATACACATGGAGGGAACGCATGCCTGAGCTTCCCGAACTGTACGAAGTGAAGGCCGCCTGGATCAGCCAGTGCAACGAAGACGCACCCGTGGACGTGGAGCGGCTACAGAGCAAACGCACGTGGGAGCTGTCGGCCGCCACCCGCTCAGAAATACTCGGTAGCATCGTTGCCGCCCTGTTCTTCGCCGTCGTGATGGCTGTGCGCTTCACCCCCGAAAGGAACCGCCTGGTGCAAGCCGGTTGCGCCGCCGTGGTGCTTTGGGCCCTGGCCACGTTGTTCCGCTACCGCGCTTCGCTGCGGCGCGACAGACTGAGCGCCGTCTCCCTGGCGCGAACGGGCGTGGAGCACTATCGCCAAGAACTGCGCCGCCGCCGCGATCACCTCCGTGGCGCCTGGATCTGGCACGGCCCCCTGGTGCTGGCGTGCATCACGTCCGCCGTTGCTCTCTCCGGCCGGATCGTTCCTCGCCGTATCTGGGATGCGCTTCCCATCATGCTCGCCCTGGTGGTATGGGCCGGATTCGGCATCCGCCGCCGCTTCCGGCAAGCAGCCGAATTACAGAAAGAGATCGACAGAAAGGAAGACACCATATGAAACAAACCCTCGGAATCCTGCTGGCCGCCGCGGCCTTCGCCCAGCAGCCCTACAAACCTGCCCTGCGGCCAGGCGTTTCCGTCCAGATGCCCATCGCCGCCCATGCAGTGGAGATGCGCGCCGCCGATGAACCGGATTCCATCGTTGTGGCCATCACGGCGGAAGGCAAGGTGTACAACGGCATCACGGTAGCCGAGCCGGAAACACTCAGCGCCATCACCACCGGAACCGTGTTCGTGAAAGCCGACTCGCGGGCGCCCTTTCAACGAGTGCTCGCCGTGCTCGACGCCCTGAAAGGCAAATCCGTAGTGCTCCTCTCCGCCCCTCCCGCCCAATCGGCAAAGGGAGCAAGCACCCCGCCCTACGGCATTCGCTTGACCGTGTCACGCTGACCCCACACCACTCACGCGAACGTCGCCACCCCCGATTCCACCGTATTCGACACCACCCGGATCCCGCCGTCGCTGATCGCGATCCCCCGCTCCCGATCCGCCGCCTCATCGATGCCGATCTCCGTCCCCTCCGGCAGCTTCACCCCGGCCTCCACAATCGCATTGCGCACCCGCGAATAGCGCCCCACCTGCACTCCTTCGAGCAGGATCGAGTTCTCCACATCGGAATAGCTGTTCACTCGCACACCCGGCGAGAGCACGCTGCGGATCACGCGTCCGCCCGACACAATACAGCCCGGCGACACAATCGAATCAATCGCCGCCCCCATCCGCCGCCCTTCCTGGGCGAAGACAAATTTCGCCGGAGGCTGCTGCGGCATGTGCGTCCGGATCGGCCAGCGGCTGTCATACAGGTTGAATTCCGGGGTCACCGACACCAGGTCCATGTTCGCATCGTAGTAGGCATCGAGCGTTCCCACGTCCCGCCAGTAGCGCACCGATTTGTCGTTCAGATCGCGGAAGTCGTAGGCGATCGTGTTCCCCTTCTCCACCAGGCGCGGCAGGATGTCCTTGCCGAAGTCGTGCGACGAATCGGCCCGCTCCGCGTCTTCGCGCAAGGCACGCAACAGCACTTCCGTGCGGAAGACATAGATCCCCATCGACACGCTCACCATGTCCGGATTGAAGATGCTCCGAGCCGGGTTGCCATGCTTCGGCTTCTCCTCAAACCCGGTGATCCGGTAGCCGCCGTCAATCACCGTCACCCCGAAGCGCGAAGCCTCGGATGGATCCACCTGGATCGTAGCGATGGTTGCATCCGCGCCGTGCCGGTGATGCCAATCGAGCATCTCCCGGTAGTCCATCTTGTAGATCTGGTCGCCCGACAGGATGAGGGTGTCCTCCGGCGCTTCGGCCATCACCGATTCGATGTTCTGATACACCGCATCGGCCGTGCCCAGATACCAATCGGCGTGCATCCGCTTCATCGGCGTGATCACTTCGATGAACTCGTTTAACTCCGGCGACAGTATGCTCCAGCCCCCCCGAATGTGCCGCATCAGATCGAGCGCCTTGTACTGGGCCAGCACAAACACCCGCCGCAGGTTGGAATTGATGCAGTTGGAAAGAGTGAAGTCGATGATCCTGTAGATCCCGCCGAATGGCACGGCCGGCTTGGCCGTATCCCGCGTCAAAGGAAACAAGCGCTCTCCGGCGCCTCCGGCCAAGAGGATCGCAAGCGTACTGCGCATGGTGAACTCTATCTCCGATCTTAGGCAAGTTGTTTCAAAACCGCAAACCTGCGACACTAGATAGTGCCAGTTCCGCCGGAATAATATCCGAAATTCATGAACGAAGAGAGGGGTGATTCGGTTTGGCCGAAGTCATCGTACAAGATGGCGAAACGCTCGAAAGCGCACTACGCCGCTTCAAGCGCAAGGTGCAGCAGGAAGACATTATTAAGGAGATCAAACGGCACTCCTTCTACCTGAAGCCCGGCGAGAAGAAGCGCGTGAAGGAAGCGCTGGCGCGCAAGCGTAACCGCAAGCGCAAGAGCCGCGACATCGAGTAGTCCCCCCGTCAAAGAAACACAAAGGGCAGCCTGGCCAGTTCGGCTCGGCTGCCCTTCGTATTTCCAGAAGCCCGCGTTTAGCGGGTGTTCTTCAGCATCGGGTGCTCCACCTGCTGGAAGCCGGCCGGCACCGCCATCTTCGATCCATCCGCCGGAGCGTTGGAGAAGTTGGCCGATTCGATCACCATCTCCATCAGGATGCCGCTCTGCTGCTGCGCCTGCTGGTTCTGCGCCGGCTGCTGCGGCGGAGGTTCCGGCGCCTGTTCCTGTTTCGGCTTCTTGCGCCCGAACCCGCCCAATCCGCCGATGCCGCCAATCTTGCCCAAGCGGCCCAACACCTGCTTCTCGGCCGTGTCGGTGGCGCCCTTCTCCGCGGCCTTGCCCGCCGCTTCACCCGCCGTGGGGCCCTGCGGCGTCGCGTTCGGATCGGAGATCTCGCTGGCCTTGGCCGGATCCAGTTGCGAGCCCATCTTCGTGATCTGCCGCAGATGCACGCCATTGAGCTTCTCGGCTTCTTTCGCCATCTTCTCGGCGGCCTCGCGCATGCGCGGATCGCTGGCCATCGCCGCGCCGAAGCCCGCCATCGACGAGTTCATGAACGCGCCGGCATACTTCATCGCCAGCTTCTTGCGAAACTCCTGCAGCTCTTCATAGCCAGGGATCTTTTCCTGCGCCACCCAGATGGAACTCATCGTTTCGAGCGCGCCCGTCTGGCCCGACTTCTTGTCCTTGCCCTCCAGGATGAAGGTCATCAGCACTTCCTTCGAGTTGAAGCCCGAAACCATCGCCGTCTTGCCGGTCTCCTTGATGTCCATTTTGAAATCGGCATCCATCTGCGGGTCTTTGCCCTTCGCTTTGGACTCCTCCATCTTGCCCTTGTTCTTCTCCATCATGCGCTCCATGGCCTGGCGCATCTGCTCAAAGGTGATGGTGGAGTAAGTGCGTTTCTCGAAGTCGATGGTGGTGATGGAGCCGGCGTCCAGGTCGTAGATGGTGCCGTCCTTTGTCCCGATCTCGGCCATCTTGTTGCCCTTCAGGATGTGGGTCTTGGTTTGCGGCTCCGTCATGTTGCGCATGCTCTTGGACAGGCCGCCGAGTGACCGGCTCATCGCGGCCATCACGCCTCCCGTGATGCGCGAGGTCTCGGTATAAGTGAAATCGGCCAGCAGCAATGCCGGGGCGAGCATGCCACACAACAATCGAATGGGCTTCATGGTTCGCAAATCCCTCCTTCTAAAAGCGTACAACGGAGAACGTGCAGGAAAGTAAGCAAATCCATCATGGCCGGTGTCGATTTTCGCCTGAGGCATTCGTCAACCCTACGGAGCCGCGCGCGTAAAGCAAGCGGTAGCCTAGGAAGAAAGGACATCCCAACCCTCATGCCTCAATACGTGCTCCTGCTGCGCGAAAGCGCCACAGCCACCCCCAACATCAGCCCCGGCGAAATGGAAGCCATCATCAAACGCTACAAAGCCTGGGGCGCCAGCGTGGCGGCCAAAGGCCTCATGCGCGGCGGCAACAAACTGCAGGACGGCACCGGGCGCTGCGTCAACTCCGCCGCCGGCAAACTCGCCGTCACCGACGGACCCTATGCCGAAAGCAAAGAGATCGTCGCCGGCTACTTCCTCATCGAAGCCGCCAGCTACGACGAAGCGGTGCGCCTGTCCTCCGATTGCCCGCACCTCGACTTCGGCACGATCGAAGTCCGCGAGGTGGAACCCACCGAGTGAGCGATTCTCTCACCGATCTCCTCGACCATCTGTTCCGGCGCCAGTCGGGACGCATGGTATCCATGCTCACCGCGATCTTCGGATCGCGGCACCTGGAACTGGCCGAGGAGGTGGTGCAGGATGCACTGCTGCGCGCCCTGGAGCTATGGCCGTTTCAGGGCGTGCCGGATCAGCCGCAGGCATGGCTGATGCGCGTGGCCCGCAACCTGGCGCTCGACCGGCTGCGGAGGGAAACCACGCTTGCCTCAAAGATCCCCGAACTCGAGCGGCGCATGGCCGCGACGCCCTCTCCAGCCTTCGACGACGAGCAACTGGCCATGATGTTCCTCTGTTGCCATCCCAGCCTGCCGCATGCGGCCCGGCTATCACTGACCTTGAAACTGGTGGCCGGCTTCAGTGTGGCCGAGATCGCCCGCGCACTGCTCACTAAAGAGGATGCCATCGCCCAGCGCATCGTGCGCGCGAAGCGCCAGATAAGGGAAGACAACATCCCGCTGGAACTGCCCGCCCCGGAAGAGTTGCCGCAGCGCCTCGACTCCGTGCTGGAAGCGCTCTACCTCATCTTCAATGAAGGCTACAGCGCCAGTTCCGGCGAGACGCTACTGCGCCGCGACCTGTGCGACGAAGCAATCTACCTCACGTCCTTGCTGGCCGCGAATCCGCACACAGCCGCGCCTCGGACACATGCACTGCTTGCGCTCGAATACCTGCATGGAGCGAGGCTCGATGCGCGCACCGATGCCGCGGGCGATCTGCTGCTGCTCGAAGAACAGGACCGCAGCCGTTGGGATCAGCGCGCCATTGCACTCGGCTTTCAACATCTCGACGCCAGCGCGCAGGGCGGCGAGATGAGCCCCTATCATGTGCAGGCGGCCATCGCCGCCGAACACGCGGGCGGAGGTCCCGATTGGAGCTACATCGTCACGCTCTACGATCAGCTCTATCAACTGCAGCCCTCCCCGGTGGTGCTGCTCAATCGAGCCGTTGCCGTGGCCCGCCGCGATGGCCCGCGGGCGGGGCTTCAAGCGGTGGAAGAGATCGCCCGCGACCCGGCCCTCGCCCGCTACTACCTGCTGCCCGCGGTGAAGGCGGCGCTGCATCAGGAGGCCGGCGAATCGATGCTCGCCGCCGCTTCTTATATGGATGCGCTGGGGTGCCCTTCGAATGCCGCCGAACGCCGATTTCTGGAGCGCCGCCTCGCGGGGTTACAATAACCCTTTCTGGGTTCCTCATGGCCGAAATCAATATCCGTCCCAGCTCCATGCTGATGAAAGCGAAGTATGCCCTCGCCGCGGTACTCACCGGCGTGGTGGTGTATCTCTGGCAGGCCCGCGATCAGATCTACTTTCTCGGGCTCTTGATGATTCCTCTGTACCTGGTGATTACCGCCACCTCACAGATGGTGAAGAATCGCTTCACCACGATGCAGATCTCCGGAGACCGGCTGAAATACGAAGCCGGCATGGCTTCGAAGACCTCCCGCTCCATTCCGCTGCACAAGGTGCAGGATGTGACCGTGAAGCAGACCATGGGCCAGCGCATTCTCGGCCTGGGCGACCTTTCCATTGAAACAGCGGGCGAGACCAGCCGTCTCACTATTGAGCAGATCGCTTCCCCCCGCGTGGTGGCCGAACAGATTCTCGATATCGTAGCCAGATTGAACGAAAGCAAGAAATGAGCGAACCCATTCTCCACAATAGAGTCGCGGTAATCACCGGGGCCAGCCGCGGACTCGGCCGCGCCATGGCGCTTGCACTGGGCGAAGCAGGCGCGAGACTCGCCCTGGTGGCCCGTGATCTGGCCAAACTGGAAGAGACACAAGCCGCCGCGCACGCCCTTGGCGCCGAGTGCGAAGTGTTCGTCGCCGACGTGGGCAAAGAGGATTCGGTGCTGGCCGCGGAAGCGAAGATCATCGCCCGCTTCGGCGCCTGCCACATCCTGGTCAACAACGCCGGCGTCAATCTGCGCAAGAACATCACCGAGTTCACGCTCGAGGAATGGAACATGGTGATGACCAGCAATCTCACCAGCGTGTTCCTCATGTGCCGCGCCTTTGTGCCCCACATGAAGGGCCATGGCTACGGGCGCATCATTAATATGACGTCGATCATGAGCCACGTGTCGTTGCCCGGCCGCACCGCCTATTCTTCCAGCAAGACGGCGTTGCTTGGCCTGACACGGGCGCTGGCGCTGGAACTGGCCGGCGAAGGCATCACCGTCAACGGCATCAGCCCCGGCCCCTTCGGCACGGAAATGAATACGGCGCTGATGAACAACCCCGAATTGAATGCCCAATTCCTGTCCAAGATCCCGGTTGGGCGATGGGGCAAAGTGGAGGAGATCGGCAAGCTGGCGCTCTACCTCTGCTCACCCGACGCGGGCTTCATCACCGGCACCGATATCCTGATCGATGGAGGGTGGTGTGCGGCGTAGCTGGATCCTATTAGCCGTTTTGCTTGCCGGATGCGCCGGCGGGCCGGGCAAGAAACAGATCGCCGTGATCCCCAAGGCCACCTCGCACGTCTTCTGGATCGCGGTGCAGACCGGCGCCATGGCCGCGGGCAAGGAACTCGGCGTGGAAGTGCTGTGGAACGGCCCTTCGTCCGAGACCGAGTACAGCCGCCAGATCCAGATCGTCGATTCGATGGTCGCCCGCCGCGTGGACGGCATTGCCATCGCAGCCGCGGAGCGCAAAGCGCTGGTGCAGGCCGTGGAGCGCGCCGTGGACGCAGGCATTCCCGTAACGGTGTTCGACTCCGGCCTCGATTCGGAAAAGTACATGACGTTCGTGGCCACGAACAACGTGGAGGGCGGCAAGATCGCCGCGCGCGAACTGGCGCGGCTCATCGGCAATGAAGGCAGCGTCGCGCTGCTGATGCATGCGCCGGGCAGCCAGTCCACCATGGATCGCGAGAAGGGCTTCGAGGACACCATGGCCGCGGAGTTCCCCAACATCAAGATCGTGGCCCGGCAGTTCAGCCAATCCGATCGCGCCAAGGGGCGCGCGGCCGCGGAGAACTTCCTCGCCGCCAACCCCGGATTGAAGGGCATCTTCGCTTCGGCCGAGCCCGGCAGCGTCGGCGCATCGCTGGCCATCAAGGCGCGTGAGTTGCAGAACAAGGTGATGCTGGTCGGCTTCGATTCGAGCGACGGCCTGATTGAGGATCTGAAGGAAGGATCGATCGACGCGCTGGTGGTGCAGGACCCGTTCAAGATCGGCTACGAATCGGTACGCACCATCGTGGAGAAACTGGGTGGCAAGGAGCCTCCGAAACGCATGGACCTCAGCGCCCGCGTGGTGCACAAGGAAGACCTGGAGCAAGCCGAGATCCGCAAGCTGCTGTTACTGGATCAGAAGAAGAATTAGATGGCGGAAGAATACGTAGTCATTCAGGCGGAGCCGTTGCGCGCCTACGCGGCCCAAATGCTGGAAGGCGCGGGGGTGAGTTCCGAGCGCGCCGCGTTCATTGCCCACACGCTGGTGGAGGCGAACCTGCGCGGCGTCGATTCGCATGGCGTGCAGTTGCTGAACTTCTATGTCGAGCACATGGCGATGCGTTGCATGGACCTGGAAACCAGCGGCCACGTCGTCACGGAATCGGGCGGCACGATGACCTACAGCGCCGATAACGGCATCGGGCAGATCGTCTCCGACGTCTGCTGCGATCATGTGATCCGGCTGGCGAAGGAGCATGGAGTGTCGTTGGTGACCGTGCGCGACTCAAACCATTTTGGGGCCGCCGCGTTCTGGTCGCAGAAGATTGCCCGCGCCGGCTTGATTGGCGTTTCGTTCTGCAACGCGACGCCGCTGGTTCCGCCATGGCAGGGCAAGGAGCCGCGCTTCGGAACGAATCCGATCTGCATGGCGCTGCCCGGAGCCGCCGAGACATCGTGGCTGCTCGATATGGCCACCACGACCGTGGCGATGGGCAAGATCTTCAAGGCCAACTTCAGCGGCGAGCCCACCATTCCCGCGGGCTGGGCTTTCGACAGCGAAGGCGTGCCCACCACGGACACGCAGAAGGCGATCAAAGGCATGCCGATGCCGCTTGGCGGATATAAGGGCTACGGGCTCGCCATGATGGTGGAGATTCTGGTGGCCGTGCTGAGCGGCGGCGCGATGTCGACCGAAGTGGGCGGAGTGCGCATCCGCACGCGGCCGATGCGCTGCGGCCAGGCGTTCATCGGGATCGATGTGGCGCGCTACATGCCGCTCAATGAGTTTCACGCGCGCATGGACTGGTTGACCGGGAATATGAAATCGACGCCGCCTTCGGCCGGATTCGAGGAAGTGCTGGTGGCCGGTGAGCCGGAATGGCGCATGGCGCGCAAACGCAAGGTGGACGGCATTCCGCTGGCCAAGGGCGTGTGGGAAGAACTCGCGCGCACGGCGGCCAAGGTGAACGTGAAAGCTCCACAATAGAGGTATGGCTGGGCTACTGCTGCTGCTATTGCTTCCCTGTGCCTTCGGCGAGACTCTCACCCTGAAGTGGAATGAACTGCAGGGTGCGGTGAGGCAACGCGAAGCCACGGTGGTTACCACGGACAACAAGCAGTTCAAGGGCGTGATCACATCGGTGAGCGAAGACGCGGTGCTGATGGAGCGCGCACCGGGCGGGCGTGTGGAGAGCGCCGCGATTCGCGAAGTGCGGGTGCGGCAAGTGAAGGGCCCGCGCCGCGCCATCTTCAGCGCGGGGGCAGGCGCAGGAGCAGCCATCGGCTTGTTGCCCTGGGCTATCAGCGACTCGCGAGTGAACGTCTCCGATGGCAAGCGCATTGCACAATGGGGCGGCATCACGGCCGCGGCCACCCTGGCGGGGTATTTCATCGGGCGGCAGATGGATACAAAAGAGACCGTCATCCGAATCGGAAAGTAGATCCCCCTTTTCGCCGGCCTATTCTCCGTCTATACTGTCACAAAACTGGGAATTTCCCTCCCGTTCCACTACAATCCGGTTCCAGGAGCGAAACATGTCACGTGTGCACCATCTCCGATCCGAATGGCGCCGTCATTCCCATTGGCCGCTACCAGGGCAGCGCATCGGTGCAGGGCCATTTCCGCCCGCTGGCCGCATTTCCTGATCTACACGCCGTCCATCAGGGCAAGCAGCCTTTTCCCGGCCTTCACCAACCGGCTGATGCGAGACGAGATGCGCGAAACGCGCGGGACATCCTCCAGTTGATGCACGGCCACGGAGTTTCAGCCATTCTTCCAATCTCGAAGACCCGCGCTGCAGGTTGCGTGATAAGAGAGAGTGGGTTTACTCGTGCCTCAGAGCGACCAGCGGATCGATGCGGGAGGCTCGGCGTGCGGGCGCGTAGCCGGCGAGAATCGCGGCGCTGAGCAGGACAGCTCCGGCCAGCGCCAGGGTTCGCGGATCGTTGGGCTGGGTGTCGAACAGAAACGATTTGACGAGCCGGGAGGCGATCAACACTGCGGGCACGCTGATGGCGAGGCCGGAGGCTGCCAGTATGAGCACGTGGCGGAGAACCATCCACACCACAGTGCTGCGCGGCGCGCCGAGAGCCATGCGGATGCCGATTTCGCTGATCTGCCGGGAGACGCTGTAGGACATGGTTCCGTAGAGTCCCACGCAAGCGATGAGGAGCGCGAGGACAGCAAAGCCGGTGCATAGCCTGGCGAAGGTGAGTTCGCGCTTGATGGTGCGGTCAATCTCGGCGGCCTGTGTGACCACGTTGGTGACGGGGATGCGGGAATCGGCTTCGCGCACGATCTCATGTACGCTTGGCACGAACCGCAACGGATCACCCGTGGTGCGTAGCGCGTAGGTGACTCGATCTGGCGAGAACTGACTGGCCGCAACGAGCACCGTCATTGCGCTCTGGTCTTCGTTCTTTAGACTGCCGTAGCGCAGATTGCCCGACACGCCGACGATTTCGAGATCGCGCTTCTCTTCGGGCAGTGTGATGCGGCGTCCGATTGGATTTTCATTGCCGAAGTAGGTGCGGGCGAGGCGCTCACTGATGACGGCCACCGGCCTGGCGCCTGCTTGATCGCGGTCGTCAATCTCGCGCCCGGCAAGGATGGGGATCTGCATGGTGGTGAGGAATCGGGGACCGGCGGCCATGACGCGTGCGCCATCGATGCTGGCCGTGCCGACCATGATGCGGCCCTTGACGGCCTGTCCGGTACGGGCGGCGCTGATGATGGAAGACTGCGCCAGCGTCGCGCTGTTCACGCCGGAGATGGATTCGAAGCGGCGGCGGAGATTCGCGTAGAACGTAGTCATCTCCGGATCGCGATGCCCGGCCTGGCGGGCATTCAGGGTGAAGAGCAGGATGTTCTCGCGGGCATATCCGAGCTGGACGGAGTGGAGCTTGTTGAGTGTCTGAACGAATAGACCCGCGGCCACAAGGATGAGGAAAGACATCGCGATTTGGGCAACCACCAGAGCGTGCTGGGCACGGCGGCGGGGTCCGCCCACGCGGCCATTCTTGAGTGTGGGCATGACGTCCGGGCGCGTGGATTGCAACGCTGGAACAAGGCCGAAGAGCAGGCCACAGATCATGGAGAGCGCCGCGGTGACGCCCATGACCTTCCAGTTCAGTTCGGCGTGTAGAGTGAAGTTGTCCTGGCCGTTGGAGAACAACAGCGTGAGGGCGCGAACGCCCCAGGTGGCGAAGAGGACGCCGAGTGCTCCGCCGAGCGAGGCTAGGAGCACACTCTCGGTGAGCAATTGGCGCACGACGCGGAAGCGGCCTGCTCCGAGGCTGAGCCGGACCGCCATTTCGCGGCGGCGCGCGGCGGCCCTGGCGAGCAACAGATTGGCGATGTTGGCGCAGGCGATGGCGAGGATCAATGCGACCATCGCCAGAAGCACGAAGAGCGGTTTCGAATACTGACGGCGCAGGCCGCCGAGACCGGCGGCGCCGGGATTGAGCTTCAGGGCGGGCAGTTTGGCGCGCTCACCATCGGTGCTTGCGGTGGTGGCGACCCATTGATGGAAGCGAGGCGCGAGCAGTGCCTGCGCCTGGGCCATCGTGGCGCCGGGGCGGAGCCGGCCCATCATTTCGACCCAGTAGAAATTGGGGTCGGAGAACATGCGGGCGGCGCGGACACCGTCCACAAGTTGGGTTGTGTACAAGGGGAGATAGATGTCCGGCACCGAGGCGGGATCGACGCCGAAGAATTCGGGCGGCGCTACGCCGATTACCGTGAAGGGCACGTTGTCGACGAGCACGGATTGGCCAACGGCGCTCGATGGCCCACCGAAGCGCTGCTGGCTGAGGGCAAAGCTGATGACTGCGACGGGCGCGGCGCCGGGGCGATCGTCGGCGGAGTCGATGAGACGCCCGGCGGCCGGTGATACGGCGAGCCCGCGGAAGTAGTCGCCGGTGACGAACTCCGTGGCGGCGCTGGTTGCCTGCCCACTCACGGCGAGAGTTTTGCTGAGTCCGTTGAAGTATCCGAACAGCGTGGAGAAGACGGGATTCTGATCGCGAAGCGTTTCGAGGGCGGCGTAGGGGAACATGCCCGTTTCCAGCATGCCTTTGTCACCCGGCCACATCATGCCTTGGACGCCGTGCACGACGTGGACCCAATCTTTGCCGGCCTCCTGCGGAGAGCGGCCATGCCAATTCAGGACCACGAGCGATTCGGGATCTTCCACCGGCAGCGAGCGCAGGAGGATGGACTCCATGAAGCTATAGATGACCGTATTGGCGCCGATGCCGAGGGCGAGCGAGAGGATGGCGAGGGCGGTGAATGCTTTGTTGGCGGCCATGGTGCGCGCGCCGTAGCGGACGTCCTGGATCAACTCCGATAGAAAGCGTGTCATCCAGATCTCGCGTGACTCTTCCTGCTTTTGACCGGCGTTGCCGAACTGGCGGCGGGCTTCGCTGCGGGCCTGCCCGGCGGACATGCCACGGGCTTCCAGATCCGCGGCTTTCTCCTCCAAGTGAAGTTCGATTTCCTCGAGCAGGATCTGGCTTCGCGTTTCGTTGTTCCGCCAGTAGTTCAGACGCCGGAGGAGATTGATCATTGCGCTTCCATCACGCGGGCAATGGCCAAGGTGAGCTTGGCGTACTTCTTCGTTTCGACGTTGAGCTGCTTGCGGCCGGCTGCGGTGATCTTGTAGATGCGTGCCTTGCGGTTGTTGGGCGTTACGCCCCAGGCGCCGTCGATCCAGCCGTTGAGTTCGAGACGTTGGAGCGCGGGGTAGAGCGAGCCTTCTTCGATGAGGAGCTCGTTGCCGGAGGATTGCTGAATGAATTGGACGATGCCGTAGCCGTGGAGACTGTGGCGGGATAGGGTGCGGAGGATCAACATGTCGAGCGACCCGGGGAGTGAGTCGTTCTTTTGCGGCTTGCGTCCCATACCTAGAATTCTTAGCTTAGCATGGCAATGCGGGGACCGCTTGCTGACGCGCGCGGCTCAGTAACGGTCCCCGGCCCCCAAGTTCGATCAGAAGACGAGGCGCATGGCCATCTGGTAGACGCGGGGGTTGAAGAGGTTGCCCTGATCACCACCGACGGGAACCAGTGAACCGAAGTTGGTTTGGGTGGCGTTCAACTGCGGATAGATGACCGTGTAGTAGGGGCTGGCCATCAGGTTGTAGGCTTCGGCGCGGAACTGGAGATTGAATTTCTCCTGGATGCGGAAGTTCTTGAAGATGGAGAAATCCGCGGCTTTCTGGCCCGGAGAGCGCAGGGTATTGCGTCCCGAGTTGCCGAGCGTACCGAGGGCCGGAGTCTGGAAGGCAGCCGTGTTGAACTGGCGGTAGATGGTTTTTTCGAAGCCGTCAGGCATCGGTTGGGCGATGACGTTCATGCGATGCACGTCGCGATCGTTGCCGATCTGAGCGCGGTCGCCGCAGAAGCAGCCGACGGTGAACGGGAGGCCATCGGCGAGGGTGATGATGGTGTTCGTCTGCCAGCCGCCGAGGGCTGCGTTGAGGACTCCGCCTCGATTGAGGAGCGCTTTGCCTTTGCCCACGGGGAGCTCATACAAGACGCTGGTGACGAAGCGGCGGGTCTGGTCGTAGTTGGCGACGCCACGTTCGAGGTCGCGGCGGTAGTTGTACTGCGGATAGGTGCGCGGCGTGCCGCCCTGGGTCTGGATTTCGGAGACTGCGTCGATGGTGCGGCTCCAGGTGAAGGCGGTGAGCAATTGCAGGCCGTTGCTGAAGCGCTGCTCGAGCTTCATCGTCATGGCGTGGTAGATGGCGTTGTTGTCGTTGATGTAGGTGGCCAACTGGGGGATGAAGTTGGCGTAGGGCACGCGATCCTGGATGGGCGAACAGTTGGCAGGATAGCTGCCCGCGGGGCATTGCGAGCGGAAGCGGAGCCCGTTGTTCGGATTGCCCGAGGTGGACGGCAGCACCGCCTGATTGGCGTGATAGAAGCTCTGGGCGCGGAGACCGTGGCTGCCCTGGTAGCCGATTTCAAAGAGCATGCGCTGGCGCGGCTCAAACTGAAGGTTGAGGCCCCAGTTCTGGGTGTAGGGTGTTTTGTTGTTCGGAGCGGCGTATTGCAGGCCGGTGCCGAAGCACTGATTGCGGACGATGATGCGGCCGGTGGTGGGATCGGTGGATTCGCTGGCCGGGGCTTCGCAATAAGGCGCGACGAACTGGCGCTGGGCAATGGAGAGCGGCGCCGGGAAGAGGTTGCGCAGGTTGAGCGGCGGCTGGGTTTCCAGTCCGTTCACGGCGGGCAGCGACTGCAGGACGAACGGAATGTTCGGCGAGTAGGGCTGCGTGTCGTAGAAGCGGTGGAGGATGTCGTAGAAGACTCCGTAGCCGGTGCGGACGACGAAGCGGTTGCTGCCGGAGAGCGGGCGCCAGGCGAAGCCGATGCGCGGGGCGAAGTTGCGGTAGTCGGGATTGTAGACCGAGTCCGCGGTGCAGCAGGAGGCGAAGACGGGGTTGTTCACCAACTGCACGAAGGCTTCGTCGCGGTAGAGGGCTCGGCCGCCGGGGGTATTGAAGTCGAAGGTTTTGCCGCCCTTCGAGTTTTCATACCAGGGGCCGCGGTATTCCCAGCGGATGCCTACGTTGATGGTTAGCGACGGAGTGAGGCGGATGTCGTCCTGGGCGAAGACGTTGACGTCGTTGTTGCGGAGCCAGCCGGAATCGGATTCAAAGGGCGTGCCGGCGGCGAGGCTGGCGTAGCCCTGGAGGAAGTCGGCAAAACCGTTGCCGGTGTTGGCGGCGCCGGCCACCTGGGCGACGGTTGGGTTGCGGGCGGTGTAAGCGCCGTTGAAATTGATGATGCCGTTGCCCTGGAATCCGCCGATGCGGGTAGTGCGGGAGCGGCGAAAATCGACGCCTGCCTTGAAGGTGTGCTTGCCTGTGGTGAAGCTGAAATGCTCGACGAAGTGCTGCGTGTTGGAGATCGAGAAGAAGGGCACCGAGCCGGCGTAGCCGATGTTGGTGTACTGGGTTCCGGGGATCATGGCGGGCAGGGCCTCATACTTCTCGTTGAGGTTGCGGAGGCCGGCATCCTTCCAGTAGACGGTTCCCTTGCCCTGGGTTTCAAAGCTCTGATCGAACAGGAAGTGGTTGTAGGCGGCGCGCAGTTCGTTCACCATGCGCGAGTTGACGACGTGAGTCCACTGGACGGAGGCGAGCCAACTGGATTGCTGGGTGACGACGCCGGAGAGTGGAATGACGGCCGGGATGGGAGCGGTTTCCTTGGAATAGAGATATTGGCCGAAGACGCGATCGCTGGTGGAGAAATTGTGATCGAGGCGCACGGTGTTCTGATCCATGCGGACCGGCGTGCTGGTGCTGGCTTCGAAGTTGTTACAGGGCGTGGCGCAGGGACGCGTGGGCGAAGGCCAGTATTTGAGCAAGGCGGAACTGACGGGTGCGAACTGGCTGGCGGGAATGCGGTTGCCGGAGAAGGGACTGCGATTGATGGGCAGGGCCTGTCCGGGGGTGAGCACGCCGCTGAGGGGGTCGAACAACTGGGTGGGCCAAGCGCTGAAGTCGCCGGTTTTTTCGGCGGCGGTGGGGACCTGGCCGAGACCGACGGCGCCGATGACGCGGCGTCCGCCCTGATAGCTGGTGTGGAAGAAGGTACGGTTGCGGCCGTCGTAGAGTTTGGGGATGTAGACGGGTCCACCGACTACGCCGCCGAACTGATTCTGTTTGAGCGGGGTTTTGGTGCGGAAGCGGGGGTGGAATTTCTGGAGCTTGTCGTTGCGGAGGAAGTCGTAGAGGGAGCCGTGGATGGCGTTGGTGCCGGACTTCATGGCGATGCTGACCTGGCCGACACCCATGCCGAACTCGGCGGGGTAAAGAGCGTTTTGGAGCTTAAACTCTTCTACGGCTTCGATGGGGGGGATCTGGCTGGGGAACTGGAACAGGGGTTCGTTGAGCGAGACGCCATCGATTAAGTAAGTGACCGAGGAGGGACGGGCGCCGTTGATGCTGACGTTTTTGATGCCGTCGTTGAAGCCCTGGCGGCGGATGGAGGCTGTGACGCTGATGCCGCCCTGGGGTTCGGTGACGCCGGGGTTGAGGCGGAGGAGGCTGCGGAAGTCGCGGCCGTTCAAGGGCAACTCGTTCAACTGGCGGGCGGTGACGACCTGGCCGATGGTGGTGTTTTCGGTTTGGACGAGGCTGGAGAACTCCTGCACGGTTACCGATTCGGCGGTTTCCCCGACCTGGAGATTGAGATCGACACGGACCGTCTGATTGACGTTGACAGTGATGGGTCCGGCCTGGATCTTCTTGAATCCACTGTGTTCGCAGACGATTTGGTAGGAGCCGGGGAGGAGACTAGGGACGAAGTAGTTTCCTTCGGTATCGGTCTGGATGCGGAAAACGACGTTGGTTTGAGTATTGGTGACGACGACGGTGGCGTTTGGAACTGCGGCGGCGGCGGGATCGCGGACGAGGCCAACCAGCGCCCCCGCTGAGGTTTGAGAATGCGCAGGTCCGGCTGCGAGAAGCAGAAGGACCGCGAGTAGCCCAGCGAGAGGACGTTGCATATGGTGAGTTATTGTAACTCACCAGTGGGAGGCCCACGGAGGGGCTGGTTGGGGGTCGGGGCGGAGGGGGGTCAGGCCGGCGCTCCAGGTGGGGCGGAGTTTGCCATTGCTGCAGGCGGCGATGGTGAGGGTGCGGGGGTGAGTGGCAAGGAGGAGGCGTCCGCGGCGGTCCCAATCGCACCAGGTGGCGTCGTGGAGGGCGGTGAGTTCGCCGGTGGGGGATTCGAGGAAGTAGTCGGGGAGGGCGCCTTCGCCGCGGTTAATCAGCATGAGAGTGGAGTCGCCGTTGGGTTGGGGACGGCGGAGGATGGCGGGGTCGGGGGTGGCGAGCCAGCCGCGCTTGGCTTCGTTGGCGACGACGCGGGCTTTCCAGTCGAGGCTGAGTGGTTGATACCGGACGGGGTAGGGGTAGGCACCGTGGAAGGGGTGGTCTTCGATACAGGCCTGGATGTCGAGGGCGCCGTTGGCGGCGAAGTGGCAGCCACCGGTCCATGTGCCGGCTGTTTTCCAGGCGGCAAGCGCTTCGAGCCAGGGGACTTTGGAGACGGCGAAGTAAGTCATGGGCCAGCCGGGGCGGCCGGCTTTGAGGGCGAAATAGCCGAGGAGGCGGCCATTGGGGGAGAGGTCGCAGCGGCGGGGGTAGAGGGAGCCGCGAAACCATGCTCCGGGAATGAGTTGGGGCGGGTTGAGGCTCCATTCGAGGAGGCGCCACCAGGAGGAGGGGCCGCGGCGGAAGACGAGGGCGGTGTCGGCTTCGCGGGCGGGGATGACATATAGCGGCGAAGGCATCGCTTCCTAATTGTACTGAGCGACGCTAACGAACCTCCGCCGTTCCGCCGATAGGAGACTGAGGAGTTGTCCGGATTGTCTGCCAAAAAGAAGAGCTTAGTCCCTCTGTTCGGAGTTGCGTTTATCGTGGCAATTGTCTCGACGGGGATCTTCTACGGTTTGTTCGTAGGGAGGTTGAATTCGGCCACGGCTCCGCCTCCGGCGCAGGCTCATGTGCTGGTAGCGGCGCAGGCGGTGCCTGCGGGGACCGTATTGAAGGCGGATCAAGTGAAGCGCGTGCCCTGGTCGTCGCCGGTATTGCCGGCCGGCGCGTTGGGCAAGGCGGAAGATGCGATTGGACAGATGGTGGTAGATGGGTTGGCGGCCAATGAATTGGTGACGGCTTCGCGGCTGGCGGCGAAGAACGGCGGCCCGGTGGAAGGCGGCAGCATGGGGATTCCGGAGGGCATGCGCGCGGTTTCCATTACGGTGCAGGATTCGGCTGGGGTGATGGCGCTGTTGAAGCCCGGACACCACATCGATATTCACGTGGTGGCCAATATCCAGGGGCCGCACGGAAACGAGCCGCAACTGCGGACGCTGCTGGAGAATATGCAGGTGCTGACGGTGCCGCGCGATTCGCAGATGGGCCGGGGCAACGGGCAGGTGATCACGCTGCTGGCGACTCCAAAGGAAGCCTCGATGCTGGGGCTGGCCGATTCGACGGCGAAGATCCGGATCGCACTGCGGAATCCGGTGGATGGAAAGACGGAGCGGAGCGGGTCGCTGGCAATGGGGAATGTGTTCCATCGTCCACCGCCAGGGCCGGTACCCGGACAGGCGCCCGTAGCGGCGGCGGTTCCGGCGGCGCGGCCATTGCGACAGGTGGAATATCTGGTCCAGGTGGCGAGCGCGGAGAACGAAGCGGTGACGCAGTTGGAGGCGCAATTGCACGAGAGCGGGCGCGCGCCGGTTGGGATGCTGCAGGTGGCGGCGTTCCGGGCCGGTGACGGTTTGCAGCAATCGCTGGCCAAGATGCGCGAGCAGAAGACGCTGGACGTAGTGAGTTCGTCGCAGGTGCAAAGCGGGCCGAAGGCGGAAGCCGGGGCACAATGGGCGCTGGAGGCGGCGAAATCGGGCGCGGGGTTGAAGATCCGGTTTGCGCCGGCGGGGCAGGCGGATGGAAAAGTGCGGCTGAAGGTGAGTCCCGAGGTGACGACGCCAGGGGCCGATGGGCTGCGGATGCGCCGGGTGGAGACGGAGATTGAAGTGGGCGACGGGCAAAGCTTCCTGGTGCGCGGACTGGCGGATGCGTCCAATCTGCCGGTGCTGTGGGAGAAGCTTTTTCCGGAAAAGCATGCCGAGCCGAAGCGGGAGATGGTAGTTCTGGTGACGCCGAAGCTGATCCGCAACTAAGGGCAACATGGCACTGCCTACCGCATTTCTGGTTTTCCTGGCGACGTTCACGCTGGCGGCCGTCGCGGTGTGGATAGCGCGCATGGTGATGGATCGCCGTAGTGGGGAAGTGGAAGTGGACGAACCGGCGGCACTGCCGAGCTTCTATGCCGATGAAGAGGATTCGCCTTTGTTGCGGCGGGAAGCCGAGGTCAGTTCGATATCGGTGTGGGCGTGGGTGCTGGAGCGATTCAACCTGGTGGAGCGGGTGAAACGCACGCTGGTGGAAGCGGACATGGATTGGACGGTGGGACGGACGACGCTGTCGATGCTGGTGAGCGCGACCGTGACGTGGGCGATTCTGAGCCAGATTCCGTGGTTGCCACTGTGGGGACTGGCGATATTGGGGACGCTGGTGGGAATGACGCCCTACTTTTACATTGGGCAGCGCAAGGAGAAGCGCTGGGGGAAGATCG
Source organism: Acidobacteriota bacterium (assembly GCA_018268935.1). Lineage (GTDB taxonomy): Bacteria > Acidobacteriota > Terriglobia > Bryobacterales > Bryobacteraceae > CADEFT01. The sequence continues at coordinate 65,276 of JAFDVS010000068.1, read as the reverse complement.
AAGATCAATTTCCCGATGCGCTGGAATCGCTGGCTCGGGCGTTGCGGGCCGGGCATCCCTTTGCGGGGGCGCTGGATCATGTCGCCTCTCAGACACCGAATCCGTTGGGGAAGGAATTGAAGCGGACCTTCGCGGAAGGGGCATTGGGGGCACCTTGGGAACGGGCGCTGGAGAACCTGGCAGAGCGGCTTCCGCTGCAGGAAGTGTGCATCTTTGTTTCCGCGGTGCAGATGCAGAGCAAGTCGGGCGGGAACCTGAGCGAGGTACTGGAAAAGCTATCGGAGAACATGCGGGAGGCAGCGGCGTTGCGGGGTGAAGTGAAGGCGATGTCGGGCCAGGGGCGGATGGCAGGCTACATCTTGTCGGCGCTGCCGGTGGTGATTACGGGGTTCATGTTTTATGTGAATCCGACATTTCTCGATCCGCTGTTTACCGAGGATATCGGGCGAAAAATGGTGACTGGGGCGGTGATCGGATTGATCGCGGCGCACTTTGTCATCAGGAAACTGGTGGATATCCGGCTATGAATCCCACCGCAATGATGGGGTTGTTCTTTCTGTTTGTGATGGGGACGGTGTCGGTAATCGGCTACGTGGCGTTTGCGCGGCGGGAGGGCGCAGAGGAAGAAGAACGCGCACCGCTGGATTTGCTGACGGCGGGAGAGCCACAAGGGCAAGGATTGCGGGCGTCGCTGGTGGGAATGCTGCATTCGATTGGGGAGTCGATGCCGTCGTCGGAGTCGAGCCGCGGAGCGACACAGAAGCGGCTTGGACTGGCGGGCTATCGAACGGAGGCGGCGATCACATCCTACTTCGGGCTGAAGTACTCCTGCGGTGGAGTGATCGGACTGCTGTTCTGCTTTTACGCGCTGCAGAAGCAGGACGATGTGGCGGCGATCGTGATTGCGATCGCGTGCGGACTGGGGCTGGGGTTTCTGATTCCGGAACGCTTTCTGGACTACCTGATATCGTCGCGGAATGACCGGTTGCGGCGGGCGTTGCCGCCGGCACTGGATCTGCTGGTGATGGGGATGGAAGCGGGGCAATCGCTGGATCAGGCGATGCTGCTGGCAAGCCGGGGATTGCAGAAATTCTCGCCGGATCTGGCCGGGGAGTTACTGACGGTGTACCTGGAGACGCGGGCGAGCAAGAGCAGGGCGGAGTCGATCCGGCACATGGCGGAACGGAACAGTGAGCCGGAGATCCGCAAGTTCTGTGCGCTGCTGCTGGACAGCGACCGGTTTGGATCGAGCCTGGCGCCGACCTTGCGGCAACATGCGAAGTTCCTGCGGGTACGATACCGGCAGCGGGCGCAGGAACAGGCCCGGAAATTAACCGTAAAGATGGTCTTTCCGGTGTTCTTCCTGATCTTTCCGGCAATTCTGGTGGTGACCCTGGGGCCCGCGGTGCTGCTGTTGATGCGGCAGATGTCGAGCCTGTTTCAGTAAGATTGCAATCCATTTTCCACTTGCGCTCCAGCCGTTTTCGAACATAATTGAGAACGGACAGGAGGATAGAGCATGGATTACAGCAAGTTGCTTGATTCCGCGGTAGCAACCGCGACCCAGGTTGGGTTTAAGGTACTTGGCGCGCTGATTTTGTACATGATCGGGCGTTGGCTGGTGAACTTCGCGGTGTCGCTGATCTCGCGCGGATTGGAGCGGCAGCATCTGGAGCCGACGCTGCTGAGCTACATTTCGTCGACGATTGCGGTGTTGTTGAACATTGTGCTGGTGGTGGCGATCTTAGGGTATTTTGGGGTGGAAACGACGTCGTTTGCGGCGTTGCTGGCGGCGGCGGGCGTGGCGATTGGGGCGGCCTGGGCGGGGTTGTTATCGAACTTCGCGGCAGGCGTGTTCCTGGTGATCCTGCGGCCCTTCAAGACAGGCGATTACGTGTCGGCGGGCGGGCAGACGGGCACGGTGAAACAGATCGGGCTGTTTGTGACGACGATCCTTACACCGGACAATGTGGTGACGTTTGTGGGGAATAACAAGATCTTCAGCGATACGATTCAGAACTACTCGGCGAGCCCGTTCCGGAGAGTGGACCTGGTGGCGCAATTGAACGGGTCAGTGGATCACAACGGCGCGATCAAGCTGTTGAAGGAGCGGGTGGCGAAGATACCGAACGTCGTTGCCGAGCCGGGTCCGGACGTGGAGATTTTGCAGTTCAACCTTGTCGGGCCGGTGCTGGCGGTGCGGCCGTATACGCACACGGACAACTACTGGCAGGTGTATTTTGATACGAACAAGGTGATCCGGGAAGCGTTTGGCGAAGCGGGTTATCCGGCTCCGGAACCGTCGCAGACGATTCGGATGGTGAATGCTTAGGTTAGAGAGCCGGCCGGGGGCCGGCTGGCGGACCAGGGGGTCCGCCCTACTTGGATTAATCGCCGGCGATTAATCCTCTACAGCGATTGTCGGGCCTTTGTTGGCCGCGGTTTGTTCGACGCGGCGGATGACAGTGCGGGCGAGTTCGAAGAAGGGTTTGGCGATATCGGCCGTTTCGCCGGAAAGGGCGGCGGGACGGCCGGAGTCGCCACCACGGCGCACTTCGGGTACGAGCGGGAGTTCGCCTAACAGAGGGATTTGCATCTGGTCGGCGGTGCGTTTGCCGCCGCCTTCGCCGAAGACATCGATGCGCTCCCCGGACTGCGGAGCGATGAGGTAGCTCATGTTTTCGACGAGACCGAGAAGCGGCACGTGGAGTTGACGGAACATGAGCACGGCTTTGCGCGCGTCTTCGAGTGAGACGTCGGAAGGCGTGGTGACGACGACGGCTCCGGTGATGGGCGTGCTTTGGGCAAGCGAAAGGGAGACGTCGCCGGTGCCGGGCGGGAGGTCGATGATGAGGTAGTCGAGCGAACCCCAGACGACGTTGCGGATGAACTGCTGCATGAGGCTGTGGAGCATGGGTCCACGCCAGATGATGGGGCGGTCGCCGGGGCTCAGGAAGCCCATCGACATGAGCTTGACGCCGTGTTGTTCAATGGGCGCGATGCTTTCCCCGGAAGCGCGAGGGGACTCGTTGATGCCCATCATGCGGGGGACGTTGGGGCCGTAGACATCGGCGTCGAGCAGGCCGACGCGATGGCCGAGGGCCTTGAGGGCAAGGGCGAGATTGACGCTAACGGTGCTTTTTCCGACTCCGCCTTTGCCGGAGCCGACGGTAATCAGATACTTCACCCCCTCGATGGGGATTTTGGGCATTTCCATGGATGGAGGAACAGACATAATTCTTTATTTGGCCGCGAGGGCGTCCCATTGTTTGGAGGCTCGTTGTTCGAGCGCGAAGAGGTCTTCGGCAAGCACGAAGCGATCCTTCTCGAGTTGACTGGCGGCGGTGGCGATCTTTTGGAGGTAGGCCTGCTTGTTGGGGTAGCGCTCGGCGATGGAGGGGCGCGGATCGCCAGTGGCAGCGCGCGCGGCTTTGTTGGCGGGGAGGGGGAAGAAAGAGCCGACCATGCTGTACATTTCCTGAGGCGAGCCGATGTGGGAGGCGCGCATGTTCCAGCCGGTGTAGGTAGCGAGCGGGACCTGAATTTCGGGGAGGCGGATGCCGGCGAGTTCGTTGCCGTCGGCGTCGGTTTGGGGAACGAGGGTGACGAAGGGACGGCCGAGTTTGGGCGGGTCGTTGGTGATGATGCCGTGGGAGCGGAACTCGGGGCCGAAGTCGGCGCGCCAGGCTTGCTGTATGCGCTTGGGGAGCGTCACGCTCTGGAGTTTGGGGAAGGCGAGCGCGGTGTGGGCGACGAGGGTTCCCTTCGACACTTGCGGGATCTGCGAGGCGGGAGGCTCCGTGCCGTCCTTCAGCCAGTTGTGCATGTTGATGAGGAGGGCTCGCATGAGGTAGCGGTAGTCGTTGGCATTGGCGGGATTGGCCGTGACGGTTTTCGATGGGGGGAAAGTGCCGGGTCCGTGCTGGGTGCCGCTGAAGAGGTAGGCTCGGGAGTTGGATGAGAGGCCGCCGTCGGATTTACCGTCGATGGAGGTGTGAATGAGCGAGGCGGAGCGGCCCCAGTATTCGTAAGAACTGTTGGTGTAGAAGATTTTCGGGGCGACGTTGTCCTGTTCGGCGCGGGCGAGGATGCTGTCGGTGAGACCGGTGTCGGGGTCGGTTTGCGGCTGGTCGGAGAAGGGGAAAATATCGGTGGGATAGAGGATGTTCATGTAGGGGTGGCCGTCGCGGGAGGGTTGGGCGAAGCGGTGGTTGAAGCTGCCGCGGCCGCCTCCGGCGACGTGAGCCCAGACGCCGTCGAATACTTTTCGATTCTTTTCATCCTTATTAAAGCCGAAATAGAGGAAAGTGCGGAGGAATCGGCCGGATTGCGAGGTACCGACACCGATGGCGCGTTTGAGGAAGCGGCTCTGGTCGCCGAGTTGGATGATGCCGGCGTTCTCGTATTTGAGGAAGCTGATGATGTCGCGGATGCCGGCGGGGCCGAGGCCGACGATGGTGGGGTCTTGCGATTCGTAGACGAGTTCGTAGATTTTGCCGGGGGTGAAGCCGGCGGAGTAGTAGACGATGCCACGGTCAGGGACGAGTTCACCGGAGACCATGCGGGCTAGCTTCCACTCGGCGCGTGGAATGATGCGGGGGGCGGCCTCGTAGGAATCGCGCACGGTGAGTTTGAGGGCGTCGTCGGCGCCGGGGCGGACGGGATAGGGGATGTGCGTGCGGTCGCCGAGGTTGTGCTCGGTCTCTTTGGCTTCGGGGATCCACTGGGAACGGACGGTGCCGGTGATGGGATTGCCGGGGCGCTTGGCGGAAGGGGCGAACATGCGCATGAGGCCCGCTTCGTTGGCCACGTCGGCTTGCCAGCCGAGCCAGACGAGAGTGAAGCCGCGGCGCATGAGGAAGCCGTCGCCGAAGTCACCGGGGGCTTTCGGGTCGTAGGTGGAGACGCCGAGGTTGAACATGTTGATCAGGCCTTTTCGGCCACGATTGCTGACTTCGAAAAGGATGGCGCCGTTGCCTTCGGCGGGGTTGCGGGGTTTGAGAACGAAGAGGTCGGCGGAGAACTCGACCTGGCCGGCGCTGTTTTTGGGGGCGTAGTCGATGTCGCGGATGATGCGGTTGGATGGGTTTTGCGGATCGAGGGCGAAGTAGGCCTTGGCGGCGATGCGTTCGTAGTTGTAGCCGGGGACATCGCCGCGGTCAATGACTTCGATGCGGGTGACGGCAGCGGAGGCGAGGCACGTTGCGGCAAGGGCTAACGCGGCACAGCGAAGAAGCATAAGCGCCATGGTAACGCAATCAGGCGAGGGTGAGTCCGGCCTGGGCTTTGAGGGAGAAGCTAGAGAAGTCGCGGCGGTGGAATTTGGGGAAGGCGGCGGCGGCGATCATGGCCGCGTTGTCGGTGGAGAGCGCGGGCGTAGGGAAGAAGACGGGGTACGGGAGGCGGGCGCTGCGGGCGGCGTCGCGCAGTCCGGCGTTGCAGGCGACACCGCCGGAGACGACCCAACTGCGGGCGGCCATCTGTTCGGCGGCGGCTTCAGAGCGCGTGAGTAGTTCTTCGATGACGGTGCGCTGGAAGGAAGCGATCAGGTCGCGTGTGGGCTGCGGGGTGAGTTCGAGCCACTCGGCGGTGGAGGGGCGCGGGTTGGTTTGGGTGTAGGCTTTGCGGCGGGCGATTTCGGCTTCCATGGGGTGGGATTCGACCCATCGGAGGACGGCGGTTTTGAGGCCGCTGAAGCTGAAGTCGAGGGCGTTGCCTTTCATTTTGGCGAGAGTGAAGCGGACGGCTTTGGGGTTGCCATAGGGCGCGAGTGCATCGAGGATGGGACCGCCCGGGTAGCTGAACCCGAGGAGTTTGCCGACTTTGTCGTAGGCTTCACCGGCGGCGTCGTCGCGGGTTTTACCGAGGAGGCGGTAGGAGAAGCCTTCCCTGATTTCGAACAGATGCGTGTGGCCGCCACTGACGACGAGGGCGAGCGCAGGGAATTCGAGGCGGCCTTCGGCTTCTATGGCGACGGCGTGGATGTGGCCTTCGATGTGATTGACTCCGATGAGGGGAGTTGGCGCGAGAAACAGATGGCTTTGCCGTAGGTCATACCGACGAGGAGGGAGCCGACGAGGCCGGGGCCTTGGGTGACGGCGATGGCGTCGAGGTCCTGATAGGTGCAGCGAGCCTGTTCCATGGCCTGGCGGACTACGGGGGTGATGGCGCGGAGATGCTCGCGGGAGGCGAGTTCGGGGACTACTCCGCCGTATTTGCCGTGGACATCGAATTGGGAGCTGACGATGCTGGAGAGGACGGTGCGCCCGTCTTCGACGACGGCGGCGGCGGTTTCGTCACAAGAGGATTCGATGCCGAGGATGCGGGGCATTCCTTTTATGTTAGCCGCGGACCGCTTGCTGACGCGCGCGGCTCTGTAGGGGGGTGGTTGACCGCTTGCTGACGCGCGCGGATCTGAAGGGCTATGACACGTTGAGTTTGATCCAGCCTAGGGCGGCGGCGGTCATGATGAGGCCGATGATGGTGATGGCGGCGGCGGAGAATACGGGGAGCATGCGGAAGAGCGGGCTGGTGGTGACTTTAGGGGTCGAGGGGAGGAGGTTTTTCGCGTAGAGGACGATGCCTCCGATAGTGATGAGGACGAGGGCGAGGCCGAGGCTGAAGCTGGTGAGCAGGGCGAGTCCGAAACCGATGCGGCCGAGGGCGATGGCGCTGAGGAGGAGGACCAGGGCGGAGGGACAGGGGACAAGACCGCCGCTGACGGCGAGTCCGGTGAGGCTGGAGAACGTGACTTCGCCTTCGGGTACATGGGTGTGGCCGCCGGGGCCATGGTCATGATCGTGATCGTGGTGATGATGGCCGATGACGTGGTGGTGATCGGAGTGGGAGTGAGCGGCGAGGATGTGAAGACGCTTGTAGAAGAGCATGGCTCCGATGGCGACGATCATGGCTCCGGAGAGCGCGCTGAGGATGGGATAGATCTTGTCGGGGACGATGTAGCGGGAGAGGAATAGTGTGCCAAGGCCGAGGAGGAAGACGCTGACGGTATGGGTGAAGGTGACCATGGCGCCGAGGAAGAGGGCGTGTTTGAAGGTGCCTCGGGAGCCGACCAGATAGGCGGCGACGATGGTTTTGCCGTGGCCGGGGGACATGGCGTGCATGGCTCCAAAGCCGAAGGCGAGAGCGATTGCGAGGAGCATGGCGGAGATGCCGAGTTCCTGTTTGCCGAGGAGTTGGGAGAGGGTGTCGCCACGCTGGAGGGCGCCGGGCGGGGGAGGAGAATTCTGGGCCAGAACAATACGGGGCGCTTCTGTTTTGGGGGCCGGGCGCCAGGCGAATTGAGCGGTGGTGTCGAGGGGCGGCGCGAGGGTGGGATCTTCGGGGTAGGCGGTGAGGGCGTGGCTGATGTCGCGCGCGGGGCGGCCGTCGCCATCGATGACGATTTCTTTCCAGCCGGCGCGGCCGGGGTAGTTCCGATCCTCGTAGCGCATTGCACCGGGTTGGGTTGGGGCGAAGGCTTTAGCGGTAATGCGAAGGACTGGCCTGCTGTCCGCGCCGTCGGAGATGTGGAGTTGGGCGGAGTAGACGGTGGGACGGAGAGGTTGGCCGTCGATGGTGAGATGGAGATTCGCTACCCAATCGCGGGCCTGGCGGAGGGCTTTGGCATCGAGTTGAGCGCGCGGGCTGGTGCGTTCGAGTTGCCATTCGCGGAGGAGTTCGAAGCTGGGGATTTCGGCGAGGTCGAGGGCGTAAGTGATGGAGAGGCCGCGATCGGAGGGGGTGAGGCGGGCGTAATGACTAATGGAGCGATTGCCCATGGGATGGGCGCTGAGGAAAGAAACCGCAAGCAAAAAGAGGAATGCGGGGCGGGTGTTCATTACAATGGAGAGTACGCGGCACGCGTTCGACTGGATGTATGCGTAAAGTTCTAACAGCAACGGATGTCCCTTTGACGGGGGTGGTGAAGGTAGCAATCGGGACCATTGTAACTCCCTCGGCAAGGGACCTGATTCGGGAACGAGGGCTGGCGTTGCAGGAAGTTCCGGAACACGAGTTAGATGGAATGGCTCCGGCGGAGCGGACGGTGGCGATCGGGTCGGACCATGGCGGATTCGAAATGAAGGAAACGTTGAAGCCGCTGCTGGCGGAACTGGGATTTGCGGTGCGTGACGTAGGCGTACAGGAGGCGAAAGCGGCCGATTATCCGGACATCGCGCTGGCTGTGGCGGAACTGGTGGCGGAAGGAAAAGCGGCGTGCGGGGTGATTGTGGATGGGGCAGGAATCGGGTCGGCGATGGCGGCGAACAAGGTGCCGGGCGTGCGCGCAGCCCTATGCTACGATAAGGCTACTGCTCGCAACAGCCGCGAACATAACCACGCCAATGTACTGACTTTGGGCGGGCGCATGTTGACCGTGACGCAGGCCGAAGAAGTGCTGCGGATGTGGCTGGCGACGCCCTATGGAGGCGGCCGGCATGCGGCTCGAGTAGAGAAGATTACCGGCATCGAGAAGAGATACGCGGCGTGGACTCGCAACAGCTAGATCGATTGGTGGCGCAAATCGGGGAGGAGATCCTCGCGCGGATTCCGGTGAGCGGCGGGCATGCGCCGAACGCGGAAGGACTGAATGTCGCGGATCTGGTGTGTCCCGGGTGCACGAAGCGCTGCGCGCAGACTTGCTCGAAGAAGACGAAGGAGATTGTGGCCGCGGGAGCGGACCGCATTTCGGCTTCGGAGAAGTTGACGCGAATCGACGCGGAACTGGCGAAGCTGATCGACCACACGATTCTGAAGCCGGACGCAACGCGCGAGGATATTGTGAAGCTGTGCCGCGAGGCGCGCGAGCATGGGTTTATCAGCGTGTGTGTGAATCCGTATTGGGTGCCGCTGGCGGCTCATGAACTGAAGGGCTCTCCGGTGTTGGTGTGCACGGTGGTGGGCTTTCCGCTGGGCGCGACGCCGACGGCGATCAAGGTGGCCGAGGCGGAGCATGCGATTCGAGCTGGGGCGCAGGAAGTAGACATGGTGCTGAACGTGGGCGCGCTGCGATCGGGCGATTACGATACGGTGCGGATGGATGTGCAGGCTCTGGCCGAGGCTTGTCACAAAGGGGGCGCGATTCTGAAGGTGATTCTGGAGACGGCGCTGCTGGACGATAACCAGAAGGTGATTGCGAGCTCGCTGTGTAAGATTGCCGGCGCGGATTTCGTGAAGACATCGACGGGTTTCGCCAAGAGCGGCGCGACGGCGCACGATGTGGCGCTGATGCGTGCGACGGTGGGTCCGGATGTGGGCGTGAAAGCGAGTGGGGGCATTCGCACGCTGGCCGATTTGGAAACGATGAAGGCTGCCGGGGCGAGCAGGATTGGCGCGAGCGCGAGTGTGAAGATCGTACAGGAAGCCGCGGCACGCAATGCCTAAGCCGGGAGGATCGCGAGTGCAGTTTCGCGAGCGGGCGGAACTGCTGGACTTTCTGCTGGAAGTTTCCTCTGTCACCAGCGAGACGCTGGATCTCGATCAACTGCTGAACAACGTCACTGAGTTTGTGAAGCAGGTGGTGCCGACGGATTTGTTCGCGATTCTGCTTTACAGCGAGCGAATCAAGGGGATGCGCATCCGGCACGCGATCGGGCACCGGCAGGAAGTGGTGCGGAACCTGGTGGTGTCGCTGGGCGAGGGGTTGACCGGTATTGCAGCGGAGACAAGGCAGCCAGTGCTTTCGGGGGATGTGCGGAACGACCCGCGTTATCTCAGCGCGCTGGATGCGGTGCGGAGCGAACTGGCGGTGCCGATGACGGCGCGCGGCAAGCTGGTGGGCGTGATCGATGTGCAGGCGACGAAGCTCAACGCATACAACGAACATGACCGGGCGCTGCTGCAATTGATTGCTTCGCGGGTGGCGTCGGCAATCGACAACGCGATGCTGTATGGCAAGGTGCAGCGGCAGAACCGGATGATGCGGACGCTGAGCCGGGTGTCGCAGGAACTGTCGTCGATTCTGGCGGTGGATGAATTGCTGCGCCGGATTGCGGAGACGATGCGCAAGATGGTGAACTTCGATGCGTTCAACATCCTGCTGGTGGACGAGCAGCAGAAGGTGCTGCGGAACCGCTTCAGCATGCGTTATGACCAACGCGTGGAGATCGACAATATCCCGCTGGGCAATGGGATTACGGGGGCGGCGGTGGAGGCTCGCGAGCCGGTGAAGGTGAACGATACGCTCACCGATCCGCGGTATATCGCTTCGCATCCGGACATACAGTCGGAAGTGGCCGTGCCGTTGATTTATCAGGACAAGGTGATCGGGGTGCTGGATCTGGAGAGCGAGCGGCTGGGATTCTTCACGGATGACCATGTGCGGATGTTGTCGCTGCTGGCTCCGCAGATTGCGATCTCGATTGAGAACGCGAGTTTGTATGAGCAGATCGCCGCGCGTGAGAAGCGGATGGAGCAGGATCTGCGGGCGGCGCGCAAGTTGCAGAAGGTGTTGCAGCCGAGGGAAGCTCCGGAGATTGCAGGGCTGGAAGTGGCGCTGGGGGCGCGGCCGGCGCGGGAGATTACGGGGGATATCTACGATTTCTTCGATTGCGAAGAGAACTGCGCGTTGATTTGCTTTGGGGATTCGAGCGGAAAGAGCGCGGCGGCGGCATTGTATGGAGCGCTGATCAGCGGCCTGTTGCGGAGCCTTGCTTCGAGCAAGAAGAATCCGGCGGAATTGATGGGCATGCTGAACGAAGCGGTGATGGAGCGCAAGGTGGAGACGAAGTACGTCACGCTTCTGCTGATGCAGTGGAATTCGAAGCGGAAGACGTTCCGGATGACGAATGCGGGCAATTCGCCGCCGATGGTTTCGCGGGGGGACAAGATTCTGTATCCGAAGGTGGAAGGCATTCCCGTGGGGCTGCTGGAAGACCGGCCGTATGATGAGCTGGAATTTCAGGCCGAGCCGGGGGATGTGGTTCTGCTGTACAGCGATGGGGTGCAGGATCAACAGGGGGAGAAGAACCCGGACGAAGAGTTTGGCGTGCGGCGGATTGCGCGGTTGTTGAAGAAGCATCGGGACCGGCCGGCGGCGGAGATTGTCGGGGCGTATTTCAAGGAATTGGACGCCTATGCCGGAAAGCTGCCGATTAGTGACGATCAGAGCATTATTGTGATGAAAGTGATTTGAATGTTAGAGACTCCGTTCACCTACCGCGATAACGTTTACTACGTGGAAGATACTCCGCTCGATGAGATTGCGAAAAAGGCGGGCACGCCGTGCTTTGTGTATTCGGCGAATGCGATTCTGAGCCGCTTCAAGGCGTATGACCGGGCGTTCGGCAATCTGCCGCATCGCGTGTGCTACGCGGTGAAGGCGAATCATAACCTGGGGATTCTGGCGATGCTGGCGCGGGCTGGAGCGGGGTTCGATATTGTTTCGGGCGGCGAATTGTACAAGGTGTTGCGCGCGGGCGCGGAGCCGGACAAGGTTGTGTTTTCGGGGGTCGGCAAGACGGCGGATGAAGTGGAGTTTGCGCTGGAGCGCGGGATTCATAGTTTCAACTGCGAGTCGGAGGCGGAGTTGGCGCTGATTGACGCGCTGGCCGGGCGATTGGGGAAAAAGGCCCGGATTGCGCTGCGTGTGAATCCGGATGTGGATGCGGAGACGCATCCGTACATTTCGACGGGGTTGAAGGAACACAAATTCGGGATTGATATTCAGGAAGTGGAGGAGATTTATCAGCGGGCGCGGTGGCATCCGAATCTGATTCTGGATAGCGTGAGCTGCCATATCGGGTCGCAGTTGCTGAACCCGGAGCCGCTGGTGGCGGCGCTGGACCGGATGTTGTCGCTGATCGACCGGCTACGGGCGCAGGGGATAGCAATCGAGTATCTGGATCTGGGCGGCGGGTTGGGTGTGCCGTACCGGCCGAGCGAGAATGCTCCTTCGATTGCGGATTACATTACGCGGATCCGGAACAAGGTGGAAGGGCGCAATCTGACGCTGATGGTGGAACCGGGGCGCAGTCTGGTGGCGGAAGCGGGTGTGCTGTTGAGCCGGGTGCTGTATCGGAAGAAGAACGGGAACAAGGAATTCATTATTGTCGATGCGGCGATGAACGATTTGATCCGGCCGGCACTGTATCGGGCGCATCATGAGATTCTGCCGGTGAAGCGAGATGCAGCGCGCGGGATGGTGACGGCGGATGTGGTTGGGCCGGTGTGCGAGTCGGGGGATTTTCTGGCGAAGGATCGCGAGATGGCGAATGTGTTTCCAGGGGATCTGGTGGCGATTTGCACGGCGGGGGCGTATGGAGCGGTGCTGTCGTCGAATTACAATGCGCGGACGCGGGCATCGGAGATTATGGTGGCGGGGAATGGATGGCGTGTGGTGCGCCAGCGGGAGTCGTATGAGGATCTGGTGCGGTTAGAGAAGGTGTAGCTGACGGCGCTCGGTGCGCTTATGATGGAACGCATGCCTCTCACGCGGAGAGCCATGCTCTCTACACTCAGTTCCGCGCTGTTTGCCCAGAAGCCGCGGCATCCGAATCTGCTGCTGATCATGGCGGATGATTTGGGATTTGGCGATGTGGGGTTTCATGGGAGCGAGTTTCCTACGCCGCATATTGACCGGATTGCGAAGCAGGGGGCGCAGTTCAGCCACTACTATGCGTATCCGCTATGCAGCCCGACGCGGTGCGCGCTGTTGACGGGGCGATCGCCGTTGACAGTTGGCATTCATGGGCCCTTCGGGCCGTTCGACAAAACGGGGCTGCCGCTGGACGAACACACGATGGCGGAGAGTTTCCGGGCGGCGGGGTATCAGACGTGGATGGTGGGGAAATGGCATCTGGGATTGGCGCGGCAGGCGCAGTTGCCGCACCGGCGGGGCTTCGATCATTTCTACGGGCATACGGGCGGGTCGGTGTCGTACTTCACGCATCTGCTTGCTGGGGCTTATGATTGGCAGCGCAATGGGAAGAGTGTGCGGGAGGAAGGGTACACGACGGAGTTGCTGGGCAAGGAAATGGAATCGCTGATCCGGGGGCGCGATAAGAGCCGGCCGTTTTTTGCGTACACGGCGTTTAATGCTCCGCATACTCCGCTGGAGGCTCCGAGTGAGCGCATTGCGAAGTTCGCGCATATTGCGGATGAGAACAGGCGGACGTATGCGGCGATGGTGAGCATGGTGGATGATCAGGTGGGCAGGCTGCTGCGGGTGCTTGAGGAGGAGAAGATTGCGAAGGACACGATGGTGGTGTTTCTGAGCGACAACGGGGGCGCGATCGGGGCGAGTAACGGGCCACTGCGCGAGGGAAAGTCGACGGTGTTTGAAGGCGGGATACGGGTGCCGGCGGCGATGTGGTATACGGGCGTGATTGAGGGGGGCAAGACGATCGCGCAGATGGTGGCGGCGCATGATCTGTTTCCGACGCTGGCGGCGGGGTGTGGAGTGAAGCCGCGGAATACGAAGGCGTTTTATGGACGCAATTTGTGGGGGAACCTGGTTTCGGGGAAGTTGAGTGCGCCGAAGAATGTGGTGATCGGAGCGGTGGGATCGTTCGCGGTGTTTGATGGGGAGTGGAAGTATGTTGCGGGGCGGACTCGCGGAGGGGATGAGATGCGGGCGCTGTTTCGGATCCGGCAGGACCCGAGTGAGAAGGAGGATGTGCTGGCGGCGCATCCGGAGGTTGGGAGGCGGATGGCTGAGATGCTGGCGAAGTTGGAGATTGGGGAGACGCTGAATAATACTGGGGGACCGGGGGAGAGTGCCGGTGGCGGGGGATTGAAGAAAGGGGGGACGAAGAAGGGGTTCAAGAAGAAGGGAGCGGGTGGGGGGCCGCAGGTGGAGACGCGGCCGGCGGTGGCGGAGTCGGCGGTGCCATAGCTGCACAGCTTGTATATACTTCGATATATACTAGGAAGTGGCCTTCGAGTGGGATCCGAAGAAGAACGCATTGAATGTGCGGAAGCACGGTATAGATTTTGTTGACGCCTGCACAATATTCGATGGACCCTGTTTGGAGCAACCAGACGAACGTTTCGACTACGGAGAGGATCGGATGGTGGCTTTTGGAGAGATGGGCCCCTACGTAGTTGCGGTTGTCTACGTCGCGAGAGGAATTCACCGGCGGCTTATCAGCGCGCGCCTGGCTACACAGCAGGAGAGAAAGGCCTTTTACGAGGCGATTTATGGCAAAGAATAACGTGAAGAGCCGCACGGACTGGGGCAGGTTGTCGAGGCTTACGGACAAGGAGATCCACAAGGCAGTGGCCGGGGATCCCAACGCCGCGCCTATCGTGTCGGCGGAATGGTTCCGGGGTGCCAACTTGCTCGAACCACAGACGAAGAAGGCTGTGTCGATTCGCCTGGATGAGGATGTCCTGCAGTGGTTCAAACGGCGGGGCCGGGGCTACCAAACGCGGATCAATGCAGTGCTTCGAGCGTACGTGGAATCGCACCGGTAAAGCCTTGCGATCCCGGCTACTCGTGCGAACAGCGTTAGCGGGACGATCAAGAACACCTGGCGTGTGTCGCGCTGAGACGGAAGTATGAGAGCAACTCGAGACGTCCTACAGCCGGTTTCCGAGGACAGCCGCTATCTATCCATAGACGGGTTTCCCGGTGCGACGCGAGATGATCGCACGGAAGTGAGCGGCGCCGAAATGGTACGGTGTGTGTTCGATGGTTGTGCCAGCCCCAATCACTGCCGTGGCGCCGTCGGCGAGAATTGAAATCGCTTGCACGGCTGCATATGGAATCCGCCTCTTGCGCCCAAAGAGGCCACGTTGAGATACATCATCTTTTGCACAGACGACGGATCGGGGCCAGCCATAGAAAGCAAGTGCTGCGATTGCCAGTGGCACCATTTGCAGCCACATTTGTTCGCGTTCTCGATGGAGTTGGAGAATCAGCCATGCAGAGCCTACCGTCGCGAAGCCGTAGAGTCCCGCGACGAAGGATTGGGCTGAGAAACGAATCGTCTCGGCTGATCCGAACCGCCTTTCCTTGTGCAGATCAGCGAGGCTAAAGAGGAATACAACGGCAGACCAAGACAATCCTAGAATAGCGCCAATCAATGAGACTGCCGGAATAGTGAGACATGTCACCAAGACGAACTGAAGAGCCGGCCGAAGCGCCACTTTTAGTTGATTATAGCAATCGCAACGGTTTGATCAGATAAAAGAGCCTGGCAGAAACGGAAATGCACGGCGGCTAGAACGACTGTTCAGCCTTCCCAGGCTGAACCGCGACCGGGCTGGAGCCCCGTCGCCACCTACATTAAAGGGCGCCGGGCATTGGGGGTTCAGCTTCGTCGAGGCGGGCGCCGGCGAGGGCCAGGACGTTGTGGCGGATGGTGTCGCAGATTTGTTCGAGGGGGAGATCGTTGTCGTCGTAGCCGAAGGGGCCTTCGATTTCGACACCGATTTCTTCGATGCCGAAGAATACGTAGCTGAGCAGGAGCGTATCGGCGACGGTGGTCCAGCCGAAGGTGTCCACTAGGGCGAAGGGGAGTGTGAAGCAGTAGATGACGAGGGCGCGGCGAAGGTGGACGACGTAAGCGAAGGGAAGCGGGGTTTTGCGGATGCGCTCGCAGCCGCCGAGGTAGTCGACGAGTAACTGGATGTTCTGGTCGATGGACATTTGCGAATATTCGGTGAGCAGGCCGCGGCGGCGGGCTTCGGTGAGGCAGGCGCTCATGCGCATGGCGACGGCCATGGGAGTGTGCTCGGCTTCGATGACAGCGTTGACTTCGGCGGGCGGCAGGCCGGCGGCGGCGTCTCCGAGGTCCTGTTTGCCGCGGAGGTGGTTCATGGTGGCGAAGGGGAATGCGGCGGTCCAGGCGGCGAGTTGATGGAGGAGGGCTGAGTCGGAATGGATGAATTGCGCGGCCGCACGGACGAGGTTGCGGGTTTCGTTGACCATGCCGCCCCAGAGCTTGCGGCCTTCCCAGAAGCGATCGTAGGAGGCGTTGGTGCGGAAGACGAGGAGCAGGCCGAGGGCGAGTCCGACGAGGGTGTGGATGGTGGAGGGGATGGCCAGTTTGACGCCATATTTATAGGCGGCGACGACGATGGCGGACCAGACGACGCAGAGAGCAACACGGCCTAGGATTTCGCGGACCATGGAGCCGCGGATATCGAAGAAATGATCGAGCCACTTATGGGGATCGTAGTTGATCATGGCTTAGGCCAGGTGAGCGCGGAGGACTTCGACGAGGCGATCGGGGATGCGCGCGGGGCGCTGGGTCTGCTTGTCGATGCAGACTACGGTGATTTTACCTTTGGAGACGGGGCGGGAATCGACGGCGACGTGGAATGAAATGGTGAAGGAGGAACTGCCCACCCGGTCCACGGTGAGTTCGATGTCGATGATGTCGTCGTAGCGGATCTCGGCGGTGAAATCGCATTCGACGTGGACGCGGGGGAAGCTGTAGTCGCGGAATTCGGGGCTGGAGTAGGGGCAGCCCATGGAGCGGAGGAACTCCTGTTCGGCGGCCTCAAAGTGGCGGAACATGGCAGTGTAGTGGATGCGCTGGGAGGCATCGGTGTCGACGAACCGGATGCGATTCTGCCAGTGGTAGGAGCGGGCCATCAGCGGAGGTTGAACTTCTTCATCTTGTAGCGCAAGGTGTCACGGGTGATGCGGAGCAGGCGCGCGGCCTGGGTCTGATTCCCGCCGGTCTTTTCGAGGGCACGGATGAGGAGCTGCTTTTCGGTTTCCTGAAGGGAGACGCCCTGGTCAGGGAAGAACTCGGTGGAGGTTGCCGCGGCGGCCGCTGCTTCGGTGTGTTCGGTGAGGGTGAGGGGCAGACTGGGTGGGCAGATGAGGGAAGAGTCTTCGAGAATCATGGCACGCTCGATGGCGTTGCGGACCTCGCGGACATTGCCGGGCCAGTCGTGCTGGAGGAGGAGATTCTCGGCGTCGGGACTGATGCCTTCGATCTGGCGTTTGAACTTGTTGTTGTAATGTTCGATGAAGAAGCGGGCGAGGGGGAGGATGTCGGCGCGGCGCTCGCGGAGCGGGGGGATCTGGACGTGGATGACGTTGAGGCGGAAGTAGAGATCCTGGCGGAAGGCCCCTTCGCGGACGGCTTCGCGGAGGTTGCGATTGGTAGCGGCGATGACGCGGACATCGAGTTTGATGTCTTTGAGGCCGCCGAGGCGGCGGAAGGTCTGATCCTCGAGGACGCGCAGCATTTTCGCCTGCAGCATGAGGGGAATTTCGCCGACTTCATCGAGAAATAAAGTACCTTTATCCGCTAATTCGAAGAGACCGCGTTTCTGGGCGCGGGCGTCGGTGAAGGCGCCTTTTTCGTAGCCGAACAGTTCGCTTTCGAGGAGGGTATCGGGGATGGCGGCGCAATTGATGGCGATGAAGGGCTCGGCCTGACGCATGCTGGAGTAGTGGATGGTCTTGGCGACCAAGTCCTTACCGGTACCGTTTTCGCCTTCGATGAGGATGGTGCTGGCTTCGCTGGCGGCAATGCGGCGGACAAAGGTGTAGATGTCGCGCATGGAGTTGGATTCAGCGACCCAATCGCGGCGTTGGGTGAGGAGTTCCTCAGTGACTTCGCGGATGGTGGCGACGGCTCCCTGGACCTGGCCATTGTCTCCGTGGAGCATGGTGGTGCGGATGATGGCCATGCGCTCTCGGCCATTGAGGGTGCGGAAGCGAATCGTGCCGTTGGCAAGGGAAGGCTGATTGATTCCGACGAGCATTCCACAGTCGCCGTCACAGACGGCACAACGAAACATGTCGTGGCAGTGAGCGCCGACGCTATCCTCGGCGTTCATATCCAGCAGTAACTCGGCGGCGCGGTTCATGCCGGAGATTTTCATGTCGGAATCGTAGAGGACGATGGCATCCGACAGGTGGTCGAAAACTGCTTCCAGTATTTTCGCTTGTTGCCACTGTTCCAACAGTTTGGACATCTCGCAAACAGTGTAACACTGTGGTCTGCCAGACGTGTGTGAAATCCCCCACCTCGATTTCGAGCAGGCTTCAACTGCATGAAAAGATGGGCTACCCAGGGTGGCCTCAGACGTGCTCTAGTAAAAATGGCGACGTTTTCGAAAGGAGGCAGACCGATGTTCCAGCTAGAGAACGTACTGTTCCCGGTGGATTTTTCCAGCCGATGCCGCGGAGCGGCCCGTTTGTTGGACGCTTTGCACGCCAACTTCCAGTTGAACGTAACCCTGGTGCATGTGTTACCACCGCCGCACATGGAATACAGCATGGCAGACCTGGGCGGAGGGATATTCCAGGAGTACACGAAGGCTCGAGAAGACCAGGCGCGAAAGGATCTGGAGTACTTTCTGGATGACGAACTGAAGCACTACAAGCTGAACCGGGTGTTGTTGGAAGGAGACCCGGCGCGGCGGCTGGTGGCATACGCGCACGATCATAAGATGAACCTTGTGGTGATGCCGACGCATGGCTACGGGGGGTTCCGGCGGTTCATGTTGGGATCGGTGACGGCGAAGGTGTTGCATGACGCGGATTGCCCGGTATTCACCGGGGTGCATTTGGAAGATGTGCCTGAGACGGGGATTCGGATTGCGAAGGTAGCAGTGGCGATTGACCTGAGCCCGGTGAGTGAGAAGGTGATGCGTTGGGCATCGTGCTTTGCGCAGAAGTGCGAGGCGGAGTTGAAGATCTACCACGTCACGCCCAGTGTGGAAGGAATGAGCGGCGAATACTTTGTTCCGAACTGGAGGGAGCGGTTCGCCGAAGAAGCGATGGGGCGGCTGGAAGAATTGATGCAAAAGGTGGGGATGAAGGCGCCGGTGGAGATGGAAGCCGGCGACGCGGTGGGGCATGTGTGCGACATGGCGAGGAAGAATGGCGACGATCTGCTGGTGATTGGGCGCGGATCGAGCGCGGGGGTATTTGGGCGCATACGGGCGCACTCTTACGGGATCATCCGGCAGTCGCCGTGCCCGGTGATCAGCGTGTGACGGATTCGTGTATTCTTGAGAGGTGAATCGAAGGAACTTTCAAGCCGCCATGCTCGCCTCTCTTGCTTCCGCCCCGGCCCAGACTGCCGGTGTTACGCGTTTTGTACGCTTTTCTCATCGTGGACAGACGGCGCACGCCGTGCAGGAAGGTGAAGAACTGCGTGTCATTCAAGGGGACATGCTGGGTGCGTTTAAGGTCACCTCGAAGAAGCTGAAGCTGTCGGAGGTGAAGCTGCTGTATCCGATTACTCCGTCGAAGGTGCTGGCGGTGGGGTTGAATTACAAGAGCCATTTGGGCAACCGGACGCCTCCTGCGCAGCCGGAGATTTTCTACAAACCGATTACGTGTTTGCAGAATCCCGCGGATCCGATTCGCATTCCTCGCGACGCGAAGAATGTTCATTATGAAGGGGAGTTGGTGGTGGTGATCGGGAAGCGGCTGTCGCGGGTGTCTAAAGACGAAGCGACGGCGGGGATTTTCGGCGTGACGTGCGGCAACGATGTGAGCGAGCGCGACTGGCAGAACGGGGCGCAGAAGGATTTGCAATGGTGGCGGGCGAAGGGCGCGGATACATTTGGGCCGATGGGTCCGGCGATAGTGAAGGGGCTGAATTACGGGAAGCTGCAATTGGAGACGCGGCTGAACGGGAAGAGCGTGCAGAAGCAACTGACGTCTGACCTGCTGTTTGATTGCCCGACGATAGTGAGTTACGTGAGCCAGTATGTAACCTTGGAACCGGGCGATGTAATTTATACAGGGACTCCGGGGTCAACACAGAAGATGTCGCCGGGGGATGTGGTGGAAGTGGAGATCGAAGGGATTGGGATTCTCAAGAGCACAGTGGCTTGAGGGCTTCGGCCACGGTGGTGGGTGCGTCGTCGTCGAGTTGACTGAGAATTGCGGCTTCGAGGCCATCGGGATCGATGTGGACGGCGCAGGCGGCCATTTGCTGTTCGGATGCGGTGGTGTAGCAGAGTTCGCAGGCGGCGAGGCCGTCCTCGGTGTGGGTGACGGGGCCGAAGACACGGCAGGTGATGGGGCGGAATTCGTAGAGATCGCAGAGGCCGGAGTGTGGATTGAGGGCGGGACAGGGTGCGTCTTCGTGGGGGATGTATGCTTCGACGCGGGCGTGGATTGCGGCGGCTGTGGGGGTGGCGAGTTGGGCCAAGCCCTGGCGGAGGCGATGGGCGTCGAGTGGAGTGATATCGAACGGGCCGAGGCAGCATTGGTTGCAGCCGGGGCGGCAAACAAGCCAATCGCCGCTCTTCTGTGCGGCTTCTTCCATGGTGGAAGCGATGCTCGCGAGAAGGCGGCGATCGGCTGGTTCGATTTGGATCAGTGACGGCAATTAGTCGAGGCCGAGGATGCGGCGGTTACGAGCGGCATCGGTGGCGGCTCCGGCGAAATCGTCGAAGGCTTTCTTGGGGACATCGATAAGGTGCGAGGCGATGAAGGGGGCTCCTTCGGCTGCGCCCTGGACGCTGTCTTTGTAGCAGCATTCCCATTCGAGAACGGCCCAGGAGGAGTAGCCTGCGGCGGTGAGGCGAGTGAAGACCTGTTTGAAATCGACCTGGCCATCGCCGAGGCTGCGGAAGCGGCCGGGGCGGGCTTTCCAATCGAGGTAACCGCCGTAGACACCGGCTTTGGCGGAGGGACGGAATTCAGCGTCCTTTACGTGGAATGCTTTGATATGAGAGCCGTATTCATCGATGAATCCGACGTAATCGAGGCACTGCAGGATGAAATGGGAGGGATCGTAATTAATGGCGACGCGGGGGTGATTGCCGGTGGCTTCGAGGAAGCGCTCAAAGGTGGCGCCGTCGTAGAGATCTTCGCCGGGGTGGAGTTCGTAGGCGATGTCGATGCCGTGTTGGTCGGCGGCATCGAGGATGGGCTTCCAGCGGCGGGCGAGTTCCTTGAAACCTTCTTCGGCGAAGCCGGCGGGGCGCTGGGGCCAGGGGTAGATGTAGGGCCAGAGGAGGGCTCCGCTGAAGGAGGGCGTGACGGTGAGGCCCATGTTGGCGGAGGCTTTGATGACGAGGTGCATTTGGGCGGTGGCCCATTCGGTGCGGGCTTTGACGTTGCCCTTCACTTCGTCGGCGGCAAAGACATCGAAGAGTTCGTCGTAAGTGGGGTGGGAGGCAACGAGTTGTCCCTGGAGGTGGGAGGCGAGTTCGGTGACGACGAGGCCGTTGGTCTGACCTTTAAGCTCGTCGCAGTAGGTTTTGGACTCGGCGGCTTTCTTGAGATCCATGATGCGGCCATCCCAGGAGGGAAGCTGGACGCCTTTGTAACCGAGCGACTTCACCCAGGCGGTGATCGACGGCAAGGAGTTGTACGGGGCTTCGTCGCCCATGAATTGGGCTAGGAAAATGGCGGGGCCTTTGATCTGTGACATAAAAGACAAGGTTACTACAGCGGGTGGGAGGAGGAGTGGAAAGCACGGAGCATGGCGTTTTGGGGCCACAGATTCACACAGATTCGCACAGATGGGAGGTGAGGATTAAGCGACGTCGTTGTTGGAATTGGTGAGTTGGTTGACAGCGTGATTGGCGACGCGGGCGACGTAGCGGTTCTCGTCTTTGCGTGCGGCGCGGAGGGCGTCGAGGGCGGGGCGGGCATTGCCGCCGAGTTCGTCGAGGGCTTGGGCGGCGGCGAGACGGGTCCAGGGATCGGAGTGGGTGAGTTCCTTGATTAAAACAGGAATGCGCACCAATGTTTTCGCGGCTGCGATGCGGACGGTGGCGGATTCGTCGGTGAGTCCGGATTCCATTTCGGGGCCGCCGCCTTTGATCTTGAGGGCGGCGCGGGCCCGGACGGCGACGTGGGTGCTCTTCAGGGCTTTGCGGAGATCGGTCTGCGAAGCGGTTTCGAGGGCAATGAGATCGTCGAGAAGCTTCGCGTTTTCGGGAGCGCGGAGGATTGCCATGCGATTGCCGTATTGCGCTTCCATGCGCATGATCTCGGGCTCGGGAATGAAGCCGATGTCGCGGATCCGGCGCATCCAGGCGAATAGCTCTTTGCGCATAGCTTCGAGGCGGACTTGGTGTTCGGGTTTGGTGGCGAGGTTGTTGACCTCGTGTTTGTCGGCGGTGGAGTCGTAGAGTTCTTCGACGGGCTTCGGTTGGAAGTAGCGATCCGCTTCGTTGGTTAGTTTGCCTTCCTTATGGAGACGGCGCAGTTCGATCATGGTGGGCCCCTTTTCGGGCGTGTTCATGTGCTGGTAGTGGGGGCGATCGTGATCGAAGTTGCGGATGTAGCGGTAGCGGCCATCGAAGACCATGCGAACCATGTCGTAGCGTTCGTCCATGCGGTCTCGGGCGCCGTAGAGGAATTTGCGTTTGGGGGTGAGATTGGGGCCGAGGAATGCTCGGGACTGGATATAGGAAGGGATGGGGACGCCGGCGAGGTTGAGGACGGTGGGACCGAGGTCGATGAGGCTGACGAGTTCGTCGCTGGTGGCGCCGGGAGTTCCCTGCCCTGCTTGGCGGAACTTCGCGGGAATGCGGACGATCAATGGGACGCGCGTGCTGGAGCCGTAGAGCCAACGCTTGGCGCGTGGGAGGCCGACGCCGTGATCGGACCAGAAGAAGACGATGGTATCTTCGGCGAGGCCGGCGTCTTCGAGTTCCTTGAGGAGGTCGCCGGAATCGTAGTCCATCTGCGTGATGACGTCGTGGACGTTGGCGAGATCGCGGCGGACTTCGGGAGTATCGGGGTAGTAGGGCGGGACGGCGACCTTCGATGGATCGCGGCGCTCGTTGGGTTTGACGCGGGGTGTGTCTTCGATGTGATCGTTCCCGCGGAGAGGCAGATGGCTTTCGTGGGTGACGGTGTTGTTGAAGACGGCGAAGAACGGTTTGCCTGCCGGGCGGTTCTTCCAGTGCGCTTTGCGGCTCACTTCGTCCCAAGCGGATTTTGGGTGCTGGAAATTGTAATCCGTTTTGACGTTGTTGGTGCAGTAGTAGCCAGCGTTGCGGAGGAACTCAGGGAAGCAGCGAATTTCGTTGGGGACTTTGGCGTCGCAACGCATGTGGAGCGTGCCGAGGGAGGTGGGATAGACGCCGGTGATGATGCCGGAACGGCTAGGAGCGCAGACTCCGATGATGGAATGCGCGTTGGTGTAGCGGACGCCTTGGGTGGCGAGTTTATCGAGGTTGGGGGTGATGGCGAGCGGATCGCCGTAGCAGCCGAGTTGCGGGCTGGAATCTTCGCACGAGATCCAGAGGATGTTCGGCCGCGGTGTGGATTGCGCGGCGAGCAGAGAGGCGGATTGAGCCAGGAACGCGCGCCGCGACTGCATGTTCGTCAGCGCTCCCAGGGGCGTTTGGCCACGCCTTTATCGCGATCTTTGACGCGATCGTAGAGGTGGAGTTCGTTGATGGAGCCGAGCGATTCGTTGTAGAGGCTGATGAGGCCGAGGCCTTCCTTCAGATCCTCTTCGAAGTTGTGCAAGGCGCGGAGGTGATCGGCGGCGGCAGGGGCACGGCGGCCACTGGGGGCGAGCCAGAATTTCTGGAAGCCGCCATCGCAGAGTTGGCCGATCTCTTCGCCGAGCAGGATGCCTGCTTTATTGACGGCAGGCCGCTGGGCGCCTTCCTTCACGACAGCGGCGCAGAGGCCCTTGCTGACGCGCATTCCGCCGCCCTGTTCGGGCTGGACGGTGAAGCCCTGCTTGCGCAGAGAGTCCATCAATTCAGTGAACGTAGGGACGTGGGGTTTTTCCCGGCGAAAGAACATAAGTCTCTATCTTATCGTGTTAGGATGCCAAAGTGCCCTACCTGATTTCACTCGATGAAGGAACGACGAGCGCCCGGACGGTGCTCTACAACGAGCGCGGCGAGAGCCTGGCGATGGAGTC
This sequence comes from Acidobacteriota bacterium, assembly GCA_018268935.1. Taxonomy (GTDB): domain Bacteria; phylum Acidobacteriota; class Terriglobia; order Bryobacterales; family Bryobacteraceae; genus CADEFT01. Next base: position 41,508 of record JAFDVS010000068.1, on the reverse strand, counting down.
GCGGCCGATAGAATGCCTGTATCCGCAGCCGGGGTGGGTGGAGCAGGATGCGATGCAAATCTGGATGGCACAGATGGAGTCGGCACGGGCAGTGCTGGACCGGAGTGGAGTTGCCGCTTCCGCAGTGGCGGCCATCGGGATTACGAATCAGCGCGAGACAACGATTGTGTGGGAGAAGGCGACGGGGAAACCGATTGCTCCGGCGATTGTGTGGCAATGCCGGCGGACGGCGGATTTCTGCACTGGGCTTGCGGCGACGCATGGGGCGATGATCACGGCGAAGACCGGGCTGATTGTGGACGCGTATTTTTCGGCAAGCAAAATCCGGTGGATTTTGGAGAATGTGGCTGGAGCGCGGGAGAAAGCGGCGGCGGGGGATTTGCTGTTTGGGAACGTGGATACGTGGCTGGTGTGGAAGCTGACCAATGGGGCGGAGCACGTGACGGACGCTTCGAACGCGTCGCGCACGATGCTGATGAATATTGAGACGGGGGATTGGGACGAGGATCTGCTGCGGGTGTTCGATGTGCCGCGTTCGATGCTGCCTCGGATTGTGCCTTCGAGTGGCGTGGTGGCTTCGACTGGGGCGGAGCATCTGGGGGCCGCGGTGCCGGTGGCGGGGATTGCCGGGGATCAGCAAGCGGCGCTGTTTGGGCAGGCTTGTTTCCGGGCGGGATTGTCGAAAAACACTTATGGCACGGGATGTTTTGGGCTGATGCATACGGGCGGGGTGAGGCCGGTGTCGAAGAACAAGCTGCTGGCGACGCGGGCGGCGCAGATCGACGGGCCGCAGTTCGCGGTAGAAGGAGCGATTTTCATTGCGGGGGCGGCGGTGCAGTGGCTGCGGGATTCGCTGGGGCTGATTACGTCGGCGGGGGAATCGGAGGCGATTGCGGCTTCGGTGGCGGATAACGCGGGGACATATTTTGTTCCGGCGTTTGTGGGGTTGGGTGCTCCGTATTGGGACTCGGCGGCGCGGGGGACGATTACGGGGTTGACGCGCGGGGCGACGCGGGCGCATATTGTGCGAGCGACGCTGGAGTCGATTGCGTATCAGACTCGGGAGATGATTGAGGCGATGGAGGCGGATAGTGGGGCGGCGTTGATGGAGTTGCGCGTGGATGGCGGGGCGACGGCGAATAACTTTTTGATGCAGTTTCAGGCGGATATTTTGGGGAAGCGGATTGTGCGGCCGGCGGATATTGAGACGACAGCTTTGGGGGCGGCGTATTTGGCGGGGTTGGCGGTTGGGGTGTGGAAGTCGACGGATGAGTTGGAAGGGTTTTGGAGGGTGGACCGGGCGTTTGAGCCGCAGATGAGTGAGGGGGAACGAGCGTCGCTTTGGGAGGGGTGGAAGACGGCCGTGCGGAAGTGTAGGGGGTAGGAGGTTGTTCAGCCTTCCCAGGCTGAACTGCGACCGGCCTGGAGGCCCGTCGCCACTAGTTTGTGGTGCGTTCGAGGGTCCAGGTGGCTTCGCGGCGGAAGTAGGCGGTGTACGGGGCGAGGCGGCTGAGACCGATTAGCTTGCCGTCGCGGAGTTGGAAGGTGTGCATTTCAACAGTGCCGCTGAGTTGATTGACTGTGATGAGGACGCCGTTGGGCGCCGGAGTGCACGTGGCGATGACTTTCGATAGGCGGAGTCGGGGACCTTCGACGTTGTAATTGACTTTGCAGCCGGGCCCGTCAGGCGTGATGTGGAGCGTGAGCCTGGCGGGTTCGGTATAGAAGGTGGTTTCTCCGGTCCAGGCGCCGATGATGTCTTTGACGTTGAGATTGGCGACGGCGGGAAGTTCGGTGACTGCGGTGAACTCGGGCTTGGCAGGTTGCATGGTGGCTGCGTCTTTGACTGCCGCAGCGGCGACGGTGCGGATCTGACGGGCGGCTTCTTCGGTCATGCCTTGCGGAGGGTTGATGCAGGGTTTGCGGAAGAGCGCTTCGGTGAAGACGCAGGCGGTGAGGTAACTGCCGGCGATGGTGGGATGGAGGTTGTCGGGGACGTAGAGCGGGTCCTGCGGCATGCGCGCCCAGGCGATGCCAACGGGGACATTGGTGGCCTTGAGTTGCTTTGCGATTTCGAAGAATGCGTAGTCTACGTAGGGACGATCTTCGGGATTGGGTTTGCGCACCCAGTTATGGAAGAAGACGGTTTTGGCGCCAGCGGCGCGAATTTCGTGGTCCCAGATGCGGGACCAGCCGAAGAAGGCGTTGGGATGATTGACGGCGCGCTGGCCGTTCACGGCGGCGATGCCTAGCGAGCCCTGTTCCTGGAGCACGACGTAGTCCCATTTGCGGCTGTGGAGTTTGCGCAGGGCATCGGTTTGTTCGTAGAGGATCTGGAGGGTGGCGCCGGGGGCGGTGACGGACTCGGCGTAGACTTTGACGGGCGAGCTAGCGGTGAATATTTTCGGAAGGTCGTTGGTGTAGGTGAGGCTATTTCCGAGAAACAAGATGGCTAGCGCCTGTTGCATTTGCTAATCCCCCCAGCGTTTTTGCAATTCCTCGAGGACCCAGTTTTCTACGTTCGCACATCCAAGGTCGACGCGGGGTTTGACGGAGCCGTGGAAGTCGGAGCCGCCGGTGACGGCGAGATCGAGGCGGCGGGCGAGTTCGAAGTAGTGCTGCGCATGGTGGCCGGGCTGATCGGAGTGGAAGACCTCGAGGGCTCGGAGGCCGTCGTCCACGAGAGAGCGAAGGAACGACTCCTCACTCGCGAGCGAGAGACGAATCGGATGAGCGAGGGAAGAGACGCCACCGGATTCGTTGACGCGGCGAATGGCTTCGGCAAGAGAAGGCGCCTGGTGTTCGACGTAGCCGGGGGCATCTTCGCCGAGAAGCTTTTGGAACGCTTCGTCGATGGAGGGGAAGTATCCTTTGGAAACGAGGACGCGGGCGAAGTGAGGACGGCCGGTCATGCTGCGGCCGAGGGCTTCCACTTCTTCGAGGGCTATCTCGTAGTTGAGGGATTGAAGGTGCGCGACGAGGCGGCGATTGCGATCGCGGCGTTGTTCATAGCGTTCCGTGAGCCATTCGCGGAATTCCGGAGCGGGTTGTCCTTTGAGGAAATAGCCGAGCAGGTGAGGCGCTTTGCGGCCGAGTTTGCAGGTGATTTCGATGCCGCAGATGAGACGGAGGGAAGGCGGGCGGGGGAGAGCGAGCGCGGCGTCATAGCCGGCGAGGTTGTCGTGATCGGTGATGGCGAGCGCATCGAGGCCGCGCTGGTAGGCGAGTTCGAGCAATTCGCCGGGAGCGCAGGCGCCGTCGGAATAGTGGGTGTGGGAATGAAGATCGATCACGGAGCGAGAGGCTCCGACGGGAACTCGAAGACTTCGCCGGCGGCGCGGACAATTAGTTTGCCGTGGCCGAGCGGTTTGCCCTGATTGGCGTAGAACATGGCTCCATCGGTGCTCTGGCCGGGGAGGAGTTTGATATCGACGAAAGCGATGGCGGAGGCTGCCGCGGCGGCTTTCAATTTGCCCTGGACCAATTCGGCGGCGGCGGCCTGGCGGCGCTGTTCGTAGCCGTTGGTGGATTGGAGGCGGTTGAGGCCATAGAGGCCGATTTCGTAGGTGGCGACGAGTTTGATGACGTCGCTGCGGCCTGCTTTTTCGATCAATTCGGTAACGACGGTGCGGGGGTTAGTGGGGTTGATGGAAGTGCCGTCGGCGCGCTCGAAGCGGAAGTCAGTGGGCTTGATGGTCCAGGGGATTTGCGAACCGTTGGAAACGGCGACCTGCATGATGGTGTAATCGCGGATGTGCGTAGGCAGGTGGGCGAACATGATGGTGACTCCGTTCTTGGTGAGTGTCTTGTAATGGAGGCCACCGGATTCGAAATCGATGACCTGGGCAGCGATGGGACACACTGCGAGCGAGTAGAGGACAAGCGCGCGCAGGGGAGTCATACAGTCATTATGCTATAGTGCCGTTCTAATGCGGATGGAAGGCCAGGATTTAACTGCTCAGGGACTTTTGCACACGGGTGAGGTGCATTGGAACCTGCCGACGTCACAATTGATTGAAGAAGCGCTGGTCCGGCGTGAAGGAGAACTGGCGGCGAACGGCGCGCTGGTGGTACGCACGGGGCAGTTCACGGGGCGATCGCCGAACGATAAATTTATCGTGCGGGAGGCATCGACGGAAGGCACGGTGGATTGGGGCCCGGTGAATCAGCCGATGACGGAGGAGCACTTCGACCGGCTGCACGCGCGGGTAGCGGCGTTTCTGCAAGGCCGCGACATTTTCGTGCAGGATTGTTTTGGGGGTGCGGAGACGGAGCATACGCTCCCCGTTCGGGTGATTACGCAGCGGGCGTGGCACAGCCTGTTCGCGCGGCAATTGTTCATCCGGGCCGAGCCTTCGCAATTGAAGGATTTCGCGCCGGCGTTCACGATTCTGTTTGCGCCGGATTTTCAGGCGAATCCGGGGTTGGATGGATCGCGAACGGAGACCTGCATCGCGCTGAGCATGAAGCGGCGAACGGTGATTATCGCCGGGACGCAATATGCGGGGGAGATGAAGAAATCGGTATTCACGATTCTGAACTACCTGCTGCCGGAGCGGGGCGTGTTGCCGATGCATTGTTCGGCGAACACGGGCACGGATGAACGGGTAGCGCTGTTTTTCGGATTGTCGGGGACGGGGAAGACGACGCTGTCGGCGGATCCGGCGCGGCGATTGATTGGCGATGACGAACATGGGTGGAGTGATCGCGGTGTATTCAACTTCGAGGGCGGGTGTTACGCGAAGTGCATCCGGCTTTCGATGGAGAATGAGCCGCAGATCTGGCGAGCGATCCGGTTTGGGAGTGTGTTGGAGAATGTAGTGATCGACGCGGGAACGCGGGAGTGCGATTACGATTCGAGCGCGATTACGGAGAACACGCGGGCGGCGTATCCGGTGGATTTTATCGACGGCGCGGTGATTCCGGGAGTGGGAAATCATCCTTCGCAGGTTTTGTTTTTGACGGCGGATGCGTTTGGTGTGCTGCCTCCGATTTCGAAGCTGACTCCAGAGCAGGCGATGTATCACTTCCTGAGCGGATATACGGCGAAGGTAGCGGGTACGGAGCGGGGGTTGAGTTCGGAGCCGCAGGCGACGTTTAGCGCGTGTTTCGGGGCTCCGTTTTTGCCGCGGCATCCTTCGGTGTATGCGGAGATGTTGGGAAAGAAACTGTCCGAGCATGGTGTATCGTGCTGGCTGGTGAATACGGGCTGGGTGGGCGGAGCATTCGGAACCGGGCACCGGATGAAGCTGCCGTATACGCGAGCGATGGTGCAGGCTGCGGTGGACGGGAAACTGGACTCGGTGAGCGTGGTGCCGCATCCGGTGTTTCATATCCTGGTGCCGCAGAGTTGTCCGGGAGTGCCGGCGGAGTTGCTGGATGCGCGGCATATGTGGGCGGATAAGGCGGCGTACGATCATGCAGCGGCGGATTTGGGAGCGAGATTCCGTAAGAACTTTGAGAAGTTTGGCAAAGTGAGCGACGGGGTACTGGCGGCCTCTCCGCGGTAGATGTGGGGTTGGTTTCAGCGGCGGCGGAACGCGGTTGTCGCGTTGTATTTCGCGTGGTTTATTGTGCCGCTGGCGCTGGCTTCGATGTACCGACCGTTTGCTTTCTGGGATTACTTTACCTCGGGTGATTTGTTTCACTATGGACGGCCGATTGCGTGGGGCACGCTTGTAGGGAACGCGGCGCATCAGTTTCTGACGGGAACGTTCGTGGTGCGTCCGGTAACTACGTTTCTTTATGACTTGCAGGTGCTGGTGTTTGGTGGGGAGTTCTGGCTTTGGTATGCCGTGAAGTGGGCTGCGTTCTTTGCTGCCGTGTGGGTTGTGACGGAGTTGTTGGGGAAGATGGGATGCGGGTGGGAGGCGCGGGCAGCGGTGGCGGCGTTGCTGCTGTTTCATCCGGCACGATTCACGTTGATGCTGCATGCTCCGGATGGGTGGCTGGCGTTGGGGATCTGCGGGCAGTTGTTGTTTTTGTGGCGGTATGAGTTTCGTGCTTCGGTGATGACGTGGCAGGCGCAGTTGCTGTGGTTTGGGTTGGCGCTGTTCACGATTGGGACGAAGGAAGCGGGGTATGTGTTTCAGGGATTGCTGGTGGTGTTTGTGTTTGCGCGCGATGTGCGGGGGTGGGTTCGATTGATGCCACATGTGTTGATGCTGATGGCGTGGACGTGGCGGTTACGTGCGGCATCGGGGCGGGCAGGTGGATTCGTGTTTGGGGAATGGCTGTGGCGTCTGCGCGAGCAGTGCGGGATGATGCTTCCGGACAGCACGCTGCAGGTGGTGGAGATTGTGCTGCTGGGGCTGGCGGGATTTTCCATTGTGTGGGGATGGAGGGAACGGAGATCGGTGGTTGGGCAAGTGGTGTTGTTTTGCTGGGTGGCGGCGGGCGCGATGTTGATGTTCGTCACGGTTCCGAAGGTGGTGGCGCTGCGATACGCGATTCCATCGATGTATGTGGCGGCGATCCCCGTGGGCGTGGCGTTGCAGCATTTGCCCCGGATGTATGGGCGATGGCTGGCGGCGGGGTTGATAGCGGCGTACCCGTTGATTACGGCGGGGCACGTTTACCGGCAGGAATTGGCATATCGGGATCTGATGTACCAATCATCGGAGTTGCTGCGGAGGTTGGAGATGAAAGGGCGCGAAGGATACTTGCTGGCGATGAGTGAGTTGCCGGGGGATTTGGAGGGAGAGCCTCGGGCGACGGTGGAGTACTTTTTTGGGGATAGGGGATTGCAGTGGTATGGGCCGCGCGAGAAGCGGGGGTTTCATGGGGTGAAGCAGAAGGGCTGGCCGGCGGGGCGATTTGCGATGGCGAGCTATTTGCCGGTGGAGGTGGTGACGAAGGATACGGGATTGGATATCCGGCGGATTGATGTAGTGGAAGTGATCTATGCGGGGGATCATGGGCCGCTTGGACGGCTGGCGGCTTGGTATCTGTGGTTGGATGGTGCGGTGCGCCGCGGGGGCGGGTATGCGATTGACTTGGGTGCTCCGGATTTGGAGGAGAAGCCCCGGTTTTATTTGTACACGGTGGGGGAAGTGCATGAAGGGGGATATCGGATTGAGCCGGTGGGGGCGGGACGGCGTCCAGGGGCGTTTTAGCCGATGGTGGAGACGAAGTTTGTGGAGAGGATGCGCTGATCGGAGGTGAGGAGGCGGAGACCGTGGACGCGGGCGGTGGCGACGATGGCGCGATCGGCGGGGTCGCGGAGAATGCCCAAATAGGCGGATTCGAGGGCGATTTCGTAGGTGATCGCAAACATGAAGATCCGCGGGTCGGACTTCAGCGAGTCGAGAAACCCGTCAATAGGGGCATTGAGCCGGATTTTGCGGTCGCCCGCCAGCATGGCGAATTCGAGCAAAGTAATGGCACTGATGCCCACTTGTTCCTGACGGCGGATGCACTGGTCCAGGACGCGTTTCTGTTCGCGGGTTAGCAATTTCGGCGTAGACAGCCAACGGATGAGGATATGTGTATCGAGCAGAACGCTAGGGCTCATATTCCCCGTTCACGACGTTCCACAGGTGAGAGGTGTCCAGATTGACGATGTCGCCAACAATGACGGCTTTTCCGGCCCAACTGCCGGCTGGATTTTTCCAGGCTTTGCGCCGGCTGGGTTTGAGTTCGGCGACGGGACGACCGCGCTTGGTCACGGTGATGGTGCCGCCTTGCTGGTCGACCTCATCGAGGAGGGCGAGGCATTTGGCCTTGAATTCGGTGGCGGTGACCGTGCGGTGCTTCATGGTTCGAGGATAGCAAAGTGGTCAGATGACCAGTTCCGCCTTCCCAGGCGGAACGCGACCGGCCTGGAGGCCCGTCGCCACTTTTAGCGGGGGCGGAAATAGGGGTCGGGTTCGGGGATGGCGGCTCCGTCTTTGCGAGGGGAGGAGGCGGCGGAATTGATTTTGGATTCGTAGTCGCGCATGACCACTTGGCCTCCACCCATCCAGCCGGAGAAATCGCCCTGGACTTCGAGGCGATGGCCCTTGGCAGTGAGTGCTTCGCGGGTGGTGACGGGGACGCGGTTTTCGATCATGACGTCGCAGCCGCCGAAGTTGAGCTTGGTGAAGCGGGGCGCTTCGAGGGCGAGTTGGATGTTCATGCCGTGATCGACGATGTTGCTGACGAATTGAGCATGGGCTTGCGCCTGGTTGAGGCCGCCCATGATTCCGAAGCCCAGGCGGACACTTCCCTTCTCCATGAGCGCGGGGATGATGGTGTGGAAGGGACGCTTCTTTGGTGCGAGCGCGTTGGGGTGGCCTTCTTCGAATTCAAAGAGGCCGGCGCGATTGTGGAGATGGAAGCCGTGGCCTTCGACGCCGACTCCACTGCCGAAGCTGAGATAGACGCTTTGGATGAGTGAGGCGATGTTGCCTTCACGGTCGATGGCGGCGAGGTAGATGGTGTCGCCTGCTCCGGGAAGCGGCTGGCCGGGGTTGAAGTCGCAGTTGGCCTTTTCCGAATCGAGGAGTTTGGCGCGTTCGGCGGCGTAGGATTTTGAGAGCAGGCCGGCAAGTGGGATGGTGGCGTGGCGCGGGTCGCCGAGGTATTTTTGCAGATCGCGGTAGGCAAGCTTTTGCGCTTCGATTTTGTAGTGCCAGGCGAGGGCGCTGTCGTGGGAGTATTCGTTGACGGGGAGGGTTTCGAGGATGTTTAACATCTCAAGGGCGGCGACGCCTTGGGAGTTGGGTGGCAGTTCATGGACGGTCCAGCCGCGGTAGGTGGTTTGGATGGTGTCGACCCATTCGGCGGAGTATTCGGCGAGATCGGCGGCGGTGAGGAGGCCACCGAGTTTTTTGGATGTGGCGAGGATGCTTTGAGCGAGGGGGCCTTTGTAGAAGGCATCGGGGCCTTGTTCGGCGAGGGTGTCGAGAGTTTTGGCGAGGTCGGCGTTTTTGATGATGTCGCCGACGTCGGGGACGCGGCCATCGCGGAGGAAGGTTTTGCGCGTGTACTCACTGAAGTTGAGTTTGGAGACGCTGTTGCGCCAGTGATCCTGGATGATTTCGGTGAGAGGGAAACCTTCGCGGGCGTAGTAGCGGGCGGGCTGAAAAATTTCGCGCCAGGGGAGGCGTCCGTAGCGTTGATGGAGTTTGCGCCAGCCATCGACGCAGCCGGGCACGGTGACGGAATGGATGCCATCCTGCGGCATGGAGTAATTGCCGAGGGATTTGAGTTTGGCGATTGTCATGGCGGCGGGGGCGGGGCCGCTCGAATTGAGGCCGGAGATTTTTCCGGTTTTGGCGTCGTAGTAGATGGCGAAGAGATCACCGCCGACACCGCAACTCATGGGCTCGACGACGGTGAGCACGGCGTTGGCCGCGATGGCGGCGTCGATGGCGGAGCCTCCACGGGCGAGGATCATGGCCCCGGCTTGGGAGGCGAGGGTCTGGCTGGTGGCGACGATGCCGTTGCGCGAGAGCACCATCGAGCGGGCTTGCGTGCGTTGTTGCGGTTGCATAGGGATGGCCGTGAGAAGAAGAGTGAGTACGAGTTGTTTCATCCGCGTGGCTCCGGCGTGAGGGTTTTGGCGTAGAGGGACGCGCCGGTGAGGTCGCGGAGGGTGACGGTGAGTTCGCGCGATTTTCCGTTGATTTGCACGTCGCCGAAGAATTGGTAGCCGGAGAGCGGGGAGAGATTGGATTGGCCTTTGGGCGGGGCTTTGGCGAATTCGACGCGAGGGCCGAAGGTGTCGTCGAGGACTCCGGGGCCGAATGTCCCGGCGTTGAGGGGGCCGCTGACGAATTCCCAGAAGGGGAGGAAGTCGGTGAAGCGGGCTTTGGTTGGGTCGTAGTAATGGGCGGCGGTGTAGTGGACGTCGGCGGTGAGCCAGACAGTGTTGCGGATGTTGTGCTGGCGGAGGAAGCGGAGGAGGCCGGCGATTTCGAGCTCGCGTCCGAGGGGCGGACCGTCTCCGTTGGCGATGGCTTCGAACTGGGCGCGGCCTTGCGCATCCTTGCCATCGGGGACATTGAGACCAATGGGCATGTCGGCGGCAATCACTTTCCAGACGGCGTGCGAGGATTTGAGATCGTGCTTGAGCCAGTTGATTTGCTGGCGGCCGAGGAATGCGGTGTCGCGGGATTCCTCTTCCTGGCGATTGAATGTGTTGGGGCCGCGGTAGCTGCGCATGTCGAGGACAAAGACGTCGAGCAAGGGGCCGTAGGGAATACGGCGGTAGATGCGGTTGGGCTCTTTGCGGGTGAGGCGGAGGGGGGCGTATTCGAGGTAGGCTTTGCGGGCGCGATCGACGAGAACTCGGATATTTTTCTCCTGATATCGGTTATCTGAGGAGAGGTCTTTGGATGGGGACCAGTTGTTGGTGACTTCGTGATCGTCCCATTGCCAGATTTGGGCCACTTCGGAGGAGAAGCGGCGGACGTTGTCGTCGAGGAGGTTGTACCGGTAGCAGCCTCGGAACTCGTCCAAAGTTTGTGCGATGCCGCTCTTCTCTTTGGTGATGCGGTTGCGCCAGATGCGCCCGTCGGGGAGTTTCACTTCGGCGGGGACAGGAGAATCGGCATAGATGGAATCGCCGCTATGAAGGAAGAAATGCGGCTCGAGTTTGCGCATGGCATCGAAGATGCGGATGCCACCGAGGTCGGGATTGATGCCCCAGCCCTGGCCGACCATGTCGCCGGACCAGAGGAAGCGGACGTCGGATGGCGTGTTGGGAGGAGTGAGGAAATGCCCTTCGAGGGGAGGGGCATCGCCGATTTGCACTTCGTAGAGGATGCGCTGCCCGTGCGGCAGGCCGGTGAGCTCGACACGTCCGGTGAAGTCACTGGAAGCGAAGAGGGCTGGTCCACGGACGGTGCGCGCGGGTCCGCTGGGGGAGGTACGATAGCGGACGGTCATCGAACTGGGAGCGGCGCCGCGCGCCCAGACGATGGCACGGCCGGGCGTCACATCGCCGGATTGAATGGCGATGGGCTCGATGCGGTCCTGCGAGCGGAGGAGGGTGGCGCCCCATGGCGACACAGCCATGCGCAAGAAGTCTCTTCGATGCATTCGTATTATTCTCTCAGCAATCGGGGGTTAGAATGGAGACAGGGATGCTGCGATCGATAACATTCTTTTTCCTGTTTGGGAGCGGCGCGTTCGCGGCGTCTTTACAGAGTTCCACCGATCGCTTTTATCTCAACTATCTGGATACGGTGGAGAAGCGGCTGGGTAAGCGAGAGAACTTTCTGCTGATGGATCAGGCTTCCGGGTTGCGGGAGCGGGTAAAAGGCGGCGAGTTGTTTGTGGAGGAGAGGCGGCCAACGAGCGAGCCGCCGAGCGGGCTGATCCATCATTACGAAGGGGCGGTGTTCATTCCAGGTGTGAGCGTGAAGCAGGTGATCGACCTGGTGCAGAATTATGATCAGCACAAGCGCTACTATTCGCCGGAAGTAATCGAATCGAAGCTTTTGAAGCGGGATGGAAATGATTTCGAGATCCGGCTGCGGCTGTTGAAGAAGAAGGTGCTCACGGTGGTGCTGGAGACCGAGCACAAGGTGAAGTACAAGCAAGTGGAGGAGAAGAAGTGGGAGAGCGTGTCGCGATCTACGAAGATAGCGGAAGTGGAGCATCCGGGGACACCGCGCGAGACGGAGCAAGCACCGGGAGTGGGGCATGGCTTCGTGTGGCGAATGGATAGCTTCTGGCGTTTCCTGGAAGCCGATGGGGGTGTGTTTGTGGAATGCACATCGCTATCTCTGTCGCGGGATATTCCATTTGGGATGGGGCGCATGATCCGGCCGATTATCGCGGAATTGCCGTTTGAATCGTTGCGCGTCGTGTTGAACAACACGCGGAAGGCGGTGAAGCGGTAGTGATGCGGCGCCGCGAATTTCTGATGCTGGCGGGCGCGTTGCCTGCGGCGGGGATGCGCCTGGATGGGCGGCAGCTTGGGGCGAACACGGCGATCACGGGGTACAGCTTTGCGCAGGCGGTGCGGTTGCTTCGCGAGATTGATTTTCCGGTGATCGAGATTCAGGCGATGGGTGTGCCGGAGGCAACCGCGGGTGCGTACCCGGGTTTTCGATTCGCGGAGTTGAGCGGCACGCAGAAGGCTGCGATGAAGGGATTGCTGAAGGGTGTGCCGCATATTACTTCGCATCTGCCGTATACGGGACTGGAGTATTTCGCGAAGGATCGGGCGTTGGCTGCGGCCGCGGTGCGCGTGGTGGATGAGGCGATAGATGGATCGGCGTATTTTGGGGCGGAGATGGCGGTGTTGCATCCGAAGCCGGGGAAGGGATTCACGGATGAAGAGCAGTGGCCGCAGATGCTGGAACAGATCCGGAAGTGGGGAGACCGTGCGCGGAAGCATGGCATGAAGATCGCGTTGGAGACGGGGTATCCAGCGTCGGTGGCGGATTTTGTGCGGCTGATCCGCGAGGTGGATCACCCGTTTGTGGGCGCCACGATCGATGTGGGGCATCAGGGCCGGTACAAGGAACTGGTGGCGAAGATACCGGCGGACAAACGCGGAACGGCGGAAGGAATTCGGGCTTACAACGACACGACGCTGGCGATTATTGAGGGATTGGGAGCGAAGACGTTTCATTTCCACATTCACGACATTGAGCCGGAGACTTGGAAGGAACACAAGCCGCTGGGGACGGGGTTTGTGGATTACGAACGGCTGTACGGATTGCTGGGGCGGATGGGATATAAGGGGTATTTCATTTTCGAGATCGGCGGGGATGCGGCGAAGATGGAGGGGTATTTGCGGGACGGAAAGTCGCGGATGAAGCGGTGGTTATCTTGAGTGGGATGCAAACTCGGCGAATCCTTTGTGGCGCGGGCGCATCTGTTACCCTGTAGTTTTGCTCACTGGGAAAGTCGGGAGGGGCATGCAGGCCGTCTGTAAACGCCACACGGAGCTACCACATACATCGAAGCTTTTTAGCGATCTGCTGTACCGCTTTGATCGGGTGGAAGGGTTTTATCCACACGCACCACTGGATGCGGGAGCGCTAGAAAAAGTAGCCCGGGGGATGGATTTTCCGGCGGAGCGGCGTGCGGCTCTGGTGGAGGCACTGCGGACGCAAAATCCGGACAGTGCTTCGCTGCGGCTGTTGAGTGAGCCGGGCACGGTGGCGGTGTTGACGGGCCAGCAGGTGGGGTTGTACGGCGGGCCTGCTTATACGGTTTATAAGGCGTTGACTGCGGTTCGTCTGGCGCGGCTGCTCACGGATAGAGGCATTCCGGCGGTGCCTGTGTTTTGGGTGGCGACCGAGGATCACGATCTGGCGGAGGTGAGTTCCTGTTGGAGTTTCGATAGCAGCCAGAAGCCGATTCTGCTGCGTACGCCGCATGCAGAGGGATCGGATAAGCCGGTGGGTGGTCTGGCGTTGGGCGAGTTGCCGCACGAGGCGTTTCGAAAGTCGCTGGCAGGGTTTCCGTTCGGAGATGAAGTGACGGAGTTGGCGGAACGCTGTTACCGCGACGGCGTGTCGTTCGGGGAAGCGTTTGTGGCGCTGGTGCGTGAGTTGTTGGGGAAATACGATCTGTTGTTTTTTGATCCGATGCATGCGGCATCGCGGCAACTGGCGGCTCCGTTTTTGCGCAAGGCGGTGGAAGCGGCTCCGGAGTTGACGGCGAAGCTGCTGGAACGCAACCGGCAATTGAACGATGCGGGGTATCACGCTCAAGTGCACGTGGAGAAGGAAACGTCGCTGTTTTTTCTGTTGGAGGATGGACGGCGGTTGTCATTGCGGCGGCGCGATGGGACGTATCATCACCGGGACCGGCAGTGGAGCGCGGAAGAACTGGCGGAGCGCGCGGCGTCGTTGTCACCGAACGCGACATTGCGGCCGGTGGTGCAGGATTACATGTTTCCGACGGTGGCCTACATTGGCGGGCCGGCGGAGTTGGCATACCTGGCGCAATCGGAAGTGATCTATGAAACGCTGCTGGGGCGGATGCCGGTGGCGATGCCCCGGAACTGCTTCACGCTGATTGATGAGCGCAGCGGGAAGTTGATGAAGCGTTACGATCTGCGGCTGGATGCGCTGTTTCCGGGCGAGGATACTTTTCGGGAAACCCTGGCAGCGCGGTTGTCGCCACCGGAAGTGAACGCGGCGATCACGGAAGCGTCGCATGCGACGAAGGCGCAGATGGAGCATTTGCTGGGTGTGGTGGGTTCGTTCGATGCGACGCTGGGCTCGGCGTTGGAAAAGAGCACGGCGAAGATTCAGTATCAGATTGCGAAGATGCAACGGAAGGTAGCGCGGGAATCGCTGCGGCGCGATTTGCGGGCGCAGGAAGAAGCGCACTATCTGTTTCATGCGCTGTATCCGCATAAGCACTTGCAGGAGCGCTTCTACGGCATACTGCCGTTCCTGGCGCGGCACGGAATGGACCTGGTGGATCGCATCTATGAACATGTGCATGTCGATTGCCCGGACCATCATCTGCTATTCCTGTAAGTAACCATGAAAATCAATACCGTGAAGCAAGCCCTCAAAGAGGGCAAGGTGCAGATTGGCACTTCGTTTGGGATGTTGCGCTCACCGGACGTGGGCCGTATTCTTGCGGCAGCCGGATTTCATTGGGCTTTCATTGATTGCGAGCACGGGTGGCTGGGGCTGGAATCGGTGCGGGACATCTGCCAGGCTTCGACGGAAGCGGGGATGATGCCGATTGTGCGAGTGGCGGATCTGCAATACGATCTGGTGGCGCGCGGGTTGGATTGCGGCGGGATGGGGATTATGCTGCCTCGGGTGGAATCGCCGGAGTTGCTGGAGAAAGCGGTGAGTTGGACGAAGTATCCGCCGGTGGGGATTCGCGGGTACGGATTGACTCCGCATCATGTGGGTTATGCGAAGGCGGGGATTCCCGATGTGATCGCGCACATGAATGAGCATGTGATGGTGGTGTTGCAGATTGAGACGGTGAAGGCGCTGGAGATGCGCGATGAGATTCTTTCGGTGAAGGGGATCGACGCGGTGATGATCGGGCCGGCGGATTTTTCGATTGCGCTGGGCGTGCCGGGGGATTTCATGAATCCGAAGCTGATCAAGGCGATGGAGCAGGTGCGGGATAGCTGTTTGAAGTACGGGATTGCGCCGGGGACGCAGACGCGGCATTTGCAGCTCGGGAAATTCTGGCGCGATAACGGTATGCTGTTCCTGGGATGTTCGAGCGAAGTGGGAATGATGTACGATCGCGGCGTGGAGCTTACCAAGGCGCTGGCGTAGTTGCGGCTTGTGCTCTGGCCTGCGCTTCTGCTTTGGATGCGGCAGGTCCGTTACGGGTGTTGGCATCGAACCCGCGGTGGTTCACGGATGATTCGGGCAAGGCCGTGGTGCTGGTGGGTTCGCATGTGTGGCAGAACCTGCAGGACAACGGGCTGATCATTCGCGGGGCTGTATCCAATCCGCCGCCGGTGTTTGATTACAACGGATACCTGAACACGCTTTCGCAGCACCATCACAATTTTTTCCGGCTGTGGCGTTGGGAGACCACGCAGTGGACGGACAAGTATACGGGTAGTGAGGTGAAATATTGCACGCCCCATCCGTGGGTGATGGAGGGCGGCAAGTTCGATTTGACGCGGTTCGATGAGGCGTATTTCCGGCGGTTGCGGGAGCGCGTGAAGGCGGCGGGGGAGCGCGGGATTTATGTATCGGTGATGTTGTTTGAAGGCTGGGAGATTCAATTCAGCGATGCGTGGGCGCATCATCCGTTTCATGGGCCGATGAATCGGAATGGAGTGGAAGCGGATGCGGATGGGAATGGGTTTGGGGTGGAATTCAACACGCTGCAGGATACTCCGATGGGGAGGCGTGTGCTGGAGTTGCAAGAGGCGTATGTGCGGAGGGTGATTGAGACGGTGAACGATTTGGACAACGTGTTGTATGAGATCGCCAATGAAGCGGTGATTGCATCGACGGCGTGGCAGTATCACATGATCCGGTTTGTGAAGCAGGTGGAGAAAGGGATGGCGAAGCAGCATCCGGTGGGGATGACGTTTCAGTACCGCGGTGGATCGAACGCGACGTTGGAGGAGAGCCCGGCGGATTGGATTTCGCCGAATCCGGGGAGTGATAAGGAGCGGTATCGCGACGATCCATGCGGGGATTGTTCGAAGAAGGTAGTGGTGAACGATACCGATCACCTGTGGGGCCACACGGGCGGGGACAACATCTGGGTGTGGAAGAGTTTCACGCGCGGGTTGAATGTGCTGTTCATGGAAGAGATGCTGCCGTCGCCGACGTGGCAGGATTCGGCGCGCGTGGCGATGGGACAGGTGCGGCGGATCGGGGAGCGGGTGAATCTGGCGGCGATGAAGCCGGAGCCGGGGTTGTCGGCGACGCGGTATTGCCTGGCGGCGCGGGGGCGGGAGTACCTGGTGTTTCAGTGGGACAAGGGTGAGTTCACGCTGGATTTGAAAGATGCGAGCGGGCGGTTTGGAGTGGAATGGTTGGATGTGAACAACAACCGTGTGGTGAAGGTTGGCGCAGTGGATGGAGGCGTGGTGCGCACATTCACTACGCCGTTCCCGGGACCGGCGGTATTGTATCTGAGAAAGGAGTAGTTACGATGTCGAAGCGATTCGCGGTGGTACTGCTGGCGCTGCTTTGCGGGGCGGCGGGCGTGACTCTGTATTCGCAGAGGAGGTCGGGTGCCGTTGCGGGGCCGGTACCGTCGGCGGCTGGCGGTTCGGTGTCGTTTCGCATCTTGCTGGGAGTGAATGATAGGACCGGCGCGAATTGGGATGGAACGATCGCGGTATCGCCGGGACGGATTACGGAGATTCGCGGTTGGCGCTTTGGCGGGGCGGATTCGGCGGATTTGAAGAGTTGGAAGGTGGCGACGCGGCCGTCGGATGGGAAGAAGGGCAAGGCTGGTGGTGTGTTGGAGAACGGCGTGGTGGTGACGGCGGATGCGGGCGAAGATGCACGGTTTGAAGTGCGGTTGGCGCAGGGGACGTTTTCGTTTCAGACGCGCGAGTTGCCGTTTGGGGGGCCGAAGGAATTTTTGCAGGGCAAGGTGGTGGTGGATCGGGCTCCGATGATTACGCAGTTGACAGAGTCAGCGGAGGAGCAGGATTTTCCGGCGATGGCTGCGGCGGGCGATGCCGTGTATGTGAGCTTTGTGGAGTTCCGGCATGGGGACCGGGCGGCGGAGGCTCGGCGAACGTTTGAGGAGGAGCCGAAGAGTTTTGATTTTCTGACGCGGCCGGTGGGCGGGGATCAGGTGATGTTGCTGGAGTATTCGAAGAGCGGGAAGAAGTGGGGGGCTCCGGTGGCTGTGTCGGCGGCGAAGCAGGATGTGATGCGCAGCGCAGTGGCTGTAGACGGGCAGAAGCGCGTGTGGGTGATCTGGTCAGCGAATGTGAACGGGAACCTGGATTTGTATGCGAAGTACCGGAGTGGAGGCACGTGGTCGCGCGAGATTCGAGTGACGACGAATGAAGGCACGGATGTGAATCCGGTGGCGGCGGTGGATGCGCAAGGGCGCGTATGGGTGGCGTGGCAAGGGTATCGGAATGGGAGTTTGGATGTTCTGGTGGCGGCGCAGAATGGGGATTCGCTTGGGGCGGAATCCGTGGTGTCGTCGTCGAAGCAGAGCGATTGGGATGCGTCGATTGCGGCGGCGGGGAATGGGGAGATCGCGGTGAGTTGGGATACGTACGACAAGGGCGATTACGATGTTTGGGTGCGGCGTATGAAGTGGGAGGGCGGTGTGCGCATGCAGCCGGGCATGGGCGTGGCGGTGAGCCGGAATTTCGAGGCGCGGAGCTCGATCGCCTATGACGCGAAGAACCGGCTGTGGGTGGCGTATGAGGCATCGGAGACGCAGTGGGGGAAGGATTTCGGGGCGTATGAAACCACCGGAGTGGCGTTGTATCAAAACCACAATTTGAAGGTGAAATGTTTGGAAGGGAATCGGGTGATGGAGACGGCAGGGTCACTGGATGAGGCGCTTGCGGGGGCATCTACGGGTGCGCTGGCAGCGCGTCGAAGGCGTGCGGCGGAACAGGCCGCGGGTAAGGCGATGCCGAATCCGGAGTTGGTGAAGTTGCGGCAGCCGAGTGCGACGCCGCAGCCTCCACCGATGCCGATGAATAGTTTTCCGCGTCTGGCGGCGGATGGAGATGGCGGGGTTTATCTGAGCTACCGGGCGACGACGGCGGCTCGGGGTCCGATGGGGACAACGTGGATGCAGGAAGTGGCGCGGCTGCGCGGGGACCGGTGGGAAGGACCGATTACGATTCCGGAGACGGATTACTGGCTGGACAACCGGGCGGCGATGGCGATGATTGCGCCGGGACATTTGATGTTGGTGTCGGGCACGGATCATCGTATGTCGGCGTCGCGTGCTCGGCGGAGGGCCGCGGCGGCGGGCGATGCGGCGGCGATGATTCAGGCGGATCTGATTGCGGCGGAACTGGCGTTTGGTGTTGCGCCGGCGGCACAGTTGAAGGCGGCATCGGGCGTGGGTGTGGCCGCGCCGGATCCATCGGTGGCGGCGGAACGCGATCAGGTTTCGCTGATGCGAAATTACCGGGCGAATGTGGCAGGGGCGGGATTGCAGTTGATGCGCGGGGAGTTTCACCGGCACACGGAGATGTCGGGCGATGGCGGGCGCGACGGTCCGCTGATTGATGCCTACCGCTACATGATCGACGCGGCGTATATGGATTGGGGCGGCTGCTGCGATCACGACAATGGAGGCGGGCGTGAATATTCGTGGTGGCTGCAGCAGAAGCTGACCGATGCTTACAAGATGGGTTCGACGTTTGTGCCGATGTTCAGCTATGAGCGCAGTGTGCGGTATCCGGAAGGGCATCGCAATGTGGTGATGGCGCGGCGGGGCGTGCGGCCGTTGCCGCGATTGCCGAAGGTGGCCGATGAAGCGCCGCCGGCTCCGGCGCCGGATACGAAGATGCTGTACCGGTATCTGCGCGAGTATGGCGGGATTGTGGCGTCGCACACTTCGGGAACGAATATGGGGACGGATTGGCGGGATAACGATCCGGTGGTGGAACCGGTGGTGGAGATATATCAGGGCGACCGGCAGAATTATGAAATGCCGGGTGGGCCGCGGTCGAATAATTCGGGGGACTCGATTGGCGGATGGCGGCCGCTGGGGTTTGTTTCACTGGCTTTGCAGAAGGGGTACAAGTTGGGGTTCCAGGCGTCGAGCGATCATATTTCGACGCATATGTCGTATTGCAATTTGTGGGTGACTTCGCCGAGTCGTGAGGGCGTGATGGAGGCGTTTCGGAAGCGGCGTGTGTATGGGGCGACGGATAATATTCTGGCCGATGTGCGGGTGGGTTCGCATTTCATGGGGGAGGAGTTTACGGTGAGTGAGCCGCCTTCGATTGCGGTGAAATTGTGGGGGACGGATGTGTTTGCTAAGGTGCATGTGATTCGGGATGGGGTGTATGTGTATACGGCGGAGCCCCGGACGAAGAAGGTGGATTTTACGTGGAAGGATTCGGGGGCGGTGAAGGGGAAGGCGGCGTATTACTACGTGCGCGGGGAGCAGGCCGATGGGGAGATTGTGTGGGTGAGCCCGATGTGGATCAATTACCGTTGAGGCGGCGTTTGTAGAAGAGCAATGGCACCGCCGCTGCGAGGAGGAAGATTGTGGCTGGCTCGGGAACATCGGCGCCGGTGTCGACGAGGTCACCGGTGATGCGGAACCAGAAGCCGTAGCCTTGCGCACCTGAGCCATCGCCGAACACGCTGGCGGGCGGGAAAGGATCAATGTCACCGCCGGCTGACAGGGCAGGATCGGTGACGATGGCCCCGTCGTTAGCTACCACGGTGCGTACGCTTGCTGGCGACGATGCCCAGCGTGCGATGGTGGCACTGGAGGTCCCGGTGAGAACCAGATAGTATTGGCCGGCG
The DNA here is from genome assembly GCA_018268935.1 of Acidobacteriota bacterium. GTDB lineage: Bacteria > Acidobacteriota > Terriglobia > Bryobacterales > Bryobacteraceae > CADEFT01. The sequence goes on along the minus strand of JAFDVS010000068.1, from coordinate 21,634 downwards.
GGGAGAGAAAGTGCACTCATTGAGAGGTCGGTGAGAGTGTACGGTGGGCTGAGCGCAGAGCCGGCCACGAAAAATCCCCCGCTAGCGACCGTCACCGTATCGCCATCAAATGGGGCGGCACCAGGCCCGATGGACTTCCGCAGGTAGAAAGAGAAACCGATGGACCCGCCAGCAGCAGATTCGAAGGAGACAAGCGGGACAGTGATCTGGACGTTGGTGTAATCCTTGGCTAGGGAGAACCCTACGCCCTGGGGGTAAGCGATGTCGGCTACGGCGAGGGTAGCGTCGTTGGGGCCGGAAACGTCGATGACGGTGCCTGCGAAGGCAGCCGTTCCCCAGGAAGACAGCGCGACGCAGAGAATCGCTTTCTTCCACAGGCTTGCGATTGTTGAGCGGGGTGCGTCGAGGCAAGTGATGATTGCGGAGGAATGAAGTCGATGCATTGTATTTTTCCTTGTAATCGTATGGCGTAGAAAATGGCAGAACCGGATCAAGAAAGTTTTGGGTGAGGCCGATGCGGATCATTACCGGTGTCGCCGCCTTCCGGGGAACGCACGGTGAGACCGAATTCGGTACGGAGTGCCGGTGGGCTGAGTCCGGTGATGCCGCCGAGGCTGCAGGACTGGGAGTTGGGCCCGCTGACCAAAGATCCGGCAAGGCCGAGGACCGTGCTACCGGAATTGAGTGCCGCGGAAACGGAGCATGCCGATCCGCGCGGCGTTGTGAGGAATGCATTGACGGCCATAGTGTTGACGAGTGTGGAACCCGTGGTTGCGGGCACGGCAGAGAGATATGCGGAGACGATGATGTCGAGGTTGGAGGCGGAGCTGTCGAGGCTCCGGGCAACATACAGGATCATGAAACTGAAGCCACTGGAAGGAACGCCGGAGTAGTTTCCAGTAAGGGTTCCAGTAATCCTGGAGCCGTTGGGGGTGTCGATGGCGGAGAGACCCGAGAGATCCCAAGCGATCGGAAAGTTGCCGCCTGTGCTCGATATGCCTCCGAGTGTAGAGGAACCAGTGAAAACGGCGGCGGATGCGGCCGTGGTGCTAAGGATACAGGTCAGGAGTGCAAATAACCAGCGAATCGGACATATCATGTTCTCCTACCTGTATGACGTAGAAACCGGGCGCTTGTGGATTGAAGAGAGGCGTGTTTGCTAGGATAGGAGAGTTCGCAACGCTGGAGTGGCGGAACTGGCAGACGCACGGGACTCAAAATCCCGCGACCTTCACTGGTCATGTGGGTTCGACCCCCACCTCCAGCACCATAGAATCAATAACATACAGCTCATTCGTAGGCATCCTTGACACGACACCCTTGGGTCGTGTGTGCCTATGGTGTGCCAGTTTTCTGTCTCTTTTGCTTCGGAGGTGCTTGAACTGTCGTCGCCCTCCGCTTTGCCGTGATGTAGTCATCCAGCTTTGTGGCAGCGTCCCTGAGATCCGATTCGCTCACAATGTTGTATCGGTCGAACACCGAGCGTGTCTTGTGACCACTGATGTCCATCGCAACTCGCTCAGGTGCTCCAGCCCTCACCAAATTCCTGACTCCGGTACGCCTCAAATCGTGAAACAGCCGAGTGGGACGTCCGCTCGTCTCGTCTCCCTTCCAAAGCCCTGCTTTGAGGCAAGCCTGATCCCAAGACTTACGGAAGTTCTTTACTGGCTCGCCCTGCCTCGAAAACACATGCTCGCAATCCGGATACTGTGCATCGCGTGTAGCTTTCTGAACTTTCAACGTTTCCAATAATTCCGCCGTGATGGGGATCACCCGTGGTTCATCGTTCTTCGTTGTACCTGGATCGAGGCGGATAACTCGCTCCTTCAGGTCCACTTGGCTCCACTTTAGGTTGAGAATCTCTCCCTTCCGACAGCCGGTGTAGTAGGCAAAGATGAGGATAGGACGGACTTCCGATGGCAGCGCCTCGCGCAAGCTGAGAAACTCATCATCCTCGAAGAATCCCTTCCTGACATTGTTCTCCTCCAGCATTGGGATGTAGGGTACACGCGCGACCTTGGGAGGCGTGTGCTTCCGACCAAGATTGAGGGCGCGCTTCAGAATTGCGAGCTCTCGATTGATCGTGGCGTTCTCTGCACCGGCCTCTTGCCTGGACAGAATGTGCTGCTGGATCACAGTGGTCGTCAGACGGCGAACCTGGAGTGCTCCGAAAGCAGGCCGGAGATGAAGTCGTACCTTACGTTCCGCCCAGGCGTGATCCTTGCCGTTGATCTTGTAGTCCGCGACCACACCATCGAGCAGTTCGCTGACGAGCGTCCGCTGTGAAGCCGCCTCAGTACCTGCCAGATCGCGGCTTCGAAGAGCTTCGTTTAAGTACGCCTGAGCGTCGTTCTTGTTTCCATGAATGGTCTTGCTTTCGTAGATGCGCTTTCCGGTGCCATCTCTCCCCATGAATACTCGTACCAACCAGACGTTGCGACCACGAGGGATGATCTGCCCTGCCATTACAAGACAAGCTTAGCACAAGGGACTTTTGGCACACAATGGACTGTCAACGATTAGTGGCATGCTTCCGCTTTGCTGCTTCCCAAATCAGAGCCGACAAAGAGTCACCGCGGCTGACCAGCCGATAGCTCGCATCGCGCGTTTGGTTGGACCTCGGATCGTAACGCCCAAGCAACCGATAGCTCGCGTCACGCGCCTCGCGGACGCCGCTGCGCGAGGTTACGATGACGCCAACGAGGCGGTGGCTCGCGTCGCGGATCTCCTGCCGCCGCTGTGCGAACGCCGACGCTACGGGGACGGTGAGTGCCGGAATAATAAGGAAGAATCGCCGCCGGGTCATGCCGTGATGGACGGTTGTTTGCACTCGTTCGTTTCGGATGTTGTCGCATCAATGAAATCGCCGAACTCCGCGCCCATCGCTCGATATGCCTCCGCGAGCTTGCCTCGAACCGCTTCAACAAAGTCCGTCGATTCATCCTGCGGCCTCCTCTTGGAATCCAGCCCCTCGGCGGTCGCGATGTTCCAGGTATGCGATAGTCTCCAGCCAGGACAGACGTTCACCTGCTGTTTCGCCGTGAAAGCTGCACGGAACGCCTCACGTTCGGCCTCCAGCACCAATCCACTGGCGACCCATCGGTCCCATAATTGTCCGGCGACGAGGTCCCGCTCTCGATTCCCCTTCATGTCCTCATGGTGACTGCGCCAGTAAACAAAGTACTTTTCACCATCGGCGGCAACCGTCGCCGTGAAGTTGGGACGTGTCCCTCTCACTCGGAAAGCCAACTCAGGTTGCAGGTTCCATTGAGAGGACAACCCAAGAAACCGCCTCTGATCGATTCTCTTGTCGGAGTAGAACTTCTGGGCTTGAACCGTCTTCAGTGCCGGATAGAGCAGAAGCCGGATTTGTGTGACCGGCTGAACCCTGGTTGGATCGACCGGTTCGGGCTGGAGATAGATCCGACCTGCGTATCCGTGGGTGAACTCTATCATGTACTCCTGTAGGCCTTCGCGCCTCATATGTCCGGGCGCAATCAAGTCGAGAATCTCGCCGCACCGTTGCCGAACCGCCTCAGCGGACCGGTCGCAGGCCGCCAAAGAGGAATACGGGTTCAGAATCGGGAAGTGGCGATGGACATAACTTCGGAAATCTTCGAGGAGCGTCTTCTCCGGCCCGTGAATCATTCCAGACTGACCCAGGGCATCGAGCCGCAACAGAATGTCCCGCCAAACCACGTTCACCGCATGAGGGTTGATCGTCATCTGAGAACCCGCCGGAAGATTTGGACACATCTCCTTTTCGAGGATCGCCCGGAGTTCGGAAGAGAATACAATCTCCCTTGGCTTGTTTTCGAGGATGATCACCCAGTCGTCGTCCCGGTAGTACAACACTCCGTCATACCGACGGGCCTCTTCGGTATGCGTCACCAGCTTGTGGGTAGACCAAGGCTCCCTGGTCATCACGACGGAAATCAGGTTGCCCTCGCAGTCAATCGTAGTCTGCTGGCTTTCGATGAGGGCTTGGCCACCCAGGAGTTTGCTGGCTGCTGGGAGGGCAGGCTCGCTCTTCTGCTTCTCGCGAACCAGATCGAGGAACGCCAAGTGCGCAGTCGGGCTCAGGCGGAGCAACGCGAGGAATGCTCTCGTGAGCGGGTCTTCCCATTCTTCCTTCGCATCTCTGAACTGGAAAAAGTAGTTCAGGATTGACACCGGTGCGCCTCCATCTGGTCGGCCAAATAGTCGATTTTGGACTATTCCAATTCTGACTATAGCCTAAGGCCTTACGACCGTGAAAGGCCTGCATGGAGAAATCGCTGCATTCTGAGGGATACACCCTGTTTCTGCGGCAACTCCGTGCAGCAAGGAAGCGGTCGGGGATTACCCAGGTGGAACTGGCGGAGCGGCTCAACGAAACACAGTCATTCGTGAGCAAGTGCGAGAGGGGGGAGCGTAGACTGGACGTGGTGGAGGTGAGGGAATACTGCCAGGCGATCGGGATTCCGTTCGCTGGCTTCATGCGTGAACTGGACACGAACCTGGGCCGGAAACATGCCGTCAAAGGCCCAAAGCAGGCTCAAGGACGGCTCCGTTGAGGTGGGGACAGGGGGTTGGAGCCGAACCCCAAGCCGCCACTTTAGGCGACCTCGAATCGGGTTCTGCTGGGCTGGACGGAACTCGGCTACAACTGCTCGCGCCGCCTCAATTTGGCTGAGTAGACTCTTGCAGCGTGACGATCCCAGGCAATCTTCAGCGCTTGGTAGCGTGGGTCCGTAATCAGATCATCGGTTGGCCGTCCGGTCCAGTTGCGTTTGATGGCAGCGGCGAACGGTCCGCCCCACCGAGAGACATGCATCCAGAATTCAACGGCATCCATCTGCCATGGGCCGTCATCAGTCACTTGCCGGTAGGAGTGGTACCCATGCTTGTGGAATGAGCTTACCGCTGCGAACTTGTCGGCGACCGAACTCCATTCGTGCTCGGCGAATTCCGGAGCGAACGGACCGAGCGTACGGCGATGGAATAGAGCACGAGGATCGCCAGTCATCCAGGACGGCTCGCTTGCTCCTTCCGGCCAGTTCGAGCCAACCTCCATGGCTAGACAGCGGCACTGCTTCTCCATCTCCGCAACTTCTGCGGCGTCCATCTCGCATTCTGCCAGGACTGCCGCGTGCAGGAGAATCCAATCGTGGCTGGTCCGGAAAGCGGTGTAGCGAGGATCTGATTCAATTTCACCGGACACCTTCTTTCGCCATTGCTCAACTTGCCGAAACGAATCCCTTACGTCAGCACGGTTGGTCCACCATCGTTCAATCGAGTCGAGAAACAGCGTCACAGTCGCAGCTTGATGGTTCGACAGCTTCGAGAGATGAGGGAAGCCCGCTGCTCTAATTCCTTCCACATCGAACAAGAGCAGGAACGCGCCCGTCTCGCCAAAGTCTTTACACTCCGCGGTCATTACCTCCAGAATCCGGTCTGGACTCGCGTCGAAGAGCAGCCGGCGAAGCACGACGATGTAGTGATCCGTGAGTTCAAGGAATTGCCGGTAGTCATCGAGGAGCGTCATCGTTCAATCTCCGTTGCCGGTCAGAATCCGGCCAACGCTGGCACGTGAGATTCCGAGCTTCTGTGAAATGTCCCAATGACTGAGCCCTTGCTGGTGAAGCTGCTGCACTCGATGGCGATCAACCACCAGCTTGGGTCTGCCAATGGCCTTCCCTTGTGATCGGGCTCGATCCAGACCGGCCTTCACGCGCTCCGATAGCCGAATTCTCTCCTGCTTGGCGATGCATGCCAGTATCGCCAGGACGGCGTCCGCGAACGGTCCAATGCTGCGTAGGTACTCTTCCTTCAGACTCCACCATTGGACGCCGCTGGCTTTCAGGCGTTCGAGATGTTGGAGCGTCTCGACGACCCCTTCTCGGCTGAGTCGGTCCAGTGACCAGAATAGAGCCAGATCAAACTTCCGCTCCGAGGCATCCTGAAATAGACGACGGAACTCTGGCCGGTTGGCCGTCTTGCCGGTCATCTGGTCCACGTATTCGCCAGCGATGATCCAGCCGTCGCTGGATCGGCTTCCAACGAACTGCCGGAGTTCGCGGAGTTGATTCTCGGTGTCCTGGCCCTTGTCGGCCGTGCTCACGCGTGCATAGATAGCAACTCGCAAGGTGTTGATCCCTCCTAGTTATCGCTCAAAATGTTGAGAATAGCGACACTAATTGCTGGTCATGCCACGAAGAAAGGCACACGATTGGCTTCAACAGATGTGTTCACTTCTTGAAATTACGCCGCCAATCTAGCAGCTGTCTCCGGTAAGTATAAAGTTGATCTAAGTCCGCATCGCCTGGTGGGCAAGGAGCGATAACATCTTGGTAAGGAAAATCTCCCTCCGCGAATCGCACAACCTCCTCTGTTTCGTCGTCCAAGACGAACTCCGGATGTCGAAATGGATAATCGTACCCGCCGTCGGCATCGTCCTTGCGCAAATACTCTTCCTCATCGATTGCAATCTCCAGCCACACTTCCAACCGTGTGAAGCGCAGCCCTGCTGCCACCTTGTGTTGCTGAAGAGCGACCTCTTCTGCTGTTTCGGATCTAGTACCAAGGATTCCCTCCGCAATCGTCCGCCCTTCTGCGCGGCGAGTCCAGATCCGCTGCATGTTGAGGAGGCGATGGGCGCAGTTCTCAATCTGCGTGGCCTCTGCCCGGCATTCTCTCAACTCGTGCAGGAGCCATTTCACGTCGACGATTCTCTCGATTAAAAAGTCAAGTGGCACCTCCATGCAACTGTCGAGTTCGCATGGAGACCAAGGCTGAACAGGTTCCATGAGTGATTCTCCTTTCGATTCGCGGCTCGCCCGGTGCCTGATTGGTATTGCCAGGAGCCGAAGAGCTTCGATCTCATCCAATGTTGCAAACAAAGACCCAAAAGTGGGAGCCTTGTTCAGGACTTTGGCCGGACACCTGGCAGACATGTGGTTCGCTCATGAAATGTCCGGTTGATGCCCGATGCTGGACGCTAAGTGGCCACTACATTGAATACCTATGATACTCATCGCTGATGGAGAAAAAATCAAAGCCCTGAGGTTGAGCCGGAATTGGGAGCTTGCTGACTTGGCAGCGGCCGCTGATGTCAACGAAAAGAACATCTATAGGGCCGAGCGCAGTAAGCGCATGCAAATAAAAACACTTCGCGCAATAGCCTCTGCCTTCAATCTAGATGTTTCCGAAATCACGGCTCCAGTTCCTGTGATCGCCCCGCCGGTCCCTGCCTCTAGCGCCGGTTGCTCGTCCTTGCTGTCAGCCATTGACAAACAAGGGCTATGGCGCGAGGTTGAGGATGCGCTCATTCAAGTCGTAAATGGGGCCGGTTTGGAGGTTCAACGACATTATAAGCATGTTGCTAAACAGATGTATGATTCGGGGCGTGATCCTTTGCTTGAAAAAGTTGTTGTTCCTGCGTCCCAAGTGGGCAAGAACTTCCCAGATATTGTTGATTTCGAGGCGACTAAGGCTGCATGTCGGGTCGGTGTAGCTATGTTTCGGCCGCTTGCCGAGCGTCTGGGCTCCGTCCTTTCTATTCTTGCTGAGGAGGGCGTTGATTCTTTGCATCAAGAGTGGCTAGTTAGCCGCGTACCGGAGGCTAAGCCTTTCCTGCGTCAACGGGGTGAGCTTGTCTCTGACCCTCGATCGTTCGTGCTGGTGATCGATGGCCTCGATGCGAGCGTCAATCACCGCAATATGCATTGGCCTTACTGTTCCGGAGCCGCGCTTCTCGTTGGTGGTGAGCCGAGGGCCGCCGCGATCTTGGACCCAGAGCGGGACGAACTCTACTCGGCGGTCATTCCCGGGGGCGCTTGCGGCTCAGCGCCCTGGGCGCGCTTGTGGAATAAGCGCACGGGTGACGTGACAGATTTAGTCGAACTGTGGAAGATAACGCCCGAGCACCCTATTGAAGATGTGACCGTCAACTATCACCTCACAAGAAGCAACTCCGAAGCACTAGAAGACTTCCTCGACAAGCTTCCGGCGCTTGTGGGCGCCTGCCGTTCCACTCAGGCTTGGAACTGCGGTCTACTCGCGATGGCGATGGTTGCCGCGCGGCGGCTTGGTGGCGTTGTCAATAATTTCGTGAACATCTGGGATGTCGCGGCTGGCGAGGTTCTTGTGCGCGCCTGTGGTGGCGTTGTGTCGCGCTTCGATGGCTGCCCGGTTCCGTATGGCTCGCCTGATCGGACCTCGTTGATAGCCGCCGCTCCTGCGGTATGGGGGCGCCTCCAGGTGATTCTTGGTTGAGTGCCTTCGGGCCCGTGTCCCGGTGCCTTTCTGCCCTCCTGGCTCTTAACCTTCAGGTTTAGGGCCAGCGTCTGGCGAACGCTTCCGAGGCTTGGATTCACCGCTCCGGTTGAGTCAAGCGGCGGAGGGTTTAGAGCCACGCGGACACACGGGTCGGCTCACGGAGTTGCTGCCGCTCATTGCTCATTCCCAACGTTTCCGCTTGAGGTCAGGACACACCACACGGCTGCTGAGCCGGCAACGGATTTCCTACGCTTCGTATGTCATTCCAAAAACCGTGTCTGTCAGCCAATGGCGGAAGGACTCATTGTCCTGAAATTGCTTGAACAGTTGAGCGTCGTCTGTGAATAGCGCCGTGATTACCCGCTTGAGCGCCTTGTCGTGCTCAATCCGCGCATTCTGGCGGTCGGAGTTCATTTTGGCGTTCTGGTAGGCTTGGTCAGCGGAAACCTTGGTCGGAATTTCATCACTGATACGCTTCTCCATTCTCTTCGGGTCCGCAAACAACCCGCCGAACTGGTCGTTGAACGTCTTCAAGATGTTCGAGAGCTTGTCCAGCTCCGGCTCGGGCTTGCGGCCACCACCAGAGGTGGGCACAGGTTCGATTTCCGCATTCACGTCCGGCAGGGTGATTGCCATGGTGGCCTTCTTCTCTGCGCGGTAGCTGTCCATGTCGATGGCTTCGAGGATGCCCTTGGCGAGGTCCTCTTCGATGGGGGCAGGCAGCTTGGGAACGAGGAAGTTGAGGAAGATCGACAGCTTCTCCCAATCTTGAACCCCGTACGGAAGGATCGTTGCAAGGAAGTCGTATGTGCGGGTGAACGCCTTCGCCTTCCCCTTGAAATCCACCTGGGCGTCCTCATCCAGGTCATTCACGTAGACCGCCACGCACGCATCGAGAATCGGATCGAGACGGTCCCTGTCCGCGCCGTTCAGATACAGATCCACCAGCGAGTTCACCTGCTCCGGCGAGTACACCTGATAGGCGTCCATGTCGGCCTTGAGCGCGTGCAGCTTGTTCGGGTCGGTTTCCTTGCTGAGGATGGTCGTGCGGTAGTAGTCGGCAAACGCCTTCTCAATGGTCTCCGTGTCGTTCTGGAAATCCAGCACGAACACGTCGTGCTTCTTCGGGTGGGCACGGTTCAGCCGCGAGAGAGTTTGCACGGCCTTGATGCTCGAAAGCAGCTTGTCCACGTACATCGTGTGCAGGAGCGGTTCATCGTAGCCAGTCTGGAACTTGTCGGCGCAGATCAGGAACCGATACGGGTCCTCCTGGATTCGGTCGGCGATTTCGCCGCTCGGAAAGCCGTTCAGCTTCGCTTCTGTGACCTTTTCACCCTGGTACTCCGGTTCGCCCGAGAACGCGACGACAGCCTTGTACGGGCATTTGATTTCGGTCATATAGTCGCGGAAGGCGAAGTAGTACTGGATGGCGCGCTGGATGCTGCCCGTTACCACCATGGCCCGCGCCTGACCGCCGATCTTGTTCTGCCCGATCACCTGCTCCAGGAAGTGATCCACCATGATTTCCGCCTTGTCGCGGATCGCCTTGTCATGGCTCTCAACGTAGCGGCGCAGCTTCTTCCGCGCCTTCTTCACGTCGTACTCCGGGTCACCTTCGATGGTCTTCGCCAAGCGGTAGTAGCTGTTCACCGGGGTGTAGTTCTTGAGCACATCGATGATGAAGCCCTCCTGGATGGCCTGCTTCATCGTGTAGCTGTGGAACGGGCGATGCTTCACCTCGTCGCCGACCTGATACGGGATGCCGAAGATTTGCAACGTCTTGTTCTTCGGCGTTGCGGTGAACGCGAAGTAGCTGGCGTTAGGCAGGAGTTTCCGCGATTCGATGATGCGGTTGATCTTGTCCTCCAGCGTTTCCTCTTCCTGCTCGGCCCCGGCCTCCGACAGCGCCATGCTCATCGCGGCGGCGGTGCGTCCGCCCTGGCTGGAGTGCGCCTCGTCAATGATGATGGCGAACCTCTTTCCCCGGTGCTCCTCGCCGATCTGGTCCAGCACAAACGGGAATGTTTGCACCGTGGAGATGATGATCTTCTTGCCCTGCTTGAGGAAGTTCGAGAGTTGCTGGGTCTTCGATTGGCCGTCGCCCTCCTTGACCGCCCCGATGATCGACGACACCTGGGCGAAGCCCTTGATCGTGTCGCGGATCTGCTTGTCGAGAATCCGTCGATCCGTCACCACAATGATCGAATCGAAGACTTCTTTCCCGTCCTTGCGAAGGCCAATGAGCTGATGCGCGAGCCACGCGATGGAGTTTGACTTGCCACTGCCCGCCGAATGTTGGATGAGGTACCGTTTGCCAGCGCCAAACCACGCGGCGTCAGCAAGTAGTTTGCGCACGACATCGAGCTGGTGGTAGCGCGGGAAAATCTGCACGCGCTTCTTCTTCCCCGTCTTCTCGTTCTTCTCCTCGACGATCTGGGCGTAATTCTCCAGAACCTCCGTCAGCCCACCGGGAGTGAGAATGCGCCGCCACAGGTAGTCGGTCTTGATGCCGTATGGGTTCGGCGGGTTGCCCGCGCCCTGGTTCCAACCCTGATTGAAGGGCAGGAACCACGAATCCATCGCCATGCCTTTGGCACCCTTCAGCGCGGTGCACATCCGCACTTCCTGGTCATCCATGGCGAAGTGGACCACGCAGCGCCCAAACAGGAAGAGCGTCTCCCGTGGATCGCGGTCGCGCTTGTATTGCTCCTCGGCGTCCTCGGCGGTCTGCTTCGTGAGACTGTTCTTCAACTCGAATGTCGCGACAGGCAGTCCGTTGATGAATAGCCCCAGGTCCAGCGCTCGCTTCGTCTCCTCGCGGCTGTAGCGAAGCTGGCGGGTGATGCTGAAGCGGTTGGCCGCGTGACGGGCTACCGCCTTCGGGTTCTCCGGGGAGGCCGAGCCATAGAACAGGTCGACCTGATACTTGCCGTGGCTGATGCCTTTGCGCAGGACGTCGATAGTTCCACGTCGTGTGATTTCGCCTTGCAGCTGCGCCAGGAACTTCCGCCGTGTCGGGCCATCGACCCGCAACTCCAAACCAGCGGCAACATCTTTCTGCGTGGCCTCCACGAAGATGGCGAGTTGCTCGATGTCTACGGCGTACTCCCGGTCGTAGTCGCCGCTCTTGCCTCCGATCCAACCAAAAGCGGTCATGGAGTTGAAGATCAGGGACTCCAGCCCCTCTTCCTTGACGTTGGTAACGGGAGGTTTCTCCGCCGACGTGGGCCGAGCGGTTTCGATCAGCTTGATCCCGCCGTCCGGCCCGAGCGGTGACCACTCGATCCTCTCGGCCAACTCCGCCACGCCAACGTCGCCAGGGGGCACGGCAAATTCATCGAGGAACGAGATCAGTCGAGGGTCCTGTGATTGGAAGCCGAGAATCAACCGTTCGGCTGCGTCCCTGGGCATTTCTAAGCGGACCAGCGAACTGGCGCTCGGAGCTACCGCGACCAACTTCACGTCGGCGATCATCACCCCGGCGTAGGCGGCTACCATCTGGACGAGTTGCACACGCTGAAAGTCACCCATGTCGGCAGCGTCGCGTGACAGGATGAAGTCCACCATAGCCTTCTGTGGCGCACTCGCGGGTCTTCCGACGTTGGCCCGGAGAGCCCACGGCTCGTTCTTGTAGGCTTCGAAGTCCTTGCTGTTCCACTTCTGCTTGTCGGCCATCTCATGGCAGGTGGCACAGAGCGCGATGAGGTTCGCTGGGCTATGGTCCTGCGTCTTCCTCCAAGGAATAACGTGGGCCAGCTCGATAGAGAGGCCGAACCCGCACACGGCGCAGCGGTGGCACGATTCATGGAGTACCTGCCGCTTGACGGAGACCGGGATCGGGGGGCGTTCACTCATCGATCACCTCATCGTCATCCGCCGCCAGATCCAGTTCGCTCCCTACGGCGTCGGCTTCGAGGGCATCGATGGTAGGGTCATCTGACAGATGAGCCGCAGCTTCTCGGACATCTACCTTGCCTGTCACGACCTCGGCGGTCAAACGCGTCCGGTATTCCTGCACCAATGCGATCTCGCGCTCGGTATGGGCGATTGCAGCATTAAGATCGGATAGTTTGTCCCCTAGCCCCCTAAGAATCGCATCCTGCTCTTCTCTGGGCGGTAACGCAATGTGAATCGCACCGAAACGATCATTGTACAGGCGCAGGAAACCAGACGTTCCTGTGCCTAAGCCCTTGGACTCGGAACGGAACTTGACGCGGACGGATCGGCTCCGGAACAACTCGCCAAGGTAATCAACATTCACATCGGCAATCGGTTCGAAGACGGCGTAGTCAGGGCTTACAAGCCCAGTCAGGTGCGACGGGAATATGACACCGTTGCCTGCCTGCATTCGGTTGACAACGAATTGTCCGGGTTTCACGATCTTGAATCCAACGAGTGATGCAGCCTGCGGCGGTCGGCTGAAGTGATCGGCAAATACCACGAGGCCATGGTACATACGCATCGAGCAGCGTCTCCGCCCCGGTCTTGGATCTCTCATCAACTTCGCGTAGAAGATATTTGATTCGCATGACCTCCCAATGCGCAGGAATGTCGCCCAGCCAGGAGACCCCAGAGCTTTTGAGTGGCGTGTCGGTGCTCAGACCGCGTGTGACTGCCCGATGAATGATTGATTGCTTCTGCTCCGACAGGAGGGCGATAAGCCGCCGCTTCGTTCGGATAAATCGCTCTATCTTCCGGTTTGCATGACCCAAGAACTCCACAATGGCTGACTGCTCTGAGGTAGGAGGCAGTGGGAGGATGGCGTAACAATACTCATCGACCCGGAGGTTCGGATATGTCGTAGTCGAGACCATCCGTTTCACGCGCTCCCTTGTCAGATTGCATGTTAGCAAGTGGAATAAGAATTCTGGCTGAACGAAGGCCCGACGTGCGACAAGCCGCATGAGAAAATTGCTGAAAACAAATCGTGGCGTCTCGGGCCGCACGAATCCCACCTTGCCAGAAATAACATTGGCGGCATTCCCGCTCGACTTGACAACGAGAATATCTCCAGGCCTGCAGGCAAAGCGAGAAACTTCCTTTTCCGAAAAACCCCGTCGCGGCATCTTCAGAACATTGAAGTTACCGTCTCGATCGATCTGGGCGGTGGTGGCAACGGGCAATACCAGGCCCCCACCATCCGGGTCATCACCGTAGGACCCACTGTTATCCAGGACGGCAATCCGCTTGAGTGAAAGCTCCGTCCAGTGCCTCGGCAGGGCATCCAACCAGTCCACGCGTGTCGGTTTGTATTCCGGATAGGCTTTCAGCTCCTGAATCATGATGATGCTGCTCCGGTGATCTCGGCCAGCAGGCCCTGCGTCTCATGTTCAAGCGCGACCATCTCAGCGCTGATTTGCGCGAGTGTTCGGAGCGTGGGAGGCTTGTAGAACTGTCGAGCAAAACTGATTTCGTATCCGATCTTGGTGCCCTCGTCCACGATCCAGGCGTCCGGTGTGAACGGCAACACCTCTCGTCTGATGAATGCCTCGATACCGCCTTCTTCGAGTAGCGGGACCTGCTCGAAATCGCGCAGTTCGCTGTCGGGTTCATACTCCACCACGCAGGTTTTGCCACCGACCTCGGTTTCGAAGAGGCCGCGCAGCGGATCAGCCTCAGCTTTTCCGGGCTTGTGGACCTTCTTGATTACAGGCGGCGCGTGTTCTACACGCCAGCTCACGGCATTGATAATGACCTTCAACTCGGCGGCACTTGGCTTTAGGTTGAGCTTCTTAAGGGCTTCATCCACGCGTTCGACAAAGACATTGTGATCTTCGAACAGGCCGTCGCCGAGGGCCTCGCGGAGTTTGGTTGCCGTCTCGACCAGCGCGGCATCCCGCTTCCATGTGGACTCGCTGAGGAGTTTCTTCTTCTTCGCCTCGGGCAATGTCTTCTGGGTGCCGCCGCCCTCGCCGTTCTCGTCCTCGGCTTCGTCCTCGTCGTTGCCCCAGCTGTAAACGAGTTGCTCCAACTGCTTCCGCACCTTGGCGGGGTTCTCGAACAGGTCCTCCCCGAGCTTCTCATAGAGCGCAGAGCGGATCTGTTCATCGCCAGAGGCGAAACGCAACGTCTCGATAGCTTTGCGTGTAAGTTGGCTGTGCAGGCGAAGCGGGCGTTCGACTTTCACTTTCCAGTACCCTAACGCCTCGTTTGAGAGGATCTTCGAGTGCTCGCTCTCTTTGAAGCCCAGAAAAATTTCGCATATCCGGTCAATGTCTCCCGCCGACAGTTCACAATTTTTCTTCCCCATGTTCTTCCGTAGCGGTCGGAACCACTGCGTGGCGTCAATGAGTTGCACTCTGCCGCGACGACGTTCGGGCTTACGGTTGGTCAGCACCCATACGTATGTGGCAATAGGCGTGTTGTAAAACATGTTTAGGGGTAGAGCGACAATGGCCTCCAGCCAATCGTTTTCGATGATCCAACGGCGGATATTGCTTTCGCCCTGTCCTGCGTCTCCCGTGAAGAGTGACGAGCCGTTGTGGACCTCCGCGATTCGACTGCCCAGCGGCGTGTCGTGTTTCATCTTGCTCAACATGTTCGCCAGGAAGAGCATTTGGCCGTCATTGGAGCGGGTTACCAGCGAGAATTCTGGGTCGTCGCCGTGTTGGATGAGGAAGCGCGGGTCCTTCAGTTCCTTCTTGCCGCCCATGCGGTCGAGGTCGCTCTTCCAACTCTTGCCATAGGGCGGATTGGAGAGCATGAAATCGAACTCGTGAGAGCGGAAGGCGTCTGCGGAGAGTGTGGAGTGAGCAGGACCGCCGACGATATTGTCCGCCGCATCGCCGTCGCCCTTCAATAGGAGGTCGGCTTTGCAGATGGCGTAGGTCTCGGCGTTGATTTCCTGGCCATACAGGTGAGCGGCGACCTGTTTGCCGTGGGCCTGGGCGATCTGCTTCAGCGTCTCTTCGGCGACCGTGAGCATTCCTCCAGTTCCACACGCGCCGTCGTAGACAAGGTAGGTGGCTGATTGAACGTGATCGGCCACAGGCAGGAAGATCAAGTTGGCCATGAGCCGCACTGCGTCACGAGGAGTCCAGTGTTCGCCAGCCTCTTCGTTGTTCTCTTCGTTGAAACGGCGGACCAACTCCTCGAAGATGGTGCCCATCGAATGATTGTCGAGCGCGGGCAGGTCGCCGACAGGGTTGGGGCTGAGGTTGATGTCTTTGTCTAGGAATCTCTCGATCAGTTGGCCGAGGGTATCCGCTTTCGACAGGCGCGGAATTTGGTTGCGGAACTCGAAGTTGTTCAGGATGTCCTGCACGTTGGGCGAGAATCCATCGAGGTACGCTTCGAAGTCGTCCCGGAGCTTCTGCTGGGTGGCGCGGGACTTGAGGTCGCGGAGCAGAAACGGGGAGGTGTTGTAGAAGGCTTGCCCCGACGCGGCCCGCAGCGCGTCGTCCTGGTTGGCGACCTGTTCGCGGTCGAGCGCGGCTTTCATGTCGAGCACCGCCTGCTTGGTCGGCTCGAGCACCGCATCCAGGCGACGGAGGACCGTCATGGGCAGAATGACATCACGATACTTCCCACGGACATACACGTCGCGGAGCACATCGTCGGCGATGTTCCAGATAAAGTTGGTTAGGGTGTTCAGTTGAGACTGGTCCATGGGTTCAAAACCTATCGGCGGAATCGTGGGCACCGTCGGAGTGCCGCTTCTTTTTGTTGCTGCTCGGATATTGCGGACTACCGCCCGCCAACGAAATGAGTGCCAGAACAGCGTCGAATGACTTGCGTGCTTCGACCCGAACTTGCAAGGCTCCGAGGCGCTTGCCGTCCGAGGTCTCCCACATCGACATGCATTCCGAAGCGACGCCGTAGTCCTGCAGGCCCTCGTGAACGCGATGGATGACCGACACCTCGGGGACGCGGTACTTCTTGGGAATGTAAAGGCCGTGCTCCTTGGCGTTCTCGCTCGGCACAACCACCTGTACGCGGAGTTTTGGTGTTGGTGGCTCGTAGAACCCGAAGGAACCTTGGAGCATGTCGGCCTCCTCGTCTTTCTTGAACGCCAGTTTGGCTTCGATCAACACACACGGTTCATGATGGTGCTTGGCGTAGGCAATCGCGGATGCGAGAGTACTGGCCTCGGGGCAGAGCTTGCCCTTGATGCGGTCCACCTCGGCGAAGGCCACATCGTTTCCGATCTCGGGCACAAGGAACTGGGGGAGGAACCCCATGTGGCCCGCGATTGCATCGACCAGAATTTCCTCGGGGTCCTTGCTGGTGCCGCGAGCATGGGTCCGCTTGTAGGTGGTTCGCTGCTGGTCCGAGAGAATCAGGAGGTGCCCGATCTCGTGCCACTTCGTGAAGTAGGACCGCAGGGCTTTGTCGCCCCTGCAATCGATCACGGAAACGAACGGCCTCTCCCCGGTTCGCGCCGTCATTCTTCGGTAGGTGACGCCGTACACTTCGCCGTGTAGTTCCTTGTCCAGGTTGACGAAGCCTAACTCACCACCTTGCACGTACCGTTTCTGAAGAGCCAGGAGTTCGTCATCGGAGCGGACCACCTCAAAGGATGTGCCGAGGGTAGCCGCCATGATGTCGAGCAAGTTCGAAGGAGTTGCACAGTCGGGGAAGTCGGCCAGCATCGCCCCGGCCCGCTCGACACAGTGGGCGAGGATAGCATCAGCGGGCGAGCCGTTCGTTGGCAGCTGCAACGCGTTGGCGATGTCCCAAATCTTCTGATTGTGGAGGCGATCCATAGCGGGGCTAGACGAGGAACTTCTTCAGCGTCTTAAACATCTCCTTCCAGTCCTGCACTGTTGGTGTTCTGAGTCCCTCGTTTGAGCGCCTGGCTATAACCGACCGATGCGCCGCCAGCAACGCCTCCGTTTGCGTGAACGACAGGTCTAATTCGCGGGCGGCTTCGGTCAACTCTGGCGGGATGGAAAGGGGTTCGGGGTTCGGCGGGGCCGTATCGGTGCCGCGCAGCAGGTAGTCCAACGATGCGTTCAGCTCGTTCGCAATTTTGAGTAGGTTCTGCGAACTCACGTTCCTATTATCGTTCTCCGCGTCGCTCAGGAACCCCTTGCTGATCCCGGTTCGCTCGGACAGCTGATCGAGCGTAAGCCTCTTATCTTGCCTTAGCTTACGAATTCTATCGCCGACTGTGTCCATGGTTCACCATCTTTTATCTTGAACCCTTTCAATGAGATATGCAAGACCGAATCGCCGCGTTCCTGTATTGCGAACTTTAGTTCGCTTTCAGTGCTACACTGAAGGTGCGGTCCCACGAGGATTCGCAGAAAGGCAGGCAGGATGGTACAGCAGGTACAAATCAAGTGCATCAACAAAAGCGACCGCCCGAACCCACACGAGCGCATTCTCAGCGTCGGTGGCGTGAACCCGGACGGAACGCGGTGGAAACTATCTCAGCAGGAAGCAATCGCCGGGATTGAGAGCGGTCGCTGGCAGTTCTACGTGTCGGTCAACGGCAGCAGCGTATGGGTGATCGTGGCGGTGAGCAGTTACGGGAACAAGTACCTCAAGACGAAGGCGGATGGCGAGCACCCCAACAACCTCCTCAGCCTGCCCGAATGTCCTTAATTGCGGAGACACCGAGGAACACGATTATGGCGCAAACCGCAATGGCACTCGATACACGGCAGGGACAGTTGGACACTCTGCTCGAACAAGTCTGCGTAAACCTCCAACTCACCCAAACTCAGTACCAGGACGCAATGCAGAAGTATGAGGCAGTCGGGAGATGGCTCTCGGCAGAGGACAGCGCGCTGCACGTTTTCCAGCCACTGATCTACCCGCAGGGCAGCATGCGACTGGGAACAACTAACCGCCCGTGGTTCCGCGAAGAGTTCGACCTCGATCTCGTCTGCCAACTCCACTGGTGTGGGTCCGCGAATCCAATGGCTGTCTACGATCTTGTCCATCGTAGACTCAACGACCACGGCACATACAAGCAGATTTTGGAGAAGAAGAATCGGTGCCTTCGGTTGAACTATGCTGGTAACTTTCACCTCGACATACTCCCAGCTTGTCCTGACCCGGCGAGGAGCGGCTCATGTATATGGGTGCCGGACCGCAAACTCGAATGCTGGATACTCAGCAATCCAATTGGGTTTGCGGATGTTTTCTTTGATTGCTGCCGGCGACGACCAGCGGCAGAGTTCGGATATGTGGCGAAAGAGGTGCGACCACTTCCGAGCCCCGTGCCGTCTGAATTGAAATACCCGCTCCAACGAACGGTTCAGTTGATGAAGAGGCACCGCGATTCATTCTTCGGTGGCGATCCGGCGGCGGCGCGTTCCATTGTGCTTACCACGCTCGCTGCAACGTTCTATCGAGGAGAGTCGTCGCTGAGCGCCAGTCTGGACAACATCGTGAGTTCCATTCTTGTGTTGGTGGATTCCACTCCGGGGATCATCACCGTCCCTAATCCGACGAACAGAGCCGAGAACTTCGCCGATAGCTGGACCGTTGAAAGTTACAAGCAGTTCAAGAGCTACCTCAGGAACTTTCGCTATCAGCTCGATGAACTCATGCAGCAACGCGGGCTCGACGAAGTGGGAAAGGGTCTAGGGACCCTGTTCGGCCGTGCAGTTGCAAGCAAGGCGGTAAGTGCTTTCGGCAGGCATACTGAAGGTCTGCGCAACGAAAACCTGTTGCGGGTCACGCCTAGAACAGCCGCGCTCACAACCGTGACTACTGGTTTGTCCATTCCCGCAAACAACTTCTTCGGAAAGAGCTGATGATTCGCCGGGCGAGGTTGAACGTACACGAGCAGGCCGCTTGGATGCGGCACCATCTCCCTCACTTTCGTTCCACGGTACGAGGACGCGAGTTGGTTTGCCGGGGTGTCCTCCAGCCCACACCATTAAGCAGAGAGTACAAGGTCGTCATCCAATACGAACTCGGCCAGCGCCCCAGAGTGTTCGTCCCTGGAGGACAGTTGCAGCCGCGAACTAAAAACGAACCTATTCCGCACACTTACGCCGATGATGAGCCTTGCCTATACGACCCCAAGAATTGCGAATGGAGACCAGATATGAAGATCGCGACGTCTATCGTCAGCTGGCTCTCCCTTTGGCTCACGTACTACGAGGTCTGGAGAGCGACTGGTGATTGGCAGGGGGGCGGCGTAGAACACAACGTCGGGGATGTGCGCACAGCATGACCACAAACGGCGAAACACCATTCAGGATACTGTCGCTGGACGGTGGCGGCATCAAAGGTGTGTTCACGGCCGCCTTTCTCAGTGAGATAGAGCGGATGACGGGCAAGCGCATCTCCGACTACTTTGATCTGATTACTGGAACCTCCACCGGCGGAATCATCGCCATCAGCCTCGGCCTTGGATTGCCAGCTTCCAGGATCCTCGACTTCTACCTAAATCACGGGCCAACGATCTTTCCGTCAGTGGGATTCCACACTCGATCATGGTTGATGCTCCGTTGGCTGGTCTGCGGCAAGCATGATCCCGCACCGCTCAAAACAGCATTGCACGAGGTATTCAGTGACAGAAAACTCGGACATTCTCACACCCGACTCGTCATCCCCGCTTTTAACATTCTTGATGGCAGTGTCGCGCTATTCAAGACCGCCCATTGCGACCGGTTCAAACAGGACTATCTGCGATCGTGCGTCGATGTCGCGCTGGCCACCGCGGCGGCTCCCACCTTTTTACCGCCGCACGACGTCGGCGATGGACGGCTGTACCTAGACGGTGGAGTATGGGCGAACAACCCCGTTCTGGTGGGCGTGCTGGAGGCCATAGCCAACCTCACCCACAGGGCTGATGAAGTGGACGTGCTGAGCATCGGAACAACGGAGGAACCTTTCCATGTCCAGCATAAGCTGCGCAAAAAAGGCGGAGCATGGAATTGGAAGACGAGATTGGCGGCATTGTTCATGCAGGCACAAGCAGACGGGGCGATCAAACAAGCGGCGATTCTTCTCGGAACCGCACCGCATAGGGTAAGTCCAATCGTTCAGGGAGCGCGATTCTCTCTCGATGATGCGAGGCAGATTTCTGATTTGCACGGTCTTGGCATCGACCGAGCACGACACGAGGAGAAGTACATTAGCGACCGATTCCTGTACCGCGTTGCCGCCCCGTTCACGCCGTGTCTCCCACTCCCTGATTAGTATCAATGTCGACTTGATCAGCAACGACACCTGCCTTCAGGATTGCAGTGGCCGCCTTCATGATCCTCTGGGCCGAATTCTCCGGAATGCCGTGTCCGCTGAGCCAACTCTGAATGTAGCCTCGACAGAATTCAGCTCCCTCAAGTCCAAGCGATTCACAACAGATCAATGCGACCGATTCGGCTTCTACTTCTCGTAGAGATTTCTCCGGAACCTCGTCATCGGCAAGTCGGCCCTCTCCGATGTGACCCAGTAACAGGTGAGCCACTTCGTGAAACGTCGTCTTCCACGGCAGCACGGCGAGCGGCGAGATCGCGATTGTTCTGGCCGCAGTCGCATAACCCTGAGAATTGCCGTCGATCAGCTTGAACGGCTCCTCGCGAATGTCTAGGGCAGCGAGTGCTTGCTCTTTGTTCCACTTCGGCATCGGCTCCGGTTTGTACTGCTCACCATCAGTCTGGCTCAGCACGAACCAGTTCCGCTTGAATACGAACACAGTCCGGAATCCAGCGCCATGCACTTCATCTCCTTCGATCATTCCGGCTTCCTCCCGCCGTTGATCCCAATCCTTGCACTTCAACTTGATCGGCATGCAGAGAGTGATCGCCCTCTCTCCCTTCTTCACATGCCGGCCAAGTTCTTTCCAGCGATTGAAACTCGCGAGTGGCCCTGGTTCTATTCCTCGATCACGGCATTGAATCAAAGCCAAGATCTGGTTGCCGAGGCTGTAGTTCCAGAAACGACTGTAGGCCTCGTGTAGTGTTCCCGGCTTGGTGACTGCCTCTTCCAACAACAGGCTCCCCGACATCCGGCGTACATCCGTCAGATCAAGATTCATGATGGCGACCTCCAGCCAGCGCGGTCTGCTGACCGGAATCGTTATCGCCTGAATTGCCGAAAATTGCCACAGAAATTCCTGCGCTTGCTCCGTAGGCATGTGTTGCCAGAGAAGAAGTCTGTGGTCCTCTACTTTCCCGCTTAACCTCAACGGCCGCGTTTTATGGCGATCCGCTGGACGCAGGGAGGGGCCGGAGTTGACACCATCAGGGTGTAAGTGTAGACGTCATCCTCCAAACCAGTTGAGCAGGATGGACCGACACAACCGCCGGGAGGACACTGGCGCCGGTCGCCGGGATTGACGACCTCGGTGAGCCATCGCTCTCTGTATTTTGGGACTTACAGGGAGCAGGAGTGTCGACGAGTTCTGCTCTGTTGCCCTAGTCAACCCAGGGCCCACTCCGTGGGCCTTAGCCTGTCTTTCGCAGTTCAC
>JAFDVS010000067.1 GCA_018268935.1 Acidobacteriota bacterium | reverse complement strand
TCCGGACGCGGCGTCGGCATGGACGTGGTGCGGAATACCGTAAACCGGCTGAAGGGCGAGGTTCGCGTGGATTCGCAGCCTGGGCTCGGAACGAAGATCACCATCCGTCTCCCGATGACGCTCGCCATCACACGCGTCGTGATGCTCCGCTCCCATGGCCAGATGTTCGCAATCCCCATGGGTTCCATCGAGCGGATCTTTGCCATCGACCCGAGGGCCGTGGAAGTGTTGGGCAATCAGCGCGTGATCCGGATCCAGCAGCGTGTAGTTCCCCTGCACCGGCTGAGCGATGTGCTGGGGGTGAAGAATGCACCGGCCCCACAACAGCAGGAAATCCCAATCATCATCCTGCAATGCGGAGAGCAAACAGTGGCTCTCACCGCCGATCAACTCGTCGAGGCGCGCGAAGTAGTGGTGAAGACGATGGGAGACGTGCTCAAGCGCGTTCACGGCATCACTGGCGCAACGCTCACCGGCGATGGCAAGGTGGTGCTCATCCTGAATCCCGCCCAGTTGTTCGCCGAGGCCGGCGAGAGTAACCGTGCGCCAGTGGCCGCCTCCGCGCCGCGGCACGGCAATTCGCGCGGTTTCGACGTGCTGGTGGTGGACGATTCCGTGAGCGTGCGTCGCATGTTGAGCAACCTGATCACACGCCAGGGTTGGCGCGCAACCACGGCCAAGGATGGAATGGAGGCGCTTGAAACATTGCAGCGCGCGGCGAAGAAACCGGATGTCATTCTGCTCGATATCGAGATGCCCCGGATGGACGGCTACGAGTTGACCATGGTGTTGCGCTCCCAGGAAGTCTTCCGCGATCTGCCAATCATCATGTGTACGTCGCGCGCCGGGGACAAACATCGCCGTAAGGCCTTCGAACTCGGCGCTAATGATTACCTTGTAAAGCCGTATCAGGACGATGAACTCGTCGAGGCAATCCGCAAGGCCGTAGGGGATCGGCAAGAGGCATCGGTATCATGAGAAGAATCCGAGTTCTGGTGGTAGACGATTCTCCGTTTGTATGCCGGCTGGTGTCGGGCTACCTCAAGGCTGAGCTCGACATGGAAGTCATCGGAAGCGCCTACTCAGGAAGGGAAGCGATTGACCAGACGCGCACCTTGCGTCCCGATGTAGTGACGCTCGATTTGGAGATGCCCGGCACAGGTGGGCTCGCGGCGCTGGAAAGCATCATGCAGGAATGCCCCACTCCCGTGGTGGCGCTCAGCGGCGTGAGCGGTGGCGCCGCACGCCAGACACTACAGGCACTGGAACTGGGTGCGGTGGACTTTGTGCTGAAGTTCACTCCAGGCGTACGCCTGTCGCCAGACAAAATCCGGCGCGAACTGGTGGCCAAGGTCCGCTCAGCGGCTCACACTCGCGTCGTGCGGTTGCGGCGGCGGCAGGAACTGCCCGGATTCGGCGCGGCACAGGCACGGCAGCAACCCCGCCCCGTGTCGATTCCAGCCGCCGATGGGACCACCGGTGTTGTTGTGATTGGAGCTTCGACTGGTGGTCCTCTCGCGGTGCGCGAACTGGTGACACAACTGCCCGCCAACTTCCGCTACTGCGTAATTATTGTTCAGCATATGCCGGAAGGGTTCACGTCGGTGCTCGCCTCACAATTGGATAACTGCAGCGCGGTGCCGGTACGAGAGGCGAAAGAGGGCGATTCGATCCGCCCGGCACAAGTCTATGTCGCACCCGGAGGATATCATCTGGGTATCACTCCGCGGATGACGATTACGTTGCGCAAAGGCCTCGATAGCGGGGAGTACTGTCCTTCCATCGACGAGGCCATGGAGTCAGCGGCGCGCGTGCTGGGACGGCGGGCAAAGGGCATCGTCATGACAGGTATGGGCGATGACGGCAGCCGCGGCCTGAAGGCGATTCGAGATGCGGGCGGGGAAACGTTTGCACAGGACATTGATTCCTGCGTGATCGGCAGTATGCCCCAGAATGCCATGGAGAGCGGAGCTGCCATCCGAACAGGGCCGCCCAAGCAACTGGCGGGGATGATCGGGACCGAGGTTTTTGTAAAGGACTAGACCATGCAACACACCGATACTGTGCGGGTGATTCCATTTCGCATCGGCGCAGAGCGCTTCGCCGTGCATATCAGCGATGTGCAGGATTTCTTCGAGGCGGAGCGTATTCGCCTGGCGAAAGATCCGAATACGGGCGCGGTCGGCGTCCTGCAACGCCGTGGTGGGGCAATGCTTCCGGTGTTCTCACTGAAAGAGAAGCTGGGCGTCAGGCACGCTGACGGCATTGGGCGGGTGGTGATTGTGATGAAGCAGGGCGGAGAGCAGCAGGCCTATGCCGTGGATGCGGTGGATCAGCCGATCGAGGTACGGGCTAACCAGTGCTATCCCGTCGCCACGGTAGCGGATCCGAGCAGAGGCGGCGCCGTGCAAGGTGTGATTGTGCACGACGGGAAACTGCTGCTGCGAATTGATCCGCTGCGAATTCCATCACACGGTACGGCATTGATGCCCCCAACCTTTCCAGTGCCGGAAAGAACCCTGCCAGGGACTCTCGCGGAAGGGATTGCGGCGGGCAGTATCTTTGTATTCCTGTTGGCGGCAGTAGTGCCTGGGGAGCGCGAGATTCTCTTTGCGGTGAGTGGCAAGCAAGTGCTGGAAATTGTTGAGGAGGGAACAACCGTGCCCTTTCCCTCGTCGCCGCGGTTCGTGCCTGGCCTGATGGTGTGGCGTAACCGGCCATTGCCGGTCATGGATCTCACCACCATTCTGGGATGGGAGCCTCTGCCGCAGGAGAGAAGGAACATGCTGGTGGCGCGTGCCGCCGGGAGCTCTGCCACGGTGGCCCTGTCGATATCGGGAACGGCTCGGACGATCGCTTTACCCATCACCCATCGCCTTATGAACAGCGAGGAAGTGGACGCCCATTACCCACAACTGCGCGCCATCTCAACTGCGGTCTTCGACATCCGAGGCCGTGTGGTGGCCTTGCTCGATGTGGACTATTTGCTGGGGGCGATGCACTGCTGCTGAAGCTGCCAGCGGGCTTTTGTGCTTCATTCCAGGCAGTCATAGCTTTGGGGCGCAATCAGGCGAAGCCGGAGCCGGCACATTCACTATAATGAGACTGATGGGTCATGCGATGAGTGACGGTGAGTGAGCGGTTGGGGCAACCTTCCCCGTCGTTTATTATCAACGTGCCCGGGTGGCGAAATCGGCAGACGCAAAGGACTTAAAATCCTTTTTCCGGAAACGGGAGTGTGGGTTCAAGTCCCACCCCGGGCACCATCTGAATCCAATTGGTCATTGTTCCATCAACCTGAACTCCACAAATGGCTGGGAGAGTTTGGAGATCTGATCCAATCTGCTTTCGGGCGCAGCGCCGGAGGAGGAGAACTCCACATCAGTTTTGATGAATGGAAAGCTCCGGTGGGCGAACCTTCCCGCGGCGGAGTATCCTTCATCGTGAAACATGGCGGCGAATTGACGGCGTGGCGTACCGGCTTTGAGCGAGCGGACCGATTCCAAAGCGTTTTGAAGCCACGGATATTCATCTGGAGGGTCGTAGATGGTCACCGTCAATGGGAACAGGGACCGGGCCGTCCCCAGCCGGCATTCTTTCGGTAACAGCTTGGATAGTGGTTCGGCGGAGCATGCCGCGTCAAAAACGTCTGCCTGCAACGAAAAGCTGGAACGATGGGGAACAAATTGATCTAAGGTTCCAGTGCCGTCCACCATCCGGTACTTGGCAAGTGGAATCCGAATCGTTTGAAGGCTAGAGGCTACCGGAAGCAGCATTGGCTTGGCTGGCAACTGATCCTTCCGGAGAAATGCGGCGGAGGGGAGGTCCCACAAGAGATGCTCCGGTTTCGTGACAACAACTCGCAGACTGATTGGATACCCGGCGGGAGTCAACGGGCCAAAGAAGAGCAGGAGGGGCTTGCCTGTGCAGTTGAGAAAAGAAACTGAAAGCTCCGGTTGGGTGCCATCCGGCATACGAGAGACGATTAACGGGCTGATTTGAACCGTTGCTGCTTTCGAGACACAGGGCTTAGCGAAGGCTGCCGGGGATGTCATCCACACGGCGATTATGGCCAACATGGTTTTTCGCAAGCTGTGGCGTTTGACGAACAGGAGGTTTGCCGGGTTTCTCCGGCTTCCCCAAACACGAAGGGCGTCCCGTTGCCAGGACGCCCTTTGTTTGCTGGAAGTGCTCTGTTCAGCCTTCCCAGGCTGAACTGCGACCGGCCTGGAGGCCCGCCGCTACCTAGAAGATCGCCTTCAGGCCGAGTTGAACCTGGCGCGGATCGAGCTGGCTCAACACGCGGCCGAAGGTGGGATCATTCGAGATGCGTCCGATGATGTTGAAGTTCGGAGTGTTGAGGACGTTGAAGGCCTCAAACCGGAACTGGAAGTTCACCGCTTCACGGACTGGGATGTTCTTCACCACGACGAAGTCGAGGTTGGACATTCCGGGTCCGATGATGGTGTTGCGACCGACGTCGCCGAAGGTGCCGGCGGCGGGGGTGAGGAATGCGCCGGTGTTGAACCAGCGATTCGTGTTGCGGAGGTTTCCGTCAAGCGCAGCCACCTGGCCAGGAGCGGCGTTGGGGCGAACGAAGATGCCTCCGGTCCCGGTGCCGACGCCCGCCGTGTCACCACGGAGGTTGGCGGTGAAGGGGAAGCCGGTCTGCAGGGTGTAAATCCCGGACATGGAGATTCCGCCGAAGATCTTCGCCTGGATGCCGTCTTTGAGGAACTTGCCCTGCTTGCCGAAGGGCAGGTCATAGAGCGAACTGGTGACCCAGCGATGGGCCACATGGAAGCTGGCCAGACCGCGCTCGGCCGCAAGGTTGAAGGAATCCTGTGCCGGGGAGTTTTCCGAGCCGTTCACGCCGCCCGCATTGCGGAACTGGGGAGCGTTGGTGATGGATTTCGACCAGGTGTAGGAGCTAAGCAAGGACATGCCCCGGGTAAAGCGCTTCTCGAAACGGGCGTAACCGGAGTGGTAGTTGGACTGGGCCGAGTGGGGCAGGTAGTTGATGAAACCCACAGGGACTGAGTCACCCACCACCTGGATGTAGTTGGGGAACGTAGTGCCCGGAGCATACTGCATGCCGGCGTAGGGGCGGCGCGGATCGACTGCACCGAGCCCTGCGCGGGCGTTATTGGGCTGAACGTTCTGTTCCAACTTCAGACCAGCGGTGGCGAGATAGCCAACTTCGAGAACGATATCGCGGGCGAGTTGGCGCTGCACGCTGAGGTTCCACTGCAAGGTGTAGCTGGTGCGTTGGAACAGGTCGATGCCGGCCTGCTGCAACTGACCAGCGCCCACGACAGGGGTGCCGAAGATGTCGAAGTTATTCCAGCGGGGGATGAAGTTGTCGCTATTGAGGGTTTGGGAGATGTTAGAGGGCAAGCCCGCGGCGAGACGGAACAGCGGGTTGACGTCGGAGTTGGCGTAGAACATGCCGCCGCCGGCGCGCACCACGGTCTTGGTATCCACAGCCCAAACCGCACCGATGCGAGGAGCAACGTTATTGCGATCGGTGTAGGCGCAGCCACTGGGATAACCGGATTGCCCGCAGATGAAGAACAGGGGCTTGTAGAAGCCGGTGCGGTTATCGGCGAAGACTTGGCCGGGGTTGGGGACGTTGCGGTAGTCGATGCTGGCGAAGTTGCCATTCACTTCGAACGGCGGCGGGGCGAATTCGTAGCGGACGCCGACGTTCAGAGTGATGTTGTGACGCAGCTTGAAGTCATCCTGGGCGTACACCGAGTAGACGGTCTGGCGGGCATCGGCGCGGTTCTGACCGACCGAGCGGTTGCCGATGGCAGGCATTCCGAGGAGAAAGCTGGCCAGCGCGTCGCCGGTATTGTCATTGCGCGCGGTGCGGGTGGTGAAGCCCTGGGTGAACTGGAAGTTGCCGAGGACGCTGGGGGTTTCGATGCGGCCGTAGCGCAGTTGCTGGACTTCGCCGCCGAACTTCATGATGTGACGGCCACGGGTGTAGGCAACGTTGTCATAGACCTGGTACATGGTGTTGCGGACGCGCAGGAGACCGCCGCCGGAAGCACCGGTGAACTGGCCTGCGCCGCCGAACAGGGGATAGCCGGCCACGTTGTATTGAGGCAGATTCTGCTGACGGCCGCCGACGTCGAACAGCGGATCCACGAGTCCGTTCAGGAGGTGGAGGCGGCTAAAGCCGATGCGGGTTTCGTTGAGCAGGTTGGCGCGAACGACGTAAGTGGAGCCGACGGTGGCATTCTGGCTGCGGGCATCGTTGACGTCTTCACGATTCGAGATACGCTGCGGTATGATGGCGTTCTCTTCGGCGATGGAATAGCGGCCAAACAGATTCCACTTGGCGGTGGCGGTGTAATCCACGCGGCCCGAGTAGTTGTTGTTGTTTTGAGTGAGCAGAGCGCTGGAGTTGACGAACGTGCTGCCAGGGGCATTGGGCAACGGAAGCGCGTTCATGCCGGACACTGCGAGCGGGTTCACACGGCTGGACGGGATGACCCAGTTCGGGAAAGGAGTACGGACGCCGTTGGCCAGGGTGTTGGGATCGAAGATGCCGCCGGGGGTTTCACTGAAGTCCAGGGCGCGCCTCTTGGCGCTGGGAACGAGGACGTTGGTGAGGCCGGAGCCGGCCTGGCGCATGCGGAGCCCTTCATAGGAGCCGAAGAAGAACGCTTTGTTCTTCACGATGGGGCCACCGAGGTTGCCGCCGAACTGATTGCGCTGATATTTGGGGAGTGGGCCGTCGAGGTTGAATGGGCGAGCGTCAAAGGCACGGTTGCGGAGAAATTCCCAGGCGGCGCCATGATATTCGCCGGTACCGCTTTTGGTGACGACGTTAACGGCAGCGCGGCCGTATTCGGCCGGGACCATGGCGGTCTGCACCTGGAACTCGTTCACCGAGTCCACGGCGGGGGAGTAGTTGAGGCTGCTGTAGTCGGGGTCGATGTTGACGGCGCCGTCAAGCATGAACTGGGTGTTGTTCGTGCGCTGGCCGGCGATGCTGAGACCACCGATCTGGCCCATGCGGACCGAGTTCTGCTGCACGGCGCGGCCACCGGGGTTGGCGCCGGGCACGAGGAGTACGAGTTGCAGGAACTGGCGGCCGTTCAGGGGAAGCGCGGGGAGTTTTTCTTGCGAAATGACAGTACCTTGGGCGACGGTTTCCGTATTCAATGGAGAAACGGAATCCGTCACTTCGATGCTCTCGCTGACGCTTCCGAGTTGCATCGCGATGTCGAGGCGGCTGACTTGAGCCACCTGCAATTGAATATTGTTGTTGTGAAATTGCTTAAAACCGCTGGCTTCTACGGTGACTTCATAGCCGCCGGGAGGGAGCAGTGTGAAATAAAACAAACCTTTTTCATCTGTGGACAGTTCACGCGAGAGACTGGTGGCCGTATTCTTTAACTTCACTTTGGCCTGTGGCAGCGCTCCGCCCGCGGGGTCTTTGACGATGCCGAAGAACACCGCTGAATCAGATTGGGCCCATACCGTCATTGCGGCGAGAGCCATCCAAGAGCACAATCCAAGCATACGCTTCATTGCACGAAACCTCGTTCCATTGAGCTGGGTGACTACGCGAAATATCGGCGGAACGGGTAGGAACTTTACCGGGGTGATATAACTTTCGTACGCTTTTCCATTGACATCGATAACAGATCAAAATGGCCGCAATTCACCACGAGAGTACCGGAACTTCCGGGCACGAAGGTCTAATTTGACCGTAGACAGTAAAGACCTTGTCGGCAACGTTCGATGGTAGGGTATCGCGTGTTTCCAGGGAATCGAATGTCTATGAACGCAACACTTCGTGGTAGCACCAACAGCCGGCTAGCCATGTGGCTGACGGTACTCATTTTCGTGGCCGCATTTCCACTGGCGGCGCAACGGTATCACATTACATACACGCCGAACTCTCAGGAAGGGCTGATGCTGCAACTGATAGAACAGTTGGATGGCGCGGCCAAGATCCAACAGATGGAGGAGTTCCTGAAGCGGTACCCGACGCACCCGTCGGTGGCGTGGATCTATGCCTACATGCAGGACTATTTCACCCGGACGAACGACGTGGACCGCGCGCTGGCCGCTGGGGAAAAGCTGTTCACACTAAATCCTGACGATCTGGAAACGGCGGTGTACAACCAGAAGCTGGCAGAGAAGAAGGGGACGCCGGAGTTAGTGGCGAAGTGGACGGATCTGGCCACGAAATCGGCGCAGAAGCTGATTGGGGCTCCCAAACCTTTCTATATTACACAGGAAGAGTGGAACAAGCGGCTGGCCTACGCCGGCGGACTGATCAACCAGGGCGACTACGCCTTATATAAGAAGGCGATGGAGGCGGAGCAGGTCAAAGACCGGATCCAATTGTTTCAGGAACTTATCAAGACAGCTCCCAACTCCATCTATACGGTGCAGGCGTACCCGCACTTAATGGCGGCCTACCGGACGTCGGGGATGAATGACTCGGCGTTGTCGATTGCAGAGAAAATTCTGGCGAAGGATGTGGATAACGAAGAGGCGCTGCTGACGGTGGCGCAGGTAAACCTGGACCGGCGGACGAACTACCCGCGCGTGATCACGGTAGCCAACCGGCTGCTGTCGTTGGGACAGGAATCGAAGAAGCCGGAGAATTTCAGCGCGGAGGAATGGAATAAGCGGCGAACGTTTTATGCAGGTGCTGCGTACACCCTATTGGGAAATGCGAACGTATTTCAGAACAATTTTGAAGCAGCGGACCGGGCATTTCGGGCAGCGCTTCCATACATTAAGGGCAACGCGCAAGCCGAGGCTTCGGCGTATTTCTACATCGGGTGGTCGAACTACTACCTGGAGAAATACAAAGAAGCAGCAGCCTATTTCAAGATGTGCATGTCGATGCCGAGCCCGTTCCAGCAGCAGGCCGTACGGCAACTGGACGGCATGAAGCGAGAGAAGCGTATTTTTGAGGACTAAGTGGCAGGAGACCGGTTGCTGAGGCGCGTGACGCAGTAGCATACTGGGTGGGTCATGAAGGAACCACCATGGACGGCGCTGCTTCTCGATCCGGTATACCGTAAGCACGATACGGGGGAAGGACATCCGGAAGCGATCTCGCGGTACGTGGCGGTGACGGAGGCGCTGGAGGAGTTGACGGGCGAGCTAGCGCCGCTGGCGCAGCGGCCGGCGACGGAGGATGAAGTGGCGCTTTGCCACAGCCGCGGCTACGTAGCGACGGCGAAGCGGGACATCCGATCGGGGCTCCACAATCTGACGACGGGAGACACGGCGGTTTCGGCGGATTCGATGGATGTCGCACTGCGGGCGGCGGGTGGAGTGTGCAACGCAGTTGACGCAGTGGTGGGCGGCAAGGTGAAGAATGCGTTTTGCGCGGTGCGGCCGCCGGGGCATCACGCCACTCCGAATCGGGGGATGGGGTTCTGCGTGTTCAACAATATCGCCATCGGTGCGCGGTATGGGCAGAAGAAGCACGGTGTTGAGCGGGTGCTGATCGCCGATTGGGATGTGCACCACGGTAACGGGACGCAGGACATCTTCTATGAAGACGGGTCGGTGCTGTTTTTATCCACACATCAGCATCCGTGGTACCCAGGGAGTGGGATGCCAGAGGAGCGGGGCGAAGGTAAAGGCGAGGGGCGGATCCACAATTTCCCGTTTCCGGCGGGGGCGGGGCGGAAAGAAATCTTACCAGTGTTTCAGAAGCACCTGATAGATTCTGCGGCGGCGTTCAAACCGGACCTGGTGATGATATCGGCTGGGTTCGACTCGCGGGCCGGGGATCCGCTGGGGCGATTCCGGCTGACGGACACGGATTTTCACGATATGACGTTGGCTCTGATGGAGATCGCCGACCGCCACTGTGGCGGCCGGCTGGTTTCGGTGCTGGAGGGCGGCTACTCGCTGAGCGGGCTTGCCGCCGGAGTTACCGCCCACGTCAAAACGCTGGCGGGTATTTAGCCGAGCAGATGGTCGAGTGCTTCGATGAAGAAGTACTCGCCCCACATCACGCTTTCATCCACACCAAGTTCCTTATGGAGGTGATAGACGCCTCCCTTGAGGATGCCTTCCCACTGATCGTCTCCATGGGACACGTAGTTCTGGCAGAGAGAACGCATGATGCGGATGGCGGTGCTCCAGTAGAAGTGGCCCTTGACGGGATCGTGGAGGAGACGGGAGAGGCGCATGAGGCCGCTGGCAGTGATGGCGGCGGCGGAGGTGTCGACCATTTTGCGGCTATCGGAAGGAGCGTTGAAGTCCCATGGAGGAATGCCGTCGGAATTGGTGTGCGTGATGTAGTAATCGGCGCAAGCTTCGGCGGTTTCGAGGAAACGAGGATCGCGGCTGTATTCGTAGGCAGTGGAGAAGCCGTATAAGCTCCAGGCGAGGCCGCGAGACCAGCAGGAATCGCCACGGAAGCCCTGGTGGGTGGTCTGTTTGAGAAATTCGCCGGTATCGACATCGAAAATGCCTTCGTGCGCGGTGGAGCCGTCACCCCGGACGAGGACTCGGCGGGTGGTGAGGCAATGACGGAGGGCAATGTCGCGCAGTTTGCGGTCGCCTGTTTCGCGGGCGGCGTAGAAGATGATTCCGACGTTCATCATGATGTCGATGAAGAGGGAGTTATCGGAAACAAAGCTGCGGAGGTAGAGGCCTTTTTCCATGAAACGCTGGGCGAGCGTTTTGCCGGCGTCGATGATGACCTGCTGAATTTCGGGATTCTTGGTGAGGCGGAACCAGCGCAGATAGGTGGAGAGAAAGATGAACCCGAGGTCGTGGACATCCCGGTCGTTCTTGCGTGGTTCGAGCGGGCGGGTATAGCGTACTGCCTGTTGGAGCCAGAACTTCTCTTCTTCGCTGCCTGGCGCGGAATGCTTGCGGAAGACCCACATCATGCCGGGCAGGAAGCCATCGCACCAATGGGTCCAAGCGGGGCCATCGTGCTTCCATTTGCCCTGCTCCGTGTAGATCGGATAGAAGTCGGGGTATTTCTCGATCAGATTTTTGACTCGGGTTTTCCCCAACGCCATGGCGGAGGTAAGCAGCGACCTGTCATTATCAGGCTCGAAGTGAATCACGGTTTCTCCTGGGAAGGCGGGAGCAAGGTACGCCAGTTGAGGCGCGTGCCGAGAGGCAGTTTCCCCCGCTCGCCTTTCAGATTCAGGATACCAATCCTCGGGTCAATCACGGGCTCATCGCGGACGACGGTATGAACACGCACGGACTCGAGCGCAGAGTGACGTTCCGTTGAACCGGGAAACGGAGGAGTGAGCCGGGCGTGAAATTCGCCGTAGGAGTTATCGAAGGAGAAGCGCAGAAAGAGGAGCCCGGCCTCCCATTCGGTACGTGTGGTGGACTGGAGGCGCTCCAACTTCCAAACGCGGCCGGTGACCTTTGCGCCCTTGGGAAGATAAACCACACCTTTGCGCTTGACGTCTTTGGTGACGATGGCCTCCACGGCGTCTCCGACAGCGGTGACGCCGGGCTCGATAGCGGTGCGGAGTTCGAGTTCGGGTTCCAGGTCGGCGGGGAGTTCGATCTTTGTAGAGGGCTTTCTGGTTTCGGAGACAGCACCGGGGGCTTCGTCAAAGGTGAGTACGGATTCCCCGCTAAACTGGCGGCAATTGGAGAAACGAGTGCGGTTGCGGCTCTCGTTGCCCTGAAGGTCGACGATAGTGAGTTCGGAGGACTGGGGGAGAAGGAAGTTGGCGCCGGCGATGGGGACGCTTTGGTAGTCGAGGGTTTCGGTGGAAGTGGATATAGGGAGGTTCGGTGGAATTTCGGTGACCTGGATTTCGATCCGGAGGAGGTCGAGGGTGGAAGCATCGACCCAGACGGAGCCCTGGTAGCCGACGATGCCTTTTTGCGGCTTGACGCGCATCGTGTAGCCGCTGTGGATGAGGGGAACGCGGTACGCCCAGCGATGGGTGGCGCGGCCTTCGCGGATGCGCTCGCCGATGTAGGTGAAATCGGGGATACCGGAGAGGAAGAGCGACCGGGCGTGGAGAGCGAAGCTGCCATTGCCGATGGCGCCGTGTCCGACCATGTCGGCGATTTCGGTGTCGGTGAATTCGCCGGAGCCGGGCCAGGCGAAAAGTTCTTTACGATCAACCAAGCCGACTTCGAGACGGAGCAGATCGACGAGTTCAAAGCGGCGGGTGGAGACGCGGCGGCGGGAGCGCTCGATGGTTTCGAGGCAGGTGTAATTGGGAAGTTTTTCGAGGTTCTCGGCGGCGCGCAGTTTGACCTTGGCGAGGAAGAGCGCGTCCGGGGAGAGCTCCGGTTGCGCGGAGGAGAACGGTGGCAGAAGGAGGAACGCGAAGGGCGCCCAGGGTATCCGCATTCGCCCTCATTATAGCCTTGGGCTCTGCTACCATCGTGGGACATGTCAGATACAAAGATCACCGTATTGAACAATGGTCCATTGCGCATTGAAGGCGATATGACCATTTTGGATCCCGCAGGGGCAGCGTTTGGATTGGCTGGGCGCACCGTGATTTCTCTGTGCCGGTGCGGGTTGTCGGAGAACAAGCCGTTCTGCGATGGGGCACACGCACGGCAGGGTTTTCAGAGCCAGTGTGTAGCGCGAGAGCTGCCTCCGCCGAAGCCGAAGGTTTAGCTAGATTTTTCGCGAAACAACAGGGGAAGGAACTCGGAAAGATACCGGCGCCATACCGTCCAGGTGTGCGCGCCGGGGGTTTCGGTCCACTGGAATTTCACGTCTTTCGATTTGAGGAATTCGAGGAACTTGCGGTTGGATTCGATGAGGCGGTCATCGACGCCACAGGCGATCCAGAGGAGGCGGAGGCGGTCATTTACTTTGGCGCTCAGGCCGGGATAGGTTCTTTCGGCATCGGAGCCGGAGCCGCCTGAGGAGAAGGCACCAATCCAGGAGAAGCGGTCAGTGGCGTTGAGGCCGATGAAGAGCGATTCACCGCCGCCCATGGAAAGGCCGGCAATGGCACGGTCCTTGCTGTTTTTCGAGGCTCTGTAGTTCTTTTCTACCTCGGGGATGACTTCCTGGAAGAGGGCGTCGCGGAAGCGCTGGAAGCTGCGCTCCCGGAGGCCGGGATCGCGGTTGCCGCTGGGACGGGCCACATATTCGGGGACGCCGTAGCCGAGGGTCATGACGATAAGCATGGGCTTTGCTTTGCCGTCGGCGATGAGGTTGTCGAGGATGGTGTGGGCCTGGCCGACGGAGGTCCAGCCGCTGGCGTCGTCGCTGAAGCCGTGGAGAAGGTAGAGCACGGGGTAGAGTTTGCTGGCTTTGGAATCGTAGCCGGGAGGGGTGTAGACGAAGAAGTCGCGGTCATCACCGATGATTGCGGAGTGATAGAAGTGGCGGTGTAAGGAACCCTTCGCGGTGTTGGGGCGCACATCCCACGTACTGGCGCCACGGACGTGCACCATGCTTTGCGGGTTGAGGAGGTTCGGCTTCATGAGGGGATTGTTAGGATCCATCATGTTGACGCCATCGGTGACGAAGGAATAGCCGTAGTAATCGGGGTCGAGGGGATCGGTGGTGAGCATCCAGACACCGTTTTCGCCTCTCGTCATGGGAGAGCGTTGGGCGCCCTCACGGCTGAGGACGACTTCTTTGGCGCTGGGGGCGCGGAAGCGGAAGGTGACGCGGCGGTCGGGATGCACTTCGGGCGAAAGGACGGGCGGCGGTGCTTGCGCGTGCAAAGTGGAACACATGCCGAGGAGCAAGAAGAATTGCATTACGGCCTTATTGTACGCCTAATGATTCGACTGCGTTTCCGTAGATTTGTGGCGTGGAATGCGGAGGATGAAGCGGGCGCCTTCGCCTTCACCGGGAGCGGCCCAGAGGTCGCCGCCGTGGTCGAGTAGTGTTTGGCGGGCGAGAGCGAGGCCGAGGCCGAGGCCGTTCTTTTTCCCATGGCTGACAAAGGGCTGGAAAAGCTGGCTGCGGATTTCGTCGGCGATCCCGGGGCCCGTGTCGGCGACTTCGACCATGGCGTAGGAACCTTCCACTTCGGCAGAGATACGAACGGCTCCACCATTAGGCATGACATCGAGGGCGTTCTGGAGGAGATTGACGAAGACGCCTTCGATGCGCGGCCGGTCGACGTGCACTTCCAAATCAGGGTCGATATTGACATCGATCCTGACGGACTGGGCGTGGGCGATGGGCTCCATGGAAAGAAGTGCTTCACGTACCAGGTGGCGAAGGCTGCAATTCTCCTCAATGCTGGTTTTGCCGCGAGTGACGCGAACAAGGTCGTCGAGGAGTTCCTGGATGCGGCGCGAGGCGCGGTATATGTTTTCAGCGATCCGCCTGGTCTGGTCGGGAGTGGGCTGAGTGTCGACGAGCATCTCCGAACCACCGTAGATGGCCGCAAGAGGATTGCGCAGATCGTGGACGATGGAGCTGGCCAGACGGCCGATGGTGGCGATGCGCTCGCGGCGAATCAACTCCGAGCGCGCGGCCTGGAGCGATTCGCACATCTTGTTGAAGGTGGAGGCGAGGCGGCCCAACTCGTCGTCGCTATCGACCGAGACGCGGTAGTCGTAGTTCTGCATGGCGACTTCACCGGCGGCGGTGTCGAGATCCTTGACGGGTTGCACAATGCGCTCGGCGGCAACGTAGGTGAGAAGGAGACCGACGATGATGGCTCCGAACCAGATGAAGAACATGCGGCGACGGAGATGGTTGAGGGTCTCGCGGGCACCTTGGAAGGAGCGAAGGATATAGAGGCGTCCGGCGGGCTTGCCGTCGAAATCAATGAGGTCCCGGTCGATGGGGACGTACTCATTTGCACCGTCGCTGACGACCCGGGCACGGGGATTGAGAGTAAGATTCCGGACAACGTTGCCGGTTGCGTTGTCGGAGAGGGTGGAGGCAAAGATCTGGCCGCGGGAGACGAAGATGAAGTCGCTGCTGCCGGTGGACTCCTTGAGGTCGCGTGCGACGTCGCCGTTGACGGCGAAACCGGCGATGGCGGTGCCTGCAGGATCGCCCGATCCGGGCGGACCGCTGTAGAAGGGGGTGACAACGATGTGGTGAAGAATGCTGTTCTGCACGAAGAAGCCGGTGCGCTGCTCATTGGGCGTAGCGGCGATGCGTTGCAGAATAGGCGCGGTGTCGACGGGGGCGGCGCCGGCCTGGGGGAGGCCAGTGAGCACGAAGCCCTTTCGGTTGATGAGGAGAACGAAGCCGGTGCCGCGCATTTCGCGGGTGGCGCGCACCCAGGATTCGAGAAGCACCTGGGTGCCATCCCTGTGGCGGCCTTCGAGTGCTTGCAAGGCCTCGGGCATCCCACTCATGAAGGCGGCCAGGGATTCGAACAATTCGACCTTCGATTCCCAGAGAGCTTCATAGGCTTTGAGACTGGCATGCACTTCTTCCTGGAGGCTGGCGGTGGCGGTTTCCTGGACGCCGCGCTGCACGAGGTATCCGATTGCAGCGAACAGGATGGTGAGGGCGACGGAGGTGGAGAGCCAGATTTTCCAGAGGAGTGAAAGGCGGCGTAGATTCATGGAGTCGCGTCAGGCCGTTGGGGGCTTGGCGTCGAGCAATTTCTCCAGGTGACGGGCTACGGCAATGGGGGAATAGGGTTTTTTGTAGAAGGCATTGACCCCGAGCTTGGCCAGTTCGCGGGGAATGGAGGGGTCGGCGTCGCCGCTGACCGCGATAATCGGCGTGTGCGCAAGCAGGGGTTGCTGCTGCATGCCTTTGATCAAATCCATCCCGTCGGCGTCTGGCAAGCGCATATCCGTAACTATCACCAATGAGTCAGCAGGACGCACGTCTTCCAACAGCGCCCAGGCTTGCGCGGCTCCCATGGCGACCTTTACCTCCACGTTGGGGATCGCCGTACAAGCGATCTCCAGATTCGCGGCCAAATCCCGCGAATCCTCTACAATCAACACCAAACGGCGGGACATGAATCATGCCCCCCTTTCCCATAATTAGAATGGTGTTACCACATTTGGCCGGCTCAAGGCAAAAAGCGATAACCGACCCCATGGACGGTAAGAAAGTGTTTCGGCGACTCGGGGTCGGGCTCCAGTTTCTGGCGGAGCTTGACCACGTGGGCATCGACGGTACGCGTATTGGGCAGGGCGTCGTAGCCCCAGACTGAGTTGAGGATCATGTCCCGCGTCAAGGCGCGGTCCGGGTTGGTGAGAAAATAGACGAGCAGGTTGTACTCGGCCGGCGTCATTTTCACTTCGGCGTCTTCGCGGCGTACGACACGGCGATCGAGATCCACTTCGACACGGCTGAAGGTTAGAGAACGGGGGGCTTCGGGCAGCGTGCGGCGGAGGACGGCGCGGATTCGGGCGAGCAATTCGCGGCGGCCGAAGGGTTTGGTGACGTAATCGTCAGCGCCGATTTCAAGGAGGAGGACCTTGTCGACTTCGTCGCCCATGGCGCTAAGGACGATGATGGCGCTTTTCATTTGAGCGGCACGGAGGCGCTTGCAGATCTCCATGCCTGGGAGACCGGGGAGTCGAAGATCGACGAGAATGAGGTCGGGCTTGAATTTGAGGGCAGAGTCGAGCCCGGACTGGCCATCGGCGGCAAGGTACATCTTGAAGCCTTCCTGCTCCAACATGACGGCAATCGTGTCGCGCACGTTTTCGTCGTCATCAATCACGAGGATGCGCTGTGTACCCAATGAGAGAATTTTAACGAAAGCGGTGCACCGGAATCGAGCCCCCACGCATCCTGTTCTACGATGGGAATAGAGCCTGTTATGTATCTACGAACTCTTACCTCGATTCTTCTACTGGCCACAGCGTCGTTGCAGGCGCAATATAAGGCGGAACCGGCGGCGGCACTGCCGGGTTCGGTACCGGCCGCGCTGGCAGGTGTGTTAGATAAGCAAGGGACGAAAATCACCGGTGCAAATGGGCAGGTGGTCGCCGAAGTGTGGTTCCGATCCGCGCCGCCTCCCGCCGCTGCGCAGAAGGAAGACTCGGTGACATGGGCGGGCATTGCCCATGGAACGCTGATTGGTGTGGCTCACTTCCCCGCTCGATTCGCGGACCGCAGGGGGAATCCGATCAATCCCGGCGTGTACACGATGCGATTCAGCTACTATCCAGTGAACGGCGATCATCAGGGCGTTGCGCCGCAGCGCGATTTTCTGGTGCTTTCGAAGGTGGAAGAGGATGGGGATCCGAACACGACTCCGGCATTTGAGGCGTTGATGGGGATGAGTAAGAAGGCCGCTGGTTCACCACATCCGCTGGTGTTCAGCATGTGGAAGGAGGATGCGGCGTTCAAGCCTGGGTTCGAGAAGATGGGCGAGAACGATTGGGTGCTGCAGGTGAAAGTGGCTGGGGTGCAAGTGGCGATTATTCTGGTGGGGAAGGCAGAGGGGTAGCTGTTAGCTTTCCGATTCGGCTCGTGCTTTGAGGGCTTCGTTCATTGCGACGAACCCCGCGCGGGTAGGACCATCGAGGCTGGACTTTGCCATGCCGACGAGGATGCCGGAGAATTTTTCACCGTGGATGAAACGGACGCGGGTGGAACTGAGTTCTTCGATTTCGAAATAGTGCTCCCCATCGAAGAGACCCGGGAAAAGCAGTTGGCCGCGCCAGCGCAGTCGGGGTGGCGCGGGAAATCGACGAGGATGCTCCACACTCGTGAGGCCGGAGCCGCGATCTCAATCTCTGTTCTGATTTCGAACATCTGCAGCTAAATCCGATCCTTCACACGGACGGTTGATTCCTTATTTGGCCAGTGCACCGGCGATCGCATATTCAACTTCGATCGCGTTTAAGCACTCGATAAACTGGCGCCAATCCATCGGCAGAAACATTTTTGATGTGACGCTCGCGCAATTGGAAGTAGTCGGAGGCTTCTGGTTCCTTGAGGCTGTGGAAGACGCGGGCGACTTGCTCCATAGGCCCATCTTACCGTGACGGGCTTACACCATTAGCCGCCGGCTCCCACTGGCATCGCCAATGGATCGTACTCGTGCTGGACGAATTGGGCGGTGAAGGCGAGGAAGCGCAGGCGCGCCATGGTTTGCATTCCGATGTCGGTTGTGCCGGTTACGCGGAAGCCGGCAACGAAGCCGGTGAGATTGCCTACGGCGCGGAGATCCTCGAAGGTGCGGAACTTCAGATACGCTGTGCCGAGTTCGGTGGAACCTGCGCCCGTGAGTTCGTAGATATGCGTGTAAAGCGTGGTGTAGTCGTCCATGACTTCCTGCGGGCCGCGCACACCGATGGCTTCGTCCTTCTGCATGTACTTGCGGCCTTCGAGGAGGAAGCGCTTTCCATCGTTGGATGTGAACTCGATGTGATATCGCATCTCCGCCTCGCGGGTTTCGGGATTGACGCGGAGGTAGTTGAAGTAACTGCGCTGGCGGTCGATGGGGAAGGTTGCATTGGTAATGCTTGCGAATTGGCTGAAGCGGATGGAACCTTCCATGCGCGCTTCATGTTCCGCGCCGTCGATGAAGTCGTTGAGATCAACGGCGATCATGCGCACTTTGAAACTGACTTGGGGCGCTCCGGCCGGCGGAGCGTTGTCCGGAATGCGGTCGCCAATT
This sequence comes from Acidobacteriota bacterium, assembly GCA_018268935.1. GTDB lineage: Bacteria > Acidobacteriota > Terriglobia > Bryobacterales > Bryobacteraceae > CADEFT01. Next base: position 91,178 of record JAFDVS010000067.1, on the reverse strand, counting down.
GTGAGATCGCCGGCGCGGCCCGCGGCGGGCGTGAAATGGCCGGGGAAGTACCAGCCTTCCATCTCCTCGTCGAATGTCATGCCGATGCCTCTTGGCAGTTGTCGATCCAGCAGCGGGGAGAGCAGCGGATTGGTGGGAAGTTTCGCGGACACGCGAGTGAGCAGGTAGTAGAAGCCGAAGCGGGTCGTTCCTGGCTCGCGGTGGAAGATACCGAGTGACACAGGCAGCGAGTTGGCATCGAGCGAGGCGGGAAGGTCCATCACCCATTTGCCGATGAAGAAGCCGTCATCGAGTTTGCGGATCTCGTCACAAAAGGGAGTGAAGTCGTTCAATTGGAAATGGTCCTGAGTGAAGGTGGGAACGATCATACCTTCGATGAGGCCCATCAATTGGAAATGGCTTTCGAGGCGGCCATCGGGTTGGTTGTGGAACTCGAGATGAGCGACGCCGACGCCGTGGTTGGCATTGGAGATGGTGTCCATGCGCCATGCGCCTTCCAGTTCGGGGGCGGTGGGCACGGTGCCCTGTGCATAGAGGATGCGGTGATCTTCGACGGTGATGTTGTCGAAGCCGTAGACGCGGGTCATGGGGAAGGTGAACATGCGCTGGCCGTTGGGATATTCACCGAGATAGACGCGGCCGAGGAGGAGATCCTTGTTCACCACCTTGAACACATCGTAGAAACCCTGCCAGGGTGGATCGACGTATTTGAGGAGGATGTATTTGCCGGCGGGGAGATCGCCTTTGGGCTGCTTGAGCTCGATCTCTTCGAGCGAATTGCGGGCGTTGATGACACCATCGGTGTCGCTGGTGAGTCCGATGTACTTGCTCCCCTTTTTGGAGAACTTCTTTTTGAAGCCGGTGTAGAGCGCCGCCGACATTTCGTTGAGCACGTTGCCGGAAGGGAAGAAGCCTTTCCAGTATTCGTCGTTCCGCACGGTGCGGTTGTCGCGGTCGATCTGGCGGCCGCCTTCGTTCACCATGAGTTCGATGCTCTGGCAAGGCGTTCGCTCGAAGATTCGATCGAGTTCGGCTTCGCCTCGGCGGATCATTTCGCGGGCATCGAGGTTGGCGAAGCTGACGGAGACAGAGGCGGCCGGATAGGGATTGCCGCCGATTGCCTCGATCTTGCGGGCTACGGCGCGTTCGGCGACAGCGGAGATGGTGAGGAAGGGATTGACGCCGAGGGCGGTGGGGATAATGGCTCCATCGATGACGAAGAGGCCGTCGTGCACCGAGCCGTCGGCGGCGAAGACGCGGCCCCATTGATCCACCGTGCCGGACATGGCGTCATCGCCCATGGGACAGCCGCCGAGCGGGTGGGCAGTGATGAGGCGGCGCAACTGCAGCATTGACCAGATGGGGTTTTCCATGAAAGAGCCGCCTTCGCGGCGGGCATGGCGGCGCAGTTCTTCGTTGATGGCTCCGAAGACCGGCTGACGGCCCGCGTTGGGCCACATCACAGTGACACGGCCATCGCGTTCGAAGAGCGGACGCTCCCATTGGAAGTAGCCACCCTGATCGTCGCTGCCCATGCAAAGGTAGAGCATGGAATGATTGAGCGCGCCATCGGGGCGATAGGGGCGATCCTGGGCAACGTCATTGGCGCGCCGGGTTAATTCGGCAAACTCATCACCGGCATCGGTGTCTTCACCGGGCAGCGCAGCGAAGGCGAGTTGGGCGCCACGAACGTAGGCGGAGGCGAAGCTGAGATCTTCCACGGCGAAGCGCTGATCGCGCGTACCGGGATAGCGGACGATGGCGACGATGGAAGGGCCCGGAGCTTTGGTTCCGGGATTGGCGTGATTGCCGAAGCCGAGCACGGATGTGTTGTTGTTGCCGTTGTAGCTGATGCCGAAGAAATCGCCGTTGCCACCGAAGCGCGTGCCGCAGGTATGGGATACGGAAAGGCCGTGCAGGTTGGCGGAGCGGAGGAGGATTTCCGTGCTGTTGATAGAGCCTGCCGAGAGGACGACGTTGCCGGCTTCGATCTCAAACTTCTGGGAACTGGTAGGGCTCTTGACGTACACGCCGTGGACTTTCCACCCGCCTGCGGGGAGCTTCTCAATCCACTCCACTTTGGTCTGGGTAAAGATTTCTGCGCCATTGGCCGCGGCCATGGGGAGGTAGTTCATGTAGAGCGTGTTCTTCGCCCCGACATTGCAGCCGGAGACGCAATCACCGCAATCGGTACATTTCTTCTGCGGGACGCCTTGGGCATTTGGCTGGTTGTCGAGGTCGAAATTGACGGCGATGTTGAGGGCCTGGACGTCGAGGCCAGCCTGTTGCGCGCGGCGTGCCAGAGCCTGCACTTTGGGCAAGCCCATGTGGTCAGGGTGGGGTTTGGCGGCGAGCATCACGCGGGCCATGCGGTAATACTGCTGAAGGTCGGGATACTTGAGTGCCGCGGGCCAGCCGGCGCGGGTGAAAGTATCTTCGTCCGGCTCGATGGCGACGTTGGCGTTGACGAGCGAAGTGCCTCCAAGGCCGCTGCCTTTGAGTACGGAGATGTGGGGGTAGTTGAGCAGTTCGTATAATCCGAGTGGATTGGCGGAACTGCGCGTCTGTGCGAGGTAGCCTTCGAGCGTATCAGGGAAAGTACCGACGGGCCATTCCTTACCTCGTTCCAGGAGGCAGACTGTTGGTTTTGGGTTGAGGTCAGAGGTGACCAGGCGGGATGCGGTGATCGCGCCTCCGTACCCCGATCCGATTACGACGAAGTCATAGCGGGATTTCCGCGAATTCCAGTCTCTGCCAAGCATAGAGCCTCCTCTAGTTGCACCAATCCTATCCCAGATAGTGGCGCAGAGGGGAGGAACGTTACACTATTTTCCGCCGAGCGGCTTCCAGTTCTTCTTGCCTTCGAGATCTTTGTCTTTGACGGCGACGGAGCCGAGTTCGACCTTTTCGATGCGGAGGCCCGCGCCGTTGGTGCCCGCGCCCGGAAGGATAACCTGGGTTTCCTTGGGGTAACGCGTGGCGCCGACTTTGGTGAAATCGCTGTAAAGGATGCGAAGGCCTGCCATCAGGCCAGAGGTCTCGACTTTGATCTCGCGCGGCAGCGATTCGGCATCGAGCGTGACGAGGTAGCGTTCGGGGCCGGATTCAACTCGGAACGCCTTGCTTTCGTCCTCTCCGTAGATGAGCTTGGTGGAGACATTCTCAGCGCCTGATTTGCGGAGCATGGCGAGCGTGCGGCCGAACTGCCGATCATACACTTCGCGCATGGCATCTTCCATTTCCTGGCCATCCTGTTTCGGCTGGCGGTCGTAAGCGAAGCCGGCGTCGGTCTTGACGGCCTGGAGTTGCTGGCCTGCATTGGTGATGAGGAACTTGGCGTCGTTGGGGAGTCGGAAGAGCACCACGGCGGACCATTGCATCTGCGACTTCCCTTCCTTGGCGGCGATGAGCCTGGCGCCGCTGGCGCGGACTCGGGAAGCTTCCTTGATGCCGGCGTCTCCACCGAGGGCCTTCATCATGGCATCGAAAAACTGCTGGCCCATGGCCTCGAGCGCGGCACGGGATTCCTTGAAGGTGAACTCGACGCGATCGGTTTCTTTGTCTTTGATGTAGGAGGTGTGGGCATCGCGATCGGGATCCCAGTCTTTACGGGTCACGGCGACTTTCACGGGTCCTTCGGGGAATGGCCCGAGGGTGAGTTCGCCTTTTTGCGTGGAGCCCTGTGGTTTGCCATCGAGGGACACTTCGCAATCGATGGGTTTACAGGCGACGGTGAGCTTGCCTTCCTTCGGCTGTGGAGGCGGAGGTGGAGGTTCGGGCTTTGCTTTTTCGGCGGCGCGAGCCTTAGCCATTTCGCGAATGGCGTTGAGGAAGCCTTCCGAGGCGCCTGCCTTCTTCAGCAGGTCGTAATCGGCAGTGCTGGGATCGAAGGCGATCCCGACCTTACGCACCTGATTGAGGAGAATGTTCTCGTTGAGGTAGACGCCTTTCGATTTGCGGATGATGTCGAATTTCTCGCGCAACCGGTCCAGATCGTAAGCATCACCATCCTGATAGAACGCTGCACTCAACAGGCCGGCGGAAAGCAGCGCACCCGCGAGCATGGTTCTCCATCTCCACACATTCATGGACCGATCCTCCTTCCGTCTATGTTATTTCAGAGCTTCTCTGGCTTTCTGGACCTGATAGAGAAAACCTCGCGCCGCGGTGTTATTGGGGGACAAGGCAAGCGCTTTTTTGGCGTTCGATTCACAACCGTTCAAATCGCCGGAGTCCCAGGCTACCTTGGCGTTGCGCAACAGAATGCGGAGTTGGGCGCTGACGGCATCTTCCTTGGGCGGCTCGGCGGGTTTGGCGGCGCCGGCCGGCGGAGCGTCGAACTCTTTTACCATGGCCACGACATCGGCGGAGTTGGCTGTGGCTGGAGAGAGGCCGCCGACGGCTTCGCGCGCCTGTGCGATGTCGGGCTCCCACTCTTCTTTCGGCTTGCCGGCGGCTTGCTTGCCCTTGGCCACTTTCAAATGCAGCCCGGCACGTTCGAGCAACGCCTTCTCGCTTTCGGCGGTGCCGGGAAACCGGAGGCTGTAGCTGCGCAGCTTGGTGATGAATTCTTCCGTGCTGATGTCATTGCGATTGCGGAGGGCGCTGAGAAACGCCCATTCGGAGACGGGATCGTTGCTTTCCCAGTTGCCAAGATCCTGCGTGCGGACAAAGCCAGGCTTCGAGTTCTTGCCCTGATTCACAAACTGCACGCGCACGGCGGGTACATCGAGGCTGGTGAGTTTATCGAGGAGGTTGACCTTAGAGCCTTTCTTGAGCTTTGTGATTTCCTTGCCGGAGCCATCTGCGGCACTGAGCAGGCCTGTTTCTTCGGCCTGGACGACGGCGCTTCCGACAGCGCTGTGCAGCGGTTCCGGTGGCGCGAGGGAATCAAAGGTGAAGACTACGGTGAGAATGGCGACGGCGATGAAGAACGTGGCCAGCACCATGAGCTTCGGCCCCAAAGGCAAACGGGCCACCTGCACTAAGAAATTTTTGGGGCTAATTGCGGACGCCAAGTTTTGTTTCGCCTCCTGCTCTCGATTCTCCACGATTCTATCTTCTACGGACAGAATAAATCCAGATCGGGCACGACGGAGGCGATTTAGAGCTTGTAGCGATCGTAGTCGAAGCGCTCATTGACGAGGTGGTAAAGGGGCTCGCCGGGCTTCTGGAGATAGTAGGTCTTGAGCATGGTGCGCGAGAAGTCGGTCATCTTGCGCGCTACCGGGCCCTCATCGGTCCATTCGTAGACTGGGACATCCCAGGGATTGAAGGTGTCGCTGAGGCCTCGCTCTTTGGCGATGCGGTAGAAGTGAACGTTGCCCGGTTCATGGCCGCCGAGCCAAAGGCCGACAAGATCGAGGCGGAACGGATCCTTGGCGAACATGACGAAGTTGGGCAGGAAGTCGGGCACTGGATCCGTAGGATCTTCGTTCTTGGCGTAGATCGCTTCGATCATGTGGAGGCCGAACTTCAGGGTGCTGAGGTGGTCGCAGGTTTTGTGAGCCCATATTTCCTGGCGCTCCGGGCCTAGATCGGCGGGGCTGTCGTAGCGGCTGAAACCCATCTTGCGGTGGTTTTCGAGATAGCGCGAAACGCGCTGAACCACATTCTTACCGATGAACGGCTGCATGTGTTCGGGGGCTCCGGTGACCATTGCCCAGCCGGGGCAGAAGCGCTGGAACGGCCAGACCGTAAGGCCTTGTGCGTTCTTGCAGGCCTGGGTGAGGCACATACCGTGCGAGCGCCACTTGGCGATGTTGAACAGCCAGGTGTCCTTCTCATGGATGGGCGGATAATGCGGCACGCGGGCGTAGACAACACCATCGTCGGGAGTGGCCCAATTCATCCCGAACTCGCGCTGGTAGTGGATGGGGCGGCGCTGGGGATCGAGCACATCGACGCCGAGGCGCTCATGAATTTCGTCGTACTTCGTGCTCCAGCGTGAGGAGCGGTAGTTGGCCTCGACGTAGTGGAACCGGCGCAACCCGGTTTCATGGAGCGAGGTCAGGAGGCCATCGTAGAAATCGGGATCAGTACCCCAGTTGACCTGCGCCCCGTGCTCGCGGCGCGTCAGGACGTTAGGCTTGAGGACAACACGATGCGAGAGGGGGATGCCGCCATCGGGCTTGGAATGGAAGATAGCGCGGCCGAGTTTGAGCCCTTCGCGGCGCATACCGGCGAAATCGAGCCGGCCTGCCACGTTCGTGCGGCGGATGAAAACGGCCTTGGGATTGGCTTCGATGAACGGATGCAGGGCGAAGAATCGCTCAGAGGGAGCCGCCCGTAAGCCGGCGGACCCGAGGGCCGCCAAACCGCTGCCGAGAAATCCACGCCGTGACAAGTCCATATGTAATGCTCCGAGGATATCATTTCGCGTTTCGAAGGAAGTGGCAAGCGGCATAGAGGGCTTTTTCCCTGCGTCTAGATAGATTCGCGGGCGGTTTTCGGGGGATGGCGGTGCTACGATACGGCCATGCGAGTACTCGTTGTCCTGCTTGCTCTCCTACCTATTCTGAGCGCTCAAACAAGTCCACATGCCTCCATCACCGCACCGGATCGCACACAGTGGTTCCGGGACGCCAAGTTCGGGATGTTTATCCACTGGGGGCCTTATGCGGTAATTGGGCGGCATGAATGGGCGCGAGACCGCTTTCATATTCCACAAGCGCAATACGATGCTTATGCGCGGGCATTCAATCCCTACCGTTTTAACGCAACGGAATGGGTAGACCTGGCGCACAACGCGGGTGCGAGGTACATGGTGATCACATCGAAGCATCACGATGGGTTTTCGATTTTCCGCAGCAAGGCGAGCGATTACGACATGGAGATCACGCCTTATCGCGGCGATCCATTGAAGGATCTGGCGGAAGCAAGCGCCCGCCGCGGGATGCGGCTGGGGTTCTACCACTCGATCATGGACTGGCACCATCCGGACTACACGCCAAAGCGGGCGTGGGAAGTGAAAGATCCGAAAGCGGGAGGAAATCTCAACAAGTATCTCGACTTCATGAAAGAGCAGATCCGTGAATTGCTGACGGGCTACGGCGATGTCGCCATGATGTGGTTCGACGGCGAGTGGGAGCACAGCACGAAGGACCTGCGTTCGGACGAGATTTACGATTTCATCCGGCAGATTGCGCCGAAGACGCTGATCAATGACCGGCTGTACAAGCGGGAGCCGGGGAACCGGGCGGATTTTGGCACACCGGAGCAATTTGTACCGGCGACGGGGATGCTGGATCCGTCGGGAAAACCGATTCTGTGGGAGTCGTGCGTGACGATCAACACGGAGAGCTGGGGATACAACAAGTACGAAACGGAATTCAAGACATCGCGCGATCTGATCCGGATGCTGGTGGAAGTGGTGAGCAAGGGCGGGAATCTGCTGTTGAATGTGGGGCCGATGCCGGATGGGCGGATCCAGCCGGAGTTCGTGACGCGGCTCAATGCGATGGGTGAATGGATGAACGTAAACTCTGAGGCGATTTACGGGACGACGGCGAGCCCGTTCACGCGGCTGCCGTTTTTCGGGCGGGCCACGGTGAAAGGGAACATTCTGTACTTGCACGTGTTCCAGTGGCCGCGCGATGGGCGGCTGCGAGTGCCGGGATTGAAGAACCTGGTGCAATCGGCGCGGATGTTGGCCGATGGGAAGACCAATCTGCGCACTTCGCGGGATGGATCAGACCTGATTGTGGAGTTGCCGGCTGGGGCGCCGGATGACGTCGCTTCGGTAGTTGCGTTGACGTTGGACGGGACGCCGCAAGTGGCGCCGTATCTGATCCGGCCGGACGAGAAAGGCGTGATTTCGCTGGGCGCGGAGAGCGCGGAGATCGAGACTCGCTTCGAGCAACGGGCGAAGAAGGAGAACGCACTGGGCCACGTATTCCTCACACGGTGGACGCGCAGCGATGATGTCCCGACGTGGAAGATCGCCGTACCGAAGGACGGAAGGTACAAAGTGGAAGTGAGCTATGGAGCAACGCGCGGATCGGCTGGGATTGAGTACACAGTGGGCGCGGGCAAAGCACAAGTGGCGGGGAAGACGATGAACACGGGTGGAGAGTGGGCATTCCAAACGTTTCCGCTGGGTGAGGTGCGGCTGGAGGCAGGCGAGCAGACGCTGCAGGTGAAAGCAGCCACCAAGGGCACTCCCGCGATGAGTCTGGAATGGGTGCGATTGACACCGGTGCTGTAGGCGCAACGGCGCTGCGGGTGGCCGTGCGCCGCGCGGCGCATCAGTGGATCGACCGCCCGTTGGTGTTTGAGGATCCGCTGGCGGTGCGGATCATCGGGGCGCGGGAAGCAGAAAGGTTGCGCTCGCATATCGGCGGGGCGGAGCGGGAGTGGAACAATTCGCTGCGAGCCTGGATAGCAGCGCGCAGCCGCTATGCCGAGGATCAACTGTCGCGCGCGGTGGCACATGGGGTCACGCAGTATGTCGTGCTTGGCGCGGGATTGGACACGTTCGCGTACCGCAACCGCTACCCTTCGCTGCGCGTGTGGGAGGTGGATCGCCCTGCGGCCCAGGGGGCGAAGCGGCGAATGTTGCGCGATGCGGGGATTGACGTGCCGGCCTCGGTGTCTTATGTGGCCGCTGATTTCGAGCAGATCGATTTGGCCGAGTTGCTGAAGGCGGCGGGAGTTGAGCCGGGGGCATTCGTGTCGTGGCTCGGGGTGACTCCGTTTCTCAGCCTGGAGGCGTTCGAGCGGGCGCTTGCGAGTTTGGCGCATGTGGCGGCGCAGCTAGTGTTTGATTATGCGGTGACGAGGGAAGCGCTGGATGAGCAGGACCGGTTCGCGTTCGATCTGCTCTCACGGCGCGTGGGTGCGGTGGGCGAGCCATACCGGCTGTGTTTTCCTGCGCAAGCTGCGTTCACTGGCTTTATGACGATTGAGGATGTCGGCAAGACGGAGATCAACGATCGGTACTTTGCCGGACGCGCGGATGGATTGCAGGTGCGGTTCACTCCTTCGCGACTGGTTTCCTGCGTGCCCGCCAGAAGGTTCGATAGCCACGCTTGGTGAAATCATCGTTGAAGAAAGGGGCGGCATCCCAGGAGCGCACACGATCGAAGCCCTCTGCTGCGAAGGCGTCGCGAATTTCCTGGGCGTTCCAGCAGACTTCCTCGATATGCTCGCGCTGGCGGGTCCAAGTGTTGCCTTTGCGGATGAACCATTCGACATCAGTCCAGGCGCGATCGGTACCCTTCCTGTGGCCGCCATGCATGACCATCGCAACGGGGTCCTGTTCCAGGAACCAGGTTCTACCCCACACCTTTTCGAAGGTCAAGCGGTTGTTGACATCGAAGGTGAAGTGCCCACCCGGGCGGAGGGCGCGGGCGGCGCAGCGCATCACCTTGCGCAGGTCGCTCTTAAGTGGGACGTGATTCAGCGCGTCGAATTCACAGGTGATGAGATCCACCTGTTGGGGCAGGCGGAAACTGCGCATGTCCGCATGGATCACGGTAACCGGCATGTTGGTCTTGCGCACCTTAATACGAGCGAGCCGGCACATTTCGGTAGAGAGATCGACGGCGAAGACGGGGATGCCCAACTGAGCCAACTGGATGGCGAACGTTCCGGTTCCGCAGCAGAGATCGCAGGCCGATTTGACTCGGGGAAGGAGCGGCTCAATGATCCTCTCGTGGGCGGTCTCAAAAGGGCGGCGGAGATCAAAGAGACGGTCGTAGTAGCGGGCCAACCAGTAATAAGGATCGGATGCCATGAGTGCAGCACATGCTTAGCACAACCTGACGCTGTTCGCCACCCCATCGGCAAATGGCGGATAATGATTGCAGCGAAATTTTAGTAGCATCTTGAATGGGAGTTTGCCGTACTCGCAGACCGCAGGTGACGCGCGTGCGAGCACGGACCAGCAGTTAGGAGGACCAGGTAATTTGGGGTTCACTGTGGGTATTATCAGGGAGACCGCAGCGGGCGAGCGCCGCGTGGCGATGACCCCGAAAGCTGTGGATCTATTCACGAAGATGGGGGCGACGGTGATTGCCGAGAAAGGGGCGGGTAACGCCGCGGGATTCCCCGACTCGGAATACGCAGCCAAGTCTGTAACTCTCGTCGACTCCGCTGCGGACGTGGCGCGCCAAGCGGAACTGATTCTTACGGTCAGCGTTCCGGAAGCGAAGGTGTTTACGGCGGCGAACACGGTAGTCGGATTTTGCGATCCGCTTTCCGAACCGCGGCGCATGGCGGCATTCGCGGAATCGGGAGCACGGCTGTTTGCCGTGGAGTTGATTCCCCGCATTACGAGGGCGCAGTCGATGGACACTCTTTCGTCGATGGCCTCAATTGCCGGCTACAAGGCAGTGCTGCTGGCGGCGGAAGCGCTGCCACGGATGTTCCCGATGATGATGACGGCTGCCGGAACCATCCCCGCGGCAAAGGTTCTGATCTTAGGCGCGGGCGTTGCGGGGTTGCAGGCCATTGCGACGGCGCGGCGACTGGGTGCGGTGGTGATGGGCTACGACGTGCGCTCCGCGGTGAAGGAGCAGATTGAGAGCCTGGGGGCGAAGTTTCTCACCATCACCATTGAAGGCAGTGGAGAAGGCGAAGGCGGTTACGCGAAGCAATTGACCGATGCGCAACTGAAGAGCCAGCGCGACCAGATGGCGGCGGCATTGCGCGAGCAGGACGTGGTTGTCACGACAGCCGCTGTACCCGGACGCAAAGCGCCGATTTTGATCACTAAGGAAATGGTGATGGGGATGGCTCCGGGTTCGGTGATCGTGGATATTGCGGCCGAGCGCGGCGGCAACTGCGAACTCACGAGGGCGGGAGAAACCGTCGATGTGAACGGAGTGAGGATCATCGGGCCTGTGAATCTGGCATCGTCGGTGGCGTATCACGCCAGCATGATGTATGCCCGCAACCTGGCAGCCTTCATCAAGAACATGGTGAAGGATGGGAAACTGAGCCCGGACGGGAACGATGAGATCGTGCGCGACACGCTGGTGACCGAAGGGGGCAAAGTGGTGCATTCGAAAGTACAGGCCCTTCTGGGCACGGTGGTGAACGCATGAGTGTAGAAATTGAACTGAGTATATACGTCTTCATCCTGGCGGGTTTTCTGGGGCTGGAACTGGTGCAGCGTGTTTCGCCACTGCTGCACACTCCGTTGATGTCGCTGACGAACGCGGTTTCGGCGATCTCGGTGGTGGGAGCGATTCTCATTACCGGCACAGGTGATGCTTCGCTGCTTAGCAAGATACTCGGCACGACAGCAGTGACGTTCGCCACGATCAACATCGTGGCCGGATTTCTCATTACGGACCGTATGCTGCGGATGTTCAAGAAGGAAGGGAAAAAGTAGATGGCGGAGAGCTTCTGGCAGTTTGCCTACCTGATCGCCGCTGTCCTGATCATCTTTTCCATTAAATGGCTGAACTCACCGGCCACCGCGCGGCGCGGTGTGCAGGCGGGGCAGATCGGCATGCTGTTCGCGGTAATCGGAACGCTGCTGCGGCATGAGATTGTGTCGTACGAATGGATCGCCGGCGGGCTGGTGCTGGGTTCGGCAATTGGTGCGCCGCTGGCGTACCTGATGCCGATGACGGCACTACCGCAATTGACGGCGCTATCGCACGCATTCGGCGCGTTTGCCGCCGCGCTGGTGGGCACAGCGGAGTACTATCACAAAGCTCCCACGGGATTCGTGATGGGAGCGCTGGTGATCGAAACATTGCTTGGCTATCTTACGGCCACTGCGAGCGTGATGGCTTTCGGCAAGCTGCAGGAATTTGTTCCGACGCGCCCCATGACCTATAAAGGGCAGAACTTCGTGAACCTGCTGCTGCTGCTGGTTGCGGTGGTGCTGGCGGGATGGGTGATTGAGGGCTCGGCGCCGGCATGGGCATTTCCGACGTTTTCGGGATTATCGCTGCTGTTCGGTGTACTGCTGATCCTGCCGATCGGCGGCGGCGATATGCCTACGGTGATCGCGCTGTTGAACTCGTATGCTGGTATGGCCGCGGCCGCAATGGGCTTTGCGTTGAACAACAAGCTGCTGATCATCGCCGGTGCGCTGAACGCTGCTTCGGGCTTCATTCTTTCGGTGATCATGTGTAAGGCGATGAACCGCTCGTTCACGAACGTGCTGTTCGGGGCCTTCGGCCAGGTGCAACAGGCTTCGACGGCGACGGCGAGTGCTAAGCCGGTGCGGAGCGCATCGGCCGAGGACGCAGCTTCGATTCTGGCTGGATCGCGCAAGGTGATCATCGTACCTGGATACGGGATGGCGGTAGCCCAGGCACAGCACAAGATTCGCGAGTTGACGGACATGCTGGTGAAACGAGGCGTGGATGTGCAGTTTGCCATCCATCCGGTGGCGGGCCGTATGCCTGGCCACATGAACGTGCTGCTGGCGGAAGCGGACATTTCCTATGAGAGGTTAAAGGAAATGGAAGAGATCAACTCCGATTTTGGCGAAGCGGATGTGGCTTTGGTGGTGGGCGCCAACGACGTGGTGAATCCGGCGGCGCGCCACGACACGACGAGCCCCATTTACGGCATGCCGATTCTCGATGTGGACAAGGCGCACACCGTGATGGTGATCAAGCGCAGTATGAACCCGGGATTCGCGGGGATCGACAACGAACTTTACTACGCAGATCGCACGCTGATGCTATTCGGCGATGCGAAGCAGTTTGTGTCGGAAATCGTAAAGGAGCTACCCAAGGCTGCCTGATGTCAGGCGCGGCGAGGGCCGCATGAAGGCTGCGCACCATGAAGATCTCCTTCGGTAGTTGGGCTTTTATTTTCGGTCCGCACGCCCGTTCTCCGCTCAATCTTGGCGAATCCGCCAGGCTGATTGCTGCCGCTGGATATGACGGTATCGAAATCAGCGGGTTCCCACCGCAATTGACGGTGGACGCAACACAGGGAGAGCGAGCAGAAGCAAAACGCATCCTCAACGATCTGGGGCTAGAGGTATCAGCCTACGCTCCCGATTTCACGATGATCAACCCGTTGATGGAGCGCAACCAGGGGCGTTATCTGGACATGGTGCGGAAGGCGCTGGATCTTTGCGTGGAGATGGGTAGTCCGGCGATGCGTGTGGATAGTATTGCCGCGCCTGGTTCGATTCCCGATAGCGAGTACGCAGCAGCTTCGCAACGGCTGGCAGCATTGTGGCACGAGTCGGCGGAGGTCGCAGCGGAGCATAAAGTGCGGATCGTGTGGGAGTTTGAACCGGGCTTCGTGTTCAACAAGCCGTCGGAGGTGGTGGAGATCTACGAGCGAGTGGGGCATCCGAATTTCCAGATTCTCTTCGACCTGTCGCATGCATATCTTTGCTCGGTGGCGGGAGCGAGGCAGCAAGGGGAAACGGAGACACTGCCGGGCGGTGTGGCGGAATTCCTGCGGATGTTGAGCGGGCGCATTGGGCATATACACCTAGTAGATACGGATGGAACGCTCTACGGGGAGGAAACCAGCAGGCATTGTCCGTTTGGCGAAGGAGTGATCGACTTCGCGAGCCTGGGACCGCAGTTGCGGGCAATTCCGGGGCTGTCCTGGTGGTGCGTGGATCTGGCGTTTCGCTCCGATCAGGAGCGCGTGTTGCGATCGAGCCTGGAGTTCGCACGAAAGCTGGCGAAGGGGCACTAAGGCAAAGCGTAGGCAATTAACTCATCGGCAAAGGTGTCGTTGTATTTGTTGCCGCCACCGGATGCGATCACGACAAACTGCTTTCCGCCTTTTGCGGTGAATGTCATTGGATTCGCGTGAGCCGAAGCGGGAAGCTTCGTGACCCACAGTTCCTTGCCGGTGTCTTTATCAAAGGCCCGGAAGCGGCTGTCGTTGGTGGCTCCGATGAACAGCAATCCACCAGCGGTGACAAGCGATCCGCCGAGGTTGGAGGTGCCGGTGGGTGGAATGCCCTTGGCGACCAATTCATCGAAGACACCTAAGGTGACGCGCCAGCGGAACTCGCCTTTGTCGACATCGATGGCGGTCAGATGACCCCAGGGCGGCTGCTGGCAGGGGTAACGGTTCTCATCCCAGAAACGGCCGTAAGCAGGCCCCTGGGTGCGGAAAGGAATCGCAGAGCCTTCAGGGCGTGGGATGTAGCGAGGCATCATGCCGTTGTCATGGGAGTTGACGTAGAGGGTGCGCGTTGCGGGATCGAACGAGGCTCCGCCCCAATTCGTTCCACCGTTGGTGCCGGGGAAGAGCACGGTCGGCTTCTCGCCCACAGGGGTGTAGATATCGGCGAAGACAGCGTCTTTGGTGATCTTTTCGCAAAAGGCGCGCGATTCGGGAATGGTAGTCAGTTCTTCGCGCTTCATGGATTGGCGGGCGAAAGGGGGAGGCTTGACGGGAATGGGCTGTGTGGGTGAGGCTGCCTCACCGGGCATGGTGGAGGCAGGCACGGGTTTTTCGATGATGTCGAAGATGGGCTTTCCGTTGGCGCGCTCAAAGAGGAAGGTGAAACCCATCTTTGTGACCTGAGCCACGGCGGGCACGATGCGTCCATCCTTGCGCACGTCGATTAATACAGGTTGCGCCGGAAGGTCGTAGTCCCAGATGTTGTGATGCACAGCCTGGAAGTGCCAGATGCGTTTGCCGGTGGCTGCATCCAGGGCAACCAGCGAATCGCCGAAGAGGTTGTTGCCATGCCGGTCACCGCCCCAGAAATCACTGGAGGGCGATGTGAGAGGCAGGAAGACCATGCCGCGTTCCTGATCGACGCTCATGATGGACCAGGCGTTGGTGCCTCCGCGGTTCTTCCAGGAATCGCCTTTCCATGTGTCGTGACCGAACTCACCGGGTTGGGGAACAGTGTGGAAACGCCAGGCGAGCTTGCCCGTGAGCGCATCGTAAGCACGGACGTCGCCGCTGGGTCCCTGGGGCTCGCCGTCAGTGACAATCGAGCCGCAGATGATGAGGTTCTTATATATCGCTGGAGGCGAGGTCATGCCCAATGTGCCGCGGTTGCCTTCCGGGATCATGCCCTCGCGCAGGTTCACTTTGCCCTTATCGCCGAAGGAGGCTACCGGCTCCCCGTTGGCGGCATCGATGGCAAACAGCTCTCCATCGAGAGTGCCGTAGTAAAGCCGCTTCTGTTTGCCGTCGGTCCAAAGGGCTACTCCGCGATGGAGGAAGAGATTACGGGCCGCTTTGCGGTCGAGCTTCGGATCGAAGGCCCAAAGTTGCTTCCCGCTTTCGGCATCGAGGGCGATGAGGCGATTGAAGGGAGTGGTGAAGTAGAGGACCCCATCGGCCATGAGGGGCGTGGCCTCAAAAGCGCTGCGCACGGGGAACGCTTTGCCGTCGCTGACATCGCCGGTCTTGAAGCGCCATGCCACTTGCAGCTTGGTCACGTTCGTTCGATTGATCTGCTTGAGCTTCGAGTATTTCTGGCCGCCGGAATCGCCGGCGTAGAATCGCCACTCCTGGGCGCAGAGCAGCATCGGGAGGAAGAGCAGAAGAAATCGGATGGGGTGCATCACGTGTGCATTGTACTTCAGCATGTATGATGTCCAACATGAAGGCCCTCATCTTCGCGCTTCTTCCCCTGCTTCTCCGTGGCCAGGATCTTCCCCGTTATGACATCCATCGAGCCGCGGGCCGCATCGTTGTCGATGGGCTTCTGGACGAACCCGCCTGGAAGCAGGCCCCATCGGTTGGTGACTTCCATTTCACCTGGCACAAAGAAGGTGAGAAAGAACAAACCGTGGCAAAAATGCTTTGGGACGACCGGTATCTGTATGTCGGCTATTTCTGCCACGATAAGCACATTTCGGGCGAAGTGGTGGAGCGGCACGGGCCCGTATCGCGCGATGACGCGGTGGAAATTTTCGTGGCGCCTAATCCGAACAAGATCCGTAATTACTACGGCTACGAGATGAATGTGATCGGCACGATGCTGAACTTTACGCGTGCCGACTGGTACACGGGGCCTTTCTTCATGGAGCCGGAAGGAGTGCGCATGCGCACTAACTACTACGGCATCCGGCCAAAGGTGGAGGATGCGAAGGACACGCATTGGACTTTGGAAGTCGCCATTCCGTTTGCGAACTTCGCTAAGGATGCGGCGCACACGCCTCCGGTGGATGGCGACACGTGGCGGCTCAATCTGAATCGCGCGGGAGGAAAAACGAACGCGCAGTACAGCACGTGGTCGCCGGTGAAATCGGAGCGCCCGAATTTCCATGTACCGGAATCGTTCGGCTGGGCGCGATTTGTGAATAAGGCGCCGGTGAAGATGGAACCCGCCAATGCAGTGAATCCGGGCCGGCTGATTACGGAGCGGCCGACGCTGATCAACCTTGGTTTTGAATGGCGGATCTCCGGCGACGACAACCGCAACTCGGCGGTGGATGTGGCGTATCGCAAAGCAGGAGAGGCTCAATGGAAGAACGGCATGCCATTGTTTCGAATGGGTGGAGAGCGCGTATTCCGCCCCGATCTGGGGCTGGATTACATGGTGCCGGAGATGTTCGCGGGTAGCATTCTGGATTTGGAGCCTGGCACGGAGTATGAAGCACGGTTCACGATGCGGGATGCGGATGGGGTGAATGGCGCTGCGGTGCAAACGGTGAAGGTGCGCACCCGTGCGGTTCCACAGCCGGCACGGTCGAATGGGCGTACGCTGCATGTGTACCCGCCTGCGTGGAAAGGGGAAAAACAGCAGCCGGCATTCACGGGGCTGAAGCAGGCTTACTATGGGTCGGGCAACGGTGACTGGTCCGTGTTGAGCGAGCGCAAGGTGCACTCGGGAGATACGATTTTGGTCCACGCCGGGCTGTATAAAGGAGACCGGCTGCGGTATTCGGAACCAACGGGGCTCGACTTTGACGGCACGTATTTGCTGACCGCGAAGGCCACACCGGACCGGCCGATCGTGATTCGCGCAGCGGGCGATGGGGAAGTGATCTTCGATGGCGATGGCGCGCACAACCTGTTTAACGTGATGGCGACGGAGAACCATATTTTTGAAGGAATCACGATCCGTAATACGGACATCGCGTTTCAAGCGGGGATGAAGGATGTGGCCGGTGCGAAGGCGCTGACCATTCGCAGATGCCGGTTCGAAGATGTGGGAGTAGCGGTGAACGGGCAATTCGCGGGATCGAACGATTTTCTGATCACGGACAACGTGATGCTGGGGCGGGATGATCAGTACCGGCTGCTGGGCTGGTACAGCCCGGGGATCTACGGCGGCAATCGTCTGAAGAGCTATCACGCGGTGAAGGTGTATGGATCAGGGCACGTGATCGCGCATAACTACATTGCTTATTTTCATGACGGGGTTTCTATCTGCACGCATGGCTCGCCGGATCCGGAAGAGAATCACCGGGCAACATCGATCGACATCTACAACAATGACATCCACCTGATGGCTGATGATTTCATTGAGGCCGACGGCGGGGTGCATAATATTCGGATCATGCGCAATCGCGGAGTGAATGCGGCGCAGTGCGGATTGAGTGCGCAGCCGGTGTATGGCGGACCGGCTTACTACATTCGCAACGTGCTCTATCACGTGCCGACCGGTTGCGGACTGAAGTTTAACGTGAAGCCGGCAGGCATGGTGCTTTATCACAACACGCTGATCACGGAAGCGCTGCCCGGCGACGTCTACGCGAACGTTCTGTTCCGCAACAATCTGTTTCTTGGAATCGACGCACCGGGGCGCACTGTGTTCCGTTTTTCAAATGCGACCGCGTATTCGAGCTACGACTACAACGGATACCGCCTGAATCCGAAGGCGAAGGACCAGTTCCTGTGGTCATCTCCCAACGAAGTGGCGGTCGATTACAACCTCGGCCGGGATGCAGCGAAGCGGCTGGGCTCGCTGGCTGAATTACGGCAGGCATCGGGACAGGAGGCACATGGGGTAGAGGTGGATTACGACGTTTTTGAGAATCTGCGCGCGCCCGCAACGGATCAGCCGCACGCGGTGTATCGCGCCGCGGAGCTGAATTTCCAATTGAAAGCTGGAGGGAAAGCGGTGGATGCCGGAGTGGCGATTCCGAACGTGAATGACGGTTTCACGGGCAAAGCGCCGGATCTGGGAGCGTATGAGATTGGAGTAGCAAAGCCGGTGTATGGACCCCGTTGACGTCCAGAAAATCTCGTGATAACAATTGCACCGGAGGCTTGCCCATGTCCCGCATCGCATCCGTCCTACTACTTTCCCTGATTCTTGTTTCCTGTTCGAGTGGACCCGAACCCGTCAAGCCCGGCACGCCCGCTTTCTTTTGGAATGCCGCCACAGAGAACTATCTGAAAGGCGACTATCCGAAGGCGGCTGATCAGCTGGGCAAAATTCTCAACACCGACAACGAGTACACCGCGCGGGCTCGTGCGTGGCGATTGATTCTGCTAGCCGGGCTCGCGCAAGGTCACATGGAAGTGGCCAATAGCTACGAAATGGGAGCGCGCCAGAACAAGAACAACCCAACGCCGTTCCGCAAGGAAACGATGGACAACCGTTCGAGCGCATCGAACTACGCCACACAGTTCGTGGCGGATTTCGCCAAGTTCAGCAAGGCTGCGGCCGAGCCGCAGATCCCCCTGTCATTTCCTGCTCCTCCCGGCAGCCCCGCAAAGTTGGCCGCGCTGGACAAAGTGGCTAGCGGTTTGCAGGCTTCCATTGGAGAAATGGAAAGCACGCGGCGCGATGCCATCCGCCGCGCGGTGTTGCTGGCCACCTGCGAAGCGGCAGGCGTGGAGAACGATTCCGCCAAGGTTACGGAGTTGCTGAAATCCGGATCGGCAAACGTGTCCCGCGAGACCTTCCTGAAGGCGATGGCGGCCACGCTGTATGAACAAGCTGGCCTATTCGGCAAGCAGAAGCTGGGCCGGCCCGATCACCAGAAGCACTTCTTGAACATGACATCGGAAGCGCTGAAGGGCGTCGCCGACAGCAAGGAATCCAAGGAACTGAAGAAGAAGATAGAGGCGGATCTGAAGTCGATCAGCTAGACCGCGGTCTGGCGTAGTCGTCGCATGCCACGAAGCCAGCGATCATAGTCACCGGCCTTGCGCTGGAAGTATGTCCGGACTTCGGGGTGTGGCAGGACGAGGAACTCCTCAGCTTCCAACCCGCGGACAACGGCCTCCGCCACTTCATCGACACTGACGGAACCGGCTTTGAGGAAGCTCTCTCTTTCTCCCTCGTCGCCAAGCAGCATGCGGGTACGCACGCCCTGTGGACAGACGCAGGACACCTTGATCCCGGCATCGCCATATTCGACAGCAATCCACTCGGCAAGTGACAGGGCGGCGTGCTTGGAGACAGCGTAGGTGGCTGAGCCGATCTGAGTGAGGAGACCGGCGGCGGAAACGACTTGCAGCAAGTAGCCTTCTCCTCGCTCAATCATTTGCGGCAACACGGCGCGCGCGGCGAAGAGATGAGCACGAAAGTTGACAGAAAGCACGCGTTCCCACTCTGTGTCGGGGGTGTCAAGACCACCGGGGACGAAGATGCCTGCATTGGAACAGAACAGATCGATGTGACCCCAGGCCGCAGTGACCTGATCGACCAGTGTGCGGACCGCGGTTTCGGAGGTGACGTCGGTAGGGATGGCGAGACCACCGCAGAGACGGGCGGTTTCGGCCAGTGCGGCTGGATCGACATCAGCAACCGCAACGCGCGCGCCTTCCTTTGCAAAGCGGATAGCGAGGGCGCGGCCAATGCCGTGGCCAGCCCCAGTGATGACGGTGTTTTTGGAAGGAAGGCGCATGGCTATCTACTATGACGCAAATCCTGGCCACGGTTGAGAACTTAGCAACTCGTTTTCCGCATGAGCCATTAAGGAGGCTCGCTCCGCGTAATGGAGTGAGGATCGATGATGCAAGTGAAGATTGAAGGCTTGGACAGTGGCGCCTGGGACTTCGGATGGCCGCAGGCACCCAACACGCGTCAATTCCTGCGCCAAGTGCCATTCACAGAGTGCCGGCGGTTCGCCTCAGTGGGCGATGCAGCGGCTCCTGCCGCGTTAGTAGCAGCCGCGTCTTTCGCCGAACATGCCACTGCGTTTGAGCTAGGCAGCGGGGCAGCGGATCGTTTCACACGTAGCGCGATGCACAACCGGCTGACGAACTGTGAGGCCCTCAAGGATGAGTTGTGGCAATCCAGAGACCGGTTCGACCTGATTGTGGCGCGATGCTTTCTGACGCAAGGTCTATTTCGGGATATGTTGGCACGCTTAGCCACGAGGGGGCGAATTTTTGTCGAAAGTCCGGCGCTGCCCGGAGATTGGACTTCGGTTATCCACCGATGGCTGCCTGAGGGATTAGCAATGGGATACTCCGCTCAGGTACGCAATGGATGGCTGACAGTCGATGTGGAACGGGTTGAGACCGTTTGGGAGAGCGCAGCCTGAAAATATCGCGTGATGGAATGACCTGGTTACTCATTGTCAGTAAGAGGGCTTTCTCAATGCGACGTACGAAAACGATTCTTCTCTCTCTTTTTGGCTTGGCGGTATTCGCCTTGACCCCACCGGCGGGAGCCACAATCCTCACCTTTAGCATCACGGATGTCGGGAACTATCCGGTATCTGAGGATTTTCCGGAAGGCTTTGGCATCGACCAGACTTACGGAGACAACGTCACCAGCACGTCAACCACAAACGGCACGGTTACCTTCGGCTATGGAGTCGGCGCTGAGGGATTCACTCCCAACGTACAGGTCTCCTATGGCCCTTTTTCCATTTTTACGGGTGGAGCGTCGTTGTGGCGTTACAACTACGGCGACCTGGACCGGGTGTTGTACCAGGGCAGCACAGCGCAGCCGGTCGGTAATAACTATAACTATCTGCTGGTGGACTTGATTGCCGATCCCGGATTCGAAGTGGTTCTCTACGGGTTTGATCTCGGCGGTTGGAACGAAACTGATTACGTCATCGACTCGGTTTCGGTGTACGACGCACAGTTCAACGGATTCTTTCCGGCGCAGAACCGGGTGTTGTATGACCAAAACGCGACCATCCTGGGGAACGGGCCGACCCACTCAGCGTATAGCTTCGGCACACCGATTCGAGGCAACTGGATCTCAATCCTGATCGACGCCAACAACCTGGGCGACACGAGCGAACTGATTGGAATCGACAACATCCGCTTCGGGCAGGACATCGACACGACGCCGGATGTACCGGAACCGGGGACGATTTCGATGGTGCTGCTGGCGGGATGCGGGCTATGGATCATGCGGCGCCGATGATGGGTTTGCCGCCACTCATGCTATATTTTCTTCTTGGCGTAATTAATAGTGTTCGCGTTTGACACCCTTTCGCGGACCTCATCATAATCAAGGGTTGGGCCGTGCCTGCCCACATCGCAGGGGATTCGTGCTTACGGTCCTCCCCACGCGCTCTTTCAGGGAGAAACTATCAGTCACATGGGTGATCTCGTCAACCTTACCATCAACGGAAGGAGTGTGCAGGCTCCACCGGGAACGTTGGTCATCGACGCAGCGAAGAAGGCAGGGATCGAGATTCCTGCATTTTGCTATTACGAAGGCTATTCGCTACAAGCCGCCTGCCGCATGTGCCTGGTTGAGGTGGAAAAATTCCCCAAGCTGCAAGCGGCCTGTACATTGCCGGTAGGCGAGGGGATGGTGATCCAAACCGAATCCGAGCAGGTGCGGAAGGCTCGCAAAACCACTCTCGAATTTCTGTTGACGAACCATCCGCTCGATTGTCCCGTTTGCGACAAAGGCGGCGAGTGCGAACTGCAGGACATGGTGTTCCGCTACGGGGCCGGCGAAAGCCGCTTCACGGAAAATAAGCACCATGTGGATGAGAAGCAGTGGTCGCCGGTGGTGTTCTATGACGGCCCGCGCTGCATTCTTTGCTACCGCTGCGTGCGTGTCTGCAATGAAGGCATGGGCGTGGGCGCATTGGGAATTGTGAATCGCGGCGTGCTGAGTGAGATCGCTCCTTCGCACGGTGATCACCTGGAATGCGATGAATGCGGCATGTGCATCGACATCTGCCCGGTGGGCGCGCTGACTTCGGGCACGTACCGATATCAGACGCGTCCGTGGGAGATGAAGCACGTAGGGACAATTTGCACGTTCTGTTCGAATGGCTGCAAGACTACTCTCGGCGTGCGGAACGATAAGGTGATCCGCGGCAACAATCGGGACCGCAGCGGTATCAACGGCGAGTTCCTCTGCATCAAAGGCCGGTACGGATTCGATTTCATCGAGCATCCGGAGCGGCTCACTTCCCCGCTGATGAAGGTCAACGGGAAACTGGAAGAAGTGAGCTGGTCAAAGGCGCTGGACGCGGTGGCGAAGAAGTTCGCCGAAGTGAAAGGCCGCGGCGGGAAGATTGGCGTAATCGGTTCCACCAAGACCACGAACGAAGAGAATTTCTTCCTGCAGAAGTTCGCCCGCGAAGGGCTGGGCACAAACAATATCGACCATCACCGTTCCGGCGACGTGGTTACGCTGATCGATGCACTGAGCGGCAAAACGGACGCGCTGTCCACGACCCAGGACCTGTATGAGACTCCTGCCGCGCTGATTGTCGGGTCCGACCTGTCGCAGGAGCATCCATTCCTGGCGTTCCAACTGCGCGCCAATACGCGGCATCACCAAGCCGATATCTACACGGTGACGCAGGGGCCGGTGCGCGAAGACAAGATCGCGGTAGCAGCGTTGCGCGCCGAGGCGGGCAAAGAGCTGCCTGCAGTTGAGTCGCTTCGGGAGCAACTCGCGAAGGAAAAATCGCTGGTGATTCTCTACGGGCCGTCCGTGAAGGGCGACGCCGTGAGGAAACTGGTGGCCTTCGGCGATTCGCTGGGCATTCCAGTGAAGTATGTCTGCCTGATGGACTATTCGAATTCGCGCGGCGCGGTGGACATGGGCTTGCTGCCGGACCTCGGCCCTGGGCTGAAGCCGGTGGCGAATCCCGGACTTGCGCTCCCGGAGATCCTGGCTGCAGCGGACCTGGATCTGCTGTGGGTAGTGGGCGCCAACCCGCTCTCCCGTGGCACGCTGGCAGCGAAGAACGCATTTGTCGTGGTGCAGGAGATGTTCCTCACCGAGACCGCGAAGCAGGCGGATATCGTGCTGCCGGCCGCCAGTGCGTATGAGAAATCGGGCACGGTAACGAATGTGACGGGCGAAGTTCAGAAGCTGCATGCCGCCGGACAGACGATGGGCTCGAAGCCTGATCTGGAGATCATGGGCCTGATTGCCAGGGAGATGAAACTGAACCTCGGCATCTGGTCGCCCAGCAACGTGTTTGACGAAATCCGCTCGTCCGTGAGCGGGTATAATATTCCTTTGCCAATCATCGCTACCGGGCAAGCGGCCCAAACCAGCCCGCTCAACGGTCGGGTGCCTGTCACGCCCCGCCCGGATCTCATCCAATCCGCCGGAAACACTCTGTTCACTTCCGGCTCTCTGGGCCGCTACTCGAAGAAGTTGACGTCGGTCATGGAGTACCCCGGGCAGTTGTACCGTCCGTAAGCCGGAAATCGCATGGAATTCATCATCATCAGCCTGATCAAGGCCGCATTAGTGGCCTTCGTTCTTCTCACTCTTGCCGCATACCTGGTTTGGATTGAACGCAAGGTGCTGGCGCACATCCAGCTGCGTATCGGGCCCTATCGTGTGGGACCGCACGGCTTGCTGCAGCCTCTTTCGGATCTCATCAAGCTGGTGACGAAAGAAGGCGTCATTCCGTCTCAGGTCAACAAGTTCTATTACCTGCTGGCGCCGTTTCTGGCAGTGGCGCTGGCGCTAATCTCGATCTCCGTGGTGCCGTTTGGGACGCAGATCGAGCTGTTCGGCTACAAGACCTATCTGGAACTGGCCAACGTGAACATGGGTGTTCTGGTCATTCTGGCCGTGAGCGCAATGAGCGTGTATGGCGTGGCGCTGGGCGGATGGGCATCGAATAACAAGTATTCACTGCTGGGCGGCCTTCGCAGTTCAGCGCAGATGATCAGCTACGAACTGCCGATGTCATTGGCTCTGGTTTCGCCGCTGCTGATTGCGAACACGCTGAGCCTTCGGGAAATCGCGGAGATGCAGTCGGGGTTCTATTTCGGTGTGATTCCGAGGTGGTTCATTTTCCAGGGCCCTGCTCCGCAGATCATCGCGTTCATCATTTTCATGATCGCGGCATTCGCGGAAACCAACCGTATCCCCTTCGATCTGCCGGAAGCAGAAAACGAACTGGTGGCGGGATTCCACACCGAGTATTCCAGCACCTGTTTCGCCGCGTTTTTCACCGCGGAGTATGTGAACATGGTGACGATTTCGGCGCTGGCGACACACCTGTATCTGGGTGGCTGGAATCCGGCGTTTCCGGAACCGGTGGCGAGCGTAGTGCCGATTCTGCTGTTTGCCGGCGCGGGTTTGTTGTTGTTCTTTCACGGCATGCAGACGCTGGCGACACGCACCTGGGACAAGTACACGTTTCCGGTGTTCGGCGTGGTGGCATTCGGCCTGGCCGGAGTGTTCTCGCTGAAGTACCTGACGTTTCTGCCGGCTCCGCTGCTGGCAATTGGCGGGGCGTTGCATCCGGTGTTCTGGTTCGCGGCCAAAGTGGGCGCGATCCTGTTCCTTTACATCTGGGTTCGCGGCACATTGCCGCGCTTCCGCTTCGATCAACTGATGCGGTTCACCTGGACGTTCCTGTTTCCGGTGGCGATTGTCCAACTGCTGGCCACGGGCCTGATTGTGGCACTTGGGAAATAAGAAATGGACGCAATCCTGTTCTTCCTCTTCGCGGCGATCGCAGTCGCCTGCGGCATCAACCTGGTGGTGCAGACTCATCCGATTTCGAGCGCGCTTTCACTGATTGGCGTGATGGGCTCGCTGGCGGTGCTGTACCTGCTGCTGGGTGCGGAGTTCCTGGCCGCGGCGCAGATGATCGTGTACGCGGGCGCCATCATGGTGCTGTTTGTGTTCGTCATCATGCTGTTAAACGCCGGATCGGAAACACGCAAAAGCAGATCCACGTTTGCGAAGTTGCTGGGCCTGCCGGCGCTGATCGGATTTCTGATGGCGATCAGCTTTCTCATCCAAGCTCTGCTGCCGCGGAGCGAACCGGTGAAGTTCGGCGCATTCACGGGCGGAACGGCGCAGGCCATCGGCAAGAAGCTGTTCACCGAGTATCTGCTGCCGTTCGAAGTTACTTCCGTCCTTATCCTGATAGCCATTCTGGGCGCCGTGGTGCTTGCCCGCAAGGAGATATAACGGATGCCCCAATCGGTTCCTCTCAATTGGTATCTGACCCTCAGCGCCATCCTGTTCGCGCTGGGCGTGGCGGGGTTCATCTTCCGCCGCAACATCATAACCGTATTCATGTCCATCGAGCTGATGCTGAATGCCGTGAATCTTTCATTCATTGCCTTCAGTTATCATCTGCGGCAGGTGGACGGCCACATCTTCTCATTTTTTGTGATGGTGGTGGCCGCCGCTGAAGCCGCCGTGGGGCTTGCGATCATACTTACCGTATTCAAGAACCGCGCCACGCTTGCCATTGACGAAGTGAACTCGCTCAAGAACTGACCATGCAAAATCTCTGGCTTATTCCCGCACTTCCACTCGCCGGATTCCTGATTAACGGCCTCTTTGGCAAACGTCTGCCGAAGATGGTTGTGAGCCTGATTGCGGTGGCGTCGGTGGTGCTCAGCTTCGGCTGGGTATTGAAGACGCTGTCGGCTTTGGGCTCGTTGGAAACGGCTTACGTTGAACGCTATTTTCCGTGGTTTGAGAGCGGCACGCTGAGCGTCGGCTTCGATCTCGCCGTTGACCGGCTTACTGCCGTGATGCTGCTGGTGGTGACCGGCATCGGATCACTGATTCACATCTACGCCACCGGCTACATGGAACATGAAGGCGGCTATTACCGCTTCTTCGCTTACCTCAATCTGTTCATGTTCTTCATGCTGATGCTGGTGCTGGGCGGCAACTTCCTGATCCTGTTTGTGGGTTGGGAAGGTGTGGGTCTATGCAGCTATCTGCTGATCGGCTTCTACATTTTGAAAAAGAGCGCTGGGGATGCGGCGAAGAAGGCGTTCATCGTGAACCGCATCGGCGACTTCGGCTTCTGCCTGGCGATGTTTCTGATCGTGGTGAATTTCGGTTCGCTCGATTTCGGCAAGGTCTTCGAAGCGGTGAAACCGATGCCGGTGGAGCAGAGCGCGGGACTGCTGACGGCGATTGCATTGCTGCTGTTCGTCGGCGCCACGGGCAAATCGGCGCAGGTTCCACTGTATGTTTGGCTACCGGACGCCATGGAAGGCCCGACGCCGGTATCCGCCCTCATCCACGCGGCGACGATGGTGACCGCCGGCGTGTACATGGTGGCCCGCTCGGCCACGATTTTCGAGCGTTCGCCGATGGCGATGGATGTGGTGGCGATTGTCGGATTGATCACGGCCGTGATGGCCGCGACCATCGGCATGACGCAATACGACATTAAGAAGGTGTTTGCGTACTCGACGGTATCGCAGCTTGGGTATATGTTCATCGCTTGCGGCGTGGGCGCGTTTTCGGCCGGCATCTATCACGTGGTGACACATGCGTTCTTCAAGGCGCTGTTGTTCCTTGGCGCCGGTAGCGTAATCCATGCGGTGCATGGCGAGCAGGATATGCGGCACATGGGCGGGTTGATGAAGAAGATCCCGATCACGTTCACGGTATTAACGTGCGCGTGGCTGGCGATTTCCGGGTTCCCCTTCCTGGCCGGATATTATTCCAAAGACGCGATCTTGTTAGCTGCTCATCACCATCATCCCTGGATGTACTGGGTGGGCGTTGTTACCGCGGGCATGACCGCTTTCTATGTTTCCCGCGCAATGTTCATGACGTTCTTCGGTTCTTATCGTGGTCATGCGCATCCGCACGAATCCCCGTTCGTGATGTGGGGACCGCTCGCCGTGCTGGCAGTCCTGTCGGTTGGCGGCGGCTGGTATTTCGATGTCCCACGTTACCTGGAGACACTCTTCCCGATGAGCCATGAGGGCCACGATTTGACGCTGGTTGCGATCTCCGTGGTTGCTGGCTTCATTGGAATGGGACTGGCTTACGTCTGCTACGTGCTCAGTCCCGGCATTCCCGATTCGATCGCCGGCACACTCGGCCCCATCTACAAGCTCGTATACAACAAGTACTTCGTTGACGAAGTCTACGATGCCGCAGTCGTCAATCCGATGGTGGGCGGTTCGCGCAGCGTGCTCTGGCGCATCGTGGATGCGGGCATCATTGACGGCATTGTGAATGGTACGGCAACCGTATCCCGCTCGGTTGGCGGAGTCCTGCGAACGCTGCAATCCGGCAATATTCGAAGTTACGCGGCATGGGTAACGCTAGGCGGTGTCGCCGTGCTGGTTGTACTCGGCGTAATGGCAGGAGGTGCGAAGTGAGCTTACTGAACCTCGTCCTCGCTCTTCCGCTGATCGGCTTCCTGCTGGTCCTCTTTCTGCCCAAGTCGAACACCAATGCCATCCGGCTGGTAACGCTGGTGCTCACGCTTGGCGTGTTTGTGTTGTCGCTTGGCCTGACCGGACCCTTCTTCGCTTCGGGAAATGGCAACTGGTTTGTCACCGATGTGCCTTGGATCCAGTCGCCGGAGATCCGTTACCACGTGGCGATCGACGGGCTGAGCCTGTGGCTGGTGATCCTCTCCACGCTGATGACGCCCATCTGCGTGCTGGTGAGTTGGAACTACATCAAAGACCGCGTGAAAGAGTTTTACGCTTTCCTGCTTCTGCTTGAGTTCGGGCTGATCGGCGTATTCGTCGCGCTCGACCTGTTCCTGTTCTACGTGTTCTGGGAAGTTTGCCTGGTGCCGATGTACTTCCTGATCGGCGTCTGGGGCCACGAGCGGCGCATCTACGCCGCAGTGAAGTTCTTCCTCTACACGATGGCCGGCTCGGTGCTGATGCTGGTGGCGATCATCTTCCTCTACAACAAAGGGGGCACGTTTGATTACGTGAACCTGGTGGATCTGATCCAGCGCGGCCGGTTGACGTTCACGCACACCGAACAGCTGTGGCTGTTCCTGGCCTTCTTCTTCGCCTTCGCGATCAAGGTGCCGCTCTTCCCGCTGCATACGTGGTTGCCCGACGCGCACGTGGAAGCACCCACGGCCGGCTCCATCATGCTGGCCGCCGTCATGCTGAAGATGGGAACGTACGGTATCGTGCGATTCTGCCTGCCTATGTTCCCCAGCGCGGCCCGCGAATGTGCGCCCTACATCGTGGTACTGGCGATCATCGGGATCATCTACGGCGCGCTGGTGGCGCTCGTGCAGCCAAACATGAAGAAGCTGGTGGCGTACTCCTCAGTGAGCCACCTTGGTTTCGTTGTACTCGGCATCTTCTCGTTCAATCAGAACGGCCTGGACGGCGCGGTGTACCAGATGCTGAATCACGGCATCTCCACGGGCGCCCTCTTCATGCTAGTGGGATACCTCTACGAGCGTACTCACTCGCTGGAGATCAAGGATTACGGCGGGGTGGCGAATATTTCGCCTGGCCTGGCCACCGTCTTTCTGATCACCACGCTGGCCAGCATCGGCCTTCCGACTCTGAACAACTTCATCGGCGAATTCCTGGTGCTGCAGGGCTCGGCACAGGTGAACATCTACTGGACTGCATTCGCAGCCACTGGCGTGATTCTCTCCGCCGGCTACATGCTGTGGATGTACCAGCGCTCCTTCCTCGGTGAGACGAACGAACATCTCAAGGGGCATATGCACGACATCAATGCTCGTGAGCTTGCGGCCGCGCTGCCTCTGCTGATCCTGATGGTTTGGATGGGCGTGTACACGAAGACCTTCCTGCCGTTTGTCAGCCAAGCCAACGCCCGTATTCTGGAACAGAGCCGCTCCGGTGTGGAGTTGCGCGTCAATCATAACCCCGGCGGCAATGTCGCCGAAGTAAGGGAGCTCGCCAATGGCCGGTAACTTCATGCCCAGTTCCGCGGAACTACTCCGGTTCCTTCCGGAATTGATCCTCATTGTGATGGGCACTGTGTTGATGGTGCTGGAACCGCTGATGAAGGACAAGCAGCACCTGGGGGTTATCTCGTTACTCTCGCTGGTAGCAGCGGCGTGGGCTGCGGTGATGGCGTATTCCGATCCGGGCGTAGCGTTTCAGTCGATGCTGATCATCGACGGCTTTGCCACGTTCTTCAAAGTGCTGGTGATCGGCGTGGGCATCCTCACGCTGTTCTGCTCCTTCGCTTATTTGAAGCGCGAGAACGCCGAAGACGGCGAGTACTACCCGCTGATCCTTTTCAGCGTGGTGGGGCAGTGCATCATGGTTTCGGCCAACGAGTTGATCATCCTCTTCATCGGGTTGGAAATCAGCTCCATCGCATCGTACATTCTGGCGGGCTACCTGCGCGACGATAAACGCAACAACGAATCGGCGCTGAAGTATTTTCTGCTCGGGTCATTTGCCACGGCGTTCCTGCTGTATGGCGTCTCCTGGATCTACGGAGTGACGGGGACAACGAATCTGGCGGAGATCCGGCGCATTCTCACGAACAAGGACATTGCACCGTCGCTCGGCCTCATCGGCACCTCGGCGGCGCTGATGTTCGTCGGCTTCGCCTTTAAAGTTTCGGCCGCGCCGTTTCAAGTCTGGGCTCCGGATGTGTACCAGGGCGCGCCTGCCCCGGTGGCAGCATTCCTATCTGCAGGGCCGAAGGCAGCAGCCTTTGCCATCTTCCTGCGCGTGTACATGACGGCGTTCGAATCGGTGGCTGATGCGTGGGCTCCGGTGGTGGGCGTATCGGCACTGGCGACGATGATCATCGGCAATTTCGCCGCACTGCTGCAGAACAACATCAAGCGCATGTTGGCGTACAGCTCGATTGCGCATGCCGGCTATGTGATGGTGGCGCTGACGGCACATTCCAACATTGGAACTGCGGCGGCGATGTTCTATCTGGCCTCCTACGCGTTCATGAACGTGGGCGCTTTCGCTGTGGTGACGCATTTTGCGCGCAAGGGCGAGAAGTACGTGAGCATCGACGATATGGCGGGTTTGGGCTGGCGCCAGCCGGTGACCGCGGCGCTGTTGACCATCTTCCTGCTCTCGCTGATCGGCGTTCCTCTAACCGGCGGCTTCTTCGGCAAGTTCTACATCTTCAAAGCAGCGCTGGATGCGAATCTGGTGTGGCTGACGATTCTGGGCCTGCTGAACAGCGCTGTGGCGGCGTATTACTACCTGCGCATCATCGTGGTGATGTACTTCAAGGAGCCGGGCGAGACGACGGCCGACCTGCAGCCACTCTCCGCAGGCGTGCAGGCGGTGCTGTGGGGCTCCGCGGCTGCGATCCTGGTGCTGGGTGTATACCCCTCGCTGGTGCTCGATTTCGCCGGGCGTTCCGCTGCGCTGGTGAAGTAGCCTCAAATTTCAGATCTACGCAAATGAGAAGGGCGCTCTCAAAAAGAGCGCCCTTCGTCGCGTCGATCTAAGTTTACCCTGGGGTTGGTAATCGTTGGTCCCCTTCTCAGCGGGGCAGTTCTTATGTTACCAAGTTTCTATGCTTCTTTCGCGCCGCGCTGTCCTCTTTGCCCCTCTATCGCTCTCCGCCGCCACTACAGGGGCGCAGATCGTCTCACCCGATGCCCAATATTATTCGGGGTGGCCGACGGTCACCCGGCGATCCAACGGTGAGTTGCTGCTGGTCTGCTCCGGCGGAAGAGAGGCGCACGTCTGCCCGTTTGGCCGCGTGGAGTTGATGCGCTCGAAGGACGATGGCGCAAGCTGGACGTGGCCGGAGACGCTGATGGACTCGGCCATTGATGACCGCGACGCAGGCGTTCTGGAGACGCCCAAAGGAACGTTGTTGGTGAGCACGTTCACTTCGCTGGCTTATGAGGGGTATCTGGAGAAGGCACGCAACTGGCACCCCGAGCGGCTGGCCAAGTGGAAGGCGGCCCATGCCAGGCTCAGCGCGGAGCAGCGCAAAGCGCATCTGGGCACCTGGATGCTACGGTCCACCGACGGTGGGGTGAACTGGTCGGCGCCGTTCCGCGTGCCCGTGAACAGCCCCCATGGGCCCTTCGCGCTGCGCTCTGGCCGGCTGCTGTATCCGGGGAAGGCGCTGTGGGAGCCGGGTTTCCGTGTGGGCGTGGCCGAATCCACCGACGATGGGGCAACGTGGCGTTATCTTTCCGACATCCCCACTCGTCCCGGAGACGACCACAACAATTACCATGAGTTGCACGGCGTCGAAGCACCGGATGGACGCATCATCGTGCAGATCCGGAACCACAACAAGACCGACAACAATGAGACCCTGCAATGCGAATCCACCGACGGCGGAAAGACGTGGACTACGCCCCACACTATCGGAGTGTGGGGATTGCCGTCACACCTGCTGCGGCTGCGCGACGGCCGTTTGTTGATGACCTATGGATACCGGCGGCCTCCGTTCGGCAATCAGGCACGCATCAGCGCGGATGCGGGCAAAACCTGGTCCGCGCCGATTACGATCTCCGATGATGGGCTGGGAGGAGATTTAGGGTACCCATCCACCGTGGAACTGGCCAATGGCGACATGCTCACCGTGTGGTACGAACTGTTGAGTGGATCGCTCCGCGCCATGCTGCGGCAGCGCCGGTGGAAGCTCTAGTTCCCGAGCATCTGCATCTGCTTCTTCTCCACGATGTCGCCGCGCATCGGGCTTAGAACACCGAGCAGCGCCGCTTTTTCGGGCACTGGGACATTGAACCGGTCCAGCGCTTTCACCAGATCCTCGACCAGCGCGTCGAATTCAAGGTCGCTGATCATCATGCCTTGATGCGCCGACTTCATGTCGCGGCCCTTGTATTCGCAGGGGCCGCCGGATCCGGCACAAACCTGGTCAATCAGATTCTGGCGAAGCGCGGCGACGCGGGCGGAACTGGCCACCGTGGCGGAGAAGAACTTGTTGATGCGGTTGTCGGCGACAACGTTGCTAAGGAATTCGTCAACTACGGCCGTGATGGCCGGCAAGCCGCCGAGACGGGTGAAGAGAGTGGGCATGCCCTCTGGTGCTACTGCGATAGCGGACACCTGATCGAGGCCGCCCAGCGTTCCCAACAACGTGGCCGTGCCGTTCGGGAAGTCGATCTCGTACAACCGCACGCGGGCGGCGCTGGTCTCGCGCGTGGCGATGTAGCCTTTGTTGCCTACCGGGCTGATGTCGAAGCCCGTCACTTCGGAGAAGTCTGCGCCTTTGACCTGGAAGTTGAAAACCAGCCTTCCTTCGTTCGGCGGAGTCTGGGTGACAATGGCGCGGCGCGCGAGATCGAAGTCGTAGAGTGTTGTCGAAGTCGCCCCGGCAACGCTGTTGGTATACGCCGCCGCAACAATGTTAGGAACAGCATCATCGCTGTAGCGGAGGAAGCCATCGACGGCAACTACTTGTCCGGTGTCGGGATGAGCACGC
This sequence comes from Acidobacteriota bacterium, assembly GCA_018268935.1. GTDB lineage: Bacteria > Acidobacteriota > Terriglobia > Bryobacterales > Bryobacteraceae > CADEFT01. The sequence continues at coordinate 58,783 of JAFDVS010000067.1, read as the reverse complement.
AGGTTCTGGCCGCGATTGCTGACGATGCGAATGCGATCGACAGTGGGATTGAAATTGAATCCGAATTTGGAGCCATCCAGCGTAGGCAGAAAGCTGCCTGAGCCAACCGCGGTGGCGGCGCCGGTGGCGGGATCGACAACATAGATCCGGCTGGTGCTGCCGAGCGCATACAGCTTCTTGTCAGCCGGCCGGAAATCAATGCCGAGAATGCTCTCTCCGGGTTGCAGGCCACGGACGACGGCCATGGATTGGATGGCGGACGGACGGTTCGAGTCGAAGCTGACCAATACGGCGCGGGAATCCACGGCGAAGATTCGCTCCGCGCGGGCCGAACTCAGTGAGCACAGCAACAGAGCACACACGTATCCTGTGTATCGAAACATGATGAAAACCTCCTAGAAATCAGGAGCGCGGTTCCCGGGATTCCACGCTGATGTCTCTACTAGGTACGAAGCCAGTTCGAGTTTGGATGTGAGATTAGTCCGTTACCGGAACGGAGTCGACGATTTCAATGCCAAAGCCATCGAGACCGACAATCTTGCGCGGGTGGTTGGTCAGCAGACAAATGGTATGCAGATTCAAATCCGCAAGAATCTGAGCCCCAATGCCTGTGTCGTGTTGCAGCATGCGCTGGCCCTGCGCCTGCGTGGTGAGAAACGCGTCGCGCCCGTGCGAAAGGATACGGGCTTTCCCGTTGTCCTTCTGCGTGCGCATCCCCGGCCCCGTTTGATGGAGGTAGACCAGCACGCCCGCACCGGCTTCGCTGATCTTCTGCATCGCGCCCCGCAGTATCTGCTGGCAATTGCAGTCGAGGGAACCGAAGACATCGCCATAGGAGCAGTGCGAATGCATCCGCACGAGCACATTCTCCTTCGCCGTCACATCGCCATAAACCAATGCCAGATGCTGCTCATCGTCCACAGAACTGGAATAGACGATCGTCTGGAACTCGCCGAATGCCGTGCGCAGGGTACCCTCGGCGCGGCGCTGAACGATGCGCTCATGTAGCAACCGGTAACGAATCAGCTCCGCCACCGAGATCATGCGCAGGTCGTGGCGCTTGCAGAATTCGATCAATTGCGGAACACGGCTCATGGTGCCGTCATCGTTCATGATTTCGCAGATCACACCACCGGGCTGTAATCCGGCCATGCGAGCCAGATCGACAGCGGCTTCGGTTTGGCCGGAGCGGACGAGGACACCGCCCTCTCGCGCACGGAGAGGGAACACATGGCCTGGACGCGCCAGGTCGGCGGGTCGGGCATCGGGGTCCATCATGATCTGGATGGTGTGCGCGCGATCCGATGCGGAGATGCCGGTAGTGACGCCAGAGGCGGCATCTACCGACTCGCAGAACGCCGTACCGAACATGGAGGTGTTGCGCGGGGTCATCAGCGGCAGTTGCAACTGATCGCACTTGTCGGCAGACAGTGCCACACAAATCAGCCCACGGCCATGGACGGCCATGAAATTGATAATCTCAGGTGTGATCTTCTCAGCGGCGATGGTCAGATCACCTTCGTTTTCCCGGTCTTCGTCGTCGACGACAACCAGCATCTTTCCTGCGCGGAAATCATCGATAGCCTCCGGGATGGATGCAAATGGCATAATGATCTACTCCGATTCTATCGGAGCCGCCGTATCCGGCACCGGAATACGTGCGCGCCTGGACCGTTACCTATGCATCAAGTAGCACGACCGAAGCACATCCAGACACCGGAAGAGGAAGCGCGGGCACGCGTTCGATACTACATCTACGCAGGTTTTGTGGGCATTCTGCTGTTGCTGAATGTCACTGGGATATTCAAGACCGTCTTTGGGATCGACACCGCGGCCATCATCACAGTGCTAGCGGGCTACAAGACGTTCTACAGTTCCATCGCACACTTGTTGGAGAAGGAAATCACCGCCGATCTTGCCATTTGCGTAGCGGTGGTGGCTGCCCTTGCCGCTGGTGAGTATGTCGCGGCAGCCGAGGCTTTGTTCATCATCCTTGTCGGGGAAGGGCTGGAGACTTACGCCGCGGGCCGCACGAACGCTGCCATCCGTAGATTCGTGGAGCAGATGCCGCGCAAAGCGCGCCTGCTCAAGGATGGAGTGGAGACTGAAGTACCGGTAGAGGATCTGGAGCCGGGCGACCACATCCTGGTGCGGTCCGGCGAACGCATTACGGCGGACGGCGTGGTGGTCAACGGTTTTTCGGCGATTGACGAGAGCACCATCACCGGCGAGTCTCTGCCCAAGGATAAGCAGCCTGGGTCTGATGTTTTCTCAGGCACGTTGAATGGCAATGGACTGCTGGAGATCCGTGTATCGCGGGCGGGGTCCGATACCGTAATCGCCCAAGTGGTCCGCCTGGTGGAGCAGGCCAAAGACAAGCAAGCTCCCGTGGAGCGCATGGCCGACAAGTACGCACGCTACTTTCTTCCGGCCTTGCTGATTTGTGCCGCGGCCACGTTCTACTTCACGCGGGACTGGTTGCGCACGGTGGCGGTACTGCTGGTAGGTTGCCCCTGCGCGCTGATTCTGGCAACGCCGACGGCGATGGTTGCCGCCATGGGCGGACTGGCACGCCGAGGCATTTTGGTTCGCGGTGGCGCCATCATCCAGCAGGCGGCGAAAGTGGATGCCGTGGTGTTCGACAAGACAGGAACGATCACCGAAGGCAAATTCGAGATCATCCGGATCATCCCGCAGGAGCGCAGCGAAGATGAGGTGCTGCAACTCGCCGCCATCGCCGAACGCGCCTCTGACCATGTGTTGGCTCGCGTCATTGTGGATGCGGCTCGCGCCCGCAGCCTGCCAGTGCTTGCCGTGGACGAAGCGCGTGTGTTGCCTGGGCGCGGCGTGGAATGCACGTTCGAGGGGCGAACACTTCGCGCGGGGAATGCGGCATTCCTCGGGGAACATGGAATTGCGGATACCGCGGCGCTGCTGGACCAGGCCGATCAATTGGGCGCAACCGCGGTGCTAGTGGCGGAGGATAGCCGCCTGGTGGGCGCGATCCTGCTGCGCGACCGCATCCGGCAGGGCGCGAAGAAGGCGATCCATCAACTGGATCATCACCTGGACATACATCAGGTCGTGATGCTGACCGGCGACCGCCGGCGAGCCGCTGAGGTGATTGCCAAGGAACTGCTGATTCCACACGTTGAGGCCGAATTGCTCCCGGAGCAGAAACTGGAACGCATCCGGCATCTGGCGAACCACGGGCACACCGTCGCTATGATAGGCGACGGCATCAATGACGCCCCGGCGCTGGCCGCGGCGCATGTCGGTGTTGCCGTGAAAGGCGCCAGTGACATTACGGCCGAAGCCGCTGACGTGGTGTACATGCCGGAATCGCTGGACAAGCTGGCGAAGCTGTTTGAAGTGAGCCGGCGCGCGATGGCGATTACCTGGCAGAACATCATCATATTTGCCGGCGTCGTGAACTTCACTGCTGTTATCGCCTGCGCTACCGGAATCCTGGGACCGTTGGGCGCGGCCTTTACCCACCAGATCTCGTCACTACTGGTGATGCTGAGTTCGCTGCGGCTTCTGCAAGTGGAAGCGAAGCAGAAATCGAGGTTGGCGAAACTGCTGCACAAGTTGAGCCTGCACCACCTGCAACACAAGTGGCATCACGTCGATCTGCATCACACGTTTCATCATGTGTGGCATGCGCGGCAACACTGGGGCAAGCCACTACTGTACTCATTGGCCGCTATGTTCGTGCTGAACGGCTTCTACATGCTGCAGCCGGATGAAGTGGGTGTGATTGAACGCTTCGGAAAAAAAGTGATGCCCTATGAGGAACCGGGGTTGCACTACAAACTACCCTGGCCGGTGGAGAAGCTGACACGTATTCAGGCTCGGCGCACACGCGCCTTGGAGATCGGCTATCGCTCTAGCGGTGAATTGATGGAAACAGAACCGGCGGCATATGAATGGAACGTGCAGCATCGCTCCGGGCGCTTCCAGCGCAAGCCGGAAGAATCGCTGGTGGTCACTGGCGATCAGACGATGATGGAGGTGACGGCGACCATCCACTACCGGCTGGTACGTCCGGATGATTATCTGTTTCGCCAACTGGATGGAGAGACGACCATTCGCGTTGCCGGGGAATCCGCTATTCATTCGGTGATCACCACTACGGCATTGGACGAAGCGTTGACAACGGGCCGCAACGGGATTGAGGCGCGCGTGCGGGCGGAGATGCAGCAGAGGCTGGATCGCTATAAAGCCGGAGTTGAAGTGCTGCAGGTGAAACTGCTTGATGTGCACCCGTCGCTGGAAGTGGTGGATGCGTTCCGCGACGTGTCGGGCGCGTTTGAAGAAAAGAACCGGCTGGTCAACGAGGCAGAAGGATACCGCAACGAACAAGTGGCGCTTGCAAGAGGAAATGCACAGGCGAGCCTGTTGAATGCTGAGGGCTATTCGCTAGGCCGCAAGAATCGTGCCGCGGGCGATTCCAGCCGCTTTATTGAGGCCGAGGCTGCGTTCCGCTCAGCACCAGGCCCCACCGAAACCAGGCTCTACCTGGAGGCAATGGAACAAATCCTGCCGGGAAAGCGCAAGCTGATCGTGGACTCCAACCACGGGCGGCGGCATTTGCTTCTGCTGGATGATGGCGTCGAACTCTCGCCCCAATCCGTACCATTATTGACTACGCCCAACCGCGCCCCGCGGGAGGAAGAATAATGCAACTCATCGATCGAATTCGCAATCATAGACCCATCCTCGCCGGCATCGCGGCTGTTGTGTTTCTGTGGCTGACCTTCTTTTCTGTTCGTGAAACCGAGTTCGTGCTGATTACCCAGTTCGGACGCCCGCTCTATACCGTCAGCGATGCGGGCCTGCACATGAAGTGGTTTTTTCAATCGGCAAACTACTTTGACAAGCGGCTGCGGGTATACAATCCGCGACCAAGCGAGTTTCTCACCCGCGACAAGAAGAATCTGGTCATCGAGAGCTATGTCGCCTGGCGCATTCAGGACCCACAGAAGTTCGTGGAAACCGTCGGCGATCCGATTGCGGCGGAAATGCGGCTGCACGACATCGTATGGTCCGGGCTTTCGGCGTCGCTGGGCAACCACGATCTGGACTCACTGATTTCCACCAATGCGCAGGCTGTTCAATCGAAGGCCATCTTCGATCAACTGGCGACGGATACGGACAAGAAAGCACTGGCGCAATACGGGCTGCAAGTGGTGGACGTGCGGATCAAACGCATCAATCTTCCTGATCAGAATAAGCAGAGCGTGTATGCCCGCATGCGCGCCGAGCGGGAGCGGATCGCCAGGCAATACCGCGCCGAGGGCGAGGAACAGGCATTGCGCATTCGCGCCGATGCCGATCGCCAGAAGGAAGAGATCCTCTCGCTTGCGTATAAGGACGCAGAGAAACTGCGCGGCGAAGGCGACGCCGAATCCACGCGCGTCTACAGCCAGGCCTATTCGCGCAATCCGCGTTTTTACAAATTGCTACGAACGCTGGAGGCGTACAAGAAGGTGCTGGATGACAAGACCACAGCGATTCTCAGTTCCGATTCCGAGTTATTGAAGGTGCTGATGCGAGGGGAAAACGCGCAATGAAGTTGCTGGACGTAGAGCCGGTGAACTCGCTGCCACCTCCGGCCGGACCGCAAGCGATGCCCCTGCGGATGCGCCTCTTGTATGGCGCTCTGGCATTGTGGATCCTTACCGCTGTGTATATCGTGCCCGCCGATCAACAAGCCGTTGTCACGCGGTTGGGAGCGGTGGTGGAGCCGCGAGTCACTCCGGGCATCCATGTCAGCCTGCCCTGGCCGCTCGACCGAGTGACCAAGCTGAAGGTGCAACAACTGCAACGGCTGGTAATTGGAGGCGCCATCTCCGACACCGTGGTTGGCCGCGCGCAACCACTGCTGTCGCAGTTTCTCAGTGGCGACCAAAACATACTTCACATGCGTGTAGTTGTTCAATACTCTGTCGGTGTGCCGGCTGATTATCTCTTCCGTGCCGAGGATGTGTCGCGGCTTGTTGCAGTGTCTGTGGAGTCCGAATTGGCGCGGCGTATCGCCGCGCATAGCGTGGATGCGGTGCTCACCACGGAGAAGGCAGCGATTCAGGAAGAAGTACGCGCGGCGGCGCAGAAGCTGATCAACGACTACCGTGCCGGCGTTCTGCTTGCGAGCATCAATATCGAATCGGCGTCTCCGCCGCCGGAAGCAGCCGATGCGTTCCGCGACGTCGCCAGCGCTCGCGCCGATTCGTCGCGGATCGTCAATGAATCGCAGGGCTACGCCAATGACGTGATTCCGAAAGCACGCGGGCAGGCACAACAGATGCTGGAATCGGCCGCCGCTTACAAGCAGCGCAAGATCAACGAAGCGCAAGGCGATGCGTCGCGGTTTACGCAGGTGGCGGCTGAATACGCCAAGGCAAGCGAGGTGAACGGCCGCCGGATCTATATGGAGACCATGGAGCAGGTGCTGCCGCGTATCCGTAAGCTCATCGTCGACAAGAACGGCAATCTCGATCTGACGATCATTCGCAAGGGCGCCGATACACCCGGAGAGCGCAAGTGACCAAGGAGCGAAAAGCGCAGATCCTCACCGTGCTGATCCTGGGTGGCGCGGTCGGATTCATCGGCTGGAAGCAGGGCGCGCTGGGGTTCTTAAACGTCTCGCAACTGAGCGTGCGAGCCACACCGAAGACTGATCCCACTCCGCAAGACGTCATCTACGCCGCACTCGACGCAGCGCGCGAGGGGAAGGTGAATGACTACCTGAACGCACACACCGGCCAGATGGAACAATCGCTGCGCAAAGCCGTCGCCGAATCCACGGAAACGGGCTTCTCCCAATACTTGAAAGATTCCAATGCCCCCATCAAGGGCATCGCGCTGCAGGAACCGCAGACGCTCACGGACCGCGAGGTGAAGGTGAAGGTGGAGTACGTCTTTCAGGATCGCAATGAGGTTCAATGGATGTATCTGGAAAAAAGAGGCAATAGTTGGAAGATCGCCCGTGTCGACACTGCCGAGCGTATCCAGACCCTCGTACCGTATGGCACGCCTGTCCGATAAACAGCTTCGGGTCATTGTGTCGATCCTCGCGATCGTCGCCTGCATCTATCAGTACCGCTTTTTTCGCGAAAGCTACTCGAAGGTGTTTCAGCGCTCGCAAAGCGCAAGGAGCCCGTTCTTCCTGCAGCGCACAGCGCCTGTAGTAGCCTTTCTGCCTCCGGAGTCACGCGAGGCTGGGTTGGCGGAAGGGGACCGCGTCATCGCCATCAACGGGGTTCCCTTCACGGGAATGCGCGTACTGGGCGTAGCGATGGCGCATGCGAAAGCCGGAGATTCCGTCAGGGTCACCTTTCAGCCGGGTGGCGGAGGCCCGGAAAGAACAGCAACCATTTTGCTGCGTGCGCCACCGGGAATGCGCAATCCCTGGGTCGGCCTATTCCTCCACTTCATCATGCCGGCCTTTTCCTTCGCCCTTGGTTTCTGGGTGGTGTTCGTTCGCCCGCATGATGGACGCGCCTGGATTCTGCTGGCCGTGATGGTGAGCTTCACGTCGATCTTCTCGCGACAGGTGGATATTCACGAATGGTCTGACGTCGACCGGCCTGTTGGCCTGCTGATTCGTGTATTCATGGGACGGTCCTGGCCGTTCTGGCTTCTCATGCTGGCACTGCACTTCCCGGAAAAACTCTGGCACTGGCGCTGGATCAATACTTTGGCCTGGCTGGTTGGTTTCCCACTGGTGCTTCAAGCAGCCGTAGACCTGGCGTTCGAAGCCGCTCGAATGGAAAGCTTCGACGTAGCCGCATCGATTGGGCCTATCGCCCAACTCTTCCACACCATAGATTTTCTTCCGATGGTGGCGATCGGCATCTACTTTGCCACGCTTGGAGTACAGTGGGGAATCGCCCGCACACCGGATGCGAAACGACGTGCCGGGCTGTTGAATGTGGGTTCGCACCTCAGCATGACACCGACATTCATCCTGGTGCTGCGAAGTATTTTCACGGGCTCCGAGATGTTCGGCGATGGGCCCGGCGGGTTCAACATTGTGGCGCTTCTGATGCACGCCATCTTCCCCATTACGCTGGCCTACATCGTAGTAGTGCACCGGGCGATGGATGTACGCGTCGTGTTGCGGACGGGACTGCAATATGCTCTGGCCCGCCGAGGGCTTGTCGTCATCGAGTTCCTTGTCCTCAGCGCGGCAATCGCCTACGCCGTGCTTGCCGTGGATCCAAGCGAGACTCCCACGGAGAGATTTGTCCAGATCCTGCCGGCTATTGTCGTGGTAGTAGCGCTCATGCCGCTATCGAAACGCCTGCGCGAATGGGTGGACCGGCGCTTCTTCCGCGAAGCCTATAACGCGGAGCAGATCCTATCCGAGTTGAGCGAAGAGGTGCGATCCATTCCCGAGACGAGTTCCCTGCTTGAAACCGTGGGGCAGCGAATCTCCGAATGCCTGCATGTGCCACAGATCGCCGTGCTGCTACGAAGTGATGGGATGTTCCGGCCCGCATACGCGATGGGGTTTGGCGATACGCCCGATGCTTCGTTTGCGGAGAATTCGCCGCTGGTTGCGCGGCTGCAACAGCCTGTTTCAGTGTATGTGGACGATCCTGATTCGTGGGTCCACCACGATTGGCAGGATGGCTACGAGCGCGATTCGTTGCTTCGCCTTGCCCCGCGCTTGCTGCTCCCGTTGTCCGCGAAGGCAGGGATGCTCGGTTTTCTCAGCCTTGGGCCGAAGCTCTCCGAAGAGCCGTACAGTCCGTCGGACATGCGGCTGCTCAAATCGGTGGCCGTACAGACCGGGCTGGCAATCGAGAACAGCAAACTGACGGAGGCGATGGCCAGAGAGATGGCCGAGCGGGAGCAGTTGAACAAAGAGATGGCGATCGCCAGGGATGTGCAGCGGAGGCTGTTTCCACAAAAATTCCCGAGCGTCCAGGGTGTTACGTATGCGGGCGGCTGTATCCCCGCACAAAGCGTCGGCGGGGATTACTACGATTTTCTGGAACTGAAGGAGGGTCTGTTTGCCTTCGCCGTGGGAGACGTGAGCGGGAAAGGCATGCCCGCCGCACTTCTGATGTCCGCGCTGCAAGCCTCTGTCCGCGGCCAGGCGCTGAACGGCATCATTGACCTTGCGGTGTTCTCCGCCAACGTCAATCAACTTCTTTACGACATGTCGCCGCGGAGCCACTTTGCCACATTGTTCTACGCCATCTTCGAACCGGCGTCGCGCAGGCTGCTGTACGCCAACTGCGGCCACAATCCACCGATTCTCTTGCGAAGCAGCGGCGGGACGCTGGCATTGAATCCAACCGGCCCGGGCGTTGGTCTATCCATGCGTAGCACCTACCGGCACGCGGAAACGACATTGCAGGCCGGCGACATACTGCTGGCTTTCACCGACGGCATCACAGAAGCCATGAACCCACAGAACGAAGAATTCGGCGAAGTTCGTCTGCAGGATGCTTTGAGCGAAGCACGAACACTGGCGCCGGAAGCGATTCTGCAGCACATTGTCACCACCGTGGAGCAGTTCTCCGCCGGTGCGCCGCAGCACGACGATATGACCGCCGTGGTGTTCAAAGTGAACGAAATATGATCCGTGGCAAACCGCTGGTGGTACGCGTCGTCATCGGCTTTCTCCTGTTGCTGGTGGTAACGGAGTTTACGATCTACGTATCCCGAGTTCATGCGGAACTCCCGCCGAACCGCCCTGCCGCCTACCCCTTCGACCTGGCGGAGCCACCGTTAGTGGGCGACGTCCGTGCATCCGCGGAGAGAGCCGGCATTCGCAGCGGCGATCGGCTGCTGCGCCTCAACGGCCAACCTGTGACAGGCCACGACACACTGGATCGCGCGATGGCCAGCGCCAAGGCGGGTGACACTATGGTGTTGGAAGTGGATTCGCCCGCTGGTCCACGCACGGTGGCATTGACCCTCGATCTTCGCAATCGTCAGGGCGACGCGCGGCTTACGCTATTTTTTCAGTACTTCTGCCTGGTTCTCTGTATTGGCCTTGGATTCCTGGTCGCGTTCCTGCGCCCACTCGACCTGCGCGCCTGGATTCTCCTGGCGCTGCTCAATGCGTTTCCCCACCTGTTCCGCTTCATCTTCATTCCATACACCGACGGCTGGCGTTTCCTGAACTACGCGTTGCACCTGACGGCGCCGGCCACGTGGTCGATGTGCATGCTGCTTCTGGGCATGCATTTTCCAGAGACGTACCCCTGGCCGCAATGGCTGAAGCGGATCATGTACACGCTGGCAACGATGGTAGGTGTGCTGGGCATTCTCACAGCGATCCTTCAATACGCAATACGGGAGAACAGGGCACTGTTTCAGGCGATGCTGCCTTTTGTGGGATTCCTGCAAGGGCCGGCGAATCTGATGGCTTTTCTTTCCGTCTCGTGGTACTTCGCCTCCATCTGGCGTCACTGGCGCATGACAAAGTCTCCCGATACAAAGCGCAAACTGACGCTCCTGATCAGCGGTTCCACCATCGCCTTCACGCCGGCTTGTCTGGCGATGATTCGCGCCATAGTGCTGAAAAGATCGCTTACGTACGGACTGCCGCCCCTGCTGGCCGTGGCCATCATTGGCGCGATGGCACTGTTCCCGATCACATTGGCCTACGTTGTGATCGTGCACCGCGCACTCGACTTGCGCATGGTGTTGCGCACCGGGCTGCAATACGCGTTGGCGCAGCGCGGAGTGCGCGTGCTGCAGGCGCTGGTCACGATGGGGGCATTCCTGTATGCCTTCTCCGTCGCCGAACACCGCACCAACACGCCACAGAAGCTGATCCTGGTATCGGGCGCGTTTTTGTTTGCGGCAATGCTTCAGATTCTGGCGCAACGGTGGATGGCATGGGTGGACCGCCGTTTCTTTAGGCAGGCTTATGACAGTGAACAACTACTGGGTGAGTTGAGCGATGAGGTGCGCACCATCCTCGACCGGGATCGGCTGCTGGAAACGGTGTGCAGGCGCATCTCGGAGTCTCTCCATGTGCCGCGCATCGCGTTCCTGCTGCGCGATGGCAATTCCTACGTGCCGGCTTTCGCGCTCGGCTATGGAGAAGAACCGACGGCAACGTTCGCACCCGACGATCCGGTTGCAAGCCGCCTCCGGCTGGTAAAAGCGCCGCAGACACTGTATTTCGACGATCCGCAGTCCTGGGTGAATCGCGACCTGGAATCGCATCCGGATCGAGACCGGCTGGCCACACTCGATGCACAGGTGCTGCTGCCACTGGAGTGGCGTGACGAACTGGCGGGGTTCGTCGCGCTCAGCCCGAAGCTATCCGATGAACCGTACAGCCGCACCGATCTGAGCTTGCTTCGAAGCGTAGCCGCGCAGACCGGTCTGGCTCTGGAGAATAGCCGGCTCACGACGGAAGTGGCTGCCGAGGCCGCGCAGCGCGAACGGCTCAATCGCGAACTGGAGATAGCACGAGAGGTGCAACACCGGTTGTTTCCGCAGAAGCGGCCGGAGATCGAAGGTCTGGAGTACGCCGGTGTGTGTCGTCCGGCCCTCAGCGTGGGAGGCGATTACTACGATTACATGGCGCTTCCCGAAGGCCGACTGTGTCTTGCGATCGGCGATGTCAGTGGGAAAGGCATCCCGGCAGCGATTCTCATGGCGGTGCTGCAAACCTCCGTTCGCGGCCAGGCGATGGTGCAGAACCCTGACCTTTCGGCTCTCATCGCCAATGTCAACCTGCTTGTGGACGAGTCGAGTGCGAAGGGGCATTTCGCCACTCTCTTCTACGCCCAGTTCAATCCCAAAACAAAATTGCTTCGTTATGTGAATGCAGGGCACAATCCGCCGTTTCTGATTCGGGCCGATGGCAGCCACGAACTGCTGAAGTCCACGGGCGTGGCGGTGGGCTGGACAAAACGCGCGGTTTTCCGTGAGGCACAGGCACAGTTGCACTCGGGCGACGCGCTCTTCCTCTACACCGACGGGTTTACTGAGGCGATGGATCATCAGCGGGAGGAGTTCGGAGAGGAGCGCGTGCTCGCAACGGCGCTGCAATGCCGGGCGCTGCATCCGGAGGCGATTCTGCCGGCTATGCTCCGCGCCGTGGACCGTTTCACCGCGGGCGCGCCGCAGAACGACGATATGACCATGATTGCCCTGAAGGTGCAGTAGAATAGGCGAGCGATGCGTTTTTGTCTTTTCCTGATGGCGGCCGCTGTGTTCGCTCAGGTTCCTTCACCGAAATATGAACGTCCCGCCCCGGAACAACCCATTCCTTTTAGCCACAAGACTCACGCCACGGTGGGTCTGGCCTGCAAGCAATGCCACCCCATGCCGGATCCTGGTGACTTCGCCACCTTCCCGGCGACATCGGTTTGCATGAGTTGCCATCGCGAGATCAAGAAGGACAGCCCGCATATTGCAAAACTAGCGGCGCATCATGCCGAGGGGAAGAAGATTCCCTGGGTGCGGGTTTATCGCATTCCCGACTACGTATTTTTCAACCACCAGCAACACAACGCGGCGCCAGGCGTTTCCTGCGAGACCTGCCACGGCCCGGTGGCGGAGCGCGCAGTGCTGCGTCGCGAACGAGATCTTGGGATGCAGTCCTGCATGGAGTGCCATCGGGCCAAGAACGCCAAGAATGACTGCAAGCTGTGCCATGACCAGCGCTAAGGAATTTTCCATGAACGACACCCGCCGCCAGGCCTTCCACAAACTGCTTTCCTTTTTCGCCGCTTCCCCACTTGTACAGGCTCAGAAGGACCTCGAGTACAAGCCGGAGCATCTGCCTGGCGTTGACCAGATGGTCAACGTTTTCGAGTTCGAGCCACTATGCCGCTACCGCATTCCCAAGGAAAACTACGACTACATCGCCGGCGGAGTGGATAACGAGTGGACGCTGCGCCGCAATCGTGAGGCGTTTGATCGCATCGTGATCCGCCCGCGCATGCTGGTGAATGCTACAAACATGGATCTGTCCACCACTCTATTCGGAGCGAAGGTGGCATCGCCGATCTTGTTTTCGCCCACCGCCGGCCATCAACTGGCGCATCCCGACGGCGAGTTGGCCACGGCAAAGGCCGCGGCCTCCAGCAACACGATCATCTGCTTGAGCAGCAACTCCAGCTACCCCTTCGAGAAGGTTGCAGCCGCTAGCGAAGCGCCGAAGTGGTGGCAGCTGTATCCGCGCGAGGACGATCTCGCCACGCGGGAGCGCGTGGAGCGAGCAGTGGCTTCGGGCTACAAGGTGGTGGTTCTCACCGTGGATGCGCCCTACAACTCGCACCGGGAACGCCTGCTGCGCAACCGAGTGCGCGCCCAGGTTCCCTCTGGAGATCCAGGTGCGACAGCCTCGAACACGCGGCGACGGCGGCAGGATCCGGAGCGCAAGCCGTTGCCGTACCGGCTGGAGGCAACTCTGGTTGCGCAATGGGATTGGACGTATGTTTCGAAGCTCAAGGAGTGGGCGAAGACACCGGTGTTGATTAAAGGCATTCTTACCGGCGAAGACGCGGCGCTGGCGGTGAAGCATGGAGCCGACGGCATCATCGTTTCCAATCACGGCGGACGATATCTGGAGTATGCCCCGTCCACCATCGAAGTGCTTCCTGAGATCGTGCAAGCGGTCAACGCCAAGTTCCCCGTTCTGATTGACAGCGGATTCCGGCGCGGAACGGACATCCTCAAAGCGCTGGCAATGGGAGCGAGTGCGGTGATGTTAGGACGCCCCGTATTGTGGGGCCTCGGTGCATTTGGGCAGCCTGGTATCGAGAAGGTGTACCAGTTGCTGGAAACGGAACTCGCGCTTGCTATGGCGCTGTGTGGAAAAGCGAACCTGCGGCAGCTCGACAAATCCCTGATCCGCAGTGACCGGTGATGCTGGCACTTCTGTTCAGCCTCGTCCTGGCAAGCGCGGCCCAGCCCACTCCGGATCGTGTTCTGGAAGCTGCGCGCGCGGTGATGGAATCCGCTGAATTCTGTTTCCTGATCACGGTGGATGCCTCGACAGAACCGCACGCGCGGCTGATGCAGCCATTCCCCCCCGACGCGCAGATGCACGTATGGTTCGGCACAAATCCTGCCTCGCGCAAAGTCGCGCAGATCAGAAAGAACCCGCGCACCACGCTGGCCTACTACGACAAAGCGGGGCCGAATTACGTCACGCTGAGTGGCACGTCGCGCATCGCTGATGCCCCGGCGGAGCGCCGCAAAAACTGGCGCAAGGAGTGGGAGGCGTTCTTTCCCGGCGGTCCTGAGGGCGCCAACTACGTCGTGATCGAATTCATTCCGCAGCGGATCGAACTGATCAGCGCGACACACAAGATCGCGGTGGAGCCTGCCTCTCCGCCGGCGATTCTTTACCGTACGCGTTCCGGATGGTCCTTCCAACGGTAAATTTCAAACTCCAGCACCGCACTGGACGGTTCGGGATCATCAACGTAAAGCGAGAGGGTGAAATCGTTCTTCGCGGAAGGGGTGTCCATTACATGGGCGATGCCGCGCTCGCGTAGCAGCTTGACGGCCCAGCGCCAACCTTCCTCGCGGGAGACCGGCAGGCTGAACGCAGCTTCCACGGCATGAATGCCATCGCCGGTAAGGCGTTCCATGCGGATTTTGTCGCCCTGGATCCGGAGAATATTGCGGGCGTCCACTGACCCTTTCCACCGCAACACAAGTACAGACTCCGGATGCGCGGCGAGCGCTTTCCGGTCTTCGTCGCGAGCCGTGAGGATCCTCTGCCGGATCTCCTGCGGAGTGGGGGCTTCGCGTAGTGTGCGCTCGGCTGCCTCGAGATCGGACAGTGCCCGCTCCGCCAGAATCACCGCCTGCTCCATCCCGGTCAATTCAAAGAATCGAAACCGTGACTTGTAGGCCGCGATGGATGCCTTCATTTCTGCCGTGTCTCTCGCCAACTGTCCTTTTGCCTCGTCCGACCGCTTCTCGCGGTATTGGAAGTAGCCAAGGATGAGACGAGTGTAGTCGCGAGTGAGCGAAGCGGTGGCGTCGTAGTGGCGCAGCAACTCATCGAGTTTCGCCGCGGGTTGAGGATCCACCTGCGCTCGCACCTGGTCAAACAGGGCACGCATCTTTTCCACGATCGCCTTTCCCTGCCCCGCCTCGTCGTTGGTCTCTTCGGCATATGGCTTCAGCTTCAGGTACAAGGTGCGCAGGTAGCCATCGTGTTCCCGCCCGGAATCCCAGAAGGCGTTCCCCTTGAGCACGATCTGATTCACCCGGATGTGCTGTTGCGGCGGCCATCCATCGAGCGCAACCGGCTGCCAGTAGAAGGTGTGGCGGGCAGCATCGCTACCCCAGAACAGAATACGTGCTATTTGTTTCGCGGCGGCGGGTCCGAAAGTGGCCGCAACCCATTCTTCCGCCATCGCATCGGCATCTCCCTTCGGAATCCAGCTCATGCGTGAGAACACATACAGCACGCCAGGCTGCAGCAGGTTAGCCTGCGGCTGTCCGGTCATCACGCCCACCACGCCACGCTCCGCCGCGAATTGCAAGGCTGCACCAGCCCAACGCGCAGGAAAGTCCACCACGGTACCGAGCCCCTGATACTGGCTTGCCAGTTCCGCCAAGGCCACGCCGCCATGTTTCGTCTGGCCGAAGGTGGGATTGAACGCAGTGCCGTAATACCACGCGTCCTGCTTCGTGAGCTTGATCACCGGATGCAGTTTCTCCAATGGCAACGGCTCAAACGTCCGGCGATACACATCGGGCACGCCACTCAGTTCCCAATCGTTGGTGGCCCAGGTCCAGGGCATCATCAGCTTGCCGAATTCTCCTACGACCACGTCACGCACCGCACGGAAGAAGGCGCGGTAGCGATCTTCCATGCGTGGATCGGGCGCGCTTTCGGTGGAATGGACAATGTCGAGCGCCCGGAAATCGTAGCTGGGAATGATCTCACCCACGCAGGGGGTGACTCCATCCAGTTCCGGGAGCGCACGGAGCAGCCGCCGGTACTTGTCGGCCAGCACTTGCCAGAAGAGCGGATCCTTCACCGATGCCTTTGCGCCATTCTTCTCCAGCCAGACGGGCAAGTAGATCGCTTCCTCCGCGTAGGGGATGACACGGATGTGATGGGCATGCGCCTCGGCAATGATCGCCTTCAAATACTTCCGGTAGCGTTCCGAGCGTGGCCCGTAGACTGGATCGTCGGAAGGCACGTAGTGCTCCAATCCGCGGAATGTAACGCCGTTATAGCCAAAGCGGAGCACATCGCGCAGCACCTCGCGGAAACGTCCAACCTGCGTCTCAATCTGCTCCGTGGAGTCGGGTGGACCCGTGGACGAATCCGGCACCAGTGAGTGCAGGAACATCACACGGTGGCCAAGCGCCGGGGCTTCCTTACCATCCGGTGGAGGAAAGCGGCGCAGGCTCCGCGTGAGCCACGCCAATCGCTCAATGCCGTAGGCAGCTCCTAAGGGAGATGACGCCGCGACTTCGACGCGTTTGCCGCGCGCGCGCCACTCATAGCCTTCATCCGGGCCGGCACCCGCAACGATCCGCACATCGACAGGTGCGGTTTCTGCTTTTTGTCCAATGGAGCTCAGCGCGTCCTGCAGTTCCACAAGGGCAAGAGTCACGGCTGGATCATCGGCCCACAGCGCAGCCGCCGCCAGCATACACACCAACCATCTCGCGGCCATGCGCAAAGCGTAGCAAACCCTCACCACGGTGGCTAAGCCTCGCCGCATTCCTTTGCGCGTTTGCGCAGCATCTCTCTCTCTGTGCCGTTTAGCGCTAATTCCGCCGCACGCTCGTATTCCACACGAGCTTCGTTCTTGCGCCCCAGTTTGAACAGCAGGTCCGCGCGCACGCTGGGCAAGCGGTGCGAGTCGCGCAGCGCCGGTTCCTCGGACAATCCATCCACTACCTGCAGCCCCGCGGCAGGTCCGAAGGCCATTCCCACGGCCATGGCTCTGCCCAGTTCCACTACCGGCGATCCAGTGAGGGCAGCAAGCTCCTGGTAGAGTTCGGCGATTTGCCGCCAATCGGTGTGCTCGGCAACACGAGCGCGCGCGTGGCAGGCGGCAATGCTAGCCTGCAGCACATACGTTCCGCGGGCCCCTGTCAGCCGCTGGGCGCGCTCTAACGCGGCCAGACCGCGGCGAATGAGCAGCCAATCCCAACGGGAACGATCCTGATCGAGAAGCAGCACCGGCTCTCCATGCGCCCCGGTTCTGGCGCGAAGGCGTGAGGCTTGAATCTCCATCAACGCAACCAGCCCATGCACTTCCGGTTCCTGCGGCGCCAGGCCAGCCAGCACGCGGCCCAGGCGAAGCGCCTCCTCGCAGAGCGCGGGGCGCATCCAGTCGTCGCCGGCAGCCGCCGAATAACCTTCGTTGAAAATGAGGTAGACCACCTCCAACACGGAGCCTAAGCGGACGGCGATCTCATCGCCTCGGGGCGTTTCGAAAGGAACTCGGTTGTCCGCCAACACCCGCTTTGCCCGCACAATGCGTTGGGCCATGGTTGCTTCCGGGACAAAGAACGCGCGGGCGATTTCCTTCGTAGAGAGTCCCCCTAACAGACGCAACGTCAAAGCCACGCGCCCTTCAGTGGTGAGCACGGGATGACAGGCGGTGAAGATCAATTTCAGCAAGTCGTCGCCGATATCGTCCTCCGCAAGCGAATCGAAGTCCGGTACCGCCCTCTCCCGCGTTGCCATCTCCTGCCCCAGATGTTCGTGCTTCCGCTCCAATAGCTTGTTGCGGCGCAAATGATCCAACGCGCGATGCTTGGCTGCGGCCATCAGCCACGCCCCTGGATTTCGCGGAATCCCTTCGCCGGGCCATTGTTGCAGCGCGGCTACCAGCGCATCCTGCGCGAGTTCTTCCGCCACGCCCACATCGCGCACCATGCGCGCCAAGCCGGCAATCAGCCGCGCGGATTCCATGCGCCAGACGGTTTCAATGGCCCGGTGAGTCTCAACGGTCACTACTCCGATGAAACCATCCCTGGCGGCGCCGCGGCAAGTGTAGGGCAGGGCCGCCATGATGCGGCCCCTCCTTCACACAGCGCGGCTCAATTGCCAGGCTCAAACAGCTGCCGGATCTCGCATTCCCCAACGTAGGAAGGCCCCAAGACATCGAGGTGGAGTTGCATGAATCGCTTCGTGTGCTCGATCGCCTCGGCTTTCGACTTTACGTTGAGGATCGCGTATCCGCCGATGAGTTCCTTAAATTCGGTGAATGGACCATCCACCACCGTAACCTTCCCGCCCGCTACCTGCACGCGCGCGCCGAGCGCCGTCGGTAGCAAACCGCCCATCTCCACCATCACTCCAGTGCGAAAGGACTCCTCCGCCAGTTTGCCGATTGCGGCGCTCAGTTCCGGATGTGGCGGCTGCCCATCCTCGCACTCCTTTGTGACTTTCACCATCGTCATGAATCGCATTCTCGCTTGCTCCTTGTTTGGCATTGCCTACATACTAGCGTCGAGTAAGAGATGGCGAATTCGACAGCAGCACGAAAAAAAATCAAGAACAGCCTGTACGATCATCGAGTGCGAAGGAATTGATCCGCCTCCACACCCGCCGTTTCACACAGTTCGCGGAACTTCGCCGGCCCGCAGATTCGCGTCAGCACAGGCACCAGGAGAGCCTGATGCGGCCGGGTCAACACCGCTCGGAACAATGCGTCGATGACTTCCGGCGGATGAAAGTGTTTGATCAACCGTAAGGCTTCCGCCAGGCCGGATCCAATCTCCGCTCCGGCTATGGCGGATACCAGCGCCACTGTACGCTCTGCGTCTGTCACCAGGTCCGGGGCGTGCTCAATCACCGCCATGGCGATGTCGTGATCGCCTCGATGCAATGCTTGCCGCAATTCCTCAATCGCTTTGGGCGTGCGGAGCGCGGCCAGTGCTTCCACATCACGCCAATCTCGCGCGCCTCTTGCCAGAATCAGCGCTTCCATCTGCCGGCGCTCGTCAGCGTTCGCTTGTTTGAGAAGCTCGATGTCGTAGCCGATGCCGTCGTGCCACTTCCAGTAGTCAATCTGCATGCTTTCGCGGAAGCGTTCCACGGCCGGGGACTGGGGGAGGAACGCGCGAAACATTCCGGCAATACCTTGCATCAGAGTGTCGATCGGACTGGCCACACTGGATCAGGCGTAATTCGCCCGAACAAGTCTGTCACGGGTTCACTCGAGCACGATGAGTTCATAATCCACCAGCTTGGGAAGTTGGAACTTCGTGGTGCCGGCGGCCGTTTCCAGTTTTAGAGCAACGGGGTTGCGCATGGTTTTGCCGCTGTGGAAAGAACCAGCAATCTCCACGCTGATGTCTGCCATCGGTATGGGTGGAAAGTATCCGGTTTGAGAATGACCACTGAGGTTGACGACATGGAGAAGGGTTCGCCCCTTCTGCCCCATCAGCACATCTCGACCAGCGGGTGCGCGTTGGTACGGATCAGGCGGTGCGGGTGCAGCCGGTTGACGATGTCGCGAAACACTCCCGCGTGTGCGGGCAGGCTGTGCCGGTAATACATCCCCGCCAGATTCCAGGGCAACCACGTCACCGATCCCTGGCCCAGCCTCCTGGTCACAATAGCAGGGGTGTCGGTATCCTTCATGTCGATGTGAATGAACTCTGGCGGCCCGATCATCGACGGGGGGATCAACGTAAGCGGGGCTTTTCCATCAGCCGGCAATGAGGTGAACGGGCCGTTGAGCATCACCAGATCCGCATCTTTCAGTGAGGGGAACATCGATTTGTCGCGAATCCGGATGTAGCCGCGCACATCCTTGGTTGTGGTTTCGGCGGGCACTACGGGAAATTCCGGGGCTCCCGCCCCAAGCAGCAACACATTGCCCCCTTTCGCTGCGTATTCAGCCAGCGCGGCCGGCGCCCATTCCGTGGCGATAACCAGATCATAGTTACGGCGCCCCAGCCATTCCATATTGTCGGAAACGGCGAACGGAATGTGCTCTTCGCTCAGCAATCGAAACACACCGCGATACGGCTCCTCACTGAACGTGCGGCCGGTATTGGCCGGCGCGCCTAACAACAGAACGCGCGCCATGCTCTGTTGTTGAACGTAATACTGCTCATGGCGGGCTGCCCACTGAAAGATCGGCTTCGCAGCTTCGAGAGCCTGGCGGTCCTGAAGATCGAGCGTGCCATTTACCTCGAAGGTCAATGCTCCCCCGTGAGCCATCATCTGCCAGGAGCGCATCGCGATCTCGGAGGCAGGCACCGTGGCGAAGCGCCACCAGAAATCCACGAACTGCATGTTCAGATTCACCGACATCTTTTCCGGTTGGCTGTTACGGGCCCGATTCACGTGATCGCTGGCCGAATAGGGCCACAGCGGCAGAGGGCGCGCGACCGCCGTATTCGATTCCGACATGATCCCGTCGGTGTACTCCTGAATGTAATTGAAGTAGCCGGCCTTGGGCCGCTTCTCCTTAATCAGTTTCCCGATCGCGGAAGCAACTTCCCGCGACGAAGTGAACATGAACCGGCGATAGTCTTCGTCCGGCGATTCGGGAATCGGCTTCCCGTGCAACGCTCCATAGCGGCGTTGGCATTCCGCGCAATGGCACAACCCCACGTAGCGCCCGCTATAGTCGCGCGACTGGTTGCCGAACATGTTGAAGAAGAGTCCATCGACGTCGTACTTCTCCAAGCCCTCGGCGAGGATCTTCATGGCCTGACTGCGGTAGTATCCGCCGTTGATACAAGTGGAATAGAGGCCGTTGTAGATCACCGGCTCGCCGTTCGCCTGGCGGAAAAACCACTCCGGATGAGCATCAAATACCTCCTTGCGAGTCTTGCTGAGGTCATAGCGGCCCACAACGCGGATGTGACGGGCATGGAGTTCGCGCACGACGTCGCCGAACATATCGCGGCCGGCCGGCAGATTGGGGCTGGCGTAGTGGAATTCGACCTGCGTCGGATAGTAGGCCGCGATGCCGCCCATGCCTTGCAGCAGCACGTTTGCCTTCATGGCAGCGAGCTGTTCCGCCAGGCGCCGCGCATCAAGCGATGCATCCACCTCGCGCAGATTGGTCTGCACCCAGCGGATGGGCTCGGTCATCCACCACCCCTCCTCCCCTGAGGCGGGTGCAGCGGTCAGCAGGAGCGCAAGTGAGCGGACAAGCAGCAGTCGCATGAGACCCTCCGGTCACCGCAAGTATACCCCCCACGTTCCAGGAGAAAGACGGGCCTCGCCAAATGACGGTCACACGCCTTGCGGAAATATTATTCCCGAATAACTTCAATAATTACAATAAAACATCAGGTAAATGCCTGCCCGGCGTTACGGAATAGCAAAACCTGCCAGCTAGCATAGTGCCAGCGGGGCATCCTCACCCCCTCTGCCCGGATCAATCAAGGCCCGGACAGTTCCCAGGAGGCTTTCCCAATGCATGTATTCATTCGTTGGGCCAGGGGTGTTCTTCCCGTGGCCGTGATCCTGTTTTTCGCCCCCTTTCTGTGGGCGCAACCGCAACTGACAACCATCGACGATGTGATCTACCGCGCCGACGGCAGCCGTTTCGATGGAACAGCCCTCGTCGAATGGAGAAGCTTCCTCCTCGCCGACTACACTACAGTGGCTGCCTACAGCAAATCGGTCCGCGTCGTGAACGGCTCGCTCCGCGTCAGCCTGGCGCCCACCACGACATCCTCATCGGGCTCGCATTACCAGGTCCGTTATGTGAGTAACGGCAGGCTGCTTTATATGGAGTATTGGGGAGTGCCGCCGAGCACCTCCACATTGAAATTGAAGGACGTTCGATTGGCGGGGCCGCCGATGCCCTCGCAGGATCAGACGGGCGGGCAGGCGAATGACGTGACGATTCCGGATGTCACCGGACTCGCCGACGAGTTAAGCGCCCGAGCCAAGAAGGGGATCGGCTTTCAACCTTCGCATGCGGCGGTGATCAACAGCGCCGGCGAGCTGGTAGCGGCCATCGGTGAACCTGCGGACTGCGTCCGTGTCGATGGAACCAGCGGCCCTTGTTCGTCCGGATCGGCACCGGCCGGTCCATCCTTTGTCGACAACGAAACACCCGCCGGGTTGATTAACGGATCAAATGCGACGTTCACTTTGGCCAACCCGCCTGACCCTGCTACCAGCCTGCTTCTGTATCGCAACGGGCTTCTGCAGCGGGTCAGCCTGGACTATACGCTGGCCGGCAATATCATTACCTTTCTCACGGCGGCAACACCGCAGACAGGGGATGTGATTGCGGCTTCCTACCGGTTGACAGGCGTCTCCGGAGAATCGGGCAATGGAGAACCCGCAGGACAGGCCGGAGGCGCTCTCACCGGATACTATCCGGCTCCATCGATCGCTTCAGGTGCTATCTCCGATTCCCATATCGCCACGAGCGCAGCCATTCAGGAATCGAAACTGGCGCTAAACTTCGCTACGCATTCCAATGCCAGCGACCCAAGCCCTGAACAAAAATCGGCGCTCACCGGCACGGCGGGTACACCGTCCAGCGGCAATCGCTACGTCACCAATCAGGATCCGCGCTTGGCCGATGCGCGGACTCCAGTGGCGCACAACCTACTCAGCGCGAGCCATGGGGATACCACGGCGGGCACGGTTTCCCGCGGTGATTTGATTGTGGGGCTAGGCACAACTCCTACCAGTTGGACCAGGCTGCCACTGGGCGGGGCGAATCGCTGCCTCATATCGAACGGGTTCGATGCCGTGTGGAATGCCTGCCTTTACACGGGCTTCCCTACCGGGGCCGTGCCGTTCGTTGATTCCTCGGGCAATCTGTCGCACAACCAAAGCCGGCTATCGTGGGACAATGCCACGCGGAGGCTGGCGATCGGCGCAGGTTCGCCCACGGCGACTTTGTCCGTGCACGATGCCTCAGCAGGCGATGGCGTGACTTCGGTTGCCGTCCGGGCTGGAGAGAACCAGCAGACGACTCCACTTCAGCGCTGGCAGAACAACAGCGCCGCGGATATCGCACGAGTGGAAAGCGATGGAACGCTGCTCGCTTCAGCCGTTCAGGCCACCAGCACAGCCGCCCGTGCGGCTTGGCAGGAAACTGGTACGGCAACCGACCCGCCGGCTCCCACCGCGGGCAGCGCCTGGTTCAATACGAGCGAAGAGTCGCGCAAGACACGCGAGGGAGCTCAAACGCACACCCTGCCGCAGGTGATCTGCTCGATTGCAGGTACGTCAACAACCAGCACCAGCCTTACCACACTCGGCTCGTGCACGGTGCCGGCCGGAATGCTGCGGAGCGGGGATCGGATTGAGATCCGCGCCGACCTGTCGCATGAGGGCAGTTCGACGGCCTTCAGTGTCGCCCTGAGTTGGGGTTCGGTATATCTCACGGCGCGCAGTGGTGTAGGCTCGGAATCCTCCATGGCGGTGAAAGCGGAGGTTTTCCCTTCTTCACAACTGTATTGGAACTGGCAGAGTTGGGGCACATCGACAACGATGTTCTCCGGCGGGGGGAGCAATACATCGCCGCCTTCCGGCAATATCCTGATTGAAGTGAAGGGACAGATGTCCACATCGACGGCGGAAACCCTGACGTTGCGGAATCTGGCCGTCGTGCGCCTGCCCGCACAGTCCAATCCGTAGAGACACCCCCCATTGAGGGGTGCGGTACTAGGTGAATTTGCGTTTCCGGTAGGTCGTTTTTCAACTTGTCGCCGCACCCCTTTGCTTTCATGATGAAAGAAGGGGAGACCACATTGCGATGCATCGGAGTTTTACACACAGGCTGAAACTTTTCCGGCGCCGCCTTATCGCCGATGAGAGCGGGCAGGATTTTATCGAGTACGCGCTGCTTGGGGCGTTTCTCGTTGTGCTTGTCTACGGCGTGTTTCCCGTTGTTGTCGGAGGCCCGATGCGAACCATTTGGGAACGCGTCAGCAACGTCATCACTGTCCTTACCGGGGCTTAGCCCAGGTACTTCTTGAGGTCCGGATTAACCTGTTCCTTCACATCCGGCTTCTCCAGATCCTCTTTCGTAATAAGCCGGGGAGCAAGATTATTAATCTTCTCCACCGGCTTTCCGTTTAGTTTAGCTACCGCCGCCTTCACCGATTCATACCCCATCTTAAATGGATGCTGGATTACCAATGAATCGATTAAGCCTGATTTCAAATCATCCAACAGCGCCTGGCTCCAGTCGAAGCCAACCATCTTGATCCCGGTTTTCCGAGCCCGCAATGCCTGTGCCGCCCCCACAGCGCTCGATTCGTTCGAAGCGAACATCCCAACAGCATCCGGATGTGCCGTCAGCATGTTTTCCGCCACGGCCAATGACTTGGCGAAATCGGCCATGCCGTATCGCTTGTCGACAATCTGTATCCCCGGAAACTTCTCCTTCATCCGGTCTTCGAAGCCCTGCTCGCGCGCCATGGTGGATGCCGCTCCAGGCTGCACCGCCACCATGAAGATCTTCCCTTTGCCCTCCAGGATCTGTCCCATCCGATCAGCAGCCATCTGCCCGGCCAGGTAATTATCCGTGGCCACCATCGAGACATACTGGTCGGTGTCGATGCCGGAGTCGAAGATCACCACTGGGATATTGGCTCGCGCAGCGCGTTCCACCACGCTCACCATCACCTTCTTGTCGATGGGGGCAAGCGCAATCGCGTCCACGTGGCGGTTGATCATCGCCTCTACAATCTGCAACTGCCCGTTGAAGTCGGTCTCCGTAGCCGGGCCGTTCCAGTTGATTTCCACGCCGTCTTCACGAGCCGCGGCCACCGCCCCGGCCTGCACCGATTGCCAGAACAAATGCGCGCGCCCCTTGGGCACCACGCCGATAATTCTCTTCGATTCGTGCTTGCAGGCGCTGCCCGATAGGGCCAGTCCCGCCACTGCGGCCGTAAACCCGCGCCGCGTCGTTCTCCAACTTTGAGTCTTCATTGCGGAAATTTCGCCGGCGCCTTGATGCTTTGCCATCCCTCTCCGTTCAACGCCCGGAGGAACGCAGCCAGATCCGTCTTTTCCTGCGCAGTCAGCTTCAAGGGCTTCATCGTTTTGTCGAGATTCTTGTTCGCAGTGCCGCCCTTGTCGTAAAACTCCACGACATCTTCCAACGTCGCCAGCGACCCGTCATGCATATAGGGCGCTGTGCGGGCAATGTCGCGCAAAGTCGGTGTCTTGAAGGCGCCCCAATCTTCGGGATTCTTCGTCACCGCAAAACGTCCCTCATCCGGATTCGGCTTGTCCGTGCCAACCCCAAGATTGTGGTACGCATTCGAAGTGAAATTGATTCCCTCATGGCATTGATCACATTTTGCTTTGCCGAAATACACGTTCATGCCGCGCACCTGCGATGCGTTCATAGCCCCTTTGTTCCCCGCCTTGTACTTATCGTAGGGCGAGTTGCCGCTGAGCACGGTCCGCTCGAAGGTGGCAATCGCCTTGGCCACATGGTCAATCGTAAATTGCTCTGTGCCGAACACCTTTGCGAACAACTGGCGGTAACCCGCTATCCCGCGCAGCTTGTCAATGCACGAATCATGGGTCTGATCCATTTCGATCGGGTTGGCGATGGGCCCGATGGCCTGTGCTTCGAGCGTCGGCGCGCGTCCATCCCAGAACTGCGCCAAACTATAGGCGCGATTAATCACCGTAGGCGCGCTGCGGCCGCCTTTCTGCCCCCGAATGCCGGTAGACACCGCCTTGCCGTCGGTATAGCCAAACTGAGGAGAATGGCAGGTGGCACAGGATACGGAGTTGTCTCCGCTCAGCCGCGGATCGAAATAGAGCAACTTCCCCAGTTCCGCCTTCTCCGTGGAATAGGGATTGTCCTTCGGAAATTGGACAGGCAACAACCCAAGCGGGACGGGAATCGGACTCCGGGACTGCTGCCCAAGCCCAACCGCCAAACTCAAAACTACCGCCGCAGCGGCTATCCAACAACGAAGGACAAACCCTTTCATGCAATTCTCTCCAATCCGAAATCTATTTCTTCAAATATCCCTGCACGTACAGCGCTTTGTAGCCGCCGTGCTCGAACACCGTGCCGCTCACTTCCATGATGTGGGAAGCATGCTCAATCGCCGACTTGCGGAAATCGGTAAGCCCGTCGCGCCGCGGATCATGCTCTTCTTCCATCAGCATGTACATGGTGCCATCCTGCGCCAACAAGCCGATCGGCTGGCCGGCCGTGAAGCACTTCTGCGCGCAGGAACGATGCTTTTCCCCGTGCTTGCCGATCTGCAGGTAGCAGGAAAAATCCAGGATTTCGCCCACCACGGTGCCCGGCTTGCCGGCATTCGCCTGCCCGTTGACGGCAGCGCCCATCGTAGTGGCGCTCCACGTCTCGCCCTTCGTCCCCAGCTTGCCCATGGGCGCAGCGTAGCTGCCGCCTTCCACCTTGCCCCATTCCTGCTGCAGAATCCCCGGGCCCTTCTTGCCGCCCTTGGTCTGTGCAGCGCCGCTAAATACAAATCCTGCCAGCGCGCAACCGCCCACCAGCAAACCCAATCGCATCCAATTCTTCATTTCTTTTGAGCTCCTCTTTGAACATCAGCCGCGGACGCTGGCCGCTGGAATTTTGCGGGTCAAATCGAGCAATTCCTCGCGGCTTTCCGAGCCAATGGTGAAACAATCCACTACGTTTTGCGCCAGGACAAACTGCAGGCACTCGTCGGGCTTATGCCGCAGCTTTCCGGCTCCCAGAATCTTCATGCCAATAATGCCTTTCCCCGCATCTTTCATCTGCTTGAGCACTTGCAGCACAACGGCCGGATCCTTGTCATCCATGGCCACGCCCGCGGGGTTGATACGCGCCAGATCCACCTGCACCCAATCGGTCCGGGCGGCGGTCTTCAATGCTTCCAATGTGTGGCAACTGGTGCCATGCGTCCGAATAATACCCTTCTCCCGGGCCTCTGACAACACTTCCATGGCGCCCTTCTTGCGCTCCGGCCAATTGCCGTCAATCATGCAGTGCAGCAGCAGGATGTCGATGTAATCAGTGCCCAACTCGCGCCGGAAGCGGTCCAGGTCGGCCTTCATTTCCGCAGCCGTCGAAGCACGAGTTTTCGAAAGTAAGGTCACCTTTTCACGCGGCACCGATTTCAGCGCCTGCTTGACGTGAGGGTGTGTCCCATACTGATCGGCGGCATCCCAGAACGTCACACCGTTGTCGTGGCCTGCAAGGAACAGATCCGCCAATCCAGCGAGCCCCAGTTTCTTCGTCTGGTTGCTGCTCCCGCCAGAGCCATTGGTTCCCGTACCCATTGCCAGGCGGCTGGTCTCCACGCCCATGGGCCCCAACTTGATCCGGTCGCTCGCCTGCTTCTTCATTCCGCTCGCATATAAGGCATAGGGAAAACTATGGAAAGCGGCCATGCCCAGTGCCGTTCCCGAGCCTTGCACGAAGTGCCGTCTCTTCATCGCAGTATCCTCGCCTGGAGACAAATCTCTCCGTGTAATTTCATCGATCACTAATGAAGATAACACAGCCCCCCCGGCCGGGCTTTGGCTTGGCTACGAAGAGGCCAGTTCCGATTCCACGGCTTGCGCTATGCGCCGGGCATGATGTTCCACCAGGGCCAGATCGGGACCCTCCACCATCACCCTCGCCAGTGGCTCGGTGCCGGAAAAGCGCACCAACACGCGCCCCGCCCCATTGAACTCCGTCATGGCGGCGCGAATGTATTCCTGCACACCGGGGAGTTGCTCCAGGGGGCGCTTTTGCACGACCCGCACATTGACCAGGATTTGCGGATAGATCTTCAGATCCCTCACCAATTCGTCCAGGTTCAGCCCCGTTTCGCATACTACGTCCATCACTCGCAGCGCCGTCAACATCCCGTCGCCGGTGGTGGCGTAGTGGTGAAAGATCACATGCCCGGACTGTTCGCCACCAATCGGCGCGCCCAGCCGGATCATTTCCTCCAACACGTACTTATCGCCAACAGCGGCCCGCACCAAGCCCACGCCACGATCCTTCAGCGCCAGTTCCAACCCCAGGTTGGACATGGCCGTCGCCACCACGACAGGTGCTCCGGAGCCCGCGGCAAGTTGGTTCTTCCGCAGCAGCGAATCGGCAACCAGAAGCAGCATTCCATCCCCGTCCACGACGCGTCCCGAGGGCGCGACACAGATGGCGCGATCCGCATCCCCGTCGAAAGCAACACCGGCATGAGCGCCCACCTCTACCACCCGCCGCTGCAACGCCTCTACATGCAATGCCCCGCAATGCAGGTTGATGTTCCGCCCGTCCGGCTCACAGCCGGTGGCGATCACCTCCGCGCCGAGCCTGCCGAACAACTCCGGAGCCAGTTCGCATGCCGCGCCGTTAGCGCAATCAAGGGCCAGCCGAACCCCGTCCAACCGGTGCGGAAACGTCGCGATGAGGAAGTCGATATACTCACGGTCCAGCCCGTGATCGACCTCCAGTGCCTGCTCACGCACAGCGAGATCCGTCTCAAGCAAAGCGAAGATCTCCTGCTCCAGATCGTGTTCCACCGCATCGGGAAGTTTGTACCCGGAATGATCGAATACCTTGATGCCGTTATCCTGATAGGGATTGTGCGAGGCGGAGATCATCACTCCGGCAACAAAATCACGGGTACGCGTCAAATAAGCCACGCCAGGCGTTGTGATCAAGCCGGCAAAGCGCACCTTCGCCCCAGCCTGCTGGATGCCCGCGGCCACCGTTCCAGCGATCCAGGGGCCAGACTCGCGCGTGTCCATGCCGATAAGGATCGTCGATTCCGCACCATGGATACCCACTGCCCAATGTCCCAGCGCAACACCCACCGCGTACACGGTACGCCGGTCCAGCGGATACTCACCTGCCACGCCACGAATACCGTCCGTACCAAAGAGTTGTCTGCCCAAAATGTCCCCTTCTGCCCCGTTTGAGCCGGGGTCCGTTCTTCTATCGGGATTTCTCCAGGCCGACCTTAATAGTCACCATCAGGTCACTCTTCACCAGCCGCACCTGCGGATCCCCGGAATAGGGATGCACCTGGAAACTCTGCACTCCCTCCACCGTTGACAATTCGATCGGATCGGTTTGCACCCGGTCAATCGCATTGACCCGGCTTTCCGGTCCCAGGATGCGTACCAATTGCGGTTGAATTTCCTGTTTTGCGATCCGCATTCCCTCAGGAGCAGGTCCCGCATAGCGCACCACAACAGGCACCTCGCGCGACACCTGGTATTCCAGCCGAATCCGGATCTGGGCTGGCACCGCACGCAGAAATTGGACTCCGGCCGGAAGCCGTACGTTCTCCGCCTGGATGGAGTAGGTTCTCTCGCCAGGCTTGCTCTGGCTTGCCAGGTCCAATACCACCACCGTGTTCGCCAGATTCGACCCACTCAAACGCCCGCTTGGCCCGCGCACCTCCACATATGCCGAATCGCTCATTTCCGAGCTCACTTCCAGCGTGGCGGGAATGTTCCGATACTGCACCGGCACCGCGATGACCGTGGCTGATTCCGGTTCGCCTACCGTGGCCAGCCACAGCAGCACGGCAACCGCCAGAGAAAGTAGTTTCAGTCCCCAGTTGTCGGTGATCCAACTCATCGCGATTCCTGCGGCTGCCGCATCGTCCGGGGCCGGCGTGGCTGCTTCTTGTTCACCCCGTAGCCAAGTGCGTCGGAAAGCGCCTCCACCAACCGCTCCTCAGAAACCGCGTGCTCAATCTCGCCCGCGTATGCCAGAGAGATCGTGCCGCGCTCCTCGGAGACAATCACCGAAAGGCAGTCGGATTCCTCCGTGACGCCAATACCGGCGCGGTGCCGGGTGCCCAGGCTGCGAGAAACCGGATTCATCGTCAGTGGAATAAAGCAGGCGGCGGCGGCAATGCGCTCGTTCTGGATGATCACCGCGCCATCATGCAGCGCGGCGTTCTTCTGGAAAATCGCCAGCAGCAGATCGCGTGAAATCTGAGCATCAATGAGGACGCCGCTTTCCACAAATGTCCGCAGCCCGATCTCGCGCTCCATGACAATCAGCGCACCCGTCTTTTCCTCAGCCAGTTGGGAAATCGCCAGTTCCAGCTCCTCCAGCGATTCGCGGCGCTGCAATTGTGAGCCAAAACTGAACCACCCACGTTGTCCGATCCGCGCCAGCACACGCCGGATGTCGCTCTGGAACATGACAATGAGAGCAAACGCGGTGTAGGGAGCCAAGGTCGCCAGCAAAGTCCGCAGCAATTCCAGTCGCAGCCACACGGCGATGAGGTATACCATCACCAGGACACCGACACCCGCCAGAATGTGCGCGGCACGCCTTCCCCGCACCATCTGGATTGCCTGATACACCAGTACGGCGACAAGAAAGATGTCGAGTACTGCCGTCAATGTCAGGTGCGGAAATTGGGACACTAGTTACAGTGTACCTTTTCAGGGAACAGCGGACGCGAATGAAATGGCTTCCGATCAATGACCTATTCGGTCATTTTCCATTCCTTCTCTAACATCCTCGTGTATTCGCCGGAGGCAAATAGATCGAATTGGAAGTTCTTCGATCTCACTTCCGTAAACGGATTCATCTGCTGCGCGCAGGCGAACATATGATCCGCATACCGGTAGTAGTTGCGGATAAACTCCGGATTCAGTATGTCCCGGTCCGGAACCTCGGCAAAGATCGAGTTCAGCCCCAGTGCGCGCGAGAAGATCGCTTTATAGTCAGCCACTCCCCACACTTTCAGCTTCTCCCGGACGTTGTCCGGCGGATCCTCCACCAGCATGGTGGCGAAACTGGGTGCCCGAATCCCCATAGACTTTAGCGATTCGTCCCGGTCCACCAGTTCCATGCACTGCTCCATCCAGCGTCCCAGGTCCCGGCCAAGGTAAAACAGCATGCGCAGTTCACAGAAACGTCCGTCCAGGAGTTTCTGCTCCAACTCCCAAGCGGTGAAGTCGCCGCTCGGCAATAAGCCCTGCAACATCAAACTCGCCCGCGAGCTTTCCAACAGCTTATTCGGTCCGCTTGAATCCGAAAACGGATGCAAGATCAAAGGGGGCAGCTTCCACACCTGATGCGGACTGATTACGGTTTCCATGGTCCCACTTCCCTTTCATCGTCAGGATCAGCCGAAACATTTAGAACGAAATAGGGGATGCGTCTCCCCTACTTGCGAGCTTCCAGGGCAACTTCCGCTTCCACCGGAGCCCCTCCGCGCATTACCTTCACTTTCACCACGTCCCCGGGCTTCTTCGCCCGCAAGGCATAGGTATAGTCGTACAGGTTCTGAATCGCCTTCCCGTCAAACTCAACCAGGATATCCCCACCCTTCAGCCCGGCTTTGGCCGCCGGCGATCCGGCTCGGATATCCGAAAAACGAACACCGTTCGGCACTTCCGCAAAATCCGGGATGCTGCCGAAGTATGGTCCGTACCCCCCGCTGCCGCCTGCCGCCCCTGCCGGCATCTTCGGCGGCTCCACCTTCGCGAATAGGGGACGCTCCGCCACTACCGCCAAACGGTCCGTAACCCCGGCTACAATCCGCAGCACCTTCACAGCCGAGGCGGAGTCGATCTTGTCCCAAGTATCGCTCGGCTTGTGGTAATCGGCGTGTAACCCACTGAAAAAGAAAAGCACCGGGACTTCCTTGGTGGTGAACGAGGTGTGATCACTGGACCCGTACCCGCTCTTCTCCGATAAATCGGCGGTGATTTCCACGCCCTTTGCAGCTTCTTCCACCATGGACTTCAGTGTGGACCCGGTCCCCGTCCCGCCAACGAATACTTTTCCGTTCTGCACCCGCCCGATCATGTCCATGTTGATCATGGCCACGGCCTTCTTGAGCGGAGTGACAGGCTGGTTTACGTAATAGCTGGAGCCCAGCAGCCCCAGTTCCTCTCCGGCGAAGGCCACGAACAACACCCCCCGCTTCATCTTGGGACGCGCCCCAAAATAGCGCGCCAGTTCCAGCAACCCGGCTGTTCCCGAGGCATTGTCATCCGCTCCATAGTGCGGCTTGCCGATCAGTGCCGGAGCCAGAGAATGCTGGTCACCCAGTCCCAGGTGATCATAGTGAGCCCCAATGACAACGTACTCGTCCGTCTCCCCGGGCAGGTATCCCACCACATTGCGCACTTTCTTCTGCACATGGCGGATCTCCGTCTCCAGTTCCAGTTTCAACGAGTCGGCGAAGGCGAACGAGCGCGGCTTCAGGTCGTGGTCGATGTTCTTCACAATCCCCGGCAGATCCTTGCCCGCCTGCTTCATCCACCGCTCGGCCACCTCATATTTCACTTGCACGAAGGCAATGCCGGCATTAGCGGGGCCACTGGTCTGCCCGAAGGTCTCCAGTTTGTCCGACTCCCCGGAGCGATTCGCCATATTGTTGATCAGAATCACCGCCCGTGCCCCACGGTTGCGCGCGTGGAATGCCTTGCTCGGAAGCTGCGCGTGCTCCGTATACGCCTTCCCGGCGAACACGCTCTTTTCTTCAAACTCCTGCGGCTCATATCGCAGCACCAGCACGCATTTGTCCTTCACGTCGATGCCGGCATAGTCGTCGTAGTTCAATTCCTTCGCGCTGATTCCGTAACCGGCGAACACCAGCTGGCAGGAGTTCTTTGCCGTGGCCGAAAAATTCAGCGGCACGAAATCTTCCTGCGATTTCAAGCTGGCGCGCGCACCCTCCATTTGATAATCGAACTTATTGTGAGTACCCAGCTCCGCCCGCACGGTCACCTGGAACTCCTGGAAGTAGCTGCCGTTGAGCGGTTTTACTCCATAGCCGCGCAACTGGCGGGCGATGTAGTCGGCGGCCCGTTCCAGCCCTTCCGTGCCCGTGCCACGCCCCTTCAGCTTCTCCGAAGCGAGAAATTTCACGTGCTTCAGATAATGATCCGAATCCAGATCGGGTGCTCCGGCCCGGCTGCCCGCGAACATTGAGGCGCCCAGCGCGGCCGCCACCAAGAATACCTTCTTCATCTACTTCGCTCCTGGAATCGGCAATTTCACTTCGCAACAAGCCTCGCCCGGCTTGCCGTGCTTGGCCGCATAGTCAACCTCATAGTCCAGCACCCGCTTCAGTTCCGGCCAGGCGGCGTTGCCCACCACCCGGCGTCCATTGACGAACATCGTCGGCGTGGACGCCACCTGCAGTGCCTTCGCCGTGGCGATGCTGCGGTCTACATCCTTCTCCGTCGCCTTGGCATCGATACATTGGGTCAACTGTAGCGTATCCAATTTGCCGTTGAAAAACTCCAGCGTCTTCTGTTTCAGGTTCTCCACCGTCAGGTTCGCCTGCTGCTCAAAGACCCAATCGTGGTATTGCCAGAACGCTCCGGCCTCCAGCTTATGCACGCAACGGCCGGCAATCGCCGCCGGCCTCGCCCAGGGGTGAATTTGTTCCAGCGGAAAATCGCGGAACACCACCTTGACCTTGGCTGGATACTCTTTCTCCACGTTCGCCCGAATCGTCTTTGCCGCCTCTTTGCAGTACTGGCATTGAAAATCGCTGAAGATTTCCAAATTGACCGGAGCATTGGCCGGTCCCAGCACGGGGTTCCCGTCCCCCTGCAGCAGCTTCAGATCCGTCGAAAACGGGCTATCGGTGATATCGAACACCTTGCCCTGAATCATCTTCCTCCCGTCGCTGCTGACGTAAAACTCCACCCGTTGCTTCATTTGCGCGCCATCGGTCAGATTCACTCCCACCAGCATCATGGAAGGGATCTCCGAGGGCTTGGCGTCCTCAATCGAGAACTGGATGTTCGCTGGAATCAGGAACTGGTGCCTGAGGTAAGCCTCAAGTGTCGCCTTGTCCAGGGCCGTTGGCTTCTTCGCCTGCCCAAACGCCGCCGGCACGAGGCAAGTCCAGAGGAGCGCCCCCACTACAACTTTGCGCATATACGCACTATTGTAAGCCCCAAAATAAGAATCGGGGCGGAGTCGCCTCCGCCCCTTTGAGGGTTTGCGTCAGTTTGTTTTGATTTAGAGGGTTTTCGCGATCGAGACCAGGGTCTGCCCGGCGTCCGCGGTCAACTGTCCGTTGGCGACCGCCGTCTCCACCTGCTTGACGTAAGTGCGTACCGCCATCGACACACCCTGCAGATCTCCGCTCGCCTGCGCCTTGGCCATGACATCTACTGCGGGCAGCAACAAGCCCTCCAGCCTCGGATCGGAAACCATGCCAACCGTAAGGCCACGCAGCGTTGCAGCGCTGAACAACACAGGATCAGATGCCACTGCGTTTCTGCTGCTGATGCCCGGCAGCATTTGCCAGCTTTCGCGGTTGGCGCCCAGTTGCAGCGCACGTGTCATACCAGCCCAGTAGTCGGTCAAGAGAGTCCGTACGGAGCCATCGCCCATCGCAATCAGTCCGCCTTGGATGCTGAGGAAGCTGATCTTCCCACTTGCGTTCTGCAGCCGCAAGGCGGCATCCTGCGCCGCATTTGTGGTGGATGACGACTGACGAGCCTGTTTCAGAAGACTGTCCTGTTCGATATAGGGCAACAATTGGACCGTGGAGGTAAAGGAACGTGCCGAAAGCTCGAACAAGTGATCCCACATCAACTGCCGGCCTTTTTCCGCACCCGGCGTCGGCGTGAACGTGATGCCGTAGTTGGCGCCCGCGAATTTCAGGTTCCCGGTTTCGGTTCCCGTCACGCCCGGCGCCGGATTGCCCGCAATCTCGAATTCCGTCGTTGTCGCCTTCACTACCGAGTACCGGTATCCTTCGATGACGCCATCCTCGGACAACTTCGCCAGCCGCATCGCTTCGCCCAGGCTCACCGGATACTTCCCGCTACCCTGATAGGAGCTCTGCACCGCAAGGGCGATCTGTTTCAGGTTGTTGGAGCACGAGCTCCGGTTGGCTGCTTCGCGGACTTTCTGTACCGCTGGCAACAACAGGCCAATCAGAATCGCGATGATCGCGATCACCACCAGAAGTTCGATCAGTGTGAATCCGCTGTTCTTTGTTCTCAGTTGCTGTTTCATCGTCATCTCCTCGTTCCTGTCTTCCAGAAGCCTCTTACGTGCCCCTTGACTGGTAACGGGGATTTGCCCGGCAAAATCCATCACCAAGACTCCGATTGGAATTGAGGACTATAATTTGGCTTAGCCACAAAGGAGCCAGGCAGGTCTCAATATGCTGTCGGTGATCCTCATCGCCGCTGATGAAGAACGGCTGCTCGCCATGCAAGGGCTGGTCCGTGGCTCGGGACGCACTCGCATGCTGCGCTCCTACAATCGTTACCCGGACGCTCCGTCCACAATCCGTCTCGTGCGCGCCGTCAACCCGGAAGTCGTCATCCTCGACTACCAGCAGCGCTCGGCCGCGGCCGAGTTGGCCCGCCAGATTTACCGCATCTCTCCGCGCACGGCCATCCTCGCCTTTGGCGCCGGGGACAGGGAGTCAGCCGAGCCTTATACCAACGGAGTGGTGCAGGTGTTCCCCGCCCTGCCCGACGAGGCCGATTTGGACAAGGCGCTGCAATCAGCCGTTCACGCGGCATCCGGCCTGGTTGTCGACAATCTCTATTCGTTTCTTCCCGCCAAAGGAGGCAGCGGCGCCAGCACCTTACTTCTGGCCACCTCCACCGCCCTGGCAGGACCATTGAAGAAACGAGTGCTGGTAGTCGAAGCCGACCTCCGCTCCGGAGTCCTCTCCTTCGTGTTGAACCAGTACCCGGTGCAGTCCATCCGCAATCTGCTCGAGTACAAGCTCCCCCTGGATGAACCCGGTTTCCAACGCTACATCACGCGTTGTGCCGGAGTGGACTTCCTGTTCTCAGACCGCATTCCGCTCTCATCCCGGCCGGCTTGGGACGACTATTTCGCCTTGCTCGAGTTCGCGCGCATGCACTACGACTTCATCCTCGCCGATCTGCCCGAGGTGATCAATGACGCCAGTTCCGAACTGGTCCGCCGTGCCCGCGCCGTCTTCCTCGTGGGGACCCAGGAGATCCCAGCCATCAAGCTGGCCCATGCCCGGATATCGGAACTGCGCCACTGGCGGGCCGATCCGTTACGTTCCGCCTTCCTGGTGAACCGCTGGCATCGCCAGGAACTGGCAATACCCCAGATCGAGGCACTGCTGGAGCGGCCCGTAGCCTGGACATTCCCCAACGACTACAGCGCCGTTAGTAAGGCGGTCAATAAGGCGGAACCGGTCCCCTTCGATGCGCGCCTCGGTCAATCCGCATTGCAGTTTGCCCGCCTGCTGGCTCAGCCCGGTTCGGAGATACCCCCTGACGCCAATGCCAATCCCGTCTTCTGGGACAACCTGCGCCAGGAAATTGCGCTGCGCTGAGCCGCCCTGGGTGTGTATCCTGTAGCCCATGGAGCCCTCCAAGCGGTTCGATACGCGCGCCGCACGACCCATCCAGCGCGACAGCTTCATTGAAGAATGGCCGGAAACCGGGCTACGCATTTTTCCCGGCCCCGCTGACCCACGCCCCAGCATCACCATTCGCGGCGGCCGCGTTGTGGAACTCGACGGCAAATCCGAAGCCGAGTTCGACATGCTCGACCGCTTCATCGCCCTCCGCGCCATCGACCCCGGCGTGGCGGAGGAAGCAATGTCCCTCGCGCCACTCACTCTCGCCCGCATGCTGGTCGACATCAACGTCCCGCGCCCTGAAATCATCCGTCTGTTCCGCGGTCTCACTCCGGCGCGCATCGTGGAAATTGTCGCGCTCCTCAACACCGTCGAAATGATGATGGCGCTTCAGAAAATGCATGCGCGGCGCACGCCTTACAACCAGGCCCACGTCACGAATCGCAAAGAAAACCCCGCCCTGCTCGCCGCCGATGCCGCCGAGGCCGTGGAACGTGGCTTCGCCGAGTTGGAAACCACGGTCGGCGTCGCCCGCTATGCGCCGTTCAACGCCATGGCCATTCTCATCGGCTCACAAACCGGACGCGGCTCCGCCCTTACGCAATGCGCCGTGGAAGAAGCCCTTAGCCTGAAGCTGGCCCTCGCCGGCCTCACCACCTACGCCGAGACACTTTCCGTCTACGGCACCGAGCAGGCATTCCGCGATGGCGACGATACGCCGTGGTCGAAATCGTTCCTCGCCGCGGCCTACGCTTCGCGTGGCATCAAGGTTCGGTTCACTTCCGGCACCGGCTCGGAAGCGCTCATGGGGCATTCCGAGGGCAAATCGATGCTGTATCTCGAAGCGCGCTGTCTCATGGCTATCCGCGGCGGTGGTTCACAGGGCGTCCAGAACGGCTCCATCAGTTGCATCGCGCTGCCCGAATCGCTCCCCGACGGCGTCCGCGGAGTGCTTGCCGAAAACCTGATCGCTAGCCTGCTCGATCTCGAATTGGCCTCCGGCAACGATGCCATGGCGTCCCATTCGGAAATCCGCAAAAGCGCAAAGCTGATGCTGCAATTCCTTCCCGGCACCGATTTCATCTTCTCCGGCTACAGTTCCATGCCTCGCGAAGACAATCTCTTCGGCGGCGGCAACTTCGACACCCTCGACATCGACGATTACAACGTTCTCCAGCGCGATATGCGAGTCGATGGCGGAGTCCGGCCCGTAGCCCGCGAACAGGTGATGGCCGTGCGCCGCCGCGCCGCGGAAGCCGTACAGGCTGTTTTTCGCCATCTCGGCTTCCCCGAAATCGGCGACGCGGAGGTGGATGCCGCCGTGGCAGCGCTTTCCAGCGCCGACATGCCGCAGCGCGATGTCGTGGCCGATCTTGCCGCAGCGGAGCGTTTCCTCTCCTCCGGCGGCAACAGCATCGACATCATCCGCGCCTTGGCGGCTACCGGCTACCGCGAAATCGCCGAAAAGATCCTCGAAGTCCAGAAGCTGCGCGTCTCCGGCGATTTCCTTCAAACTTCCGCCGTAGTCCTGCCCGGCGCTCAAGTCGTCAGCGCCATCAACGACCCGAATGACTACGCCGGCCCCGGCACCGGCTATCGGCTCGATGGCGAACGCTGGCGCGAGATCTGCGCCATCCCGCAAGCCCCCGATCCGCGTACCATCGGCGCCGGAGGGGGTGCTGCCTCTCCCATTCTCACCCCTCTCCTCGAAGCCGCCGTTTCTTCCGATGCCGCCGATCTCGTCATCGCCGTCGGCCCAGCCTTCGGCGCCGCGCTGCAATCCACCATCCTCGGCCTCGGCCATCGCGAAGTGCTCGATGCGCTGCTTTCCGGAATCGAGGCCGAAGGCTTGCGCCCCCGCATCGTCAAAATCCGCGCCAGTTCCGATTGCGGGCAAATCGGGTATTCCGGCGCGCAACTGAGCGGATCCGGCATCTCCATCGGCCTTCAGTCCAAAGGCACCACCGTCATCACACGACGCGGCCTGCCTCCGCTGAACAACCTGGAACTGTTCCCGCAAGCACCCAACCTCACCCTCGACTCCTATCGCGCCATCGGACGCAATGCGGCCCGCTACGCCAAAAGCGAGCCCGTACTTCCCGTGCCCACACAAATCGACAACATGGCCCGGCTGCGCTACATCGTGCCTACCACCATCCTCCACTTGAAAGAAACGGCGGAAGTCGTTCCGTCCGGGAAACCCCTCGAAATGCAGGTAGTAAAATGACCCAATATCCCCTCTCTGAAAAATTAGCCGGAGAATTGCGCACGCCATCCGGACGCCGTTTCGATTCCATCACTCTCGATGCGGTGCTTTCGGGCGGCGTCACCCGCGATGACCTCCGTGTCACCCCAGAGGCGTTGCGTCTGCAGGCGGAGATTGCCCGCAACGCTGGCCGCCCGCAACTCGCCGGCAACCTGCTTCGCGCCGCTGAACTCGCCACCGTCCCCGAAGAATTCATCCTCACGGTGTACGAAGCACTGCGCCCTGGAAGAACCACGCGTGAGCGCCTTCTGGACGTGGCCGCGGAACTCGAAAGCCGTTACAACGCGCCCCTATGCGCAGCGCTGGTGCGCGAAGCGTCTGGATCTTGACAACTTCGTCCAAATAGGAGTACACACAATACATGCGGCGTTTCGCCACCCTCTGGGCTATCGCCGGATCTTTCCTCATGTTGTGCCTGCTCTCAGGCGCGGCCGAGTGGGGCAAGGATTCGGGAAAAGCGCTGCGCAGCCAGAGATCGCGTTCCACTCGCGCCACAAGGCTCGATGCGGACCACGAGGCCTACGATCATTCCGGCGATCTGCTCAATGGCTCCTATGCGTCCAGCCTCAGCAGGCAGGCCAACCCAAGCCCACCACCGCCACGGACCGTCACTACGGCCCAGTGGCTGCCGGATTTCCGCGCCTGGGAGCCTGTTCGAAGCTTCCTGCCACTCCCCTACCGTAGTTTCCTTCGCAGCACGTCCTCCGGCCGGTCCCCTCCCGCGTTTCTCCTCTAAACCGCGACCCACCCCCAAAACCTGTATTGCGAGGAGAGATCCATGAAGAAACTTGTGTCTGGATACGAAAAATTCCGCGCGGATATTTTTCCCGCCAAAAAAGAAATTTTTGAGCACCTTGCCGGAGAACAACATCCCCGCGCCCTGTTCATCACCTGCGCCGACTCGCGCATTCTGCCCGAAATGATCATGCAGGCCGACCCCGGCGAACTGTTCATCCAGCGCAACGCCGGCAACATGGTGCCGCCCTACGGCGAGCGCATGGGCGGTGTCTCCGCCACCATCGAGTATGGCGTCCTGGCGTTGAATGTGAGGCACATCGTTGTTTGCGGCCATTCCGACTGCGGAGCCATGCGCGGAGTGCTTCATCCGGAAAAAGTGGCCAAGATGCCCACCGTAGCTTCCTGGCTCATGCACGGCGAAGTAGCCCGGCGCATCGTGGATGACACCTATGGCGAGTTGACCGAAGAGCAGAAACTCGAAGCGCTCATTCATGAAAACGTGCTGGCTCAGCTCGATCATCTCCGCACCCACCCGTCCGTCGCCTCGCGGCTCAAATCCGGTGATCTGCATCTGCACGGTTGGGTCTACAAAATCCACACCGGCCAGATCGAAGCCTATGACGCCCAAACCGAGGATTTCGCACCGCTCTCCCTGGACTGTATCCCGAACGCCATCCGCCCGCCCCGCACGAAGCGCGATTGGACCGACGCAGCCGAACTGATTGCGTCCTAGTAGATTGTCGCTTCTGAGCCGCGCGCGGGAAACTAGCGGTTAGCGCTGCGCAAACAGGCTCTGCACACTGATGGCCACCAGCGCCACAGTCAGTCCGCTCATGATGATGACCGCGCCCCACGCAGTGACGTTATACAGCGGCGAGTTGGACCATTCCTTCATCAGCCGCTTCTTGTTCACGAGCAACGTCATGTAAGCCAGCACCAGCGGCAGTACCGCGCCGTTGAGAATCTGGCTCCATAGAATCAACTTCACCAGTGGCACATTCGGCAGCAGCACCGCGGCCCCGCCGGCCAGCAGCAGGAAACCGAACAGCCCGTAAAAAATCGGGGCTTCCTTGTAGCTCTTGTTGATCCCCGATTCAAAGCCCAGCCCTTCGCACACCGTGTAAGCCGTCGATAGCGGCAGAATGCAGGCCGCGAACAGCGACGCATTGAACAGGCCCGCGCCAAACAGCAGGAATGCATAGTCTCCGAATGGCTTCAGCGCCTTCGCCGCATCGGTGGCGTCTTTGATGTCGCGCGGCCCAGATGACCAAATGGCGCCGGCGCACGCCACAATGATGAAGAACGCAATCACCGACATCACCACGCATCCCACAATCACCTCAATACGCGACTCCGCATACTCCTTCGCCGAGATCCCTTTCTCCACCACCGCCGCCTGCAGGAAAAACTGCATCCACGGCGCCACCGACGTTCCCACCATCCCGATCACCATCGCCAGGTAATCCGCCTCCAATAGCAACACCGGACGCACGCTGTAGATCGCCGCTGATTTCCAATCCGGTCGCACCAGTAGCCCCGAAATGATGTAGCAGACATAGAGCGAACAGGCGAAAAGAAATATCTTCTCCACTCGCTGGTAGGAACTGCGCGTGATCAATACCCACACCACGGCCACTGCCAGCGGCACCGACAAATAGGGACTGATTTGGAATAGCTCCAGCGAACTCGCCACGCCCGCCAGGTTCGCCATGACATTCGTCATATTGGCCAGCACCAGCGTAGTCATCAGAAAGAACGTGGTCCGCAATCCGAATTCCTCGCGGATCAGGTCCGACAGTCCTTTCCCCGTCACCGCGCCCATGCGGGAACACATCTCCTGCGTCACGATCAGCAGCAGCGTGATCGGCAAGAGTGTCCACAGCGGCAGATAACCGTACTTCGCACCCGCCTGCGAATAGGTGAAGATTCCACCCGCGTCGTTGTCCACCACTGCCGTGATGAACCCCGGCCCGATTACCGAAAAGAACACCGTGATGTGATACCGGAGCCTCCGCCACATCGTCCGCGCTCTACCTCTTCTTCCTCAGCAGTGAGATCACATCATCGGCCGTAATTACGCCCAGAATCCGCCTCTCCTCATCCACCACAGGCAGGCACAGCAGATTGTACTTATCAAACATTTCCACCACTTTCTGTTCTCCCGCCTTCACACCGACATGCACCGCCGGTTCCGGCTCCAGGTCCACCAGCTTCGCCGCGGGATCGGCCAGCAGCAGCTTCGTCACCGGAATCTGCGATACCAGGCTGCTCCCTGCCCCGGTCGCAAACACGGCCGGCAATAACTCCGCCGTATCGCTGGAGGCCCGCAGCATCTCTCTCGCATCCGCCACCGTGCCGTTCAAATCGAGCGCGACATAATCCACATTCATCAACCCGCCCGCGGTGTGTTCATCGTATTCGAGCAGTTCCTCCACGTCCTCCTTCGTCTCCACGTCCATCTCTTCCAAGATCTCGTCCGACCGCTCTTCTTCCAATTCCTGCAACACGTCCGCTGCTTCATCGGGAGCCATTTCTTCCAGCAGCTTCGCCGCCTGATCGGCTTCCAGCCCTTCCAGAATGCTCACCTGGATGTCGTGCTCCACTTCCGACAGTGTCTCCGCCGCCGCCTCGCTATCCATCGACGTGAGCACTGCTTCGCGCCCTTCCGGTCCCAGTTCCTCCACAATGTCCGCCAGGTCGGCCGGATGCATCTGCTCCAGTTGGGTCGGCGAAATGTTCAGCCGCAATCGCCGCATCGGATCAGGCTCGATAATATTGCATGTCTCCCAGGCAATCGAGTTGGGAGCAATCGGCGCCTGCAGCCGCCGGATCCAGCGTGGCGGAAAAACGCCTTGCAGCAGGCGCCGCAGCACGCTCCGCAGCCCCACATCCACTTCCACCACAATCAATGCCGCGCCGTCTTCCGCCGCCCGGATTTCGAAGGTGACATCCGTCACCCGTACCACCTTGCGCCCGCGCGCATCAATAATCTGCTGATCCAGCAAATCTCGCACCAGCCGCAACATGTATTCATCGGAATGATACGGCGTGACCCGTTCATCCTTCAGGCGGATCCCGTCCAACGTAATCGAAGCCACCTGCTGATGCCGGATGGTCCACCAGGCATCCCCTGCACCCACCAGAAACCGGTCTACCCGAGCCGCATCCACCAGCGGCACAATGGCCGCTTCCTTAATCCGGCCAATACCCCGCCCCTTGAGGTCGAAGACCCGCAAGCCGACCAGTTCGGTGAGATAGAGAATCGGTGCCGCCATGTCGGAGGTTCTTTGCCCATACGGTTCGCCGCGCACACGGCAATTCCCACTATGGCCCATCCTTCCACGGCGGCGCAAGACCGCAATGTTATA
Organism: Acidobacteriota bacterium; assembly: GCA_018268935.1. Taxonomy (GTDB): domain Bacteria; phylum Acidobacteriota; class Terriglobia; order Bryobacterales; family Bryobacteraceae; genus CADEFT01. Next base: position 16,207 of record JAFDVS010000067.1, on the reverse strand, counting down.
CTGCCATGGACCATTGGGGCATACACAGAAAGGATGCATACATTCTCGTGAGTCAACCACTCGATCCAGGACACATCATGCAAGTCGGTCTCGGCTTCTGGGCATCGAAAACCCTCTTGAGCGCCGTGGAAATCGGCGTCTTTACCGAACTGGCCAAACACCCGGAAGATTTGAAAACCATCCAGGGCCGCCTTGGCCTTCATCCGCGTTCGGCCGCCGATTTCCTGGATGCCCTCGTCGCCCTCGGCTTCCTCCGCCGCATCGGTGGCGTCTACTACAACACCCCCGAAACCGACTTCTTCCTCGACAAGCACAAGCCCTCCTACATCGGCGGCATTCTCGAAATGGCCAATCACCGCCTCTACCGCTTCTGGGGCAGTCTGACCGAAGCGCTCCGCACCGGCCACCAGCAGAATGAATCGAAAGACGGCGGCGCATCCCCCTTCGAGGCCCTCTACGCCGATCCCGCCCGCCTCCGCGAGTTTCTCAAAGCCATGACCGGCATCAGCCGCGGAACCGCCATCGCCATCGGACAGAAGCTCAACTGGAAGGATTACTCCACGGTCTGCGACATCGGCTGCGCCCAGGGCGACGCCGTCGTGCAGTTCACCCGGCTCAACCCGCACCTGCAAGGCATGGGCTTCGATCTCCCCGAAGTTGGCCCCATCTTTGAAGACTATGTCGAAGCCAACGGCCTCGCCGACCGCGTCAAGTTCGTCCCCGGCAGTTTCTTCACCGACGATTTGCCCAAAGCCGACGTCATCACCATGGGCCACATCCTCCACGATTGGAATCTTGAACAGAAGAAGATGCTCGTTCGCAAAGCGTACGAGGCCCTGCCCGAAGGCGGCGCCTTCGTCGTCTTTGAAGCCATCATCGACAACGACCGCGGCAACAACGCCTTCGGCATGCTCATGAGCCTCAACATGCTGATTGAAACCCCCGGCGGCTTCGATTACACCGGCGCCGACTGCGAAGGCTGGATGCGCGAAGCCGGTTTCCGTTCCACCCGCACTGAGCACCTTGTCGGCCCCGACTCAATGGTGGTAGGTGTGAAGTAGTCATGTCCACAAAAATCCTCATCGTCACCGGCGACGCCGGCGAAAGCTACGAAACACTCTACGCCTGGCACCGCTTTCAGGAAGCAGGTATGGAGGCGGTGATCGCCGCCCCATCCAAACGCCGCCTGCACCTGGTGCTGCATGATTTCGAGCCTGGCTGGGACACCTATGTCGAACGCCCCGGCTACTCGCTGGAATCGCAGCTCACCTTCGATGAGGTAAATCCCGACGAGTACGCGGCCATCCTGTTAATCGGTGGCCGCGCCCCGGAATATCTCCGCCACAACGAAAAATTGATCTCCATCGTGAAGCAATTCCATCAGGCGGACAAGTGGCTGTTCTCCATCTGCCACGGCATTCAGATCCTGATCGCCGCCGAAGTAGTCTCTGGCCGCTGCGTCACCTGCTATGAGCACATCCGCTACGAAGTGAAACTCGCCGGTGGAACCTACGCAACCAGCGAAGCCGTGCGTGACGGCCGCCTCGTCACCGCCCAAACCTGGCAATCACACCCGGACTTCTATCGCGAGATCTTCCGCTGTTTGGGTTAGGAGCTAGAATCGAAACGTGATCGTCTCACGATTGGAACTGAAGAACTGGCGCAATTTTCGGGCAGTCGACGTCCCCTTATCCGACCGTGTTTTCATTGTTGGACCGAACGCATCCGGAAAATCTAATCTTCTGGACGCCCTCCGTTTCCTCCGGGACATCGCAAAGCCCGGCGGCGGTTTACAGCGTGCAATCTCCCAGCGTGGCGGGCTCTCGAAGATACGCTGCCTCGCCGCACGTAGGGAACCTGAGGTTGAAATTGCAGTGGAACTCTCCGAGGGCGGCGAAGTGAAGTGGCGCTACGAGATAGGTATTGGTCAACAGCAGCGAGGCTATCGCCAGCCAGTGCTCACCTATGAGAGAGTATTCCAAGCAGGCAAGTCGATCGTCTTGCGCCCGGATCAATTTGACGCCAAAGATGAAGAGCGCAAAACGCAGACTCACCTCGAGCAAATCGGATCCAATCAGCATTTTCGCGAAATCGCTCGGTTCTTCGAGAGCATTCGCTATCTCCACCTGGTTCCACAATTCTTGCGGACCGCCGATAGCCTGCAGAGCTCATCCGCGGGAGATGATCCATTCGGTCGAAGTTTCCTCGAAACCGTCGTAAAAACGCCGGAGAAGACTCGTCGCCGCCGTTTGGCCCAAATCGAAAGGGCCCTCAAAGAGGCGGTCCCACAACTCAAGGACCTCAAAGTTGAGAAAGACGAAACAGGCATCCCCCATTTGGAAGCAACCTACACGCACTGGAGACCCAATGCCGGACGCCAACGGGAGGATCAATTCTCCGATGGCACCATCCGTCTCATCGGACTCTTCTGGTCGCTGCTCGATGGAGAGGCGCCATTGCTCCTGGAGGAACCGGAGCTTTCCCTTCACAATGCCATTGTCTCCAAACTCCCATCATTGTTCTATCGCCTACGGAAGACTAAGAAGACAAAGCGGCAGATTTTTGTGAGCACACATAGCTTTGATATTTTGTCCGAAAAGAGCATCGGCGGGGAAGAAGTTGTGTTACTCCAGCCCGACGCGGAGGGCACGATAGCCACGGTCGCGTCCTCCATTAAGGAAGTTCGTAACCTGCTCGATGCCGGTTTCAGCGTTGGTGACGCGGCGCTGCCCCACACGAAACCGTCCGGTTTGCGGCAACTGGATCTGTTCGGATGAACCCGATTCCCATCAATCTCGCCACCGAGGATGAACTGAGCGAAGCTGTCCTGTTTCGTCTCTTGTCGGATTCAAAGCGATTCTCCATCGGAACACCGTATCGTCGCGGAGGAAACGGATACCTCAAGTCCACGATTGCCGGATGGAACCGCGCAGCGGCAGGCAATCCATTTCTTGTTCTCACCGATCTCGATACCCACCCATGCCCAAGCGCCCTCATCGCAAACTGGCTATCGGTACCACTCCATCCCAACTTGATCTTCCGCATCGCAGTCCGCGAGGTGGAATCCTGGCTATTGGCCGACAGAGCAAACTTCGCCCGATATCTCGGCATCCGGGAATCCCTGATCCCATCCAACCCGGATGAGTTACGTGACCCGAAGCAAACACTGGTCCAATTGGCAGGCAAGTCGAGGCACAAGCTACTAAGAGAAGACGTCGTCCCTCGCAAAGGGAGTACCGCTAAGCAGGGCCCCGACTACAACGCAAGACTCCAGCAATTCGTACAAACCGAGTGGAATCCGAAAAGAGCGGCCGAGTTTTCACCCAGCCTCGCGAGAGCCATCGGCAAACTAGCGATCTTTACGCCATCCTGGCCCCGCGCGTGACGCAGCCGTTTCAAGCCTCCTTCAACCCCGCCTCCCGCAACGCCGCGCGCACTCGCTCCACCGCCGCCCGATACGTCGACATCCCCGCATACTCCACCGTCAGCGGCACCCCCGGCGCATGCCCCGCAGCCAGCCGCACGAACTTCCCATAATCCAGATCCCCAGCCCCAGCCGCCACGCCCTGCGTCACATGCAGCTTGCGATCCTTCGCATGCATCCCCTCAATCCACCCCTTCAACTGCCCGAACATCTCTTCCAGATCATTCACCTCCAGCAGATTCGCCGGATCCAACTGCGCCCGCACATGCATCGAACCCACCTCCTCCAGGTACACCCGCGTCCGCTTCGCGCTCGCCAGCACACTCCGGTAGATCGGCTCCAGCAACACCCTCGCCCCGTTCGCCTCAGCCACGCGCGCCAAATCCTTTCCCGTCGCCACTGCCATCTTCCACACATCGTCCTGCCAGTCGTAGCTCACCCGCTCAGCCGGTCCTGAAGGCGTATAGTGCCCCATCTCACTCAGGAACGCACGAATCCCCATCTCCGCGCCCAACTTCATCACCTTGTCGAAGTACTCCAGGTTCGCCTTCCGCTCCGTCGCATCCGCATGCACCAGGGTCAAATACACACCCAGCGCATCAATCGTGATCCCAGCCTCGCGATACGTCGCGGCAATCTCCTTCGCCCGCGCCACAGACAGGCCGCTCAGATCGCTCCGCAGCCCGTATTTCCAGTAGTTGCTGTCCTTCTGCGTGAAGAACAACTGAATGTGACGGATGCGCTGACTCTTCAACTCCGCTGCCAGACTCACGTTCGTCTGATCGCGAAAGTCCGTCGTTGCCACACCCACAGGCACAGTCTTCGCACCCTGCGCCGACGCACTGGCCGCGGCCAGCAAACCCATCGCCGATCGTCTCGTCATCACGCCGTCCTCCTCAAACCGCCAGTTTCCACGGGGCACGATACGGCCGCAACACCAACTTCTGCGCCGCCGCGTCACCCACCACCCGCTCCCCATCCCAATGCAAGGTCCGCCCCGTCTCCCAAGCCATGTTCATCAAATGCCCCACCGCCGTCGAGTAGTGCAGAGTCTCCACGGTTGCGTTTGGGTGCTTGCGATCCCGCACATTCACGATGAATCCCTCCATGTGCCGCCGCACATCGTCACTCGGCAGCACCGTCTCTTCCGCGTTCACATACATGCCCGTCGAAGTCATCTTCCGCCCGGCAGGAACCTCCTTCACAATGGAAAATCCCGCCCGGTCCAGAATCATTGACGCCTCCGTGCCAATGAAACACTTCCCATGCGCCCGCACTTCGCGCTTACCGCCAGTCCGCATCATATAGCGCAACAGAAACCCATATTTCGAAACAGGCCCCGGCCCGAATTCCACCGTCGAACTGAACGTGTTCGGATACTCGTGGTTGTCCTCATAAGCGTAGTTCCGGCCCATCGCCGACACCGTCTTCGGCCAGCGCACGCCCATCGCCCACAGCACGATATCGAAATGATGCACGCCCCAAGCTACCTGGTGCCCCGCGCCCGCCACCCGAAACCAGTCGTAGCCGTACTTGTAGTACATGTTCGGATTGTAGTTGCGAAACGGCGACGGACCCACATACATGTCCCAATCCAGTTCCGACGGTGGAGCGCAGTCGGCAGGGAAACCCGAGCCAGGATAGTAGTTCTCGTAGTCCCAAACCTGCACCGCGCAGATCGTACCCAGCCGCCCCGCCTGAATCAGTTCCACCGCCTTCTGGTAATGCTCCTGACTCCGCTGCTGCGTCCCCACCTGCACAATCCGTCCGTATTTCTTCGCCGCAGCCATCGCCACCGGGCCCTCCCCAATCGACTGCCCCATGGGTTTCTCCAGGTACACATCCTTGCCCGCCTGCACCGCCGCGATCATCTGCAGTGCGTGCCACTGTTGGTTGGTCGCGATCACCACCGCGTCGACATTTCTGTCCTCCAGCAGCTTGCGGTAATCCGCATAGGCCGCCACTGCGGAGCCCCCAACCCGTTCCCGCACCTCCGCCATGTACTTCGCGTTCACATCGCACACCGCCGTGAACCGGACTCCCGGCATCTTGCCGAAATTCGGCGCCATCACGCCGCGCCCACGTGCACCGCAGCCAATTAACCCAAGCTGGATGGTGCTATTGGCGCTATTTTGCGCAGCCCGCGCACGCGGAACCGCCGCGCCGCCCATGGCGCCAATGAAAAAACGCCGGGTGGACCTGCTTTCCATAGGGACTCCTTTGTAAGGACGCCCCTAGCTCCTGCAAGCGAGTAGCCAACGGCGCGCAGCTACCCCAGCTTCGCCTTCAACATCTCGTTCGCCATCCCCGGATTCGCCTGCCCCTTCGACAACTTCATCACCTGGCCCACCAGGAACCCGATCACCTGCGTCTTCCCGCTCTTGTATTGCTCCACCTGCTTCGGATTCGCAGCCAGCACATCGTCCACAATCTTCTCAATCGCACCGGTATCGCTGATCTGCTGCAATCCCTCGCGTTCCATGATCACTTGCGCCGATTCCCCGCTCTGATACATCTTCGGGAAAATGTCCTTCGCCAGCTTGCCCGAAAGCGTGCCCTTCACAATCAGGCCCACAAGTTCACCCAACCGCTCTGCGGTCACCGGCGACTCGGCAAACGTCTTGCCTTCCGCATTCAGCACGCCCTGCAATTCCACCATGACCCAGTTCGCAGCAATCTTCGGGTCACCCGATGCCTTCGCCACTACTTCGTAATACTCCGCGATATCGCGGGTCTGAGTCAGCACGCCGGCATCGTATTCCTTCAGCCCATAGACTTCGGTGAACCGCTTCCGCTTCGCCTGTGGCAGCTCCGGCATGCGCCCGCGAATCTCAGTAAGCCAGGCATCGCTCACCTTCACTGGAACAAGATCCGGCTCCGGAAAATACCGGTAGTCGTGCGCGTGCTCTTTACTACGCATTCCGATGGTTTCGCCCAAGTCCGGGTTGTACAGCCGTGTCTCCTGAATCACTCGCCCGCCCGATTCCACCAGCGCGATCTGCCGTCCAATTTCGTAATCGAGCGCCAACTTCAAAAACCGGAACGAGTTCAGATTCTTCACCTCGGCCTTCGTCCCAAACTTCTCCGCGCCCTTCAACATCACCGACACGTTAGCGTCGCACCGCAGATGCCCCTTCTCCATATCGCACGTCGACACGCCCACAAATTGCAGCACCTGCTTCAACTCTGTCAGATAGGCATAGGCCTCGTCCGAGCTGCGCATATCCGGCTCACTCACAATTTCAATCAACGGCGTTCCACTGCGGTTCAAATCGACATATGTGTACTTCGACGAATCGCGAAACCCTTCGTGCGCGCTCTTGCCTGCATCGTCCTCAATGTGGACACGCGTCACTCCGATCGTCTTCTTCACGCCGTTCACTTCGATCTCCACCGCGCCATGCTCGGCAATCGGCTGATCGTACTGCGAAATCTGATACCCCTTCGGCAGATCCGGATAGAAATAGTTCTTCCGCGCCAGACGCGAAAACGCATTCACCCGGCAGTTCAGTGCCACCGCCGCCTCAATCGCCATCTCCACCGCCTGCCGGTTCAGCACCGGCAGTGCACCCGGCAGCCCCAGGCACACAGGGCACACATTGGTATTGGGAGGAGCGCCAAATCCAGTCGGGCAGCCACAAAAGATTTTCGTCTTTGTGGCTAGTTGCACATGCACTTCCAGCCCGATCACGGGCTCGTACTTGGCAATGGTTTCCAGAGTAGGGAGAGTCAGGTATCCAGCGGACATCGCCCTATTTTAGCGTGCCGCCGCCGTTAAGCCACAGAGCGGCGCCTTTGCGGCCCCCGCAGGAACCGTGCGTCGAAGTGCCCCTGCGCTTCCAGCTCTTCAAACCGCTTCAGGATATGCTCCCGCCGGAACGTCACGTGCTTGCGCATCACCGCATCCGCCAGCAGCGGATCGCCGCTCGAAATCGCCCGCACCAGGTCCCGATGCCATGTCGCGGGCAGCGGCTCCATGTCCGCCGCTGCGTTGAACAACCAGTTGTTGATCAACACCCGGCTGCGCTCAATCGCATCCACTAGCGCCGGACAGTTGCAGTTCTCCGCAATGCGCGTGTGCAAGGTCAGGTGCAGCCGCTCAAACTCGAACGACGATTCATCCCGGTGCACTTCATCCATCTTCTCAATGGCGTTCGACAACCGGTCCAGCACTTCCGCCATCTCGCGCAACTCGCGTTTCTGCTCCTTCGTAGCCATCAGCGCAAACAGCCGCGCCGATTGCGATTCCAAAGCCTCGCGCACCACGTAGTGCCCGCGGATATCTTCGAGCGTGGGAACGCGCACTCGCGTCCCTGCGCGCGCCTTCGATTCCACCAAACCTTCCGATTCCAGCTTCTGCAGAGCTTCCGAAACCGGAATCAGACTCATCCCAAGTTCCTCCGCCAGCCGCCGCCGTGACAGCGGGCTTCCAAGCGGATACTCCCCCGTCAGCAGTTTACTGCGGATGCGGTCATATGCCATCAGGCTTAGTGTTGCGGTCGATTTAGTTCGTGCCATGTTTGATCCCGCTCTTCCGGCGGGAATCCCCGTTCTGGATGCTTGCACTATATATGGGCCAATCCCCCAGCGCAAGCAAGCTAATAGTTTCATTCTCCCATGCCCGGCATCGTGAGAGAATCGAAAGCGGTCATGCATTCGCTTCCCTTCGGCGAGTCCTCATTCGCGATTCATCTCCAGGCCGAACTCATCTCTCACCGCCCTGCACAAGCGGTTCTCGACGAACTCGCCGCTGTCCGTGAAGCACTGCGCCACCCTATCGGGGCCGCACCTCTCCGCGACATCGTGCGCCCCAACGAGTCCGTCGCGGTGATCGTCAACGATATCACCCGCCTCACGCGCTCCGAGTTGATGCTGCCGCCATTAATCGACGAACTGAACGCCGCCGGAGTCCCCGACGATCGCATCACGATCGTCTTTGCCCTTGGCATCCACCGCGCACAAACGCCCGATGAGCGACGCCGCATCATCGGCGACGATCTCTACCACCGTTTGCGCTCCATCGATCATGACGCCTACGACGAAGCCAACCTCGTCCCCATCGGCGACACCTCCTTCGGCAATCGCGTGGAAATCAACCGCGCCGTCTGGGAGTCGGACCGCATCATCCTCACCGGCGAAATTATCTATCACTTAATCGCCGGCTACAGCGGAGGCCGTAAAAGCCTTGTCCCCGGAGTCGCCGGAGCCCGCACCACCACCTTCAACCACAACATGATCTTCGACCCGCGCTGCCGCTCTGGCGTGCTCGAAGGCAACCCCGCTCACGAAGATTTGCTCGAAGCCGCGCGCCTCGCGGAGCCCGACTTCATCCTCAATCTTGTGCTCAGCCCCGAGGGCCACCTCGTGCGAGCCGTCGCCGGACACATGGAGCACGCCCATCGCGAAGGCTGTCTCGCCGTCGATCAGATGCTGCGCGCCGACCTCGATCAACCATACGACCTCATCGTCGCCTCCGCCGGCGGCTATCCCCTCGACATCGATCTGCGCCAGGCCCACAAAGGCCTGGAGAACGCCGTCCAGGCCCTTCGCCCCGGTGGAACCATCCTCTTCTATGCCGAGTGCCCCTCTGGCTCCGGCCATCCCGCCATCGATGAATACGCATGGAAGTACACGAGCGACGCCGAGATGGAGCATGCCCTGAAGGCCAGCTTCGCCGTAGGCGGCCACAAAGCATGGTGGCTCGCGCGCCTCGGCCGTCTTTACAACATCCACCTCGTCTCGACGCTCCCCGAAAACTTCGTGCGCCGCTTCGGCTTTCACCCTGTCTCGCCACAGCATCATCAACAAACGCTCGACACACTCATCGCCGAGGCAGGCCCCAACACCCGCATCGGCGTACTCCCCTATTCCGGATTCACTTTGCCCTTCATCACCAACCAGGAGGCTATCCCCGCATGAATCGACGTCAGTTCCTGCCCATCCTCGCCGCGCCCGCACTCGGCGCCACGAAGATCAAAGCCGCCTTCTACGGCACGCGTCACTCCCACTTTGGCGGCAAGCTGAAAGCCGTCGCCGCCAACGCGAGCTATGAAATCGCCGGCGTCTGCGAGCCCGACTCAGCCGCGCGTGAAAAAAACAAAACCTCCTACAAATGGTTGAGCGAAGAGGAACTCCTCGGCGATCCTTCCATCAAGGTAATCGCGGTGGAGATGCCTCCCGCCACCGGGCTCCCCTACGGCCGCAAGGTCATCGCCGCAGGCAAGCATCTCCACATCGAGAAGCCACCCACAGCCGATCTCGCCCCCTTCCGTGAACTAATAGAAGAAGCCCGCCGCAAACGTCTGCTCGTGCAAACCGGCTACATCTGGCGTTTCCACGAAGGCTTCCGCCGCGCCAAGGAAGCCATCGACAAAGGCTGGCTCGGCGAAGTCTACCTCATGCGCGCCACCATCCACACCGACATCAACGCCACAGGCCGCGCCGAACTCGCCCCCTACCGTGGCGGCATGATGTTCGAACTCGGTTCCCATCAAATCGACCGCATGGTGCACCTGCTCGGCCGGCCCACCGACGTCAAAAGCTGGCTCAAGAAAACATCCATCGGCAAAGCAGACGGGCTCGCCGACAACACCCTCGCCGTCTTCGAATACCCCGGCGCGATGGCCGTCATCTCGACATCAGCCCGTTTCCCCGGCCACTCCCCGCACCGTGGCTTCGAAGTCATCGGCACCGACGGTGTGATCTGGATGCAGCCAGTCGAGCCCGGCACCAAGATGCGCGTCAGCATGCGCGAAGCCCGTGGCCCTTACAAGCAAGGCTGGCAGGAGATCGAACTCCCCGCCCAGCCGCGCTACATCGGCGACTTCATTGACCTCGCCCGAGCCATCGAAACCAACACGCCGCTCACCTACTCCTACGACTTCGAACTGATGGTCCACGAAACCATCCTCCGCGCCTCGCAACAGATCTGAGCTATCGCGACAATAAGGCCCGTACTTCCCGCATGCGTTCCGACAAAGCGCGCTGCTCCTGCGCCACACGAGCCGGATTCGGCAATCCCGCGCTCCGCTTCTTCGCCAACTCCGCCTCCCGGTCCATTGCCGCCTTCCAATCCACACCATCGCCGATCTTCTCCAACACGCCCAACAACTCATTCCGCCCCTTCAACCGTGGAACCACGGCAAGATGGCGCATCAGTAGTTTCTTCGCTTGCAATGCGGCGAGCAACGGCCCTCCAGCCGCGACATCGGAAGAGAACCGCAGCCCGGCACGCACCGTACGCACCGCGCCCGCATCATCGCCCGCTGCAATTTGCTCCAGCGCGAGCAACACGTTCAGATTGCCCAGCGTCGCGGCCTTCCGCAGATAATCAACCGGAATACTCGCACCAGCCCCGTAATCCAATCCCCAATCACAGACACCAAGGGCAGTGCCTCGATGCATCGTCTCCAAACTGTTCCGGTTCCGATCCACAAACCCGCGAAACCGTTCCGGTGAATAGGCAGCTTTGTCCTCCAACGCCGCACCCACTTGCTGATCCTGATCCTCTCCCCACATCCCGTCCTGCATTTGTCCAAACGCCGCCCAATACTGCAGCGCGGCATTATCTGCCATCAGAAGAAGCAACAGCAAAGCAGTCTTCATACATCCATACAGACCCGGCCAACACCCCGTTTGGCCGAACCCTCAGCGAAAATAATCACCGCACCCGCGACAAAATCCCAAAAATCGCCGCCCCATACTTCTCCACCAGCTTCAACCCCAACCCCGGCACCTCCAACAACTCCCGAGCCGATTTCGGCTGCCGTTCCGCAATCGTCTCCAGCGCTTTGTCCGTCAAAATCCGGAACGCAGGCACACCCTTAGACTTCGCTTCATTCAGCCGCCACGCCCGCAGCGCCTTCTCAATCTCCTCCTGCTGCGGCGCCACCTTCGGCACTTCCAACACCGCATCCTTCGCCGGCGTTTTCTTCTTCGCCGCTGCGGAAGCCTTCTTCTTGCGCGTCCGCGCCGATTCCACCGCCACCGGCACCATCAACTCCATATCCCCATTGGCCGTGCGCCCCGCATCCGTCAGCCCAACACGCTTGTACTCCACCGAACGCCCGTCCTTCTCAAAGCTCGCTTCCTGCACGTCCACCAACCCACTACGAGCCATCGCACCCAGCAACTCCTCAAAATCCCGCCGCTCCAGCGATCCATCGGCGAACAGCGCACCATGCAACTTGCCAGTCGTGGTCGGCCCGCCCTTCCGCAACCCCTCCAGAATCCTTCCGCCTTGCACCAACTCCGCAGCCGTCGCCGGCCGGTATTGCTGCACCACCGCATCCTTCGCATTGCAGATATCGCAAACCCCACAAGCCCGGCTCGCATCCGCCATGTCCCCGAAATAGCGAATCAACGACACCATCCGGCACGTCGATCCGCTGGCGTAATTCAACATCCGCTCAAAGCTCGCCTGCTTGTGCTCCCGCTGCGCAATATACGACTCTTTCCAATCCGCCACACCACGAGTCATGTTCTCCGCGTAATCCACCATCGCGCCGCCATGAATCCACAGCTTTTCCATCGCGATGTCGAACTCATCCGCAGCCACGCGCGAACGCCGCTGCACCAACTCCTTCGGCTGCGGCTCCGCATTCAGGCAATCATAGATCGCCGACAGCACCGTAGGCTCCGGATAATCGCGTTCAAAAAAGAAATCGTGCGTGAACCGGTCCGCATAAGCATGCATCAGAATCGCGCGTGAAGGCTGCCCATCGCGCCCCGCACGCCCAATCTCCTGGTAGTAGCCTTCCAAACTCCCCGGCAAGGCCGTGTGAATCACTGTGCGGACATCCGGCTTATCAATCCCCATCCCAAACGCGATCGTGGCAACGATCACTTCCAGCCGCCCATCCAAAAACCCCGACTGCACCTGATCGCGCCGCTTCGCATCCAGCCCTGCATGATACGCCGCCACGGGAAATTCGCTCTCAAGGAACTCCGCCACACTCTCCGCATCGCGGCGCCGCGGCACATACACAATCGCCGGCCGCCGCTCCTCATCCCGCAGAATCTCGCCCACTAGCCGCTCGCGAGCCTTCGGTGCCGCCTTCACCACTTCAATCCCGATGTTGTCCCGCCGGAACCCGTGGATGAACCGCCGTGCCGTCCGCAACCCCAACTGAGCCGCGATATCTTCCTGCACCATCGACGTCGCCGTCGCCGTCAACGCAATCACCGGAGCGGGCCGCAATGCCGGCAGATGCTTGCCAAACGTACGGTAATCCGGCCGGAAATCATGCCCCCACTGCGAAATACAATGCGCTTCATCAATCGCGATCAATGCAGGCTTCCGCTTCGCCAGCATCTCTGGAAAGCCCTGCACCCGCAGCCGCTCCGGAGCAACGAATAGAAAATTCAGCTTGCCCTCCAGATACGCAAAGCAAGCCTGGCGCAACGAAGCGCGGTCGCGCCCGGAATGGATTCGCTCCACCGCGAATCCTTGCGCCGCCAGCTTCGACACCTGGTCTTCCATCAGCGCAATCAACGGGCTGATCACCAGCGTCGTGCCCCCCAGTGCGATCCCCGGCAACTGGTAGCAAAGCGACTTCCCTGACCCCGTCGGCATCACCAGCAGCACATCGTCACCCTTTGTCAGCGCCTGGCACACCTCCTCCTGATTCGGCCGGAACTTCTCAAACCCGAAACATTTCTTCAGAATCGCGTTTAAATCAGTTCCCGGCTCCACTGTCGCCTTGGCCGCGATTGCAACGGGGACCACGGGAGCGGCGGCAGGCGCAACAGGCGGCGCCGTTGCGCGTTTCGCCACAGGCCCCACCTTCCCGATTACCTCCCGCACATAATTCTCAATCCCCTCAAGAAACGGATCTAACTGCGCCCCGCCCCGTTCAATCTTCTTGAGAAACGCCTCCCACTGCCCCGTCATCACCGGACTCTTCACTTCCGGATGCACAGACTCAATCAGCCGTATCCCCTTATCCGTCGCCTCCAGGCTCTTCCCCTTGCGCGCAATGAACTCGCGCTTCAGCAGCACTTCAATAATCTGCGCCCGCGTCGCCGGAGTCCCCAGCCCGCTCTCCTTCATCGCCTCCGACAGCTCTTTGTCATCCAGCGTCTTGCCCGCCGTCTCCATCGCCGTCAAAAGCGTCGCTTCCGTCAACCGCTTCGGAGGCCGAGTCTTCTTCGACACCGAATCCACTTCCAGCACTTCCTGCGGCTGCTGTTCTTCTAACCCCGGAGGTAACGCCGCGCCCTCGCCCTCTCCACCCTCGTCACCTTCCTCGGCCCCGGCTTTCTTCTTCGCGGAAGACTTCTTCCCCCCGGCGATATCCAGAACCTTCCAGCCCTCTTCCTTCACCATCGATCCACTGGAATGAAACCGGTCCGTCGATCCCTCCGCCTCATTGCGAACAGCAGTAATCACCGTCGTCACCGACCACACATGGTCCCCGTGCCACGCCATCAGCAATCGCCGGCACACCAGGTCATACAGCCGCTGCTCATCCGACCCCGCCTGTAAAGAAGCCCCCGACCCGCCCGTGGGAATAATCGCATGGTGATCGGTCACCTTCGTATCGTCCACATACCGCTTCCCCAGCGGCTTCACACCCGTCTCCGGAGCCAGCATCTTTTCATACGGAGCCCGCACCGCCTGCACAATCTTCGGCAGTGTCTTCGCCACATCCGCCGACAAGTGCCGGCTATCCGTCCTCGGATAACTGATCAGCTTGTGCTTCTCATACAACGCCTGCGCACCTTCCAGCGTCCGCTGCGCGCTGAACCCATACAGCCGGTTCGCATGCCGCTGCAACTCCGTCAGATCATAGAACCCCGGCGGAGGCATGCGCTTCGTCTGCATCTCCATCCGCTCAATGCGCGCCACGCCCGCCTTCACCCGCTCCACCACGCGCTTCGCCAACTCCCCATCGGGAGGCAGCTTCATCGCCGCTTCCATCGGCTCCACATCGGGCTGGAAATACGTCCCGTCGTACACACGCCCTTCGCCCGGCGAAAACTTCGCCACCACGTGCAGGTAATCCTCGGGGACAAAGGCGCGAATCGCCAGTTCGCGTTCCACCACCATCGCCAGAGTCGGAGTCTGCACACGCCCCACGGAAATATCCTCGCCCGACACCAGCGTGTAGGCCCGCGACAGATTCATCCCCACCAGCCAATCGGCCCTGCTCCGCCCTTTCGCCGCCGCCGCCAGCCGGTCGTACTCCACGCCATCCTTCAGCTTCGCGAACCCATCGCGAATCGCCTCCGGAGTCAGCGACGAAATCCACAATCGGCGAAACGGTTTCTCACACCCGGCCTTCTCATACAGATACCGGAAAATCAGCTCGCCTTCCCGCCCCGCGTCCGTCGCGCAGATGATCTCCGCCACCTTCGGCGACGTGAGAATCTTCCGCACAATCTCAAACTGATCCTGCGTTTGATCAATGACAACCAAAGGCCAATCGCGAGGCAGCATGGGCAACGTTTCCCGCCGCCACGATTTCCATTCCGGCCGGATCTCATGCGGCTGCGCCAGGCGCACCACATGCCCAATCGCCCAAGTCACCACATAGCCTTCGCCATGCAGGTAACCTTGTCCTTTTTGATTCGCCTTCAGAACCTTGGCAATGTCGCGGGCCACCGATGGCTTCTCCGCCACCACGGCCACCGTGCCTGTAGAACTCATTCTTCGCTTCCGAGCATAGCAGGTACTCCCGGCAATCCGACAACCGGTGGCACACATGTGCAAGTAGTAGCCGTGCAAGAATCAATGTGACAGCCAATGTTGACGGCAGCCGCGTGCGACATGCACCTGGAGCAACTCTTCGCCCGAGTCTTGCAACTGCACGAACTCTTTACCCGCGCGGGTATCCCTTACCGCGTGGTGGGTGGACTGGCTGTCTTCCTCCACGTCTCCGAACGCGACCCCTTGCGCGCACGCTTGACGGCTGACGTGGACGCTGCAATCGGGCGTGACGACTTGCCCGCGGCAATCGCCGCCGCCGTAACCGCTGGTTGGGTCCACAGGCATGTGGCGGGGGTGGACACGTTGGTGGATGCAGATGCTCCACGTGCTCGATCGGCCGTGCATCTCGTCTTTCTCAGGGAGAAGGTTCGACCGGATTATCTGGAGCCCGTACCCGATTCGTCCCCTGCCAAGACTCAGGAAGGCATCCTCATCGCTCCGGTGGCGGATCTGGTCCGGATGAAATTGACGAGTTACCGGCTCAAGGATCGGGTCCACATTCAGGATATGGACGCGGTGGGGCTCGTTACCGCCGAGATCGAGGCAACCTTACCCGAGATTCTCCAGGCGCGTCTGCAGGAAGTTCGAGCCAGCGAGTAAGCGCTCACGGCTTCGGTGCTACGAGCCTGATTAATTCGCACTGCGCTGCCGCGTACTTCGCCGCATCCTCCAGCGCGCCCTGCGTATTATCCTTCGTCCGTAGCGCCAGATTGTACTCATTCTGAGCCCGTTCCCGCTGCCCCGTGACATCGAAGATCTTGCCGAGGTTGATATGAGCCCACACCTCAGTCCACTTCGGCTCCAGATCCCCATTCAGCGCTTCCCGGAACTCATTTGGTGACGTGGCAGAGATCAACCAGCCGCAAGCCACGCAAGGTGCGCCTAAACAATTGCACACTGGGGCAATTGACTCACCCGGAGGGCGATATTCCCCTTTCAAATGTGAAAATTTCTGCCACATTACATATCGATATCTTTATGTCTATGCCTCAATACACACTGTGTGGCGCCTGCAATTTGGCCAATCTATTGCAACCAAGTGTTGCGGATTCGCCCGTGTCAATTCCAGAGTG
>JAFDVS010000066.1:246-52668 GCA_018268935.1 Acidobacteriota bacterium | reverse complement strand
GATGCCTTCTTCGAGGATCTGGCCTTCCTTGGCTTCCTTGTAATAGAGGAAGTTGTCCTTGTCCACGGGTTCGTAGAGCTGGCCCTGGCTGGCGTAGATGCCGTGAGAGCGGAAGAGGCTCTCCATACCGAAGGTGCGCGCTTCGTCGGGGATGATGGGGACGATGTATTTGCCGAGGCCGGGCTCTTTGAGGAGATTGCGCAGGACGCCGACGAAGGCCATGGTGGTGGAAACGTCGCGGCCGGCGGAGCCACCGAGGGAATCCTTGAGGGATTCGAGCGTGGGGGCTTTGATTTCGATAGGCTTGGGGTTGCGCGAAGGGACGTAGCCGCCAAGGGATTCGCGGCGCGACTTGAGGTAGACCATTTCAGGGCTATCCTCTGGCGGACGATAGAAGGTGATCTTCTGCACCGTGTCGTCGGTGACGGGGATGTCGAAACGGGTGCGGAAGTAGAGCATTTCCTGCTCATTGAGCTTCTTCTGCTGGTGGGTGATGTTGCGGCCTTCGCCGGCTTCACCGAGGCCGTAGCCTTTCACTGTTTTGGCAAGGATGACGGTGGGTTGGCCGTTGTGCTGGGAGGCCTTGAGGTAGGCGTTGTAGACCTTGGCTGCATCGTGGCCGCCGCGCTTGAGCTTGAAGATTTCTTCGTCGCTCATGTCGGCGACGAGTTCGAGGAGTTCGGGGTATTTGCCGAAGAATTTTTCGCGAGTGTAGGTGCCGCCGTGGGCCTTGAAGTTCTGGTATTCGCCGTCGACGCATTCGGACATGCGCTGGAGGAGCATGCCGGTGCGGTCTTTGGCGAAGAGGCGATCCCATTCCGAGCCCCAGAGGACTTTAATGACGTTCCAGCCTGCGCCACGGAAGGCGGCTTCGAGTTCCTGAATGATGCTGCCGTTGCCGCGCACCGGACCGTNNGCGCACCGGGCCATCGAGACGCTGGAGATTGCAATTGACGACCCAACAGAGGTTGTCGAGCTTTTCGCGGGAGGCGAGGGTAATGGCGCCGAGCGTTTCGGGCTCATCCGATTCGCCGTCACCGACGAAGGCCCAGATCTTGCGGTTCGTCTTGGCGATGATGCCGCGGTTCTCCATGTAGCGCATGAAGCGGGCGTGGTAGATGGAGTTGATGGGGCCGAGGCCCATGGAAACGGTGGGGAACTGCCAGAAATCGGGCATCAGCCAGGGGTGGGGATAGCTGGAGAGGCCGGGATGCTCACGCAGTTCGTGGCGGAAGTTTTTGAGGTGTTCTTCGCTGAGGCGTCCTTCGATGAAGGCTCGGGCATAGACACCGGGGGAGGCATGGCCCTGGAAGTAGACGAAGTCGCCGGGCTCCTGGCCGATTTTGGCGCGGAAGAAGTGGTTGAAGCCGACTTCAAGGAGCGTGGCGAGGGAGGCGTAGGTGGAGATATGGCCGCCGATGCCGTTGTCGTACTTGTTGGCGCGGACGACCATCGCCATGGCGTTCCAGCGAATGATGCTTTTAATGCTTCGTTCCAGGAAGCGATCGCCGGGGTAGGGGACTTCGTCGTCTACGGAGATAGTGTTCACATACGGGGTGTTGATGTTGGCGGGGACCGGAACTCCCAGGGTGGCGGCACGCTCGGTGAGTTTTTTCAGGAGGTAACGCGCGCGTTCCGGGCCAGCTTCATCGAGAACTTGGTCGAGGGCTTCTATCCATTCGGAAGTTTCTACAGGGTCCGAGTCGGGTACGGCTCTTACGCCTGCTGCCGCAGGATCTTCGGTGTATACCAGTTTGGAGCTAGACATGGTTGTGCTATTCCTTCAGGTTAGCATGCTGGGGTTGCGTGGCCGGGGCTTCTCGCCAAGTTCGCCAAGGGGCAAAGCTCGCAATGAAAGACGAGGATTTGGGGGGCGGCACGGTGTTTGTGTCGGGGGATGCGAATGTGGCGCCGGGGTTGGGTCCGGTGGAACCGCATGACAACGATGTATTCCTGATGAACGCGTTGGAAGGCGGGAGCAACGTGAAGTTCCTGTCCAGTTCCTCGTTCGGGCTGTACGTGACCGTGTTCGGGAATTTCTATACGGGACAAGGGGCTACGGTGAGCACGTTTTCCGGTGCAGTGACGGATGCGCAACTGGCGGGGGTGGATTTGTTCTTTGCCATTCTGCCGGACGATGCGTTCGTGGCGGCGGAGATTACGGCGCTGCAAAACTTCCTGATTGGAGGCGGGACGGTGTTTTTTGTTGGAGACAGCGGTGGGCCAGAGGTGACGAATGGGATCAACTCGATCAATGGAGCGCTGATGGCGTTGGGGAGCACGATGTCCATTGTGCGGGATACATTCAATAGCGGAGTTGTTGCGGCGCAGGTGGCGAGCGATCCTTACACGGCTGGGGTGAATACGTTTTATCAAGGGGTTTCGTCGCAGGTTGCCGGGGGAACGGTGTTGTTTCGGGGGCAGCCTTTTGTGGCGAACGTGCCGTTTCTGGCCTATGAGCGAATCGGGGATGTGCCGGAACCTTCGACTCTGGTTTGGATGTTGGGTGGGCTGGGGATTTGCGGTGTTATGAGGCGAGTCCGCCGTTCGTGAGGACTCTGACGGTGATGATGGCCTGGCCGACGTGGCGCATGGTGTGTTCGGCGATGTGCACCAGGAGAGAGTGGAGGGTGGTGGGGAGGCGTTTGCGGCCGATGAAGCGGGGTTCGGAGAGGGTGGCGGGGTCGAGGTCGCGCACCTTTTGCGCGATGGTGGCGAAGGTCTGACGCATTTCGGCGAGGAGTTCGTCGCGGGTGGCGCCGGGGGTTTTTTCGGAGTTTAGTGTTTGGAGTTGGGTTTCGGTGAGGGCTTCGTTTTGGGCGTAGGTGAAGAGGCGGTCCGTGCTGCCGGTGATGTGGCGGAGGTGGAAACCGACGGAGCCGAGGTTGTGGGGAGTGGACCAGAGCTGTTCCTGGGTGAGGTTGGCGGTCCAGTGTTCGAGGTCGAGGAGGGCGTGGTCGAAGGCATGCAGCAGGGGGCGTAGGAGGGGGTTGACTTCGGCGTAGGAGCCGGACATCCAGGGTTCGGTCATGGGTTTAATCTAGCAGGTATGAGATTTGATTTAGCCGCCGGCCTGGAGGCCCGCGTCACTGTTGATCGAAGGTTGTTTCTGATGGCGCTGAGCGCGGGGTGCGGGAAGCGGCGGGAGACGGTGTTGCTGACGTTTCCGGAGAGCTACGGGCATCATTTGTCGGTGGCGCAGGGGCGGTATGGCGCGATGGCTGTGCGGGCAGTGTACCTGCAATCGTACGCGAAGATGATGGAAGCGCTGCTGGCCGGCGATGGGGATGTGGCCACGGCGGCGTATGATGCGGTGCTGCCTTTGGCGGCCGACGGGAAGGATGTGGTGGCGTTTTGCTCGCTGGCGCTGCGGCCGGGGATGGTGCTGGCGGCGCGGGAGGAGATTGCGTCGGTGGAGGGGCTGAAGGGGAAGACGGTGGGGATTCCGGGGCCGGGGTCTTCATCGCATTTCCTGTTGAATGCCGTGATGCGGAAGAACGGGGTTTCTGAATTTTCTACTGCGGCGATTGGCGTGGCGGCTTCGGCGGTGGCGGCGGTGGAACAGAAGAAGGTGGATGCGGCGATGTTGACGAATCAGGGTTGGAGCACGCTGCGGGGACGGGGAGTGCCGCTGCGGCTGCTGGTGGATCTGCGGGATGCGGCGGTTTCGCGGGAGTATTTCGGGGTGGAGAAGTTGCCGAGCCTTTGTCTGGTGGCTCGGCGGGAGTGGCTGGAAGGGAATGCTGATGCAGCGCGGGGAATGGCGAAGGCGTTCCTGGGAGCGAACCAGTGGATGGCTTCGCATACGGCGGCGGAGATTCGGGCGGCGCTGCCTGAGGGGGATGAGGCGGCGATTGAAGGGATGCGGCCAACTTTGGATGTCGACGGGCGGATTGATGTGGAGGCTGCTAGCGCGGCGTTCGCGATTACGGCCGGTTCGGTGGAGCGGCTGGCCAGTGTGCGGCTGGATTTGCGGCGCACGTTTACGGACGCTTATTTGCGGTGATCAGCGTTTCGATTTTTTCTTTTCGTTAGCGGCGTGGCGGCCGGATGCGGGGCCGGTGTCGGGAATGCCTCCAGCGGGGTTGAGTTTGTCGAGCACGGCTTGGAGGCGCTTGCGGGCGGCGGCGGATTCGGGCGTGTCCTTGGCCAGGGGTTCGGCGAATGGGGCGTTGGACATGTCGCGGAGTTCGCCTTTCTGATTGAGCTTGAAGCGCGCGTCGCGGACGTACCACATGCGGGCGAGTTGCATGAAGATCCAATCGCGCTTGGGGCCGGGCTTGCCGGTGAGCGCGGGGACGAGGCTGACGCCGTCGATGGGTTTGGCAGGGACTTGCGCCCCTGCGAGTGCGGCGAAGGTGGGGAGGAAATCGGTGGCGTCGGTGAGTTGGGAGGAGACGATGCCGGCGGGTGTGGTGCGGGGCCAACTGGCGATGAAGGGGACGAGCGCGCCTCCTTCTTCCATGTCGCCTTTCGAGCCGGCGAGTGGTTTGCCGTGGACGGTGGAACGCTCGGCGTAATTGGAGGCGGTGCCGTTGTCGCCGAAGAAGATGACGAGGGTTTTTTCGCGGAGTTTCAGATCGTCGAGCGTGGCCATGAGCTTGCCGACGAGTTTGTCCATGTAGTTGATGTTGTCTTTGTAGTGGTCGTTGGTGCCGGGGGCGGTGTCGGGCGTGGGCAGGATTTCGCCGTGGACGTGCGACATGGAGTAGTAGAGGAAGAAGGGCTTGGTGCGATTGCGGTGGAGGAAGCTGACAACGAACTCGTGCATGAGGTCGGGGAGGTACTGGTTGTCTTTGAGTGGCGTGGTGACGCCGTTGAGCAGGTAGGCTTTGCCGCGATCCTGGGTGTTCCAGTAAGTGCCGCTGCCTTGGAATTTGAGATGCTCGTCGAAGCCGAACTCGGCGGGACCGAGCGGGAGTTGGCCCCACTTGCCGACCATGGCGGAGGTGTAGCCCGCGGGCTTGAGGACTTTGGGGATGAAGGTTTCGTTGGCGGGTTTCATGGTGCCGGTGGCGTCCTGGTTGGAGGCGCCGGTGCGGAAGCCGTAGCGGCCGGTCATGATGAGGGCTCTTGATGGACCGCAGAGGGGTGCAGTGTAGGCGTTGGTGAAACGGATGCCGGATTTGGCGAGGGCATCGATTTGCGGGGTGCGGAAGGCGTCGGCGCCGTAGCAACTGAGGCCGCCGATGCCGAGGTCGTCGGCGAGGATGAAGATGATGTTGGGTTTGGATGGAGCTTGGGCGAAGGCGGATAGGGCGGGGATGGTTTGGAGGAACTGACGGCGTTGCATCATGGAAATCCTATCTTAGAATGATGAGGTGCTGCTATCACGCCGTGGGTTGATTGGGCTGCCGTTTGTGTTGCGGGGCTCGACGTATTTGGTGGAGCGGAGACGGGCGGCGGTGATGCGGGGGTTGCGGTTTTTGATTGATGTGGCGCGGAATCCGGTGCATTTTGAGGACTACGCCACGGATCTGATGTTTTGTTTTTATGGATTGGCGGAGGCGACCTCGAATGAGGAGATGCGGCGGGTGTGTTGGGAGGTGGGGCGAGAGCGGGCGGCATACTGGCGCGGGAAAGTGCCAGTGGTGCCGGCTGGCGCGGGGCCGGTGACTGTTTCCGATCTGGTGTACGGGTGCTTGTCGGCGGATGGGTTGGGTTTTCCGAATCCGGCGATGAAGGAGGAGTTGGCGCGGCGTGCGGCGGGGATGAGTGCGGTGCAGTTTCTGGGGTTCGATCCGTTGCGGGAAGGGCCGCCGGCGGATATTCCGAAGAAATGCAAGCGGTGTAAGAAGTGGAGTGTGCGGGGCTCGCGGCAGTGCTTTCAGTGCAAAGGGAAGCTCACGATGATGAGCCGGTATGACGTGTTTTTCGAGGCGATGCTGACGGCGTATTTCGGGGAGCGGTATGGGATTCGGTTGGGGGCTTCGTTTGGGGATGTGATGCGCTGGGTGCCGTCGTTGCGGCCGTATGTGTGGAAGGGACGGAAGCTGGATGCGGCGTTCTATAGCGTTGCCTATACGGTGACGCATATTGTGTATGTTTCGAATGATTACGATTTGCGCCGGTTGCGACGCGAGGATTTTCCGGCGGAGTTTGATTTTCTGGCGGGGAATTTGCGGAGGTGTATCGCGGGGAAGGATCCGGAGACGCTGGGGGAGTTTGTGGATTCGCTGCTGGTGTTGGGGATGGAGGAATCGGATGGGCTGATCCGGGAGGGGATGGATTATCTGCTGGCGCATCAGAATGCGGATGGGAGCTGGGGGGATGCGCGGGATCGGGATATGTACAACCGGTATCACACGACGTGGACGGGGGTGGGAGCTTTGATGGAGTACAAGTGGGGGTGAAGTGAGGTTTTCCGATCGCAGATAATGGAGACGAATGCCCGTCGCTTGGATTGCGCCAGACACCGGTTCCTTGGCCGAAGTGCCGCTGCACAAAAAATGGACACGCGAGGAGTGTAAACTCCTCGAAAAAGCAGGACTCGCCGAACTCCATCGCTATGAACTCATCGAAGGGGAGTTGGTGGAAAAGGTGGGAAAAAATCATCCTCATGTCTACGTCCTGCTGCTGTTGACCGACTGGCTCCGAACCGTTTTCAAGTCGCTTTGCGTGGTTCCCGAGGCACCAATCGACGTTGCTCCACTCGATCAACCAACTAGTGCACCTGAGCCCGACGCGATCGTACTGAAGCAGCCATACGGGAGGTATTCCCGGGGCGTCCCGCCAACGGAGATCCTGCTTTTGGCGGAGATAGCTGACACGACGATCGGGTTCGATCTGTCGACGAAGGCGCGGCTTTACGCACGTGCAGGCATTTCCGACTACTGGGTGTTGGATGTTCGCAACCGGCGGGTGATCGTCCACCGGAATCCAGTGGATGGCCGCTATCAATCGGTCGAGTCGTACGCGACTGATGAGCCAATCTCCCCTTTGCATGCTCCGCAGGCGTCGGTGCTGGTGGCAAGCTTCTTTAACTTTGATGAAGACTAACGTTGCTTCGGCATGTTGGCGTCGACTTCTTTGAGCCAGGCATCGAGGCGGGCTTCGAGTTTGCGGGCTAGCTCGGGTTGCGATTGCGCCTGGTCTTTCGATTCCACCATGTCGGTGTCGAGTTGATACAACTCGGTGTGGCCGTCCTCGTAGTATTTGAGCAGCTTCCAGTAGCCGGAACGAATCGCACTCACCGGTGATGTGGTGGCGTAGTAGTGCGGATAGTGGAAGAAGAGTTCCGTGCGAGGGAGCTTCGATGAGGGATCGCGGAGGAGTGGGACGAGGCTGAGCCCGTCGTTGTTCTTACCGGGGGCGCCGGCGACTTCCTGGACAGTGGCGAATAAATCTGTGGAAACGACGGGGAAAGCGCAGGTCTTGCCTTTGGCCATGCCGGGGACTCTTGCGATCAAGGGGACGCGGATGCCTCCTTCGTAGAGGGAGCCTTTGCCGGAACGGATGGGGGCGTTGTTGGTGACCTGGCGATTGTCAAAGCGGCCGATGTAGCCGCCGTTGTCGGAGATGAAGAAGATGGCTGTGCGGTCGGTGAGCTTGCGGGTTTCAAGGTGCTTCACGACGCGGCCGACGCTTTCGTCGAGGCTGTGAATCATGGCGGCCATCACGGGGTTTTGGTGGCGCATGCCGGGCTTCAGCTTTTTGGTGTAGTAATCGACGAGATCCTTCTTGGCTTCGATGGGCGTGTGCGGGGCGTGGTGAGCGAGGTAGAGGAAGAAGGGCTGAGAACCGGCGCGGTCAATGACTTTGAGGGCTTCATCGGTGAGGCGGTCTGTGAGGTATTCGCCGGGCTTGCCGCCATCGAGACGGGGGACGTAGCGGGTTTCGTTGCCGTGATGCTTGTTGCCGCGATAGGGGTAGAAGTAGGTGTCGGGCGCGCCCCAGTGGGTGCCGCCGATGTTGATGTCGAAGCCTTGGGTTTCGGGGTAGTGGCCGGCATCGCCGAGGTGCCACTTGCCGATGGCCGCCGTGAGGTAGCCGCGGTCGTGGAAGATTTCGCCGAGAGTGATTTCTTCGAGCGGGAGATTGGGGCGGGAGACGGCAGGGATGAGCTTGGTGTTGTTGCCAGGCTGGCGGAGTGCGCCTTCGTGCCAGATGGTCATTTTGAGGCGGGCCGGGTGTTTGCCGGTCATGATGGAGGCGCGCGTAGGCGAACAGATGGGCGCGGCGGAATGCGCGTCGGTGAAGCGGACACCTTCGGTGGCGAGTTTGTCGAGGTTGGGTGTCTCGTGGAGATCGGCTCCGTAGCAGGCGAGATCGGACCAGCCGAGATCGTCGGCGACGATGATGATGACGTTCATCGGGGATTGCGCACGGGCGGGAGTGGCGAGCGCGGCCAGGGTGCCGAGGAAGGTGCGGCGTTGCATGCTCTACAGTTTCTCTTTGGGGGCGGGGTCAACGCAATATGGGGAAGGCTGCGAAGGCGGATTTGCTGGCGACCTGGCAGGTGAGGAACCCTTCGCCACGATCCGAGGCCGCCACGCGCACTGTGATCTGGTAAATGCCGACCAGTGTGGGGGCGAGCCCGGCGAAGACAATTGGTGTTGTGCAGTTGATGGTGTTTCGGAGTGTGGCGTTGAGCGGAGATGCTGCGCCGGTTTCCACGGGAAGGGTGACGGGACCTAGCCCTGTGGCGTATAGATGAATGTACTCGCCGGGCCGGGCGGGATTGTCGGAGGTGACGAGGGCGTCGAAGGTCTCATGAATGGCGTAGATGCCGGGTTGCAGCGGGAGGAAGGCGGGTGCGATGGCTTCGGCGGGGAAGGTGGCGCGGGCAGTGGCGCGGAATGGGGAGTTGGAAGTGGTTTCGAGTTTCACTTCGAGTGGCGCGGCGGGCGCGTTCCATGGGGTTTGGATGGTGATGCTCGTCGGGCTGATGGAATGGATGGGGGATGGGATTCCGTTGACGGAGACGGTGGTATTGGCGAGTTGAGTGGGGAGCGGCAGATGTTGCGCCTGGGCGGCAGCGCTGCTGAGGCCTTCTCCGGTGAGTGTGGCCAGGCTTCCGGGGGTGAGTGTGAGGGCGCCCGTGTTTGTGAGAGCCGGGGTGCTTTCGATGTATGTTTCGGCGCCGCCGGATGCGGTGTCGAGGCGGCGGAGCTGACCCATGCCGTTGACGTACCACGCGACCTTGCCATCATCGGAGGCGGTGTATCTGAGGACGCCATGAGGTTCGTTGGTGAGGCGGCGGGATTGGGCGGTGGCGGCATCGGCGCGGGTGAGTTGCTGGTTTTCGAGGAAGTAGACGGTGTCGCCGTCAGCGTTGATGGATGTGCTCTCACAGCGTGGCTGGCAAGTGTGAACGTGCGTATCGCGGCGGTCATCGAGACGGAAGATGCGAAGGGTGATTGGACCTGGTATTCCGCGGAGGGTATAAAGAACTGCCTTGCCGGAGGCGTCGATGGAGGGTTCGTAGAACCAGGCGTAATCGCTGGCGGATGGAATGCGGACTTCGGTTCGTTTGGCTGGGGTGAGCAGTTGGAGTGTGACTCCGTTGAAGCCGGGAAGGACAGCGGTTCCGTTGTCGGCGATGATGCGCGAGCCGGCGGCCGGGGCGGTTGATGTAGTGGCAGTGGCGGGTATAGCGTTTGGATCCTCTGTATCGACAATGTAGGACTCGTACGGGAAGCCGGAAGAGGCGAGGATGTAGCGGCCATTGCGGCTGAGGCGTGCTTCTCCCATGCCGGTGCGAAGGATGCCGTTGGTGTTGGTCAGTGTGTAGCGGATTGTGAGGGACGTGCCCGCGGGAGTGCAGCGGAAACAAATCGCGCGGCCTTGGTAGAGCAGGGTGTCGCGGCCGCTTTGCGGCGCGTGGAGATCGAAGTAATTGGTGAAATAGGTGTTGGGCGGGAGAGGTACGAGGCCGGACGGAAGGGACGGGTCCCGACGCGGGGTTGAGGCGATGAGTTGGAGGCCGGCCGCGTCAAGGCGATAGATGCGGCCTTGCTCGGGTTCATCGATGGTTTTGCGGGGGAGTGGCGTGTCGAACCAGACGGTGCTGCCATCGGCGTTGGTGGTGAGGTTGGCGATCTGCGCGGAGGCTACGCCGTAACAAATGAAAAGTGCTAGAAAGCGCATTTTCCCTGCGAACCGCAGTATCTCAGATTCCGTCTAAGGGGGGAAGGCGTACTGTATGCTGCTCCAGAATCTGGTGGCCGATTTGCGATACGCGTTGCGAATGATGTGGCGCTGCGGTGTGAGTGATTGAGCCGCTAGAGCGATGCCGCGTGGCGCTGGATTTTGCGGATGGCTCCGGCGATGACTTCCATGTCGGAGCGGGGACCGAGGAGCGTGGGCTGGGTGAGCCATACGGCTTCTTCGCAGAGCTTGTCGTTTTCGGGGCAATGATTGCGCTCTTCCCAACGCTTCAGTTCGGCGTCGGAGAAGATGCGGCGGTAGCCGCGGGTAGCGAAGATGCGCTTGAGCAGCGGCTGCTTGTTGAGCGGATTGTAGCCGCCGCTAGCAGGGACGCCCTCGGCCGCGAGCGCTTTGAGGAACTTTTCGCGCGGCATGTTGGCGAAGTGCTGCTTGTCGTAACGGAACATGTACAGATGCCAGGCGTTGCGGGTGCAGCCGGGATAGAGCTTCGCCGGTGCGATGCCTTGCACTTCGTTCAGCATCTTGGTGAGGTAGGCCGCGTTCTGCTCGCGAGTCTTCGATTGCGTCTCGAGGCGCGTCATCTGGGCCATCAGCAGCGCGGCCTGGAATTCGGTGATGCGGAGGTTGAGGCTCTGCGAGTTCGCCTGGTTGGAGTGGAAGGCGCGCGTCGCTTCCATGAAGGCTTCGTCGTTGAAGAGGACGGCTCCGCCTTCACCGGAATTGAGATTCTTCGAAGCCTGGAAACTGAAGCAGCCGGCGACGCCGTAGGTGCCGACCTTGCGGTTGCGCCATTCGCCGAGGTGGGCCTGGCAGGCATCTTCGAGGACGGGCACATTGTGTTTCTTGCCGGTGGCGAGGATAGAGTCGAGATCGACGGAGGCTCCGCCCATGTGGACGGGCATGATGAGCTTGGTTCGGTCCGTGATCTTCGATTCGAGTTTTTTTGCGTCCATCTGGAACGAGGCGCGGTCGGTGTCGCAGAAGATGGGCAGTGCGTGTTTTTCGAGGATGACGTTGAGGGTGGCGACGAAGGTGTAGGGCGGCATGATCACTTCGTCTCCCGCGTCGATGCCGAGCGCGGAGATGGAGGCGAGCAGGGCGCTGGTGCCGTTGGCGACGGCGAGGCAATGTTTGGCGCCGGTGAGCGCAGCGTACTGTTCTTCGAACTTGCGGACCATCTGGCCGCTGCCGCGATACCATTTGCCGCTGCGAAGGACTCCGATCATGGCCTGCTCTTCGGTTTGATCGAAGACGGGCCACTGGCGTGTGCCGGTGAGTTTCATGGGCGTGCCGCCGAGCAGGGCGGGTTTGTCCACTGGATTGGCGGAGGCAGGAAGTGCAGCCGCGGCGCTGGCTGTACCGAGGAATTGACGCCTGTTCATGGGTTCATGATATCGCCGTTGGCAGTGGTGCGGGTGTAGGCGATGCGGTTGCCCTGGATGCGGTAGGCGTCATCGAGCACGTCGGCCGCGGTGCGGAACATGTCTTCGGGCGGGAGGCGGAGTTGGGTGATGAGGCGCTGCATCAGATGCGGATGTGTTTCGAGGGATGCATCTGCGTGGATATGGACGACGCCGTTGAGGTGACGCGCGACAAGTATCGTGCGGTGACACTGCAGCGGGTCTTTTTCCGCGCAGAGTATGGCGAGGGGTGTCGCGCCGGGGAGGAGTGCGATGAGGCGTGCGAGGCCTTGCTGGAAGAGCGCGGTTTCGGCGATTCTCTCATACTGCACCTTGCCGTTTACGTAGCAGGAGGGATCTTCCGATCGAGCGCCGAGTTCGCGCCCGAAGAAGTGATAGGCGATGCCGGCGGTGTGTAGAGATCGTTCCAGGTTGGAGCGGGTGAATTGGGGATGGCGGCGGCTGAAGGGCGCGGAGCGAACGTCGGCGATGGCTGCGATTTGATGAGTGTTCAGTAGCGCGAGGAAATGCTCGATGGGATGGGTGGAGTGCCCGATGGTGTAGGCGGCGGGCATCGTTAGCTGGCGGTGAGTTGGGCGATGTGATGTTGGGTGTGGCGGAGGTAATCGCGGATGAGTTCGTCTAGGCGCATGACCTCACCGTCTTCGAGGCGGCATTCGATGGAGTGCGACGCTTCGGGAATTCGTTCCACTGCGCGGGTCAGCAGTTCATTGTGAATGCACCAGTAGTCGAGGACTTCTTCCCAATCGAGGCTGGCGTAATCGTGCAGGCGCACGCTGCCGGTCTGGTCGTAACGGGTGACGGCGAGTGCGCCGGTGTTGGCGGCGGTGAGGAAGCGGACGTGATTGTAGAGGCAGGAATCAATCATGTGGCCAAGCAATTCGACGCGGCGCCAGCCTCCGTCGCGGAAGGGCTGTTGCGCCAGTTGCCCGTCCATCGCGAGGAGCGCGCGGTGGGCATGATCGATGGCTGCACGGAAATCCGAACCCAGACTCATACTTTCCACGATACACGCGTGAGGACGTGCGATAGGATAGCTCTCGTGCGTTACTTCCTTCTGGTGCTGATGAGCATGGCGGCAGGGGCCGCGGATTGGATGCGGTTTCGCGGGCTCGACGGGCTCGGCGTCGCGAACGACCGGAATCTGCCGGTAGAGTTTTCTCCGTCGAAGGGAGTGGTGTGGAAGACTGCGGTGCCGGAAGGCAAATCGTCGCCGGTGATTGTGGGGAAGCGGATCTGTTTGACGGCGTCGGCGAATGAGACGCTGGAAACATTTTGCCTCGACCGTGATTCGGGGCGGATGCTGTGGCGGGCGGCGCTGAAACAGGAGCGGAGCGAGAGCCGGCACAAGTTGAATCATCCGGCGTCGCCGACTCCGGTGAGCGACGGGACGAATCTGTATGTGTTTTTCAGCGACTTTGGGTTGATTTCGTACACGCTGGAAGGCAAGGAGCGGTGGCGGATGCCGCTGGGCCCGTTCTCCAATCTGCATGGCATGGGTGCGTCGCCGGTGCTGGCTCAAAGGAAACTGATACTGGCCTGTGATCAGGATACGAAGGCGTTTCTGATGGCCGTGGAGAAGGACAGCGGCAAGGTGTTGTGGAAGGCAGACCGGTCGGATTTCACGCATTCGTTTTCGACGCCCGCTGTCTATCTACCGGCGAAGGGCGAGGGCGAAGTGATCATGCCGGGGGCGTACCAGATGGTTTCGTATTCGCTGGAGACAGGGAAGAAGCTGTGGTGGCTGCGCGGGCTGACGTGGCAGCCGAAGTCGCCTCCGATTATTCATGGGGACACGCTGTATTTCAATGGTTGGGCTCCAGGTGGGGATGCGGGGCAGCAGAAGGATCTGCCTCCGTTTGAGGATGTCATCCGGGTGGCCGATGCGAACAAGGACGGGAAGCTGTCGCAGGAAGAGATACCGGCTGAGTTGAAGCATTCGGGGAGTTGGCAGGCGATTGATCTGGATCACGATGGGTTCATGGATGCGCGGGATTGGAGTTTTTATCGGGCGCGGCGGGCGGCTCGCAATTCGCTGATGGCGGTGAAACTGGGCGGACGCGGGGATGTAACGGGATCGAATGTGTTGTGGCGCTATGACAAATCGCTGCCGGATGTGCCGGTGCCGCTGCTCTATGCGAACACGCTGTTTCTGGTGCGGACGGGCGGGATTTTCACGACGGTGAATCCGGCATCGGGGGAAGTGTACAAGCAAGGGCGATTGACGGGGGCGCTGGAGGGATACTATTCGTCGCCGGTGGGCGCGGATGGGAAGGTGTATATCGCAAGCGAGAATGGCAAGGTGGTGGTGCTGAAGGCGGAGCCGCAGTGGGAGATTCTGGCGGTGAACGATTTTGGGGAGGACATCTACGCGACGCCCGCGGTGGTGGATGGGCGGATCTATCTACGCACGCATGGGGCACTGTATGCGATCGGAAACGCGAGGCCATAGCGGCGCGCGGAGTGGCATTATATACTGGCCTCCACAGGATGCTTCTTTCCCACGCGTTGCTGTTCTGTCACGCGGCTGCTCTGTTTGCGGCTGATCCGGTGGAGGTGTCGGCACGGAAGATTTTGGAGGCGAAGTGCGTATCGTGTCATGGCGCGGCGAAGATGGCGGGGCTCGATTTGCGTTCGGCCGATGCGCTGGCGAAAGGCGGCGGACGCGGGCCGGCAGTGGTGGTGGGGAAGCCTGACGCGAGCTTGCTGCTGAAGGCGGTGCGGAAGGAAGGCGAGTTGAAGATGCCTCCGGGGAAGGATGCGTTGAGCGCTGCCGATGTGGAGACGCTGCGGCAGTGGATTGCGGAAGGGGCGAAGTGGACCGGAGTAAGCTCTGCGGCTGCGGTTCCGAATTGGTGGAGCTTCCGGCGTGTCGCACGGCCGGCAATTGCCGCGCCGGTGAAGCCGAATCCGGTGGATCACTTTGTATGGGAGCGGCTGCGCAAGGAGGGGTTGACGGCGTCGAAGCCTGCCTCGCGTGCGGCGTTGATCCGGCGTGCGACGATTGATTTGCACGGGCTGCCACCTTCGCCGGAAGAGATTCAGGCTTTCGCGAATGACAATGCGCCAGAGGCGTATGAAAAGCTGGTGGACCGGCTGCTGGCTTCGCCACGCTACGGCGAGCGTTGGGGACGGCACTGGTTGGATGTGGTGCGCTATGCGGATACGGGCGGGTTTGAGACGGATGTGTATTTCGCCAATGCTTGGCGCTATCGCGACTATGTGATTCGTTCGTTCAACGAAGACAAGCCGTACAACGTTTTTGTTCAGGAGCAGATCGCTGGGGATGAGATCTGGCCGGACAACCTGGATTTGAACGGCAGCTACGAGATTCCGAAATCGAAGCTGGCGAATCTGGAGAAGCGGATTGCGACGGGGTTGTATACGCTGGGCGCGTTGCCGGTAGAGGACACGTTCTTTGGCGATCAATACAGGGCGGAATGGCAGGCTGAGGCTGTGGAGACAACCGCTGCTGCTTTTCTCGGGCTGACGTTCAACTGCGCGCGCTGCCACGATCACAAGTTCGATCCGATCACGCAGAAGGACTTCTACCGACTGTCGGCGGTGTTTGCGGGGAGCGAAGACCGCGAGGTTCCGATCGTGAGCCGGATGGGGATTTACGAGTTCACGCGGCATCAGACACGGTGGGTGATTGCGGAGCAATTGAAGGCGAAGCTGATGCGATTGGAGGCGGCGGCGCGGGCCCGGAAAGAGCCGCTGACGCCGGCTGAACGCGATGAGCGGGAAAGCCTGCTGCGGCAAATTGGCGATGCGTATATCAAGGCTCCGGTGCAGGTGGCGAAGGCGAATTTGCTGATGCATACCGAGCCCGTGCCGGATACGTACGTACTGGCTCGGGGCGATTTTCAGCAGAAGCTGGAGAAGGTGCGGCCGGGGTTTCCGGCATCGTTGGGGCCTGCGCCGGAGATCGCGGAGCCGGATCACAATCTGTTCATCCCGCAACGGCGCAAGGCGCTGGCGGAGTGGTTGACATCGCCGGAGCATCCGTTGACGGCTCGGGTGATGGTGAATCGCATCTGGCAAGGACATTTCGGCCGGGGTATTGCAGGGACGCCGAATGATCTGGGGCGGCAGGGCGAAGCGCCATCGCATCCGGAGTTGCTCGATTGGCTGGCGGCGGAATTTGTGGCATCGAACTGGAGTGTGAAAGCGATGCACAAGCGGATCATGATGAGTGAGACCTACCGCTTTGCGAGCGATGGGGTGGAGGCGAATCTGGCGAAGGATCCGGACAATCGGTATTTCTGGCGGATGAACCGGCGGCGGTTGGAAGCGGAGGCGATTCGCGATTCGATTCTCGCGGTGTCCGGCGTGTTGAATACGAAGATGTTTGGGGCGCCGGTGGTGGCTCCTCTGGCGGCGGATGAGCGCGACGGGATGCGCGATCCGTTGCAGTGGCCGATCACTACGGATCCGGCGGAATATGACCGGCGAAGTGTGTATCACTTCGTGAAGCGATCGTTCCGGAGCCCGATGATGGAAACGTTTGATGCTCCGGACAGCACGGCGTCGTGCCCGCGGCGGGAGGCGTCGACGGTGGCTCCGCAATCGCTGGCGATGATGAATGGCGAGTTTTTTCATCAGCAGGCGGAGCAGTTCGCGGCGCGATTGCGGAAGGATGCGGGTGCGCCTGAAGCGCAGGTGGAGCGGGCGTTCTGGCTGGCTTTGGGTCGCGCGCCTTCGAGCGAAGAGCGCGGAAAAGCGTTGGCGTATTTGCAGCGGAACAGTCTGCACAAGCTGTGTCTGCTGCTATTCAATTTGAGCGAGTTTCTCTATGTCGATTAGTTCGCGGCGGCGCTTTCTGACGCATTCCGGCTTGGGGCTGGGATCGCTGGCTATGCACTATCTGGCTTCCCGCGCTGAGGCGGCGGGTCCGCTGGCGGCGAAGAAACCACTGTTGCCGGCGTCGGCGAAGAACGTGATTTTTCTGTTCATGCATGGCGGCCCATCGCATCTGGAGACGTTTGATCCGAAGCCCGCATTGAATGAACTGCACGGGAAGCTGGTGCCTGCTTCGTTCGGGCACGTGCAACTGCAGTTTTCGCGATTCAATGAATCGCCGGTGTTGGGATCGAAGCGCACATTTCAAAAGTACGGGCAATCGGGGACGGTGGTGTCGGATCTGTTTCCGAATGTGGCGAAGCATGTGGACAAACTGGCGGTGATCCGTTCGATGTATCACGATGGGTTCACGCACACCGCGGCGCTGAACTGGTTGAACAACGGATGGCCGCGGTTGGGGCGGCCGAGTTTGGGTTCGTGGATTACGTATGGGCTCGGGTCAGAGAGCGATTCGCTGCCTGCGTTTGTGGTGATGCTGGAGGGCGGCATCAAGTGCGGACCTGTGGCGTATGGGAACGGGTTTCTGCCGGCGGTGTATCAGGGGACTTCGTTGCGCACGGGCGGTTCGCCGATTTTGAATTTGAAGCGGGCGGAGGGCGTGAGTGAGCAGCAGCAGCGGGAATGGCTGGATACGCTGCGCTGGTACAACGAGAAGCACAAGGAAACGCGGGCGGATGATTCGTCGCTGGATGCGCGGATTTCGGCGTATGAACTGGCGTTCAAGATGCAGATGGCGGCGCCGGAACTTGCTGACTTAAGCAAGGAATCGGCGGCGACGCGAGCACTGTATGGATTGGACGATGCGCGGACGAGGTCTTTCGGGACGCGTTGCCTTATGGCGCGGCGATTGGTGGAGCGCGGCGTGCGTTTCGTGCAGGTATGGAGCGGAAGCACGACCGGCGATCAGGATTGGGACGGGCACAAGCAGTGCGATGAGAATCATGTGCGGATGGCGGGGAAGACGGATAAGGGCGTGGCGGGATTGCTGGAGGATCTGGCATCGCGCGGATTGCTGGACAGCACGCTGGTGGTATGGGGCGGGGAATTTGGGCGGACGCCGACTTCGGATGGCGGGATGAACGGCGGCGGCGATTCGCTGGGGCGCGATCACAATCCATATGGATTCACGATTTGGATGGCAGGCGGTGGCGTGAAAGGCGGCAAGGTGATTGGGCGCACCGATGAGATTGGGCTGCGGGCGATTGAAGATCCGGTGCATGTGCATGATCTTCATGCGAGCCTTTTGATGCTGATGGGGATTGATCACACGAAGCTGACGTATCCGTTCCAGGGGCGCGATTTCCGGTTGACGGATGTGCATGGGAAGACGGATCTGGTGGCGAAGTTGCGAGCCTAGCGCTAGTGTGAAGACAGGAGGTGCGTATGACCGCCCCCGTCACCATGGACAGCATTCGCCGGTTTCTGAACATGCATCGCATTGCGATCGCCGGCGCTTCGCGCAATCCACAGGATTACAGCCGCATCGTGGCGAAGGAGATGGAAGCCAAAGGGTATGAGGTGTTGTATCTCAATCCGGGTGTGGGCTCAATTGATGGCAAGGTGTCCTATAGCGCTGTGGAGTTGATTCAGCCTCCGCCGGAGGGGGTAATTTTGCTGGTTCCGGAAAGCCGTGTTTTAGAAACTACGCGGCTGTGCCTGCGCGCGGGTGTGGGGCATTTCTGGTTCCGGCGCGGTGAGAAGACGAGTGAGGATTACCGCACGGCGATTGCAGAGGCACGCGCGGCGGGGGCGAATGTGATCGCGGATGAGTGCCCGCTGATGTTTCTGCCGGATATGGCGTGGGTGCATCGGGCGCACCATTTTCTGCGGCAGGTGACTGGCACGTTGCCTGCTTAGTTGCCAAGAATCAGCGACGTCATCGAAATCGAGCCCATGGTGGTTGCGTCGTTGAACCATTCGAGTTGGTCCTCGGCGTGGCGGACTGCGAGAGTGTACAAAAGTGGTAGGAAATGTTCCGGCGTGGGGACTGCCAGCCGGGCATCGGTGCTGTCGAGATTGGTGAGTGCCGCTTGGTTGGCTGCTTCAATGTGCTGCTTTACCTCGTCGTTGAAGCGCACGGCCCAGGGCGAGCCATGAGGCGATGAGAAGTCGAGGCGGGCGAGATTGTGGACGATGTTGCCGCTGCCGATGATGAGGATGCCTTCGTCGCGGAGTGGGGCCAGCGCCGCGGCGAGATCGTAGTGTTGCTTTGCGGAGCGCCGGCGGTCGAGGCTGAGTTGGACGACGGGTATGTTGGCTTCGGGGTACATGGGGAGAAGGACGCCCCAGCAGCCGTGATCGAAGCCGCGGGATTCGTGGGGGCGGGCTTCGGGCAGGAGTTGCGCCACTCGGTGCGCGAGGGCGGGTTGGCCGGGTGCGGGGTAGCGCGTTTGATGCAGGGCGGGCGGGAAGCCGGAAAAATCGTGAATGGTGGGCGGCTGCGCGCCGGCGGTGACGCGGACGCCATCTGTTTCCCAGTGCGCCGAGACGCAGAGGATTGCTTCAGGGCGGGGAAGGCGTTGGCCTGTTTGCCTCAGGACGATGTGGAATTCGTTCTCTTCGATGGCGTTCATGGGGGAGCCGTGGCCGGCAAACACAGCGGGCATCTTCTGCATGTTGATTCACGCTACGCTAGGCACGAAGGAGTACTCATGCCTAGTTTGCGATTTCTCCTCTGTACTATTTTCTTCTTTTCTCTTCTTCCCGCTTGCGCGCAGCCGCGTGCGCCGCGCGATCCGGGGACATTGCCGCTGGCGAATAGCGACGCTGAAAAGCGCATTCTTGCCGTACTGGAAGAAGCGCGTCAGGCGGGGAAGTTGTA
The DNA here is from genome assembly GCA_018268935.1 of Acidobacteriota bacterium. GTDB lineage: Bacteria > Acidobacteriota > Terriglobia > Bryobacterales > Bryobacteraceae > CADEFT01. The sequence continues at coordinate 33,453 of JAFDVS010000066.1, read as the reverse complement.
TCTTTCCGTGCCGATCGCCGATGGGCGCATGCTGCGGCTGCTGACGGAAACGGTGAATGCCAAACAAGTGGTGGAGATCGGCACGTCGACGGGTTATTCCGGGCTGTGGTTGTGCCTGGCGCTGGAGAGCACCGGCGGGAAGTTGACGACGTTCGAGTTCGATAAAGAGCGCGCGGCGACGGCCCGCAAGCACTTTGAGCAGGCGGGCGTTGCTTCGATGGTGACGCTGATTGAAGGCGATGCCCATGAGAATGTGAAGAGGGTGAAAGGTCCGGTGGATGTGGTGTTCATCGATGCGGATAAGGAAGGGTATGTGGATTACCTGGAGAAGGTGCTTCCGCTGGTGCGGCCCGGCGGACTGATCCTGGCGCACAATACGCAGTTGGGTTCGGTGCGCGATGGATACGTGAAGAAAGTGATGGCGGATCCGTCGCTGGAGACCGTGATTTATAACGATGGCGGCGGATTGGGGATTACGGTGAAGAAGCGCTAATTCATGCGCCGGATGACGGTGCGGACGACGCCTTGAATGACCAGATCCGAGCGCGGATGCAGGGACGGATAGGCGGCGTTCTCGGCTTTGAGGTAGTATTTGCCGTTGACGCGGACGAGCCGCTTCAGGGTGCAATCTCCATCAATGAGGGCGGCGACAATCTGGTTTTCGCGCGGGGACGGCGTGGGCTCGATGACGACCATGTCGCCTTCGAAGATGCCGGCGTCTTTCATGGAGTCGCCACGCACGCGGAGCACGAAGCAGCCGGTCTTTGGGCGGAAGCCGAGGGTAGTTTCATCGAGGCCCAAAAATGTTTCGGGGCGCGCGGTTTCGGCTGCCTCGGGATAACCGGCGGCGATTTGTCCGTAGAGCGGGAGTTCCGCCACTTGGGCTGTGTTTTCGCGGCCGACGACATCGATCTGGCGTGAGCCGCGTTCGCCACGGCGGATGAAGCCTTTGGATTCGAGAGCCTGCAGATGACCGACGACGCCGTTGGGGCTGCGGATATCGAACTGGCGCTGGATTTCGGGGATGGAGGGCGAACATCCGTTCCGGGTGCGGAACTCGAGGATGAAGTCGAAGATGGCCTGTTGCCGCTCAGTGAGCATGATACTGTAAATTCTTACACCGATAGATGTAGTTGTCAATGAGAGAATGAGGAAAGTCTGATGCAGAATCTCTCTCTGTTCGAAGATCCGGCGCCGGAACTGGCGGCGGCGCTGCGGCCGAAGCTGGCTGCGCTGGCTGACGAGCGCATTTACCTTGGCACCAGTTCGTGGAAGTACGAAGGGTGGATGGGGCAGATCTATACGCCTGAGAAGTACGTGACGCGGGGGCGCTTTTCGCAGAAGAAGTTTGAAGCGGAGTGCCTGGCGGAGTATGCGGAGACGTTCCCGGTGGTGTGCGGGGATTTCTCGTTTTACCAGTTCCCGTCGCAGGCCTACTGGCAGCGGCTGTTCGAATCGTCGCCGCGGAAACTGCTGTTTGCGTTCAAGGCGCCGGAGGATTTGACGGTGAAACGGTTCCCCGTGCATGACCGGTATGGTGCCCGGGCGGGGATGGTGAATGAAACATTTCTCAATGCTAATGTTTTTAAGGAATTGTTCGCGGCTCCGCTGGCGCCGTACCGGGAGCGGGTGGCGACGTTGATTTTTGAATTTGGGGCGTTTGGGCGTTCGGCGTTCGAGGAGGAGCCTCCGTTTGTGGAACAACTGGACCGGTTCCTGCGGGAATTGCCGGAGGGGTTTCGCTATGCGGTGGAAGTGCGGAACCCGGAGTTTCTGGACGCGGAGTATTTCGGGTGTTTGCGCTCGCATGGAGTGGCGCATGTGTTTAATGCGTGGACTAGGATGCCGGAGCTTGGAGTGCAGATGGGGTTGGCGGGGGCGTACACCGCGGATTTCACGGTGGTGCGAGCGCTGCTGCGGCAGGGACGTGCGTATGAAGAGGCGGTGAATAAATTCAAGCCGTATCTGCATGTGCAGGACCCGAATCCGGCGGCGCGGGAGGCAATCCGGAAGTTGATGGATCGATCGAAGAAGCAGAAGCAGATGTCGTTCTTGTTTGTGAATAACCGGCTGGAGGGGAATGCTCCGGAGACGATTGCGGCGATTGTGGAGGACTAGTTACTCTTGGGGAACAACTCGTGCCCTTTGGCTTCGTGGATCTGGGCGATGTGGCGGTCGGTGTGAGCGGCGAGAAGGAGCAGCCACTGGTGGGCGTCCATGGTTCCCATCGGGGTTTGTAGCTGATAGCGCCGCAGGTCGGCTTTGGTTTTGTTGACGAAGTCGACGGTCTTGAGCCGGCGTTCGGAGAAGGCGTTGAATGCTTCTTCCCAGTGGCGGTAGTTGCCTTTGGGTTTGGCTTGCTCAGGGGCCTGGGCTTTCTGCGAACGGTCCGGCACGCTTTTGAGAATGGAGGCGTCCATGGCGGAGGGATCGGGAAGCTTCTGTGTGTCGGGGATGGGCTTGGTTTTCTCCATGGTTTCTTTGAGCATTCCCATGAGCAGGTCTTCCATGAGCACGAGGTGTTCGACGACTTCGGTGGGGGACCAGATCTTGCTATCGGGTTTGAAATTCGATTGCTCGGCGGTCATGCCTTCGAGGACGAGGGCGAGGCCCTGGCGGGAGTCTTCGAGTTGGCGGACGAGCGCGGCACGGTCCGATGCTTTGTACTCGGCATTCGCCGTGAAAGACGCGAGCAGCGCGGCCGCCGTGAAGAGAAGCTTCATTTTTCTAGAGTACCGCGTGCAGCAGGCGGCGCCGCATCGCTATACTCAGCAGGAATGAAGAAATATGTTCTGCTGGCCGTTATTGCCGCGGCGGCCACGCTGCGATTCTATGCGCCAGCACGGCTTTCGCTATGGGTGGCACTCGGCCGAAGCCTCAACTGTCCTTATGAAAACGCACTGCGCAGCCCGGAAGAGTTGAAGGATCAGATTGCGCATAAGGACCGGATTCTGGCGGCGAGCAAGATGATCGAGGCCGATCCGAACGGACATTTCAAGCTGTACGACACGCCGGACGGGAAGTATTGGATTCCGACGGGAAGCGAGTATGTGCTGCCGTTCAATCTGGCGGAACAGGCTCGCGATATTTACGGGCGGAATAACCGTGGCGTGCAGGCGGGCGACGTGGTGCTGGATTGTGGAGCGAACATTGGGGTATTCGTGCGCTACTCGCTGAAGAGGGGCGCGAAGCAAGTGATTGCGATCGAGCCGGCGCCGGAGAACATTGAATGCCTGCGGCGCAATTTCAAGGACGAGATTGCGGCGGGGAAAGTGATTGTGTATCCGAAGGGTGTTTGGGACAAGGATGATGTTCTCGAGTTGCATGTGGATCCGCACAACTCCGCGGCGGACAGTTTTCTGATTGACAAGCCGAGTTGGGGGAAGGTGGAGAAGGTACCGCTGACCACGATTGAGAAGATGGTGGCGGAATTGAACATCGCCAAAGTGGACTTCATCAAGATGGACATTGAAGGCGCGGAGACGAAGGCTCTGAATGGAGGGCGGAGCGTGATTGCGCGGGACAAGCCGCGGATGGCGCTGTCGGCGTATCACAATCCGGAGCATCCGAAGGAAGTGCCTGCGGCGGTGCGCGCGGCCTTTGACGGATACAAGATGGATTGCGGCCCGTGCGCGGAGGCCAACTATGGCGTGCGGCCCGACATTCTGTACTTCTTTCCATGATGCCGGCGCCCGCGGCGTTGTTGCTGGCCGCCACTTACGTGGTGGAGGGATTGGTTCTGGGCGTTAATCCCGCGGAGCTAACCGTGGTTGTTTCGCACAAAGAGATTGCCGGTGTGATGCCGGCGATGGCGATGCCGGTGAAGGTGCGGGATGGGCGGGAACTGACGAAGTTGCGAGCGGGGATGCGTGTTCGATTGGAGTTGGTTCTGGATCCGCCGCGTTCGTATGCGCGCAAGATCCGGGTGCTGGCGGTGGATAACTCGATTGAAGAAGGCGGGCGGAAGATTGCACTGGAGGCTCCGAAGGAGCGGGTTGCGTTGGGGGATGTTGTTCCGGATTTTACTTTGGTGACGCAGGATGGGCGCGTGTGGCCTTTGGCTTCGGCGAAGGGCAAGGTGGTGGTGGTGCAGTTCCTCTATACACGGTGTCCGATGCCGGAGGTGTGCCCACGGCTGGCTGCTACTTTTGCCGCGATGCAGCGGAGGTTTGCGGGGCGGGGCGACCTGCTGCTGCTGAGTATCACGCTGGATCCGGTTTACGACACTCCCGAAGTTCTTTCGCGCTATGCTACGCTTTGGCGTTCGAATCCTTCGGCGTGGCTGTTTGCAACTGGGAGTGTGGAGCAAGTCCGCGCGGCCGCGGGGAGGTTTGGAATCGTCTTCTGGCCGGAAGAGGGAGTGATTACGCACACTTCCAATATTGCGGTCATAGGGCGAGAGGGACGTTTGGATGCGCTGGTGGAAGGGTTGTCCTTCACGGCGAAGCAACTGGGTGACTTGATCGAACATTATTTGGGCCGAGGATCTGACCGATGAACATTCGCTACACGCTGACCATGACAATCGCGCTGGCTGCTTCGCTGGCGGCGCAGGAGAAGAAGCAAACCGATGTGTGCACGCCTCCGCCGAGCCGCGTAGCGCCGTCGTTGCCGGCGAAGTTGCTCACGGGGCAGGGAACGGAGTACATCGAGTTTCCGATCACGACGCGGAGCGAGGAAGCACGGAAGTTTTTCCTGCAGGGCGTGGCGCAGATGCACTCGTTCTGGGCGGTGGAGGCGGAGCGGAGTTTTCTGCAGGCGGCTGCGCTCGATCCGGAAGCACCGATGCCGTGGTGGGGGATTGCCATGGTAGCTGCCGGCGATTTCCGGCCGCGCTTCCAACTGAGCACGTACGCGTATCAGTTGCGCAATCCGGAGACTGCGCCTCGTGTGGAAGAGGCGGCGGCGAAGGCGCAGGAACTCGCTGCTGTGCCGGGTAAGGCGACGGAATTGGAGAAGCTGTACATCGCTTCGATTGCGGCGCGGCGTGATCCGAAGTCGCTGAATCCGGATGCCGCCTACATCAAGGGGTTGCGCGAGATTGTGAAGCGCTATCCGGATGAAGTGGAGGCGAAGTCGTATCTGGCACTGCATTTGATGTCGGGCTTTGAATTGCCGGCGAAGACGCCCAAAGGGCCGGGGTCGATGGAGGCGGTGGAGATATTGAAAGAGTTGGTGGCGAAGTATCCGAATCATCCGGGCCCGCATCATTACGTGATTCATGGTTGGGAGGGATCGACGTTCGCCAAGGATGCGTGGGACAGCTCGAAGCGGTATGCGGAACTGGCTCCGAACATTCCACATGCGTTGCACATGCCGGGGCATATCTATTCGCAGACGGGGCGTTGGGATGACGCGGTGAAGGCGTTTGCGGCGGCCGCGGATAACGAGTTGAAGTGGATCCAGGCGGATTCGCTCTATTCGACGGGCCATCACGGGCACAATGTGCATTATCTGGCCACTTCGCACAGCTTCAAGGGCAATGTGGATGAGGCGATGAAGGCGGCTCGGCATCTGCTGGACATGAAGGAGAATCCGCGCGAGGCGGCGGCGCTGGACAACAATCGCACGGCATATCGCCAGGGCTGGTTTGCGATGCTGCGCACACTGGTGCAGCACGAACGTTGGGATTTGATTCTGGATGGGGCGACGCTTCCGGTTTATGAGAAGCCTCGGGAGACCGCGTGGCGGCATTGGGCGATGGGAGTGGCGTATGCGGCGAAGGGCGATGCGGCGAAAGCGGCTCGGGAGTTGGCGTTGATGGATGACACGTTCGATGTGTATCAGGACAAGGTGAAGCAGGCTGTGCCGGCGGAGTTGCGTGTGGCTAAGCAGGAACTGGCGGCGCATGTTCTGGCGGCGAGGAAGAAGACGAAGGAAGCGATTGCGCGGCTGGAGAAAGTGGCGGCGCGCGAACGCACGCTGGTGTATAGCGAACCGCCGTTTTATCCGCGTCCGGTGAATGAAGCGCTGGCGGCGATGGCGATGAAAGCCGGGCAGCAGGATGTGGCGGAGAAGGCATGGCGCGGAGCGCTGGAACAGTACCCCGATAGCGCGAAGGCCACGGCGGGGCTGAAGCAACTTCACGCGCATGCTTCGTCCGGGGGCGGGCAGTAGGTTCAGTTATTGAGGAAGTCGATGACGGCGTCTGCGTACTGCTGAGGCGCAGTGGTCATCCCTTCGTGTGCCTGGCCTTCGAGTGAGCCGACGGTGGCTTGCGGAAGGACCGCGAGCAATTCATCGGTGACGTAGAGGTTCGGTGGACTGAGAGAGCCGGTTTGCAGCAGCACGGGGAGGTTGAGCGTGCTGTAGCGCGCGGCGTGGAACGGGTAGTTGGCCAGCGCTCGCAGGTCGTGCAGCGTGGCGGGTGCGTCGTTGACGATGGCTATCCAATCCGCGGTTCTCCTGAGGCCCTGCAGTTCTTCTTCGGGTACGTGGAGAACAGTGGCGAAGAAGGTGTAGGCGAAGGTGTCCCATTGTCCGGCCGCGGCCAGTGCTTCCAGCCCGGCCATAGCCTCTTTGTGGATGTGCGGCCATGGCGCTTCGTAAAGCACCAGCTTGCGGACGCGGTTTGGCGCGGCGTGCGCCGCCCCGAGTGCTACGTGCGCGCCGTAGGAGTGGCCGAGCAGATAGACCGGCTCGCCCACGGCATCAATGATGGCGAGAGCATCCTGGATTTCGTCATCGAGCGAGTGACCTTCGGTGGCCGGAGTGGCTCCTCTTCCGCGGCGCGCGATGGCGTGGACCGTGTAGTGTTTGAGGAAGGCGGGCAGCACCCATTCCCAGTTGGTGATGTGGTTACTGAACCCGCCGTGCACCAGAACGAGCGGTGGACCGGGCATGGTGATTACGGCCGGGCTTCGAGCACGAGGTTGAAGGGGCTGGCGGCGGCTTTGCGGAAGCGCGTGAATCCTCCGCCGGTGACCATCTGGCGGAGGCGAGCTTCGCCAGCCTGGGCGCCGAGCGCAATGCCTTCCTGAGCCATGGCGCAGGGCGTGCAGATCATGGTGGAGCCGGCGTAATAGGCGCGTCCGATGGGATGCAGGTTGTCTTCGACGCGATCGCCGGCGAAGGGTTCGACGATCATCCAGGTTCCGTCTTTGCGGAGTGATTGGAAGACGTGGGCGGCGGCGCCTTGGGGGTCGCCCATGTCGTGGAGGGCGTCGAAAGTGGCGACGAAATCATAAACACCGGGAAATGTTTTGGCGGGGGCGACCTCGAAGCGGACCCTGTTTTCGACGCCGGCGGCTTTGGCGCGGTCGCGGGCGGCGGCAATGGAGGCCTCATGATAATCGAAGCCGACGAAGCGCGAGTTGGGGTAGGCTTGCGCCATGAGGACGGTGGATGCTCCGTGGCCACAAGCGATGTCGGCGACATCGATGCCGCGTTCCAGCTTTTCAGCGACGCCATCGAGGGCCGGAATCCACTGGGTGGTGAGATTGGCGACGTAGCTGGTGCGGAAGAATTTTTCGACGCCATGGAAGAGGGCGTGATCGTGTTGATGCCAGCCGATGCCCTCTCCACTGCGAAAGGCGGTTTCGAGCGTGGGGTGAATCTTGGCGGCAGCCAGCGCTGTTTCGAAGGCTCCGATGAAGAACGCGGGGCTGTCGGGGTTGGCGAGCATCATCGCTTGCTCGGGTGTCATGCGGTAAGTCGACGTTTCGGGGTCGTACTCGACATAGCCGCTGGCGCTTTGGGCGTTGAGCCATTCGCGGACGTAGCGTTCGTTCGTGCCTGTCTTTGCGGCAAGCTCTTTCGAGGTTACGGGTGTGCCATCGCCCATGGCCCGGTATAAGCCCAGCTTGTCTCCGATCAACACGAGTGGTGCATGCATGGCTGCACCGAAATCGACGATCGCTTTTCCAATCAGTTCGTTTAGTTTTTGTTCGTTGATGATTGTCTGCAAAACGAAGCTCCTTATCCGCACTCGCGAGTTCCGTGTGGAAAGAGGATCACCGCGCCTGGCTGGGCGGACGTTGTACGATGGCCTTACGAAGCCATGTCCCGAGTTGTCCTAGTGTCACTTCTGATTGCCCTCTCTTTGCGCGGCGAAGAGTGGGAGGAGTGCCGCTCCGGGCCGTTCGAAGTTTGGACGAATGCCAATGAGAAGGAAGCGCGGCAGCTTCTGGTGCGGTTGGAGCAGGTGCGGCACATGGTGGGCGTGTATCTGGGGAAGAACGATCCGGTGTCGCTGTGGACGATTCGTGTGTTGCTGCGCAAGGGGAAGAATACACCGGGCACCGATTTTGTTCTGGGGCGTGATGCGTGGGTTTCGACGTTGCCCGAAGGCGGAGTGCCTTCGGCTGCGTGGATAAAACAGGTGGCCGGCATGTTGTTTGAATCGAATGCACGGCGGCTGCCCGCGTATTGGGAGAAGGGGCTGCTGATCTTTTTGTCGACGCTGGATGCGAAGGGACCGCGGATCACGCTTGGCGCGCCGCCGGTGATGACGGAGCGGACACTCGATTGGGCGAGGGTGCATTACCTGGCGACGAATGTGGAGTACACGACGCGCTTTCGGGTGTTGATGAACAATCTGCAGCAGGGGGCGGATGAGGATGTCAGTTACCGGAACGCGATCGGGCGAACGAAGGCGGAGTTGGAAAAGACGATTGCGGCGTATCATGCGGCGGGGCAGTTTACGTCAGTGGAGGTGAGTGGACGGGCGATGTCGGAGCGTGATTTCTACACGCGGCCGATTGAGGCTCCGCGGGCGGCGGCGGCATTGGAGGATGCTTCGGGATTTGCGGTGGAGAAGCAATCTTTGGATTGGCTGAAGAAGACGGTGACGGAAGGCACGAATAGTGCGCGGGTGTATTTGGAATATGGGAAGCGATTGACGGAAGCCAAGGCGAAGCAGGAAGCGTTTGTGGAGGCGGCGAAGAAGAATCCGCGGTGGGCGCAGCCGTATGTGGAACTGGCGGGGATGGAGAAAACTCCGGAGCGGATTGCGTTCTATCTGAAGACGGCTGCGGGGTTGGATATTCGCAACAGCAAGCTGTGGCAAAGGCTGGCGGAGATGCAGTTGGATGCGAAGCAGTATCCGGAGGCGTCGCGTTCGTGGTTTTCGGCGGAACTGGCGGCGGCGACCGTTGAGGAGAGAGAGGCAATTCGCAAAGCGCGGCGGGACTTTGAAGCCGAGCGTGCGCGGCGGGAAGACGATGAGAAGCGACGCATCGCCGATGAACGGCAGCGCGAACTGGACCGGTTGCGGGAAGAGGCATTGAACAAGGTGCGTGAAGCGGAAGCGCGCGCGAACAAGGGGCAGAGTCCGGTGGCCTCGGGCGCGAAGGTGGAGCAGTGGTGGGACGAGAAGACTCCATCGCAGAAGATCAGCGGGCAATTGCAGAAGGTGGATTGCATGGGCAAGATGGCTCGGGTGTGGATTGCCGCGCCGAATGCGAAGGCGGTGCCGCTGATGATTCGTGATTCGAGCAAGGTGGTGATTCTGGGTGGTGGGGAAGCGGCGTTTGGTTGCGGAGTGCAGAATCCGGTGCGCAATGCGACGGTGGAGTACAAGCCGAATCCGGATGCGAAGCAGAATTCACAAGGCGATGTTACGCTGATCGAGTTCCGTTGATATGACTCCGGTTTCCGCTCGCTGGCTTGCGCTTGGTGTGTTCACGCTATACACGGCGCTCAACTACCTGGACCGGCAGACGCTGGCGGCGCTGACTCCGCAACTGCGGGCGGAGTTCCGGTTGTCGAACGAAGACATCGGGTGGCTGCATTCGGCATTCTACGCGGTGTACGCGGTGTGCGCGCCGTTTGCGGGATGGTGGATTGATCGCGCGGGGCTGACGGCGGGGGCCGCGTTCACGATTGTGCTGTGGTCGCTGGCATCGGTGGCTACTGGGTGGGTGGAGAGCTTTCAGGGATTGGTGTTTTGCCGGTTGTTGTTGGGGGCGGCGGAAGCTGGCGGGATTCCGGCGTTTGGCAAGGCCGCGGCGATGTATTTACCACCGTCGGAACGCGCGTTGGGGTTGGGTGTGAATCAACTCGGACTGAGCGCGGGGAGCATGCTTGCTCCGTTGCTGGCGGGCTGGATTGCAGCGACGTATGGGTGGCGCGCGGCGTTTGTGGCGGTGGGTGTCGCGGGGTTGTTTTGGGTGCCGCTGTGGCGTGTGGCGCAGCGGAACGCGACGCCATTGGGTTTGGCGGGACGAACGGGCGGCGCGTCTCTTGCGATGCTGCGTGATGGACGCTTCTGGGCGTTGATTGCGGCGAATGTTCTGGTGATGACGGTGTATAGCTTGTGGACCAATTGGACTACGGTGTTTCTGGTGCAGCGCTACGGGCTGTCGCAATGGGACGCGAATCAGAGCTATGCATGGATACCGCCGCTGTGTGCGGCCGGTGGCGGCATCTTCGGCGGATGGGTGTCGATGCGGGCGATTCGCGCGGGCGTGCCGGTGGTGGCGGCGCGTGGACGTGTGATTCTGCTGGGCGCAATTGCGGTGTTGTTGACGATTGCCGTGCCGTACATGCCGGGGCCGGTGGCGGCGACGGCGATGGTGTCTGTTAGTTTCTTCTGTACGGTGGCGGTGAGCGCGAATCTGTATGCGCTGCCGCAGGATTTGTTTGGGCCGGAGAGAACGGCATTTGCCGTGTCGGGGATCACGTGCGGGTATGGACTGATGCTGGTGCTGTATTCGCCGTGGGTGGGGCGGCTGGTGGATCAATACGGGTTTGTGCCGGTGTGCCAGGTGTCGGCATTCCTGCCGTTACTGGGTTGGGTGGTGCTGCGGTTGACGATGCTGCGAGGTGCGGAGGGGGCGGCGTGAAGAAACAATTGAAGTCTCTTTTGTTTCGGATGCTGGGGAAGGATCCGGAGGCAGTGGTGGTGAGCTATGCCACTGGTCCGGCGGAGCAGGTACGGCGTATGGTGGAAGAGGTTCGGCGGATGATTCCGGACCGGCGGCATTTTCTGGTGGGGGCGGATTTGGGGATTGCGGGTGTGACGGTTGTGCGGGACGTTGAGTTGGGGCGATACCGGATTGGCATGGCTGCGGTGTACTTTGATGGCGACCCGGTGTATGGGGCGTTGCGACGCGCGGCGTTTCTGCGATCGCCGGGGAAGATTCTGGCTTTCAATGCGCAGATGGAAACGCATCATCTGCAATTGCGCACGTGGCTGGCGTCGTTGCTGTTCTGGCGCGGGGTACCGCTGGATCGGATCTATCTGCGGCCCGCGTGGATGGGGTTTCTGACACACGACCGGACGACAGTTCCGGACGATGCGGTGGTAATTGAGGGGAGGGCTGCGCGGCGCGGGCACGGGCGGATTGGTGTGTTGACGCCTTTTTCTCCGTACCCGCTTTCGCACGGGGGCGCGGTGCGGTTGTTTGCTTTGTTGCGGGAGATGTCGAAGGAGTTCGATGTTTTTCTGTTTGCATTCCGGGAGCATGAGAAGGTTGAGGATCTGGAGCCGTTGCGAGAGTTCTGCACATCGATCAGCCTGGTGACGAAGCCGCGCTACCGGCAGCCTCGGTGGTGCACGCTGCTGCCGCCGGAGGTTGGTGAATATGAATCGGCGCCGATGCGGCGGCTGGTGGCGGGCTCGCGGAAACAGAATCACATTGATTTGTTTCAAGTGGAGTTTACGCAACTGGCGCGGTATGCGGGCGATGTGCTGGTGGAGCACGATGTCACCTACGATCTGTACCGGCAGCTTTATGAGAAAGAGCGGACGCTCTCTTCGTGGTGGGATTGGTGGAGGTGGAAGCGATTTGAGAAGGCGGCTATTGGGCGGTTCCGGCGGATTGTAGCGATGTCGGACAAAGACGCGGCGATGCTTGGTGTAACGCATACGCGGGTGATTCCGAATGGGGTGGATTTGACGCGATTCCGGCCGACATCGGAGCGGCACGGTTGCCGGCTGTTGTTCATCGGATCGTTCCGGCATTTTCCCAACGTTATGGCATATCGCTTTGTGATGGAGCAAGTGTGGCCGCGTCTGCGGGAGGTGATGCCGGAGATCACGATGACAGTCGTGACCGGGCCGGATCCGCATCTGTTCTATCCTGCCGCGCGGAGTGAAACGGGAGTGGAATTGAAGGCTTTCGTGGCCGATGTGCGGCCGTTATATGAAGAGGCGAACATCGTGCTGGTGCCGACCCTGGTGTCGGCGGGGACGAATGTGAAGGTGCTGGAAGCGATGGCGATGGAGCGGGCGATTGTGTCGACGACGTCAGGGTGCGGCGGGATTCCGGTGAGCAACGGCGAGCATGTGTTGATTGCCGATGGGGCGGATGCGTTTCGCGATGCGATTTTGCGGCTGGCGTCGGACTATGCGCTGCGGCGGCGGCTGGCTGTGCAGGCGCGAGCGCTTGTGGAGGAGCACTTCGATTGGGGTAAACTCGGGGCGATGCAGCGGGAACTGCTGGCGGAGATATTGCCTGATCCGATTACCGTGCGCGTGGGCACGCTGGCCGATGTGGCGCGCGTGCGGGAGATTCAACTGGAGGCGCTGCCGGGGTCGCGATGGGATCCGGATAATTATCTGCAGCACGAGTTTTATGTAGGTGTGTATGACGGGGAGATCGCGGGGTTTCTGGTGGCTCGGCAGACGGCGCCGGACGAGCGCGAGATTCTCAATGTTGCGGTGTTGGAGAGCTTTCGAAGGTTGGGGATCGGCGAACGGATGTTGCGGCGGTTGCTGCAGAATGGTCCGGCGGGGGAAGTGTTTCTGGAGGTGCGGCTTTCCAATCACGAAGCGCAACGGGTGTATGAACGCACCGGGTTTCAGTACGCGGGGATTCGCAAGAATTACTATGAGGAACCGAATGAGGATGCGGTGATTATGAAGATTCAGGTGGGGGGGGACTAGTCTTTCCAGAACAATTCGGCGTCGGAGCGGCGGACGTAGTTGGCGTCGACGGCAATGGGGTCTTGCCAGGGCATGTGTTCGGCGATGAGGCCGATGGCGGCGGCGAGTGCTCGTGGGGCGGGAGTCACTATTCGAGGCGCCAAGGCGGACTGGAATACTTCGGGTGTTTGGGTGACGCACTCGGTGACCGTTGGCGGAAGGCTTGCGAGGAACTGCGGTAGAGGTGTGACGCTCTCATCGCCCACGAGGGCTCCGGATGCGGTGTAGAGGGCGGCGTAGACTTCGCCACGGCGGGCATCGAGGATGGCGGCTCGCATGGCTTGTGTGCCGTAGTGCGCGATGGCTTGCAGGTTGCTGACAGCGGCGACTGGTTTGCCTTCGACATCGGCGAGTCCTTTGATGGCGGTGAGACCGATGCGCACGCCGGTGAAGGAGCCGGGGCCGCTGGCGGCGGCGAAGCAATCGATGTCGCTGAGGCGCCAGTTGTGGCGTTTGAGCAGCGGGTCCAGATGTTGCCAGAGGACGTGGGAGAAACCGTCGGTGGAATGGAGCGGCAACTCCTCGACTACCTGGCCGTTGTGGATTAGGGCGAGACTGCCGAAGTCGGCGGTGGTATCGAGCGCGAGGATTTTTGCCATTACTTCTCGAGACGGAAGACGCGGTCCACGGCGTAGACTTTGCCGACGGCGTTGATGGCGTAGATGCGCATGTTGAAGACGGCGGGGAAAATTTTCGCCAAGCTGTCTGGGATTTGCAGTGTGCCTTGCGGGCCGGTGCCAAGGATGCGGTAGCCGCGGCCTTCGGTGGGCACTTCGCCGGTCCAGAGGTAGCGCATTTCGCGGGTGCCGCGGGTCTCGCGCTTGAGCTTCATTTCGTATTTGGAGGGCTTCGAGAGAGAGAGCTGATCGATGGCGGGCTGAAGGAAGTCGAAGGGCATTTTGCTGGGATTCTGCTCGATTTCCTGCATGAGGTTGGGGCGCGATTCGAACTTGTAGGAGCGGAGCATGCCTTCTTTTCGGCCTTCGCGGGAGAGGTGGAGCACCCAGTCGTCGGTTTTGTTGGGGGCTTCGGCAAAGTATTTTTCGCCCTTGAACTCCTTTTTGTCCTTGGTGAGCTCGCCGGTGCGCGGATTGAACCAGAAGACGTCGTAGCCGTGCTTTTCGATGAGCAACTCGGCGTAGCCGGACTTCTCGATGTAGACGACGTATTCGGTGCCGGGGAGCGCGAGGCAGCGTGCGCCGTCGATGTCGTAGTAGGGTTCGAGTTCCCAATAGCGGGTGCGGGCGAAGAACTCCTGCCATGCGGCCATGGCTTTGGCGGAAGGAGAATCGGGGGTGGAAGGATTGAGCATCGACGACGGATACTGGCCGTTCATGGTGGCGTTCCACAGACGCTTGCGAAACACATCGGGGCCATCCTGTTCGGAGGCGAAGCCGGTGTTGACGAAGGGGGCGGGGAAGACGTGATGCTCAATGGCTCCGATGGCGTCATCGGGGGAGTGGTGATTGACGTAGGACATCCAGGCGTCGGGGGCGAGCGGGCCTGTGGTGGCCGTGGTGCCTGTGGCGCGCGGATGCTGATAGGGATCGAGCTTCTTCACCTGATCGCCCATTTCCTTGAGTAACTGGCGTGAATCGGCGTAGGATTCGAATTCGTGGAGCAATTGCCAGGTGACGTGGAAGGCGGCGTAGCGGGAGACGATGTATTTGAGGAAGCGCTCGCGCTGCTGCCAGCCGGAGAAGAGGCTGGTGAGCTGGCGGCCGTCATGGGCGAGGATGAGATCGACGAACATGCCCTTCTGGTTGAGGGCGAGGACGCGTTTGTCGAGTTGCTGGAAGAAAGCGGCAACGGGCTGGTCTGGTGAGGCGAAGGCGCGCTTTTCTTCGCCGGGCTTGCCGAGGAGGAGGCCGCGAACATGTGAGAACTTCTGTTTTCCGCGGGCTTCGGCGTAGGCATCGAAGGTGGCTTGGGGCGCGGCGGCGAAATCAGGGAAGGCGTCGCCCATCCAGAGGTGGGCTTTCATGGATTCGGTGTAGCGCCAGTGATGGACGTTGGCGCGCTGCAGGAAGCCCTGGTCGGGCGATTCGGTGGCCTGCATTTGTCCGAGTTTGCCGTTGAAGCGTTCGAGGTTGCTGGTGAGGCGGAAGTCCCAGTTGCCGGGATCCATGGGCGTGAAGCGGATCACCATGCGGCGGCCGCCGTCCCAATAGGCTGGCATGAGGATGGTGCGGGCGCGTGGGGAACGCAGTTCGGCGCGTAGATCGACGGTGAGGTAAGGGTTCGGGTGTGCCTTAGCCTCGGCGTCATCCAGCTCAAAGACAATCTCACAGGGGGAATAGGCGGGAGTGGGTCCGCAGACCTGCTGCGCAAGAGCTGGCAAAGCCCAGGCCAGTGCTGCCGCAAAAAGTCGCATACTTTCAGTATATGTTCTGGGTCGCCATTTTCCTTACGATTGCTTCGGCGCAGGAGCCGGCTACGATTGCTTCGAAGACCGCGAAGCTCGAAAAACAGGATGGGTACTTTCCGTTTTATTGGGAGGAGAAGACAGGGAAGCTGTATGTGGAGATTTCGCGCTTCGGCGAGGAGTTTCTGTATGTGAATTCGCTGCCGGCGGGGCTGGGGTCGAATGACATCGGGCTGGACCGCGGGCAACTGGGGCAGTCGCGGATTGTGCGGTTTGATCGTTCGGGGCCGAAGGTTCTGCTGGTGCAGCCGAACTACGATTTCCGCGCGTTGAGCCGGGATGAGAATGAAGTGCGCGCGGTGAGGGAGTCTTTCGCGGAGTCTGTGTTGTGGGGCTTCACTGCGGTGGCGGAGGAGAACGGGCGGGTGCTGGTGGATGCGACGGACTTCTATTTGCGGGATGCACATGGAGTGGCGGACCGGCTGCAAGGGGCTCGGCAGGGATCGTACCGGCTGGAGGGGTCGCGATCTGCGCTGTATCGACCCCGGACGAAGAATTTTCCGAAGAACACCGAGGTGGAAGCGCTACTGACGTTCGCTGGCCGCCCGGAGGGGCGCTATGTGCGCGATGTTGCGCCGAGCCCGGATTCATTGACTGTGCGCATGCATCACTCGTTTGTGGAACTGCCTGGGCCGGGCTATGAGCCTCGGGCGTTTGATCCACGGGCCGGGTATTTTGGGATGGACTATTTTGATTTTGCGACGCCGGTGTCTGAGCCGATCCGGAAGCAGTTTCTATCGCGGCACCGGTTGCAGAAGAAAGATCGGACGGCGGCGGTGAGTGAGGCGGTGAAGCCGATTGTGTATTACCTGGATCGAGGCGTGCCGGAGCCGATACGGTCGGCGCTGCTCGATGGGGCGCGGTGGTGGGCGGATGCGTTTGAGGCGGCAGGTTTCCGTAATGCGTATCGCGTGGAGATGTTGCCGGAAGGCGCCGATGCGATGGATTTGCGTTACAACGTGATCCAGTGGGTGCA
Source organism: Acidobacteriota bacterium (assembly GCA_018268935.1). Classification (GTDB taxonomy): domain Bacteria; phylum Acidobacteriota; class Terriglobia; order Bryobacterales; family Bryobacteraceae; genus CADEFT01. Next base: position 17,184 of record JAFDVS010000066.1, on the reverse strand, counting down.
TCGGGCGACACGCGGGTGGTCGTATGGAGCGACGGTGCGCGATCCGCGGACGGGTGAAATTATCAAGGGACATGTGACGCTGGGGTCGCTGCGTGTGCGGCAGGATTACCTGATTGCGGAAGGATTGCTGGCGCCTTATGAGACGGGCAAACCGGCATCGGCGGAGATGATGGAGATGGCGCTGGCGCGGCTGCGGCAGCTTTCGGCACATGAAGTGGGGCACACGTTGGGGCTGGGACACAACTATGTGTCGAGCGCGGCGGATCGGGCTTCGGTGATGGATTATCCGCATCCGCTGGTGGAACTGGATGTGAATGGGAATCCGACGTTGCGCAATGCCTACACGAAAGAGATTGGGGATTGGGACCGGGTGGCGATTGCGTATGGGTATTCGGACTTCGGCAGTGAGGCGGCGGCCGGGCCGCGATTGCGGAAGATGCTGGCGGATGCTTACAAGCGGGGCGTGTATTTTTTGACGGATGAAGACGCGCGGCCGGCGGGGAGCGCGCATCCGCAGACGCATCTATGGGACAACGGCGCGGATGCCTCAGATGAATTGAAGCGCGTGATGCAAGTGCGCGGGAAGGCACTGGCGCGGTTTGGCGAGAACAACATTCGCGAAGGGCGGCCGTACAGCACGCTGGAAGAGCCGCTGGTGACGACGTACCTGATGCATCGCTATCAGGTGGAGGCGGCGGCGAAGGTGCTGGGCGGATTGTACTACACGAATGCGCTGCGGGGAGACGGACAGGTGATCGCGAAGATGGCTAGTGCGGCCGAGCAGCGGAAGGCGCTGGATGCGCTGCTGGCGACGATTTCTCCGCAGGCGTTGACGCTGCCCGAGTCCATACTGCAACTGCTGCCTCCGGCGGCGAACGAGTTTCCGCGGACGCGGGAGTATTTCGCATCGCGTACGGGGTTGACGTTTGATCCGTTGTCGGCGGCGGAGTCAGCGGCGGGGATTACGCTGGCGATGATTCTGCATCCGGAGCGGGCCGGGCGATTGATTCAGTACAACGCGCGGAATGGGCAGAATCCGGGGCTTGCGGAGGTGATTGACCGGGTGATTGGGGCGACATGGAAGCGGGCTCCTGTGGCTGGTTTGGGTGGTGAGGTGGGCCGCACGGTGGATCAGATTGCGCTGCATCAACTGATGGCGCTGGCGCTGGATGGGCGGGCATCGGCGCAGGTGCGTGCGATTGCCATGCAGAAGTTGGATTCGCTTCGGGTGTTCGCGGCGGGGCAGAAAGCGAATCCGGATGCGGGGCAGCGGGCGCACTTCGCGTATGCGGAGATGCAGATCCGGAAGTTGATGGAGGATCCGAAGCCGGCGAATGTGCCGCGGTTGCCGGAGCCTCCGCCGGGGATGCCGATTGGTTGTGAGAATTAGCGCGGAGTTTTGACGAGGTCCTGCAGCAGTTCCTGCAGCACCGGTGATTCCGGATAGGGGTGGCCCTTGTACTGGCGGAAGCCTTCGCCGTATTCGAGGCCTGCGCGCTGGCCGCAGAGCTTGGTCCAGGTTTCCATCATGATCATGTAGTCGTCCATGCCGTGCTGGGCGCGGAGCCATTCGCGCTGGCTGGCATGCGCCGCAAGCATGTCCCATTTGACGCGGAACTTGCTGGAAACATCGACGACGAAATCGGGGAGGATGGAGTTGCCTTCGCGATCGTGGCCGGAGATGGCGTCCATGAAGTAGAGGTGCGGAATGCCATCGAGCGGCTTGGCGGGGCGCTCGGCATCGGTCAAGTAATTGGGGGCGGAGGCTCCGAACATGGCGTCACGCACGAGGAGACTGGTGGCCTCGTGATCGCAGAGGTAGTCTTTGGGCGAGGAAGTCAGCACGATGTCGGGGCGGGTGAGGCGGAGTATTTCGGTGACCTTTTTACGGGAGGGGTTGTCGTTGAAGACTTCCAGGTCGCGGAACTCGGCGCAGAGGTAATCGGCGCCGATCAAGGCGGCGGCGGCGCGGCCCTCCTCACGGCGGACGGCGGCGATTTCGTCGGGGCTGAGGGTGTTGGAGCCCTTGTCGCCGGGGGTCATGGTGACGATGGTGACGTGATGGCCGCGTTCGGTGAGCAGGGCGAGAGAGCCGCCGGCGAGGATTTCGGCGTCGTCGGGATGGGCGTGGATGCTGAGGATCCTCATGAAAGCTTCGACCGCACCTTTTCGCTCATGGCTTTGCCGTCGACGCGTTTGCCGGTGAGCTTGGCTTGAGCGGCTTTCATGACGACGCCCATCTGTTTGAGGCTGGTGATGCCGGTTTCGGCGATGGCGGCATCGATGGCAGCTTCGATTTCCTCAGCGGTGGCTCCGGCGGGCATGTAGCTTTCGAGGAGTGCGAACTCGGCTTCTTCCTTGTCGGCCTGCTCGGCGCGGCCGCCCTTACGGAACATGTCCGCGGCCTCTTTTCGCTGTTTGAGGATGGAGTTGAGGACTTTCATCTCCTCGGCTTCATCCAGTTCTTTCATGGTGTCCACCTTATGCTTCATGAGCGCAGCCTTGAGCATACGGATCGCGCCCAGGCGAAGCTCTTCCTTTGCCTTCATGGCTTCCACCATGTCCTTCTGCAAACGTTCGAGTAGTGCCATTGATTTGCTATTCTAGAGAATTCAATACCCCAACGGCTAGTCTTCCTTAGTACAACATGCACATTAAGAAACAACGTCTCCTGACTCCAGGCCCTACGCCACTGCTGCCTAAGGCGCTGCATGCGATGATGGCCTCCGATGTTCATCACCGAACCCAGGACTTTCAAAAGATCTACCGGCAAGTCCTCGGTGACCTGAAGGAAGTGTTCGGCACCACGAACGACGTGCTTCCACTGGTTTCCTCCGGCTCCGGCGCCATGGAAGCCTCGATCTCGAACCTGTTCCGCCGCGGCGATAAGGTAATTGTCTGTACCGCGGGAAAGTTTGGCGAACGCTGGGTAGCGATGACCAAAGCGTTCGGCTTGAACTCTGTTGTGTTGGAAGAACCCTACGGCAGCAATGTTTCGGCGCAGCGAGTGGCTGATGCGTTGCAAGCCAATCCGGATGCGCGCGGCGTGTTCGTGCAGGCGTCAGAGACTTCGACGGGCGCAGCGCATGACGTCAAAGGCATGGCGGAAGCGGTGCGCAAGACGGATGCCATTCTGATCATCGACGCCATCACCGGTTTGGGCACGATGCCTCTCGATATCGACGGCTGGGGCCTCGATGTGGTGATCGGCGGATCGCAGAAGGCGTTCATGATTCCTCCGGGTCTGGGTTTCCTTTCGATCAGCCCGAAGGCGCTGGAGTTCACGAAGACCTGCGACCTACCGCACTTCTACTTCGATCTGAAGAAGGAACTGAAGTCGGCGCAGAATGGTGAATCGAGCTGGACACCGGCGGTTTCGCTGATCATCAGCCTGGGCGAAGCGCTGAAGTACATCAGAGAGCTGGGCATGGGCAAGCTGATCGACAATGCGCAGTTGCTGGCGAAGGCGACGCGCGCGGCGGCGACGGAGATGGGCCTGGAGCTATTCAGCCCCGGTTCTCCGGCGGCGTCGGTGACGGCGATCAAAGCTCCTCAGGGCATGGATTCGGGCGTCATCGTGAAGGGCTTCCGCAATGAGTTCGGCATGATCATCGCCAACGGCCAGGGTTCGATGAAGGGCCAGATCTTCCGCATTGCCCACCTCGGCTACTTTGACTTCGCCGACCTGTTCTCGGTTGTGGGCGCGCTGGAGATCATCCTCAACGCCAACGGCTACGCCGTGCCTTACGGCAAGGGCGTGGCAGCAGTGCAGAGCATCTACGCTGAAGCTGCCTTCCCCAAAGTAACGGTGGGGGCATAAGCAGAGAATGAAACTCGTAGTTGCGGAACCCATGTCCCCGGCTGGCGTGGACAAACTCAAAGCTCAGCCGGGTTGGAATGTTGTTGTCTCCAACCCGAAGGAATACGCCGAACACCTTGCCGATTGCGATGCACTGTTTGTGCGTAGCGCGGTGAAGGTGACAAAGGACGTGCTGGCGAAAGCGCCGAAGCTGCGCGTGGTGGGACGCGCGGGCGTCGGTGTGGATAACGTGGACCTGGATGCGGCCAGCGCGGCCGGCGTTGTTGTGATGAATACGCCGGGCGGCAATGCTGTTTCGGTGGCCGAACACACGCTGGCGCTGATGCTGGCGATGGCTCGTTCGGTGCCGCAAGCCACGGCATCGACGACGGGCGGCAAGTGGGAGAAGAAGAAGTTTCTCGGCAACGAACTGCGCGGCAAGACGCTGGGCATTCTCGGGCTGGGGAGCATCGGGCGTGAAGTGGTGAAGCGGGCGCGTGCGTTCGAGATGCGGATTGTGGCCTATGATCCGTACGTCAGTTCGCAGGCAGCCGCGGATCTGGGCGTGGAACTGGCTTCGCTTGACAAGCTGTACGCCGAGAGCGACTACATTACGCTGCATGTGTCGCTGACGCCGGAGACGAAGAAGATTCTGGGCAAGGATGCTTTCGCCAAGATGAAGAACGGCGTGCGCATTGTGAACTGCGCTCGCGGGGAATTGATTGACGAAGCGGCGCTGCTCGAAGCGATGAGTTCGGGCAAGGTGGCCGGCGCGGGGTTGGACGTGTTTGATCCGGAGCCGCCTGCCGCCGACAGCGCGCTGCTGAAGGCTGCTGGGCTGATCGCCACGCCGCACATTGGCGGATCGACGGAAGAGGCGCAGGAGATCGTAGGCATCCGCATTGTGGAGCAGGTGGTGGACTACCTGTTGAACGGTGTCGCCATCAATGCGGTGAACATGCCGGCGATGTCGCCGGAAGTGTACAAGACGCTGGGGCCGTACGTGGAACTGGCGGAGCGGCTGGGGCTGTTCGCATCGCACATTGCGACGGGCAATCCGAAGACCGTGAAGCTGACGTACACGGGCCGCATTGCGGAGCTGAACACTTCGCTGCTGCGGAACGCGGGCGTGGCGGGCGTGCTGCAGCGTTCGAGCCCGAAGGCAAACCTGGTGAACTCGATGGGTCTTGCCGGGGAGCGCGGTTGGAACATTGCGGAGCAGCATGACAAGCGGTCGGCGTTCACCGATACGATCCGGGTGGAAGTGGAGACCGATTCCGGCACGACGACGGTGGAAGGCGCGGTGATTCTGCACAAGCCGCGTCTGATGCGCGTGGACAGCATCGTGTGCGAAGCGGCGCTGGGCGGGCATCTGATCTTCCTGGTGAATGAAGATGTGCCGGGCGTGATCGGCTACGTTGGTTCGGTGCTTGGCAAGAACAACGTGAACATCGCCAACTTCAGCTTGGGGCGGCAGGACAGCTCCGATCCGCATCGTCCGATGATCGCCGTGGCGATTGTGGAAACGGACACCGCGGTGACGGAGGATCTGCTGGCGCAGTTGAAGGAGAACAAGGCGGTGAAGTCGGCGTCGGTGGTGGATTTCCGTTAAATAGTCACTGTCAATCGAGGCAGGGTACTGGGGCGTGGGTTCCAGTACCCTGGCCGCGTCTGCTTTCGGATGCGATAGTCTTGAATGGTTGTTTTACCACAGCCAAGGAGGCTTTCCTCGAGTGATGCGACAAACAATGATTCGATATGCCGCGACAATGTTCGCGGCGACGGCGATTACCTTCGCCCAAGGACCGAACAAGTTCGATTTCGCCGTTATCGGCGATGCGCCGTACGGGCCGGTGACTGGGACACCACCGAACCGGGTGCAGGTCTATCCAGCACTCTCTTATGAACGGCTGATCGCGGACATCAACTCCACCATGACCGCGGAGCAGAAGGTGCATCTGGTGATCCATGTCGGCGACATCAAAGAGGGAAACTCGCGATGCGACGACAACGTGTACACGCAGAATCGCAACTATCTCAACACGTTTCTGATGCCGGCGATTTTTGTTCCCGGCGACAATGAGTGGACCGATTGCCACCGGATCACCAATGGGGCGTTTGATCCACTGGCGCGGCTGGCGTTTCTGCGCACGACGTTCTACCCGACGAATCAGACTCTGGGCGTGACGAAGCTGACGGTGACGCGGCAGTCGGGGTACCCGGAGAATTCGCGGTGGCGTTACGGCCCGGTGCTGTTTGTGACGCTGAACATGCCAGGCAGCAACAATGGGTATCAGAATGCGAACTCCGACACGGGGGTGCCGAATCCGTATCGTGCGGTGATGGATGCTGAATACGCGACGCGGAACGCGGCGAACCTCGCCTGGCTGAACAGCGCCTTCGACGTGGCGGCAGCGGATGCGACGATCAAAGGCGTGGTGATTGCGATCCAGGCGAATCCGTTTGAGCGATTTCTGGAAGGGGGCCAGGGATATACGATCTCTGGCTATGAAGGATTCATTTCCACGTTGCGCACGCGCACTGTGTCGTACAACAAGCCAGTGATTCTGGCTCACGGAGACACGCACTACTACCGGATTGACCGGCCGATGACGGGCACGTATCCTGCCTGCACAGGAGCGGTTCCGCCGAATCCGACGAATCCTTGCACCGCGGTGGCAGTGCCTGCCAGCCCGACGGATCGCATTCACAACTTCCTGCGGCTGGAAGTGTTCGCGCAGAACGACGTGCACTGGGTGAAGATTTCCGTGAACCAAAGTGATCCGGATTTGTTTTCGCTATCTCCACAGCGAGTGCCAGGGAATTGAGGGAGAAGACAGAGAACAGCAGGGCCTCCAGTGGGTCCGGATTCTACGGGTGTGAGACTGGAAACAATGGGCTGTCAGCGCGGCCTTCGGCCGTGGCAGACCACAAAATACGATGGTCTGCCCCAGTGTTCGCGTGAAGCTGGAGGCTGAAGAAAGTCTGCAAAAGGGGCAGGTCACTCCATGGATGGCCTGCCCTCTTTTTGTGTTTGGTCAGAAAACCAGCCGTAACGCCATCTGAATGCGGCGCGGCTGGTTGGCCTGATTGGTGATGATGCCGAAGTTGCTGTTGGTTGGGGCCAGATTCGGGCCGGAGAAGATGGGGCGATTGGTGGAGTTGAAGAACTCACAGCGGTAGGTCATGTGGACCTTTTCCGTGATGTGGAATGCTTTGATGATGGAGAAATCGAGCTGATTGACGCTGTCGGCGCGGAGATTGGCAAAGCGAGTGGGGAAGGTGCGCACATTCCAATCGAGCTGTTGTGCTGGGACGCGGTTGAATTGCGTGGTGTCGAGAGTGCCGTCGATGCGGTGACCGTCGTAGTTGAGCGGGCCGCCGAAGTAGATGACGTTGCCCCAGCCGAGCGGGCTGCCGGGCTGGATGGTGTAGATGCCGTTGATCTGCCAGCCGCCGGCGATGGCATCGAGGGCTCGTGGCGCCGCGGTGAGAAAATGCTTTCCCTTGCCGAAGGGGAGATCGTAGCTGCTGCTGACCACCAGGCGATAGGGACGGTCTTCGGCGGCGATGCGCTTTTCGAGGACGGGATCAGCGTCGTTGAGACGGCTGCGTTTTTCTATCAGCTTCGACCACTGGAAATTGGCGAGCATCTGGAAGCCTTGTGAGAAGCGTTTTTCGTAGCGCACCTGCATGGCATGGAAGTGGGACTGGCCGTCGGACCGGGATTGCGCTGTGACGCCGGTGAATTGCGAATAGGGGCGGACCAGTTGGTTCAGTGCGATGAGGGATCCGTTGAGGCCTGTGCCCGGGATCAGGCCCGCGTAGGGGTTGGCAACATTTGCGGTCATGCGGTTGATCACCGGTTGATCGCGGTTGAGGGAGCGGCTGAGCAGTTCGAGCGGCACCCAGTTCAATTGATGATCGACGGCGAGCTTCACGGCCTTGTTGGCCATGTAGCCGACTTCGAGGACGCTGTTGCGGGACAGTTCGCGCTGGATGGAGATCTGCCAGCGTGCCGAATACGGATACGCGGGTGCTTCATTGAAATAGGTGAGGCTGCGTCCGAGGAAGGTGCCCAAGCCGAGACGTGATCCGGTGGGCTGCTGTACGCCCGTGGGGAACGGATTGGCGAGCGTGGAAGATGGCGTGAGGAAACCATCGAGCGAGGCAACGAACGGAGTCTGCTGGCTGAAGCCGGGGTTGTTGTTGCCGGCGATGCCGAAGTTGAAGTAGTAGAGACCGATGCCGCCGCGGATGACGTTCTTGCCCCCACCGAAGCCCGGCGTCCAGGCGAAGCCGAAGCGCGGGGAGAAATTGGCCTTCGGTGTTTCGTAGATGCCGCGGCGATTGCCGCCGGCGAAGGTGAGTCCACCGTTGACTTTGAATTGGCCGGCGGGGATTTCTGTGATGGGGTTGCGGGCGTAGGCGGCGGTAGCGGCGGCGGAGATGGGATTTGCGGTGGCGCCATCGAAGCCGTTGACGGAGCGGTCATAGCGTTCGACAGTGGGTGTTTCGGCTTCGTAGCGCAGCCCGATGTTGAGTGTGAGATTGGGACGCACGCGGAAATCATCCTGGAGGAAGGCGGCGTAGTAGCGATTGGTGTTGGTGCGGGCGGCGTTGATGTCGAAGGCTCCGGCGGTGGGCAGACCCAGCAGGAAAGTGGCGAGGTCCTGGCCAATGGGCGCGGCTGCGGCGTTGTCGAGCGGGCCAACGGTCCAGTTGCTTCCGAACATGAAGTCGCCGTTGGAGTAGCCATAGTCGAAGTTGGACTCGCGGAACTCGCGGAGATCGAAGCCGAACTTCAAGGTGTGTTTGCCGGCGATTTTGGTGAAGCTTTCAAAGATCTGGAAGATGTCGAAGGGGAAGACGGTGCCGCCGGTGTCGCCGATGCCCGTGTAGGCATTGAAGCGGATGCGGGGGATGACCTTGCGGGGAGAAGCCGCTGCGAGCGAGGCAGGGAAGCCGAGTGAGGTGGAATCGAAGCCTTCGGAGAAATTGACGCGAGGCTCAGAGAAGCGGGTCCAGTTGAGGCGTGTGTTCATGATGAGCGAAGGGGAAAGAGTGTACACATCGTCGAGCATGAAGCCCCAATTGATGCGGCGAAGCGCGTTGGTGGCGGTGGGATTGTCTTCGAGCGATTTGCCAAGTCCGTTGCCGCCGCTGCCCTTGCGGAAATTATGGCGGGCGTTGAAGAAAAACTTGTGTTTTTCGGAGAGGTTGAAGTCGAGGCGGCCGAGGTAGTTGTAGAAGCTGTTGATTTCGCCGTTGGTGTTGGAGAGGTAGTTGTCCTGGCCGTTGGCGCGTCCGGGCTGATTGGGATCGGGGTAGAACTGGAGGTAGTTTTTGGCGATGGGGGAGAGGCGGTTAGCGGGAATGATGTTGTTGGCGAAGGGGGTGCGGCGGACGCGGGTGCCTTCCTGGACGCCGGTGGCCGGATCGTAGACGGCGTAGCTGGGGCCGAAGGGAAGCAGGGCGCTGAAGTCGCCGCCGCGCTGTGCAGGCGTAGGCACGGTGCTGGTGGAGGGGGCGGGCAAGGCGTCGCGCAGGCCCTCATAGGAAAAGAAGAAGAACAGCTTGTCACGGCCGTTGAAGACTTTGGGGATGGTGACAGGACCGGAGACGGAGCCGCCGTACTGATTGAAGCGGCTGATGGGCTTTTTTGAGCCGGCCTTGTTGGTGAAAAACGGTGTGGCGTTGAAGGCGGAGTTCTGGTTGAACTCGTAGAGCGAGCCGTGCCAGTTGTTGGTGCCGCTCTTGAGGATGACGTTGACGGTGCCGCCGCCGGTGTGGCCGTAGGCTGCGTCGGCCTGAAAGCTTTCGGCCTTCACTTCGGCCACGGCATCCATGGGCGGGTTATAGGCGACACGCAGGTTCCCGGTGGTATCGGGCGCGCCGTCGATCAGCAATTCGTTGCCTTGCGCGGGCGCTCCTCCCATCGAAAACCCGGACGGGCCTGCGTTGTCGAAAGGCCGGGTGAAACGCGGATCGGTGTTTGGTGTGACGCCAAACGCAAGCTGCGCGAGCGCGAGTGGCGTGCGCCCGGAGACCGGCATGCTTTCGATCTGGCGTGTGTTGATCACCTGTCCGCTGGACGCCGTGGCGGTTTGCAGGATGGGCGCCTCGGCGGTGATGTTCACCGTTTCGGTGACCGCGCCCACTTCCATCTGGATATCGAGCCCGATGCGCTCATTGGCGCCCATGATGACGTTTTCGCGCTGATAGCGTTTGAAGCCCTGTGCTTCTGCGATGACGCGGTAGGTGGAGGGCGGAAGGAATGGGACAGCGAAGAGCCCATCCGCCCCGGAGACGGCTTCGAACTTGGCTCCCGTCTCCACTTGAATGACCGTCAGTTTGACCCCTGCCACGACGGCGTCTTGTGCGTCGGTGATGCGGCCGCTCAAGGTAGCGCGGAATTCCTGCGCGAAGAGAGATGCGGCGAACAGACACGCCGCGACGATAACCCCGTTCATACTTGCCCCTTTCAGCAAACTCGGAAGTAGCCTATGGGGGAAAGTATAGATGATATATCAAGCGGAGGGAAGCCCCCTCCTTACTTGACGACGATGTTCACCAGGCGCTTGGGGACGACGATGACGTTGCGGACTTCCTTGCCGGCGATGTGTTCCTGGGTGCGATCACTCGAAAGCGCGAGGGCTTTGAGTGCTTCGGCGTCCATGTTGGCGGGCACTTCGAGCTTGCCGCGCACTTTGCCGTTGACCTGGAGGACCACCTCGATGGTGTCTTCGATGAGGTACTTTTCTTCGAACTTCGGCCAGGGCAATTCGGACAACGGACCCGCGGGCAGGGACGGGAAATTTGCGTGCAGCAGGCTGTAGAGCTCTTCGCTGAGGTGCGGGGCGTACGGGTTGAGCAAGTGGAGGAACGTGGCCAGCACGCTCACCGGGCGCACTTCGGCCGAGGTGAGCTCGTTGGTGCAGATCATCATTTGCGAGATGGCGGTGTTGAAGGCCATGGCTTCGACGTCGGCGCCGACCTTGCGAATGGTTTCGTGCAGCACCTTGAGCAGTGGCATGGGGGCGTTGGCGTCCTGCACCTTCGGTGAGAGGGTGTAGGTGTCGCCTTCGTCAGCGGACTCCATGAACAAACGCCAGACGCGCCCGAGGAAGCGGTAGACGCCTTCGACGCCTTTGGTGCTCCAGGGCTTCACCTGTTCCAGCGGGCCCATGAACATTTCAAACAGGCGGAGGGAATCGGCGCCGTATTCGGCGATGACGTGATCGGGGTTGATGACGTTGCCGCGCGACTTCGACATCTTCTGGCCATCTTCGCCGAGGATCAGGCCCTGGTTGACGAGCTTCTGAAAAGGCTCCGGCGTGGAGACGTAGCCCAGGTCGTAGAGCACCTTGTGCCAGAAGCGGGCATAGAGCAGGTGGAGCACGGCGTGTTCGGTGCCGCCCACGTAGAGATCGACGCCGCCGGGCTTGTGGTTGTGGCCCATCCAGTAGCGCTCGGCGTCTTCACCAGCGAAGCGCGAGTTGTTGCGAGCATCGGTGAAGCGGAGGTAATACCAGCAGGAGCCGGCCCACTGCGGCATGGTGTTGGTTTCGCGCTGGGCGTGATCGGAGTAGCGGACCCAGTCAGTGGCTTTGCTGAGCGGCGCCTCGGCGGTGCCGCTGGGTTTGTAATCTTCGAGTGGCGGCGGGATGACAGGTAATTCGCTTTCGGGGAGTGCTTCGTGTTTGCCATCGCGCCAGATGACGGGGAACGGTTCGCCCCAATAGCGCTGGCGGGCGAAGAGCCAGTCGCGCAGTTTGTAGTTGATGGTCTTCCTGCCGAGAGCACGTTCTTCGAGCCAGGCGGTGATCTTGCGCTTGGCTTCCTGCGTGGGCAGGCCGTCCATCAGCGGTGAGTTGATGGAGATGCCGTCGCCGGTGAAGCATTGTTCGGTATTGCCGGCGGGCGCCTGCACCACTTCGCGGATGGGCAAGCCGAACTGAGTGGCGAATTCGTGGTCGCGATCGTCGTGCGCGGGCACGGCCATGATGGCGCCAGTGCCGTAGCTGATCAACACGTAGTCGGCGATCCAGATGGGGATGCGTTCGCCATTGACGGGATTGATGGCGTAGCCGCCAGTGGCGACGCCGGTTTTCACTTTGGCGAGAGCGGTGCGCTCCATGTCGGACTTGCTGGCGACCTGCTGGCGGTAGGCTTCGACGGCTGCTTTTTGATCCGGCGTGGTGATCGAGTCGACGAGGGCATGTTCGGGGGCCAACACCATGTAGGTGGCGCCGAACAGAGTGTCGGGGCGAGTGGTGAAGACGGTAATGGAATCGTCGCGGCCGTCGATCGAGAACTTTACTTCGGCGCCTTCGGAGCGTCCGATCCATTCGCGCTGATGGCGCTTGATGCCTTCGGGCCAATCGAGGTCTTCGAGTTCGTCGCCGAGGCGATCGCCGTAGGCGGTGATGCGCAGCATCCATTGGCGCAGCGGACGCCGCTCCACGGGGAAGCCGCCGACTTCGCTTTTGCCGTCGACCACTTCTTCGTTGGCGAGCACGGTGCCGAGGCCGGGGCACCAATTGACCTGCACTTCGGCGACGTAGGCGAGGCGGCGCGCGTCGATCTCTTCGCGCGAGAGGCCTTGCGCTTCGAGTTCGGAAACCGGGCGCGCGGTTTTGGTGGATTCGTCGAAATAGGAGTTGTAGATCTGCAAAAAGATCCACTGCGTCCAGCGGTAGTATTCGGGATCGGTGGTGTTGATTTCGCGATCCCAGTCATAGCAGAAACCGAGGCGTTTCAACTGCGAGCGAAAACGGTTCACGTTGCGGCCGGTGGTGATGCTGGGATGCTGGCCGGTCTTGATGGCGTACTGTTCGGCGGGTAGGCCGAAGGCGTCCCAACCCATGGGATGGAGGACGTTCCAGCCCTGTTTGCGGCGGTAGCGCGAGACGATGTCGGTAGCCGTGTAGCCTTCGGGGTGGCCGACGTGAAGGCCGTCGCCGCTGGGGTAGGGGAACATGTCGAGCACGTAATACTTGGGCTTCGATGGATCGAAGCCGTGCTCGCCGGGGTTCGGCATGCGATAGGTTTTGTGCTCTTCCCAATACTGTTGCCACTTCGGCTCAATCTGATGAAACGGGTACTGCCTGCGGCGCTCTGTCGATGGTTCACTCATAGGTTTCGGAGGGGGATACTCCTAGTGTATGCGATTGGCGCTAATGTATTGAAATAGGAGGTCTCGTAACTACTCATATGAAGAAGCTTTATCTTTGGATCGGGATCCTCGCCTTACTTTTCGTCTTCATTGCAGTGATGTGGGGACAGCGAATCGAATTCGTGCTGGGTGGGGCGATGATCAATATCGGCTACCGGCTGCAGGATCATCTGCCGGAGTATGACCTGGAGCACCATGAATCCACACCGCCGCAGATCTGGCAGCGGTTTCTCGATCAGAATCACATGGCGGCGTCTGTCCGCTCTACGTTTCCGCGGACTTCGCGGCATCCGGTGATGGCGATGGTGGCGTGCATGGATGGGCGATTGGATACGAATGAGATTGCGGGCGACACGCGGCGGTATTACTACGTGCTGCGCCTGGCGGGCTCCGTGTTATCGGAGAAGGAAGAGGAGATGCTGGAACTCGCTGTAGGCAACGGCGTGAAGGTGGTGGTGTTCACCACGCACACCGATTGCGCGGCGGAGAAGACGGCGGCGGATCCGGAAAAAAGCAAGCTGTTTCCGAAGCTGACCGCTGCCGTGGGTGAGCGCGAGGCGCGTTTCAACGAGTTTCTTGCCCGTCCGATGATCAAGGAGCGCGTGGACAAGGGCGAGTTGATGGTGAAGTGGATGGATCTGGACACGATGACGGAGAAGGTAGCGCCGCATAAGTAAAATGGAAGGACCATGTCCTTCCAACACATCCATGTTGACGACGCGCTGCTGGCGTATATTCGATCCGTGGCCGCGCCGGAGCCCGAGTATCTGACTCGCCTGCGGGAGGAGACTGCGCGCGATCCGCTGGCTCGCATGCAGATCACCGTGGAGCAGGGTTTGTTCATGGGCATGCTGGTGCGCCTGATGGGTGCGCGACGCGCGTTGGAGGTGGGTGTGTTTACGGGGTATTCGTCGATCAGTGTGGCCCGGGCGCTGCCGGACGATGGGGAGTTGATCGCTTGTGATGTGAGCGAGAAGTGGACCAGTGTGGCGCGGCGGTATTGGAAGGAAGCGGGGGTGGAACACAAGATTCGGCTCCATCTGCGCCCGGCGGTGGAAACGCTGGATTCGCTGCTGGCGGCGGGGCAGGCGGGTACGTTCGACTTTGCGTTTATTGATGCGGATAAGGCGAACTATGGGGCGTACTACGAGCGGGCGTTGCAGTTGCTGCGGCCGGGCGGGCTGATTGGCGTGGATAATGTGCTGTGGCATGGGCGGGTGATTGATGCGGCGGTTCAGGATGAGGATACGGTGGCGATTCGTGCGTTTAACGCAGCGATGCGGAATGATGGGCGGGTGGATCAGATGATGCTGCCGATTGGGGATGGGCTGACGTTGGCGCGGAAAAAATAGGCGGGAGTCTTTTTTTAAAAACCTTACATACACTTGTCTGGGAGAGAGATTGTCCAGACTACCGTCGAGGCAATGAGAGCTGTGTCCCATGAAATGGAGCCATCCGCGATACTTGGAAGCTTGGGGGCAGTCGCCACAATCGTCACGGCGATTTCAACTTGGGTAGCCGCACGCCGGCGGTCCCATTTATTGAACCCGAAGGCGTTTCAATTTCCACAGGCCCCCGATTCGTCGGTCATATTTTCTGCCAAAGTGGATAACCTCGACCACTGTCTCGTTGGACGCGCGCCGTTGATCCATGCACTGACCAAGGCTGCCCAGTCGCATTCGCTCCTCTTCATTGAAGGTCCATCCGGAGTAGGCAAGTCTACCTTGCTCAAACTTGGTGTGGCGAGGCAACTTGTGCAAACGAAGGCCTGGCTGCCCATCTTTGTTGATATGGGTGGAATGCCAGATTGGGACCGTGGCCCCCGGCGTGCCGTGGCGGAATCAGGTACGTCGGCTTGTAGATCAACTAGGCGCCTCTAGGCGCAAGCTTCCGAAACCGCTGCGACGTTTCGATGAGTTATTGGACAGAGGTGCGTATCCATACGAAGCGCGGCTCTTGGCTGAGCTTGTTCCCGTAGTGATGCCACTTCTCGATGCAGATACAACTCGGTTGGCCGCAAACGAACTAGCCGAGGCATACACATTGCTGTGCGCGCGGGAGAGAACTTCGTTGACCCGATCAATGCGGCAATCTTGGTGTCCAAGGGGGATGCCGACGCCCAACTGCTCCGTAGCGCGGTGCGAGGAATCATTTCAGAAATGGATGGTGAGACAACGTTGGCTTGGAGGCTTGCGGGAATCATCGAGGCATTACGCCCGTTTGTCGATGTGATTGATCCATCCGAAGCCAATCGGATGGCGCACCGCATGGTAGCTGGTATTCTCGCCGACGATCTGGACAGGGGCGGTGCTGGGGTTGCGGCTCTTGCGGGAAGACTCACGCGTGGCGATGCCGTCAAACTGGCCCACGCGATCATGGATGCCATGGACAAGACATCGAATTGGAATTCACTTGGCGCTCTGGGGATCGCCCTGAAGGGCGCGGCGAAGCAGGTGGGAGAGAACCCCGAACTGCTGTCGGCCGCATTGAAGCGTGCGAAAGGACTGGCGCGGCCGCCTTGTGAAGCAGTGGGACTTCTCGCGAGCAGGAATCAGCTCCCTGTATTGGTCGACCTTCTGAAATGGGGGTAACCTGTTCTTCCGAACAGCGCTCCGGCATTGCACCGAATTGCACATTTGACAGGAACAGATCTGGATTGTTCGGACGCTTCGAGACTTTGGGGATCGACGAGCCCAGATTCCGATTGGATGATGCCAAGTTCGCCAACTGGGCCGGTGGACAGCGATACCCTGACGGCCGGCGTTTCGACCTGCTGTCCACTCCCGCCCCGTAGTTCTCAGAGTTAGCGGCGCCGACAGATGATATGCTGAAACGTAGAGAGCGCCCCGTTAGTTGGGAAGGAATCCCGCAATGAACCCCGAAGTGGAAGCACGTTTTGAGCGCATCGAAGCAATTCTCGCCCGCGTCGCCAACCGGCAGGAGAGCGAGGCGGAACATATCGCCATGCTCTTGGAAGACGCCAAGACGCGCAACGCGGACATCGAAGGGTTGATTGAACAGGCGCGTCTTCTAAACGAACATGCGCGTTCCGCCAAAGAAGAGCGCGATCAGGACGCACAGAATATTCGAGCGCTCGCCCGGATTGCAGAGGCTCATTAGCGCCGACTTTCGGACCTCGAAGAGGGAAACAGAGAATAAGCGTTACCCTGCGGCGCGCTCGGCCCGGGCGCGTTCGGCGAGTTTCTTTACGTCGATGTTGAGGCGCTTAATTTTCTGATTCAGCGTGGAGAGCGGGATGCGGAAGATTTCGGCTGCCTCCGTCTGGCTCCACTTGCAGGTTTCCAACGTTTCGATGATCTTGCGGCGTTCGTAATCGGCGACGATTTCGAATAGCGAGGCATCGGGGGGCAGGGGTGACGATTCGTCCTGGCGGAGGCGCATGCCCTGGCTGTGCAGGACATGATCGGGCAGCACGTCGGCGGAGGCGAGGGAACTGGTTGCGAGCACGACGGCGCGCTCCACCACGTTCTCCAGCTCGCGCACGTTGCCGGGCCAAGTGTAATCCATCAGGATGCGTAACGCTTCGTTGTCGAAGCGCAACTGCGCGCGGCCGTCCGAGCCGAGGAATTTTTCGTTTTCCTGGCAGTATTTGTCGAAGAAATGCTCGGCCAGCGCGGGGATATCCTCGCGGCGCTCGCGCAGGGGCGGAAGCTGGATGTTGATGACGTTGAGGCGGTAGTAGAGATCGGCGCGGAATTTATCTTCGTCGACCATCTTTTTCAGTTCGGCGTTGGTGGCGGCGAGGATGCGCACATCGACCTTGACGGTTTCGCCGGAGCCGAGCGGCATGAATTCCTTTTCCTGCATCACGCGCAGGAGCTTGGCTTGTGTTTCAATGCCGATGGTTCCGATTTCGTCGAAGAAGATGGTCCCGCGGTTGGCCTCCACGAAGTAGCCTTTGCGAGTGGCCATGGCTCCGGTGAAGGCGCCTTTGACGTGA